>JAJFJD010000017.1 GCA_021774335.1 Alphaproteobacteria bacterium
GGCGGCATCCGTTCCCCGGGCCGGGGCTGGCGATCCGTAGTCCCGGCGAGGTGACGGCGGAGCGGCTGGCGATCCTGCGGCAGGCCGACGCGATTTATCTGGCGGCAATCCACGAGGCCGGGCTGTACGACGAGATCTGGCAGGCGTTCGCGGTGCTGTTGCCGGTGCGGACGGTGGGGGTGATGGGCGATGCGCGGACCTATGACTACGTCTGTGCGTTGCGGGCGGTGACCTCGAGCGACGGCATGACGGCGGAAAGCTATCCGTTCGAGCACAGCTTTATCGCCGACGTGGCGACGCGGATTATCAACCGAGTGCGGGGGATCAACCGAGTGGTTTATGACGTGACGTCGAAGCCGCCGGGGACGATTGAGTGGGAGTGACCGGGTATGTTCGCGAGACCCATCGCGACTGACCTCGAAGGACAGTCCAACACGGCGCCCGCCCTTCAGCCCACCCAGCGAAGCTTGTCGGGATTGCGGGTGATATAGACATCTGTCGCCGCGCCATTGGCGTCATAGCCAAAACTGATAACCGCTGTGGGGGTGCCATTTTCGAACAGGACAAGCCCTTGCTCGGAATTGATTGTGCGGCGCGCCAATTGAATTCCTGACCATGCAGCGCACAGCGTCGAGCCGATAAACTTTGCCACGTCTTCGATGCCATGGAGCGGGTCACGGATTGCGGCTACCTTGCCGCCGCTATCGGCGCGCAGACAGACATCTTCGGCAAAAAGCGATTTTAGAGCGTCGGTCTCGCCGGTCGAGATCGCGTGTTCGAACGCTTTGACCATCGCTTCTTGATCGCCCTTCGCCGCGCCGCGTGCTCGTTGCGGCGCGGCGATGTTGGCGCGCGCCCGCGATACGAGTTTGCGGCAGGCTGCTTCGTGAACGCCTAGGCTTTGAGCGACATCAGCGAAACTGAGGCCAAAGACATCGCGCAGGACGAATGCTGCGCGCTCTTTTGGCGATAAGGTTTCAAGCACCACCAAGAACGCCATGGTTGCGGCCTCGGCAAGGTCGTCCTCAATCGGTTGATCTTGTAAATACCGGCTCTCAATAGGCTCAGGCAACCAAGCACCGACATAGTCTGTGCGCGACACGCGCGCTGACCGGAGCGCATCGATCGCTTTGCGCGAGCAAACCGTCGTGAGCCATGATTGCGGCGCCGTGATCGCCGCCCGGTCGGCGCTCATCCAGGCGACAAACGTGTCTTGGGCAACATCTTGTGCCTCTGCATAGGAACCCAAAATTCGATATGCCAAGCCCGTGAGGCGACCGCGCGCGGTTTCAAACAGGCTGATCCATTCGCTTGTGTTTTCGGTTGTCATTTTCATCGCGATTCCTCTGCTCCATCACTGAGACGATTGGGCAGCGCCGAACGTGACATTCTCCTCCACTGCTCATGAGCTTGAGTGCGCATCAATGTCACATTTAAGAACCGCCACCCGTCATGCCAGTAGCGGCCGGAACAAACCTGCGTGCAACACCGTCCGTCAATCTGATCCATCAGCAGAACATGACGAAGGAAGACCAATATGGAAGTCGAGACCGTCAACCCAGAGGCGCTTTATGACCCAACCGACCACGGCTATAGCCACGTTGCCCTGGTCAAAGGCCTGCAACGCACTGCCTTCATCGCGGGCCAGAGTGGACACTCGAAATCTGGTGTGTTGGCGCCGGATTTCCCAGACCAAGTGGGCCAGGCGTTTGCAAATCTCGGCCACGCGATTACCGCTGTCAGTGGGCGGCCTGAAAATGTCCTGAAGCTGACGACCTATATTGTCGGCTACGACGAGGCGAAACTTGCGGAGATGAATGTTCACTTGGCGGCGATGTTCAAAAACCGTCCGCCCGCGCAAACCCTGGTTCCCGTGCCGCGGCTGGCCCTGGATGGGATGTTGTTCGAAGTCGACGCCATCGTCGCAATTGACTGAAAACTGACGTTTCCCAAGTAAGTCTCGAAAGGAATGAGCAATGCCCGAGCAAGGCCCCGTCAAATACGCAACTGCGATCCCCGATGTGCTGGCGGCGCTGTCGGATGTTCACAAAACGATGTCGCACCACAAGCTTGATCGCCATTTACAGCACCTGGTCCAGCTGCGCGCCTCTCAAATCAATCAATGCGGCTACTGCATAAAAATGCACACTCAAGATGCACGTCGGGATGGAGAGACCTCTGAGCGGCTCGACCGACTGATCGCCTGGCGCCAGGTAGACGATTTCACCGCGGCTGAGAAGGCCGCCTTTGCCTGGACCGAAGCGCTAACGTCGCTCGATAAGCCGTCCGACCTCAGCGCAATTCGGGCCGATTTGCGTGAACATTTCTCCGATGAGGAAATCGGTGTTCTGACCGCAGATGTTGCGATGATTAATCTGTGGAACAGGATCCAGATCTCTGCTCACTAAAACAACGGGCACGCCGGCCGCCTTGACCAGCGCATGGTCTTCGATCATGTCTGCAAGCGGCCGGCGATGATGTAGTTTTGTCCTGATTCACTATTGAGTGGGGAGTACAGACGCGATGGCGGTCACGATCTATGGCATCAGGAATTGCGATACGATGAAAAAGGCGCGGGCGTGGTTGGATGCGCATGGCGTTGCTTATGACTTTCATGACTATAAAAAACACGGCGTTGCCGAGGCGCAGCTTGGCGGCTGGTGTGAGCGTGCCGGGTGGGAAAAGCTGCTGAACAAAGCGGGTACGACGTTTCGCAAATTGCCGGACGCCGACAAACAGGATCTCGATCAAGCTAAGGCGATTGGGCTGATGGTTGCCAATCCGTCGATGATCAAGCGGCCGGTGCTGGAGGCGGGCGGTAACCTGTTGGTCGGTTTCAAGGCCGATGCCTATGACGAGGCGTTGGCAGCTTGATTTGACGTGGTGTAAGGGCCGGGGCCGGCGTCCTTATTTTTGACACACGATGATGAGAAAAACTGTCGATAGGGCCGTCGGGGCGTAATCCGTCTGGGCGGTTATTACCTTGGGGGTAACTTTGGAAGGGGATGCGGGGATCTGCCGCAACCATCTAAGTTTGTGTCCCAACATGCTGAAAATACATACAATAACTTGGCATAACGAATGCGTGAGGGGCGGCGATGGTCTGCCCCTTCGATGGGTTAGCTGTGGACAACCATCTTGTCCACGGTCAATGTTCAATATGAAATAAATAGGGAGCAGGTTTATATGAAACGGACACTTGGTATTGCGGCAGCGGCCGTTGTGGCTGGCGTGGCTTCGATTCCGGCCCATGCCGGTACGTTGGAAGACGTGCAGGCCAAAGGCTTCATGCAGTGCGGCATCAACACCGGTCTGGCCGGTTTTGCATTTACCGACGATGCCGGTAACTGGCAGGGCTTTGATGTCGCCTATTGCAACGCGGTCGCGGCCGCGGTGTTCGGCGATGCCAGCGCCGTGCGCTACACGAACCTGACGGGTAAGACGCGGTTTGAAGCGTTGAAGTCCGGCGAGATCGACTTGTTGTCGCGTAACACGACGTGGACCTTCTCCCGCGATGTTGACTTGGGTCTGACATTCGTCGGGGTGAACTATTACGACGGCCAAGGCTTCATCGGCCGCAAGGGCCTGGGCGTGGCCAGTGCCACGGAACTCGACGGCGCCTCAGTCTGCATCCAGACCGGCACGACGACGGAGTTGAACCTGGCCGACTTCTTCCGCAGCAATAACATCTCGTACGAGCCAGTGCCGATCGAGACCAACGAAGAAGCCCGGACGAGTTACCTGGCCGACCGTTGCGACGTGTACACAACGGATGCATCGGGCCTGGCGGCGACGCGGGCGACCTTTGAAGATCCGGACAGTCACGTCGTGTATCCGGAGATCATCTCCAAGGAACCGCTGGGACCGGTGGTGCGCCAAGGCGACGATGCCTGGGCGGATGTTGCGCGGTGGACGCTGAACGTGATGATCGGCGCCGAAGAGCTAGGCATATCCTCAGCCAACGTCGACGACGCACGGGCCAACCCGGGCACGCCGGAAATCGCCCGGATGCTGGGTGTCGAAGGCAACCTGCATGAAATGATCGGCCTCAATCAGGACTGGGCCTACAACGTCATCAAGCAAGTCGGTAACTACGGCGAAGTGTTCGAGACCTTCCTGGGTACGGACACGCCAATCGGGCTGGCGCGCGGATTGAACGCGCAGTGGACCGACGGCGGACTGCTCTACGCGCCGCCGATGCGTTAGGCATAGACCGTTGCCAACAGTGGGGCGTTCTCGCATTGCCGCGAACGCCCCACGGTGGCACTCTCAAACATCGCCGAAATAGTACTGGAGGCCGCATGTCCGTCGCCGAAGTACACGCCGATTCAATGCGCATTAGCCGGCTTTGGACGGAGAAGCGTTATCGGAGCGTTCTATTTCAGGTCATCGCGCTTGGGCTGTTTGTCGC
>JAJFJD010000018.1 GCA_021774335.1 Alphaproteobacteria bacterium
TTAACGGTCTTGCGAACCGTCGACTTGCGGGCAACCTTCTTCGCGGGCTTACGAGCAGCAGGCTTCCGCTTGGCGGTCTTACGAACCGTCGACTTGCGGGCAACCTTCTTCGCGGGCTTACGAGCTGTGGCTTTCCGCTTAACGGTCTTACGAACCGTCGACTTGCGGGCGACCTTCTTCGCGGGCTTACGAGCTGAGGCTTTCCGCTTAACGGTCTTACGAACCGTCGACTTGCGGGCGACCTTCTTCGCAGGCTTACGAGCAGCGGGCTTCCGCTTCACAATCTTGCGGGCGGTCGACTTGCGAGCAACCGTCTTCTTCGCAGGCTTACGGGCCGTCGACTTACGAACGACCTTCTTCGCGGGCTTGCGAGCAACGGTCTTCCGCTTCACAGTCTTGCGAGCGGTCGACTTGCGAGCAACGGTCTTCTTCGCAGGCTTACGGGCCGTCGACTTACGAACGACCTTCTTCGCGGGCTTGCGAGCAACGGTCTTCTTGGCGGGTTTACGAGCCGTAGTCTTCTTGGCCGTGGTCTTCCGCGCCGTGGTCTTACGGACGGTGGACTTACGAGCTGCCGAAGGCTTACGACGCGCCGCCGTAGCTTTGCGGACCGGACGCTTACGCGCCGTGGTCTTTCGCGTCTTCGATTTAACAGGCATTTTAATTCCCTCGTTAGTGCGGTGATCACCTTGGCCAGTAACCGCAATACAAATAAAGCTGTGATCAAGTAACTTCTAATACGCGGTCGCATTTGGCCAATAACCGCGGTTACGCAACCGTGCAATAAGAGGTTTTCGTTACCAAAACGTTACCAAAACACGGCGTGTGGTTTTTTATGCTGCCTGTTTTGTTAAACGATTACTCGTCCAACACAGACGCTGTTTTATTAATGTTTCGGAGAATGCGAACGCCATCGCATCGAGCGAGGCAGAGTCCACCCAACGATGGCAGTCGCCATTCGCGCGGCATTACGCCATGCAAGGATAGGCGAATCGTGCGTGTTCGCAGGAATGTCGCTAAAAGGCGCGGATTTTCGCCATTCTGTCGCTGTTATTCAGAACGCCGAAGCGGAACCGAAAGATAACAGCCAAACTCTTCGACGGTGTTGCAGCTGATACACGCGTGCACGCGTCCTTGCTTGCCGTCGAAAACCGCCGGACTCTTTAACGGAAACATTGGCTGATGCCACACACCCGGCTTAATCGTTAATCCAAATCGCCCGTCGAAAAAAAATGCAATAAAATTTTCCGGACGAATATTTTCACCCGGTTTTGCCAATAACGCGACGAACGGTCCTGTGTCCCGAGGGAAGAAAGTTTGGCTGCTATCGGGGTGATAATTCGCTTCGCAAACGAGCACGCGTGAAAGATCGGGCGTCATCGAATTGTTCGACGCAAGCGCGGGATCGGAAAACCACCCTATTATATAGTCACCATCGACGGCGAGATTTCGCGCGCGAAATACATCGCCTTCCCGCCAATACTCGAAAGCACCCGACGTAATGCCGCCGCCGGTTCCAGTGCCTGCATCGATCGGACGCCAACCCGGTGTAGGCCAGGTTACGATTTCCACCGCAGCGGACTCGAACGAGGTTTCCAACCGCCCGAACTCGGCCAAGTTTTCCGCCGTTGCCTCGTGCAGCGGAACGTCGAATACCGACACATCGCCACCAACGATCGAAGGAAGCGCAATCGCGGCGTCATTCTCCGCCTGTCCTGAAATTGTCATTACCGTCTCCCGGCGTCGTGATGACGCGTCGTTCTATCCTTCTGCCACTATCCGGACCGCGGGCCGAGTTCCGTAACACCCATCGTCTTAATCACATCTTGTATGGCGTCCAACGCGGCATTGATCTGTTCGAGCCCTAAACGGCCGATGCATCCGATACGGAATGTCGGCGCCACGGTCAATTTGCCAGGATAGAGAAGGAATCCCTTTTCGCCGACGCGCCTATAAAATTCCTCGAAGTCGAACGCCGGATCCGCGGGCATGTGAAAGGTCACGATGATCGGTGCTTGCAAATTGTCTGACAGAAGCGGCGCGAAACCCATCTTCTTCATGCCGTCGATCAACGCGCGGCAATTTTTCGAATAGCGGCCGCCACGTCCATCGACACCACCTTCCTCTTCGTGTTCCCGCAGCGCCTGATCGAACGCGGCCAGCACATGCGTCGGCGGCGTGAATCGCCACTGTCCGTTCCCCTCCAGCGCTTGCCATTGATCGTAGAGATCGAGGCTGAGCGAATGGCAATTTCCTTTGCATTGTTCCAGTGCCGATTTCCGGAAAACCGCGAAACCGATTCCCGGCACGCCTTCGATACATTTGTTGCTGGAAGCGACGACTGCATCGAACGGCACCGTCGCCGCATCGAGCGGCAGGGCGCCGAACGCGCTCATGGAATCGATCAGTAGCGACCGGTCATGTTTCTTCACACAGGCGGCAATTTCAGAAATCGGATTGAGGATGCCCGAAGTCGTTTCGCAATGCACCGCCGCCACATGCGTGATCGACGTGTCGCCTTGCAGCAGGGTATCCAATGCCGCAACGTCGCTCGGCACGTCCTCCGCCGTTTCCAACGTGACGCTGGCGCGGCCGAGATAATCACATATCTTGACCATTCGATGGCCGTAGGCGCCATTGATCAAAACGAGCAGCTTGCCGTCGCGCGGCAACATCGTCGAGATCGCCGCCTCGACAACGAAGGTACCGCTTCCCTGCAACGGGACGCATACATAGTCGTCACCCGCACCGAGCAGCTCGACCAATCTATTCCGGACACGCGCCGTCATGTCGATGAACGCCGCATCGCGGGAACCCCAGTCGTGCAGCATCGCCTGTTTGATCGACAAAGAGGTGGTCAACGGGCCTGGCGTCAACAGCCAAGGATCTTGGGTTTCGGACAACATCAGGCGATCTCCTAGGAATCATGCGGGAACCGATTGCGATATAAAATCGTTGCTCCTATCATAAATCAAATCGCTATTTTTGATATGAGTTATTGATTGAACCTATGATTCATTCTCAGCTTCGCGCGTTCCATTTCGTCGCCACCGAAGGCAGCTTCACCCGCGCGGCTGCGACACTGTGCGTCACCCAACCGACGCTCTCGATGCAGGTGAAAGATCTGGAAGAGCGATATCAGGTCCGTCTGTTTAACCGGCGCGGCCAACGCATCGAAATGACAAAAATGGGCCGCGACCTGTTGGAAATCACGCAGGGTATTTTCGACCTCGAGCAGAATGCGGAAGAATTGATGTCCGCCGCGCAGGTGCTCGATGCGGGTCACCTCCGTGTCGGCGCCGATAGCACCACGCATATCATACCGGTCATCGCTTCCTTCGCGGCGGCGTATCCCGGGGTGAAGCTGGCGTTGGCCACCGGCAGCGCCCGGACGACGCTGAACGACCTGCTCGAATACCGGACCGATATTGCCTTGATGGCGGATCCGATGAACGAACCTCGATTGGAAACGCGTCCCTTCAGCCGAGACCGGATCGTCACAATCGTGCCGTCAGGTCATCGTTTGTCCGGGTTGCCATCCATCGCATTGAGAAAACTTATGGACGAGCGGCTGATCCTGCGCGAAAGCGGATCCGCCACCCGCCGTATTTTCGACGAAGCCACGCGCGCTTTGGGTATTGCCCATACCGAATTCATGGAGATCGGCAGTCACGAAGGCGTTTATGAGGCGATCGCCGCCGGATTGGGCGTCGGCGTCGCCTCGGAAGCGGAACTCGGTCGTGACAGCCGCATCGCCGCCATCCCAATCGACGATCCTCCCTTAATAATGACCGAATACCTTGTGTGTCTGAAGGACAGGCTGCGTCTCGGCGCCGTCGGCGCGTTCATTGCCATCGCGGAGCAGCATTCAAACATTGCCGCAGCACCATAGCGCTATTGCCGTACCCGTTTTGACTTCGGGTCATAGGGCGCCTGTAACTGTGGCGTCGCATCGAAACGCTCCCCTGCGATCTCAATCTGGAATTGGCCGGACAACATCTCCGTATTGTTCTGCCCGGGCTCCCGTTTGACGAACCCGCTTCCAACGGACCGACCCAGCGTATGGCCATACGCGCCCGACCGGATATCCCCGATCGGTTCGCCATCGCGCAAAATCATCTCACCGCCCCATAAGACCGGGTCAGGATCGTCGACGGTGAACATAACGAGGCGCCGCGACGGTTCGTCCGCTTTCGCGGCGCGCAATGCATCCCGGCCGATGAAGGCATCCTCTTTCTCGAGGCGCAGCGCAAAGGCCAGTCCGGCTTCAAACGGCGTCACGTCGGGGGATAGTTCGTGGCTCCACGCCCGATACCCTTTCTCAAGACGCAGGCTTTCCATCGCGTAATAGCCGGCGTCGCGAAGTCCGAGGTCGGCCCCCGCGGATTCGATGGCCTCATAGACGGCGGCGCCGAACTCAGCCGGCATATACAGCTCCCAACCGAGTTCGCCGACATAGGTAATGCGCACCGCCCATATCGGCGCGTGAGCGATGTCGATTTCCTGCATCGTGGCGAAGGGAAAGGCCTCGTTGGAAAAATCCGTTTTGCAAATCCGCGACAGCAGGTCGCACGACTTCGGCCCCATGACACCCAGCACCGCATAGGCCGACGTCACGTCGGTCAGATACGCATCGGCATCCGGTGGGATATGGCGCGACATCCAATCGAAATCGCGTACGGCCTGGGCCGACCCGGACACGATCAGAAATTGCTCCTCGGCCAACCGGGTCACGGTGACGTCGCTTTCGTATCCACCGCTCGGATTCAACATGCCCGTATAGACCGTGCGTCCCGGCGTCACGCCGACGTCATTGGCGCACAAGGTCTGCATAACCGATTCCGCATGGCGACCCTGCATCAGGAATTTAGAGAAAGAGGTTTGATCGAAGACGCCGACCGCCTCCCGCACCGCGCGGCATTCCGCCGCCACGTTTGGGAACCAGTTCTGGCGGCCATAGGAATAGTCGTTTTCCGGAGTGGCGTCGTTTTCCGCAAACCAGATTGGCCGCTCCCAGCCCATCTTGCTGCCGAAACACGCGCCCTTCTCCTTCAGCCGCTCATAGAAAGGCGACGTGCGGAGCGGCCGCCCGCTTTCAAGCTCCCGGTTGGGCCAGGGCATCGCGTAATGCATACCGACGACTTCGCTAACCCGGTCGCGCAGCCAGGTCTCATTGTTGTGGAACGGCGCGAAGCGGCGGATATCGACCGGCCAGAGGTCAAGCGTCGGCGAGCCGTTTACGATCCATTCCGCAAGAGCCATACCGGCGCCTCCGGCGCTGGCAATCCCCATCGAGTTGAACCCGGCCCCGACAAAGAATCCAGAAAGGCCCGGCGCTTCTCCCAAAATGTAATTCGCATCCGGGGTAAAGCTCTCAGGGCCGTTGATAAACTGACGCACTTCAACCGTTTCCAGGGCAGGAACCCGGTGCAGCGCATTCGTCATGAGGACTTCGAATTGGTCCCAGTCGTCGGGCAACAGCGTGAACTCGAAATCGTCGGGAATTCCATCCATGCCCCATGGCTTCGCGGACGGCTCGAAACCGCCCATCACCAGCCCGCCAACCTCTTCCTTGAAATAGATCATGCCGTCGTAATCGCGCATGACCGGCAGGTCGGGCGTTATGCCGTCGATCTGACGCGTGACGATGTACATGTGTTCGCAGGAATAGAGTGGCACATCGACGCCGCACATGGCGCCGACCTTACGCGCCCATTGCCCACCGCAATTGACGACCACTTCGGCTTGGATGTCGCCCCCGTCGGTTTCCACACCGCGCACCACGCCGTCTTGGGTCTTGATACCCGTAACCCGAACACCCTCGATGATTTTGGCACCGCCCTGCCGCGCGCCTCTGGCGAGCGCCTGGGTGAGGTCGGTGGGATTGGCCTTGCCGTCGCCGGGAATCCAGACGCCGCCCTGCAGATCGTCGCTGCGCATCACCGGCCAACGCCGAGCAGCCTCAGCGGCGTCAACCAGTTCCGCCTCGACACCATATGCACCGGCGATCGCCACCGTCCGCCGCAATGCGGTCATCCGATCCGGCGTCCGCGCGACGGCTAGGCTGCCGCACCGTTTCCAGCCGGTGGCAAGACCGGTTTCCTCTTCCAGCGATTCATAGAGTTGCGTGCTGTACTGAATAAGCCGTGTCAGGTCCTCATTGACCCGAAGCTGACCGACCAACCCGGCCGCATGCCAGGTGGTCCCGCCGCTTAGCCGCCCTTGCTCGAGCAGGACGATGTCCTTCCAACCCAGTTTGGTGAGGTGATAGGCGACACTGCATCCGACGATGCCGCCGCCGACAATGACGACTTGAGCTTGGCTGGGCAGATTGTTGTTCATGTGTTTTGTCCCGCTTGGCATTGATGACTGGGAAACCCTTCACCGAATGGTAGCGCCGCATCGTACGAGCCCCAGTCGTGCAGCATCGCCTGCTTGATGGAGAAAGACGTGATCAACGGGCCTGGCGTTAAAAACCAAAGGTATTGGGTCTCGGACGACATCAGGCGATCTCCTCGGAATCGTGCGGGAATCGAATGCGATATAAAATCGGCGCACCTTTCATAAATCAAATCGCTATTTTCGATACGAGTTATCGTTTGAGTTTATGACTCATTCTCAACTCCGCGCATTCCATCCTCCGCGGCGGCGTATCCTGCCGGAACGCTTTGTGTTTATATCGCAGCCCTATCCCGACTCATCGAAACACACCACAAAAAGACCAATGAACAACAGCACTGGAATTCTGCAAGGCGTCCGCGTCCTCGACCTCGGCCGCATCATCGCCGGCCCGTTCTGTGGCCAGATCCTTGGTGATCTCGGCGCGGAAGTGATCAAGGTCGAACACCCGGACGGCGACGACACGCGCCATTGGAAACCGCCCACGGTCGGCGGCGAGGCCGCATATTTCTTTGCGATGAACCGCAACAAGTCCAGCATCTGTCTCGACCTGTCGAAGCCCGAGGGGTTGCAAATCCTGAAGGATCTGGTGGCGCAGTCAGACGTGCTGATCGAGAATTTCCGCCCGGGTGTCACCAAACGGCTCGGCATCGACTACGCCGCCCTGTCGGCGGTGAATCCAAAGCTGGTCTATTGCTCGATTTCCGGCTTCGGCCAGGAAGGTCCGATGGCGGGCCGCGCGGCCTATGACTATGTCATCCAGGCGATGTCGGGGCTGATGTCGGTTACCGGCGAACCCGAGGGCACGCCGATCCGTTGTGGCGGCGCCGTTGCGGATTACCCGACCGGGCTTTGGGCGACAATCTCGATCCTTGCCGCCTTGATGGCGCGGCAGCAAACGGACAAAGGCCAGCATATCGATCTGTCGATGCATGACTGCACGTTGCTTCTGATGAGCCAGCTCGCGACACAATTCCTAGCGTCGGGCGAGCCGCCCGTCCGGGTCGGCAATGGACACGGCAGCGTCGTTCCTTTCTATGTCTATGACACCGCCGACCAGCCGCTCATGGTCCTGTGCGGCAATGACGCGATGTTCATACGAATGGCCGAGGCCATCGGCAGGCCAGACATGGCATCGGATTCCCGCTATGAAACCAACGCGGCCCGTGTCGAAAACCAGACCGCCCTGCATAAGGAGATCGGCGCGGCGTTGGCGAAAGAAAAGCGCGATGCCTGGATCGACAAGCTCGGTGAGGCGAACGTGCCCATCGCGCCGATCCGCAGCTTCCCCGAAGTGTTCGCAGCCCAGGAGGTGTTGGACCGCGACATGGTGCTCGACATTCCGCACCCCACGGCAGGAACGATCAAGGCGCTCGGCAGTCCTTTGAAGTTCTCGGATACGCCGGTGGTAACGTCCACCGCGCCGCCCCTGCTCGGCCAGCATACCGAGGAAATTCTGTCGGAAATACTGGATCTCGAGAGCAACGCCATTGCACGATTGAAATCCGCAGGTATCATCGCCTGACCGAACGGCCGGTTGCGGGATTATTTTGTCCTCGAAGGGTCGGCGAAGCGGTACACGAACCCCATATCCCTACCGACACATACGGATTCGGCGAAACCAGCGGCCCGGCGCCGCCTACTCTACCTAAGGAAAACCCTATGTACGAAAAGCTTGAACTTCTCATCGACGGCGAATGGCGACCCGGCAGCGACGGCAAGACCGAGCCGGTCATCAATCCGGCGACCGAGGAAACCATCGCCGACCTGCCGCACGCGTCTGCACAAGACCTGGATCATGCGCTGGCCGCCGCCGAGAAGGCCTTCCCGATCTGGCGCGACACTGCGCCCTACGACCGTGGCAAGATCATGCAGAAAGCCGCCGCGATAATGCGGGAACGGTCGAAGCAGATCGCCGAGACCCTCGTCCTGGAGGAAGGTAAAGTCTTCGCCGAGGCCCACGTCGAGGTGTTGGTCAGTGCCGACATCACCGACTGGTACGCCGAAGAAGGCAAGCGAACCTACGGCCGCATCATTCCGGGCCGGATACCGGGCATGCGCCAGTTCGTCTATAAAGAGCCGGTCGGCCCGGTCGCCGCCTTCACCCCCTGGAACTTCCCAGCCGTCACGCCGATCCGAAAGATGGCGGGTGCGATCGCGGCGGGCTGCTCCTGTATCATCAAAGCTTCGGAAGAGACGCCCGGCACCTGTATCGCCCTCGCCCGGGCCTTCCAGGATGCGGGCCTGCCGAACGGTGTACTCAATGTGGTCTTCGGCGTGCCGGCTGAGGTGTCCAAGCACGTCATCGCCTCGCCAATCATCCGCAAAATTTCCTTCACCGGATCGATCGCTGTCGGCAAGCTGCTGATGGCGCAAGCGGCCGAAGGCTTGAAGCGGACGACCATGGAACTCGGCGGCCACTCGCCGGTCATCGTGTTCGACGACACCGATGTCGAGCAGGTCGTGAAGGCCGTGGTCGGCGGCAAGTACCGGAATGCCGGCCAGGTCTGCATCTCGCCGACACGCTTCTACGTACAAGACGCGCATTACGCGAAATTCGTGAAGTCCTTCACCGAAACTGCCAAGGCCATGAAGGTCGGCAACGGCATGGAAGAAGGCATGCAGATGGGTCCACTCGCCAACCCGCGCCGTCTGGAAGCGATGCAGGAATTCGTCGCGGACGCCCGAGACCACGGCGCCAAGATCGAAACCGGCGGCGAGCGTATGGGCAACAACGGCTTCTTCTTCGAACCGACGGTGATGTCCGACGTGCCCGATGATGCGCGCGTGATGTATGACGAGCCGTTCGGTCCCCTTGCGCCGATCAGCCGGTTCAAGGATTTCGACGAGGTGATGGAGAAAGCGAACGGCCTGGAATACGGCCTCGCCGCCTACGCCTTCACCACATCGGACAAGACCGCGGCGGCGGTTTCCGAGAAGCTGCAAAGCGGCATGGTCGGCGTAAACAGCCTGGCGATTTCGATGCCGGAAACCCCGTTCGGCGGCGTCAAGCACAGTGGCCATGGCTCGGAAGGCGGCATCGAGGGCCTGGAGGCCTATCTCAACACCAAGTATGTCGCGCAGCAGAGCTGACCGCGGAGATACCAATCTGTTGGGGCGCGGCAGTGGTTTCCACCGCCGCGCCTTTCTTATTCGATCCCGGCCGCCGTCAAGATTTCGCGCGCGGCGGCGGTTTCCAGGAACGCGAGAAACTGTCCGGCGACGACCTCGTCCCCACCGGCCCGAATCACCGCCGCGTAGGTCGTCGACTTCGCCAGCTTGCCCGGCAGCGGCCCCGCCAGCCGCACGCCCAGATGGGCCTGGCGCTGGATTTCCGTACTCTGGCCGAAGCCGATCACCGTGACGCCGCTGTTCTGCGCCACCGTCTCGATCACTGCGGTTCCGGTCGGCGTACAAACGATCTTATCCGCAAGATCGGCAGCGAGCCCCATCCCCTCGATCATCGACTTTATATAAATTCCGCTGGACGCGACGTTGTGGACGACCATATCCGCCGCAAGAAGCGTCTGGCGCAGTTCCTCCGGCGTGCCGATCTTCGGGTCCGGCGCGTCCACCGGCACCACGACACCGGCGCGGATCGACCCGACCGGTGCCCGGCGGTCCGCCAGAATCGCATCAGCCCCCTCGAAGGCGTCGAGCACCGGCAGCGGCGCGACGATGGCATCACCTGCCCACTCACCGTCGATCACTTTCTTCCGCAGCACCGGCGCAGTCGCAAATTGAAGATCGGTGCGCAATCCCGATGCCGCCGCGAAGGCGTCAAGGCAACCCACCACGCCATCGCGCGGTGCGCCGCCGCTCAATACTTCCAGATCGAATTCACTCGTCGCCATGCTGTCCCGCCGATTTGTTGACCTTCATCTTATCGCCCGGGACCATGCCGCGCACCACCGATTGCACGCAGACATCCCAGCGGCGTAATGTCGGGGCAATTCTGGCGCACCGCGCCCGCTGCATTGAATTCAAAACCGGAGACCGCGACCATGACTTCCGTCATTACGACCGAGCAGGACGGTCACGTCCGCACCATCACCCTCAACCGGCCCGACAAGATGAACGCGCTGAGCGACGAACTTGCCTGGGGCATCATCAAGGCGGTAGAGGACGCGGCCAAGGATGATTCGGTCTGGGTCATCGCCCTCACCGGCAGCGGTAACGCCTTCTGCGCCGGGCTCGACCTGACAGCGGAACGCGATCCGGATCAGTCGCCGCTGCCCCCCCAAGACCGGCAACTCGACGACATAAGCTGGGTCGGCCGCTTCCTGCTCGTTCTGCGCCAACGCTGCGACAAGCCGGTGGTTGCCGGCGTAAATGGTGCAGCGGTCGGCGCGGGCCTGTCGCTGGCCATGGCGGCGGATATGCGGATCGTCGCCCGCAATGCGCGGATGATGGCCGGCTACACCCGGATCGGCGGATCGCCCGACGGCGGATTAAGCTGGTCGCTGTCGCAGGCGATTGGTTACGAACAGGCGATGCGCTTCATGCTGGAGAACCGCACGGTCATGGGCGAGGAAGCGGTCCAACTGGGCATGGCGGGCGAAATGGTCGAGGACGACGACCTGCCGGCGCGGCTCGCCGAATACTGCCAGTCGCTCGCCCAATGGTCGCCGATCACCACCCGCCTGACGAAGCGGGCAATCGGCAAGGCGACCACATCGATCGACCTGGAAACCCATCTACGGTTCGAATTGGCGACGATCCACCGCGCCTTCGCCAGCGAGGACGCCAAGGAAGCACGCAAGGCCTTCTTCGAGAAACGCGCCCCGGTCGTTCAGGGACGCTAGGCCCGCCGGTCAGTGGTCTAAATCTTCCTTGGCGATATTCGGCGCTTCGGTCTTGTTAAAGCGCCCTTCGTATACGGGCCGCCCGCCGGTCGTCGGCCCCTCATACTGCACGAACAGGATTTTGCAGCCGTTCTCGGTGTGCATGTCATATTCGAAATGCGGATCCTGCAGATACACCATGTCGCCGGTGCGTAGCGTGTCTTCGCCGAAACTGCACTCACCGTCGAGGACATACCAAACTTGTGCGAAATCGTGCTTGTGCAGAGGGAAGCTGGCGCCCGGCAAATAGGTCAGCACCCCGGCATTCGGTTCCGTCGGCGCCTCTTCCGTCGGATGGAACACCATCTGCGTCGTGTTCGCGAAACGTCCCATCTCGGGCGTGTAGTCGCCCGGCCGCCGGATGACGGGCGGATGGTGGGTCTTCGACGCCTCTTCGATCGTGGGAACCTTCTTCGCAATTGCCATGTCGATCCTCCCTGGAATAGGGCGTTATCCCGTCCCTAACGGGTCCGGATGCTCGGTCCTGTCGAGGGGCAGCATCTGGTCTTCGAGGATGTCACGCAGGATGACGTCGCGCACCTCTTCCGGGTCGAGCTTGTGCAGCTCGATCATATCCTTGGTGTCGGCGACAATGGCATCCACGTCCTGCATCAATTTGAGACGCTTGAAGATGTCCTCACGGTGCAGCCCCATGCTCGCGCCGATCAGTTCCATAAAGTTCACCACCTCGAACGACCATTGATTCTCATGGGACGACAATTCCCGATGATCGGAATGGTAGACGCCCGCCAACGTGGTGACGCCCGCCTTTTCGGCCGCCGCCAGTTCGGTCGCAATCAACTGTTTCCGGAAATCCGGCACCGACGCGAGCGAGGTCAGCATATAGCCGACCTGCGGCATCTCCAGTTCGACGATCTCCAGCTCGGGGATCAACGACAGGATATCCTTGACCGCCGTCACCACGCCCTCCGCCCCCGGATGCTCGTGCAGCGCTACCTTTTTCGGTACCGGGCTCGTCATCATCGGGCGCAGTTCGTCGATCCGACGCGCCAGATAAACCGCGAACATCGTCATATCGAAATCGGGATTGTTGCCGCTATGGCTCGGCAGTGTCGTCTCGCCGAACTGAATCTGACAGGTCGGGCACCAGGCCAATACTTCCGATGTCTTGGTCTGCGAGAATCGCTCGATTGTCTTATAGGCCTGCCGTCCCGCGTTGGCGTCGTCGCCCGGCCGCATCTGCAGGATGCCGCAGCAATTCGACGGACCGCCATAGACCTCATAGCTGACCCCGAGACGATCAAGAACGTCGAGACAAAACAGGCCGATATGCGGCGTCCGCAACATGTTGCAGCCGGTGTAGAAGATCAGGTCGGGCGCCTCGTCGCGCTCCGGGTGCGAGGACGGGTTCAGCCGCGACAGCAACTCGGGCGGAAGCTGCAGCCGGGAGAGAATTCGAACCCCCTGGCTCATCTTCTTGAAGCCCTGCTTGCCGGCGTCGCGACGCACTTCGGCCGTCTCGCGCTTCTTGATTGCACGACGCGCCAGGGAGAGCATGAAACGGGGATTCACCCCGTCATTGCACACGTCGATGCAATGACCGCTGCTGGTGCAGGCGGTTGCCCAGGTCTCGGAATCGGCTGGGCCGGCGCCGTCACGCAGGATATCCAACACACCGGACACAATCTGTCCGGGATCAGATGCGTCGACTCCGACGATTCCCGGCATGGGGCATACTTCGACGCATTTCCCACATTGGGAACAGGCATCCAGGATGGAGTCAGCCCGGGCGTCGAGCGACGAGAGAAAATCATTGGGTTCGCTGATCATGCACGAACCTTAATGCCCCCGCCGCCCAATTGGCCAGAACCATTCGCAGAATACCCGTCCGAACCAATCCGCTAAGGATCAGCTTTTCTTGGATTCCAAGAAGGTGATGTAGGTCACGGCCTCATCGGCATTGATGCGGCCAACCGGCCCCGCCGCGTACATCAGGTTGAGGACATTGCCGTCCCCATCCAGGATGAATTCGGAAGGTTGGATGATACTGCGCCGGTCTTCCCAGAACGAGCCGAGCAAATCGGCCTGTTCCTTCGTGACGCCATGCGCCATCGGGTAAGAAAGGTCGGCTGCGATTTCACCGGCCTTTTCCTCATCATCGACGCTACCGGCGATGATGCTCACATCTAGGGCCTGGAGTTCCTTAAGCTGCTTTTCAAAGCCGGCTAACTGCCGGCGGCAGTAAGGTCACCAGTGGCCGCGATAGAACAGGATGATTGAGTAATTCGAGCGATGGTCGTCGGGAACCGTAACCGTATCCCCGCCAACCAGATTGAGGGTCATCGATGGGAATCGATCCCCTATGTCGAGCTTGTTTGCCATGGGGTCATGCTAGGCAGATCGCGGAATCCCGGTCAACGCCAGAATGATAGGCCACAGCCCAGAACGCGAAAAGTGATCGAATCCCAGGCGGTTCCAAGTCCTGCCACCTCCTCGACATCGTCGAAACTGCCGTCGGGCCACCGCCATTCGATTTTGAACAGCGTTATGTAAAAACCACCAATTCTAGGGATATTTTCTACATTATCGACAGTATTAAGGTTAATTATAGTACTTTTTTTCTTAATTTTTGTTTAATTGTGACTAAACACACAGTGTATTTTAGATAAAATTAGTACGAATTCATATTCGCCGGGTGGCGTTATTAGGGTAGTTCAGATGGATATTCTTGTTTGGCTCTCTCATTTTGCTCGTTCTATTGGCAGAAACGAGCGTGGAAGCACCGTAACCTTGATCGCTGCGGCCGCCGTGCCGCTGGTGGCCTTCGTCGGCCTATCGGTCGATACGGCCCGCGGCTACCTGCTCAAGCAGCGGATCGGCTTTGCCCTCGACGGCGCGGTGCTGGCGGCGGCTGCCACTGCGTTGGATTCCGATGTGAATACGGTGGGAAAGAAATTCTTTGACGCCAATTTCCCATCCGGCTTTATGGGCATCGGGACTGTTACGCCGACATTCACATTGAGTGCCGACAAGACAACCGTGACCGGCGACGTCACGGCTGACATGCCGACCGCGCTGATGGCCGTGGTCGGGGTCGACGACGTGGGCATCGGCGCCAATGCCGCCGCCTTACGTCAAACCCGGGGATTGGAACTAATCATCGCGCTGGACAATACCGGATCCATGGGCGGTTACATCGACGACCTCGAGGATGCGACCGGCGAATTGTTGGACGTTCTGTATGGCACGCGTGAAACGGTAGACAATCTTTGGGTTGGACTAATTCCGTTCGATACCCGCGTGAATTTGAAAAACTATACCAGCCTCGTTTCCTTCACGCCGTCCAATGCCAATCGCGTTTGCGCCAACCCGCGCGCCGGCCATCAAACCGACGACGCAACACCGGCGACGTCCGCTTTCAACAGCCAGTACACGCAGTGGAGTAAGGGCTGCGAGGCCACGGCGGCGCTGGCGCTTACAGCGGAGCGTTCTACGTTGGACACGACGCTTAGCAACATGGACGACGATGGGTATACCCGCGTCGACGTCGCAGCGGCCTGGGCCTTCCGGATGTTGTCACCGGATTGGGCAGGATTGTGGGGCAACCCGGACCTACCCAAGCCCTACAATGAGCCGCTGATGGACAAAGCCGTCATCATCATGACGGACGGCGACAACAAACCGCAAGACGGCACATCGACGGCAACGACGAACACGCGGTTGGCGTCGACCTGCACCAATATGAAAACCGATGGGATTATCGTCTATACGATTCAGTTCCGCACGACGAGTTCATCGCTCGAAACGCTGCTGACGAACTGCGCGACGGACCCCACCCACTACTATCACGCAGGCACGGACGACCTCGATGAAGTCTTCACCGAGATCGGCAACAAGCTGAGCAATCTTCGCCTGCTCAACTAGAGCAATCACATATTCCCTCTGGGCTGATCACCCAACGGAAACGCCCCTGTCTCACCACAGGGGCGTTTTTGCATGGGCGAACCCAAACGCAATTTATATTCATAAATTACATGAATGTTACTATATTAAATATAAATTCGATTGATCTTAAAATCTCACCTACCTTCGGGTCCATGAGAGAAACGCCGCGAGGAGACCCGCAATGCCCGGCACGGCCAACGACATTCTAAACCGCGAAATCCAAATTCTAACGTTCGACCAATACGGCACGATCGTCGACATGCAGTCCGACCTGGCCGAGGCCGTGGCCCCGTTCCTGCGCGACAAGGGATGGGACGGCGCGCCGCACCGTTTCGTGACCTGGTGGCGGCGCACCCATTTCGAGAATTCGATGATCGACTCCTTGTGCGACCGCGGTCACACGCCCTACCGGGAAATCGGCCACCGGGCGGTTTCCTACGTCATGGACCGGCTCAACATCTCCTACAGCCAGGACGAGGTGCGGTGGCTCATTTCGCTGATCGAAAAGTTGCGCCCCTTCGACGATGTGGTCGAAGCGTTGGAGCGGCTCGGTGAGCGATACACGCTGGTGATCTTGTCGAACGGCGATCGCGACATGCTCGAGAACGCGAAACCGTATCTCGGCTACACCTTCGACCATACGATTTCGGTCGAAGACGCCGGATACTTCAAACCGCATATCGAGACCTATGCGACAACCGCGCGGCTGCTCGACGCCGATCGCTCGACGATCATGCATGTCGCCAACCACGCCTTCGACTGCATCGGCGCCAAGGCGTATGGCATGCGAACCGCCTTCGTCGATCGGCGCGGCCGGCCGTATGGCGAAACCCCGCACCAGCCTGACCTCGTGGTTCGCAGCTTTAAGGAATTGGCCGACAGCTTGCTGGAATAACCAGGACAATGCCGGAGACGACATGAACCTGCGCCAGATCGACCTGAACCTCCTCGTCATCTTCGACGCGCTGATGCGGGAGAAAAGCGTGACCCGTGCCGCATTGCATATCGGGGTCACGCAACCCGCCGTCAGCAACGCGCTCAACCGGCTGCGGCACCTATTCAAGGATGAATTGCTGGTGCGCACCCCGACCGGCATGGAACCAACCCAGCGCGCCGAAGAGTTGGGCCCGGCCGTGGATCAAATTCTCCGGGCGATCAATGGACTGGTCGACAATCCACACGCCTTTGATCCGCCAACAGCGGATCTCACATTTCATATCCGATTATCCGACGTCCTCGCCTTTCTTCTGCTGCCCCGGCTCGCGCACGACATCGCGGCGGAAGCGCCGGCAGTCCATGTCGAAACCGTCCACCTTTCGCCGCACCGAACGATCGAAGCTTTGGAGTCCGGCGCCATCGACCTGGCAATCAGCACCGGCCTGCATGGGTCCAGCGCGGTCCGGGAACAGCGGCTCTTCGACGACCGGCTGATATGCCTGTCACGGACCGGTCATCCGCGGATCAGCGCCGACATCGATCTGGAGTGCTTCCTTGCGGTTCAACATATCCGGGTTGCGCAAAGCCCGGTGGACGACCGGTTCGTCGACAACTGGCTAACAACGCACGGACATCGACGGCAGATCAGCCTGACCGTGCCACATTGGCTGAGCGTGCCGCATGTCGTGCGGGAGACCGATTTGATCGCGGTAATGCCACACCGCGCCGCAGAACGGTTCGCACAGGATCCCGGAATCCAACTCGGCGAATTGCCGGTCCCCGACTGCGCGTTTACCTGGTCGCTGTATTGGCATAAGCGGCATCAGTCCAATCCCGCCCAACATTGGCTGCGCGACCGAGTGGCCAACGCCGCCGCCCCGTTCGCTAAGGATTTCGCGGGTAAGTGACTCCGCTTGAGCGGGCGCGGCAATCGGCAGCAGAGACTAACCTTTCGCTGCCGGCGCCCCTATGAACCGCGTCAGGCGCAGAGCCGGGTGTCCATGTCACCGTCCGCCAGAACGGCGAGCGCCGTCGCATCGGAGATTTCCACATCATGCGGATCCGAAAAGCGAACGATCCCTTGCGCTTTTAGCTGGCTGAACACACGGCACACGGTTTCGTGGGTAAGGCCAAGGTAGTCGGCGATATCAACCCGGGTCATAGGCAGAAAGACTGAATGGCCATCGCCGCCTTGCCGCATCGCCTGCTCGGTCATGGTGACCAGGAAACTCGCGACCCGCTCGGATGCCGATTTTCGGCCCAGCAACAAAAGCTGGTTCTGCGCCGCGTTCAACTCCTCGCTGATCGACGCAAGTACGCCGCGCCGCAGCGTCGGGTCGTCCTCCATATGCGCATCCAGTTCAGCGCGGCGGATACGCTGCACCGTGACGTCGGTCAAGGCGTCTGCCGTATATTGATAGTTGGTACGGGCGCTGAGACCGATGAGATCGCCCACGTGGCAGAATCGGGCAACCTGCCGTCGACCGTCGGGCAGCAGCTTATAAAGACAGACAGTGCCGCGAACGACCCGATACTGAAACTCGGCTAGGTCCCCTTCCCAGAACAGCGACTCTTTGGGCGCATATGTGCCCAAGCTGCCAATGCTTGTGAAGGCGTCGAGTCCCGCACCGTATATGGCGTCGTCGCTTTGCAGAAATGCGTTAACCGGAGTGTTTGCTTCGATCACTATTGGCCTCATCGCGTACCCCCTAGCGTTGAATGTTTGGTCTTGCGATAGGTCTATAGTCGGCGACAAGCGTCATCGGAAAAATTCGGTTTTATACGTACGGGATTTCCCTTACATGGGCATCAGACGAAATATAATGCGCAGGAGTTCCGCCGAATCGAACGGCTTCTCGATCAATGCGGACGCGCCCGTGTGCCTAACGAGTTCAGCGGTCTCGTCGTCCTTGTATCCAGTCATGACAATAATCTGAGGATGGCTCCAGGACCGGCGGAATCGAGCCAGCATGTCCAACGTATCCTCGACCGGCGGCTGCAATTCTACGAGCAGGCAAGATTTCTGGGGCGGCTGAAAACGCTCCAATACGCCAAGCAAGGAGGTAAAGGTCCGCGCTGCGAATCCCTCTGCTTCCAGAAGTAACCGGAGCGAGTCGCGTACCGCATCGTCACCATCGACGATGCAAACTGTGGGAATCCCATCCTTCGGCATTTTTGCGCATTGCTTATTGGTTGATAGGACACCTCGATAAGACGAGGCGAACCCTCCCACTTCACCAATAAAGGCAAAGGCAATCTGCGACTATACGGATTGTTACGTACGTTCAGGCGGAACCGGCCGACAGCGACATCGCATCACACCGTATCCGGATCGATGCCGGCGGCAAGCGATAGGCGAACGAGATGGGACAGACTTCGCGCGCCCATCTTTTCCATGATCCGCGCCCGGTGGATTTCCACGGTCCTGGGGCTGCAGCCCAATTCAAAAGCGATGACCTTATTCGGACGTCCAATGACAAGCTGTTCAAGCACGTCGCGTTCGCGCGGCGTCAGCCGCTCGATACTCCGTTGGGCATCGGCGCTCATGGCATGCTGACGGTCGGACTGCGCGGCTTGCTTCAGCGCGGCATCGATGCTCTCAAGCAAGGTCTCTTCGTGGAATGGCTTTTCAACGAAATCCAATGCGCCCGCCTTCATTGCGCCGACAGCCATTGCGATATCGCCATGACCAGTAATGATGATGACTGGCAAGTCGGGACGAATTTCCTGCAATCGACCCTGGACTTCCAAGCCGCTCATTTTCGGCATCCGCACGTCGAGCAGGACACAGCCCTTGAAACTGGCATCGCATGCATCAAGGAAGTCCGGCCCGCAGGAGAAGGTCTCGGTTTCATATCCGACGGCATCCAGCAGAACCTGCAACGAATCACGAACCGCCTCGTCGTCATCAACAATGTAAACGCTGTAGCCCTGCTCCATTGCTCTCGTCGCTATTCTGCCAATGGCAAGGTGAACCAAAACTCGACACCGCCGCCCTCGCAAGGTGCCGCGTCGATACGTCCATCATGATCTTCCACGATCGACCGGCTAACCGACAAGCCAATGCCCATCCCGTCCGGTTTGCTCGTATTGAATGATTGAAAAAGCTTATCGGCGATTTCCTCGTCAAGTCCCGGCCCGTTATCGGCGACCGCCACACGGACCGAATCACCGTCCTGTCGGGTCGTCACCTGGATCACCGCATCGGATCGCCCTTCCAAAGCGTCGATGCTGTTGCGCAGCAGATTTACCACGACTTGCTGTATTTGCACGCGATCGACCATCACCGGCGGCAGCTTTTCATCCAGTTGAGTGGTAAAGACAACGCCCTCCGTCCGCGCGCCCACTAATGCCAGATCGCAGGCGTCGGCAACAACTTCATTGATGTCGTCGGGCAACTTTTCCGATTCGCCACGCGCCACGAAACTCCGCAGCCGGCGGATGATTTCACCGGCGCGGTGCGCCTGGGCCGAAGCCTTCGACAGCACATCCTCGATCTTTTCCTGAGTGTCGGGCCGGTCGGATTTCATGACCCGGCGGCCGGCCTGAACATAATTCATCACCGCGGTCAGCGGCTGGTTCAATTCATGGGCCAATGTCGCGGCCATCTCGCCCATCGCGCTAAGGCGCGATACATGCGTGAATTCCGCCTGGATTTCCTGGATACGCTGCAGACTCGTTCGAAGCTGATCTTCCGCCTCTCGGCGCTTGGTGATATCCCGGATAAATCCCGTAAAGCGCCGTTGGTCACCCAGTTCGACTTCGCCAACCGCAAGTTCAATTGGAAAAGTCGTGCCATCCTTGCGCAATCCGACAACCTCGCGCCCGATGCCGATGATCCGCTTTTCGCCTGTCTCCTCGTACCGGCGCAGATAGCCATCATGTTCCGCTCGATACGGTTCGGGCATGAGAACATTTACATTCATGCCGATGACATCGCCCGCGATATAACCGAACATTTCTTCGGCCGCCGTATTGAACGACTCGATCCTGGCTTCCTCATCGATGGTTATGATCGCGTCCGGCGACGTGGCGATCATCGATTGCAGGAGCGTACGGTTCCGGCGAAGTGCGGACTCAACGGCCAGGCGATCTGTGATGTCGATCCCCGTGCCAATGACATATTCGACGCGGCCTTGGTTTCCTAACGAGACTGTATTGGACCAAGCAATGCGCCGACGCTCGCCGTTCTTGGTGATCCAATCGTTCATATTGCTGTTCGGCAGCACACTTTCATGCAGATCATCAAAAACGGCGCGCACCGCTTCAGAATCACCCTCTGCAATCAACACATCCCAAACTGGCTTCCCGGCGACTTCGGCTTCCCGGTACCCGGTCAATTCCTCACACGCCCGATTGAACCGAACGACCCGGCCCTCCACATCGAGCACGACCACGAGCGCTCCGAGAACGTCGAGCAGATCGTCCAACGACACTGGACTAGGAGAAACGGATCGCGCCATCCGGCAATACTGGCTTAATCGATGCACCGCGGCAATTGGATGCGACCACTAAGAACCGAGATCATGGCGCCAGACACCCACCAGATTGATCCCCATCAATGCCACCATACCGAGAATAGACCAGTCTAAGAATGGACCATTTCTTCTATGTGGAGGAAACGATGCGTGAATCTGAAATCGTCGACTATGCAAAACGCCTGCTTGATGCGCACGGCAAGGATGCGGAACGCGAAGCCGCTCAAAAGGCTCGCGACTATGCAGAAAGAAACGATCCGGAACAGGCAGAAACGTGGCGCAAAATTCGGTCTGCCATCGGCGAACTGCGCAATTCGTCGCTCTAACCAGGCCTAGGATGGTGTGGCTTGCCGAATGATGGCCATCGCTCGTGACTCGAGCTGGCGGGCTTCGGCAAGCCGGCCCTCTTCGCAAAGCCCGCGAATCGCGGTCCGCAAATCGGTCACTTCATCAAACCGACGCTCGGAGATCATGGCACCGGCAGCGGTATTCAACGCCTCATCGATGTTCCGAAGAAGCACCGCACAGGTGTCTCTGTCCACGGTACTAACCATCGCGACCCGCGCGCGTTTGCCGGATCGGAGGCCCGTCGAGTTTTGTATCTGCAACATGAATTCTCGTCTGAACCGGCGCCGCGCTCACCCGTCGCACCGACGCTAAATCGCCCTTTTGTCGTGTGGTCGTTTCGGATCTGAGATGCATGGTGCGCCCCATCGATTTCAACTAACGAATAAGGCAATTTCCCGTTCATTTCATTGATCTGGGTCAGCATGGGTGAGGTGGCTACGTCGCCCGATAGATATCGCCATCAGTGACATATCCCTCTTCCAGGTCATGTCGCAGGACGTCATCGTCCCGGCCCGCCGGTTCCCCGTGACCGCCACCGCCCGGGGTCGACAACTGGACCGTATCGCCATGCTTCAGCACGTATTGCCGTTTAGGGTCGGTCTTCTCGCCGTTGACTTTTAGTTCCCCGGTCGCGCCCGCGGTGCCGCCCTGAATGCCGAAGGCAGGAAAGATCGTCCGCTCCGCCAAGAATGATACGGCGATAAGACTTTTCGATCGGCTTTCGATCAGGATTTCCTGGCCCAGGCCGCCGCGATACAGTCCCGGTCCACCCGAATCCGGACGCAGTTTCTTGTGATGGAACCGCAGCGGCGCGATCTGCTCGGATAGTTCGACCGAGGTCGACGACACATTGCTCGGCCAGCTCAAACAGGTCCCGCCGTCCCGCCGATAGGTCGCCCCCATGCCGCCGTTGTAGAAGAACATATTGGCATAGGGTTTGCCGCTGTCGTCGACACCGGACTGGTTCATGCCCCACATCGGCGAGCCGCACGCCGCGATGACGCGCTCGGGCACGACGTCGCCGAGACAACCGAAGACAAGCATCGGCAGATAATGGCCGATCAGCATCCGCGACCCACCGGATGCGGGGAACACGGGGTTCACAATGCAGCCGTCCGGGCCGCGCACTGTGATTGGCCGAAAGGCACCTTCGTTATTGGGAAGATTTGGGCTGGTACAGCATTTCACGCCGTACACGCTCATCGCGTAGGTGTAACACATGGCGCAGTTGATCGCCCGGTCGACCTGCGGATCGGTGCCGGCGTAGTCGATATCGATCGTGTCGCCATCGATCGTCAGCGTCATCTTGATCGAGATCGGCGTATCGGCGACGCCGTCCGTCATCAACTCGCTGCGGTAGACGCCGTCGGGCAGCTCGCTGATCGCCTTGCGCATGGCGCGTTCGCATCGGCCTTGCATCTCTGCCGCCAACGACCCCAATTCCGCCAACTCGTACTGCGTCAAGAGATGCACGAGCCGGTCTTCCATCAGGTCGAGCGCGACCACCTGCGCCCACAGGTCGCCCATGGTTTGATCCGGTGTCCGGACATTCTTGCGGATCATTTTCTCAAGCGTGCGATCGATCTCCCCCGCCCGCAAAAACTTCATGATGGGAATTTGAAGGCCTTCCTCGAAGACTTCGCGCGGTTCGGGCGAGCGGATCTTGCCGCCGATATCCGGGGCATGTGCCGTGGTCGCCGCGAAGCCGATTAACCGATCCTCGAAGAAGATCGGTTTGGCCAGCGTGATATCCGGCAGATGCCCGGTGCCCTGGTAGATGTCATTCGTGATCAACACGTCGCCGGGCCGCAAACGGTCCGCCGGGTACTCGGCAATAAAATGCTTCACCGTCGCCGGCAGCGTGCCGATGAAGGAGGGAATACTCTCCGTCGCCTGCACCAGCGACTGCCCGTGTTCATCCGTGATGATGCAGGAAAAGTCGTAGGATTCACGCACCAGCGTCGAAAAAGACGTGCGGACCAGCGCTGCCGCCGCCTCGTCCACGGCCGAGATCAATCGCCGCCACAGGATTTCCAGCGTTACTGAATCGAATTGGGAATCATCTTTGGACATATCAGTCAGCTCTCATCCACAGGCAAGGTAACGATCAAATTGCCGGAAGCATCCGCGGTGCAGACGGCGTCGGGTCCGATAACAAAGGTCGATTCATTCTCTTCGAACACCGCCGGGCCGGTGATTTCATATCCAGCCGGCACCTTGTAACGATCATAGACCGGCGTATCGACGAAGCCATCGGCCTCGGCGAAATAGACCGGCCGGGCGCCCTTCTCCATGCCGGGTTGGGCGTCGCGCACCATGCCCATTTCCAACGTGGCGTCAGTCACCGGTGCTGACAAAGCGACGCGCAAGTTGACGATCTGGATCGGCACGCCGGGCCGCGTGCGGGTGAACAGTTGGCGGTACCGGTCCTCGAACCGTTTGCAGATTTCATCCGCCGCATCGGCCGAATAGGGTCCCGGTTGAAGGGCCACCACAATCTCCGACCCCTGGCCCAGATACCGCATATCCGCCGACCGGCGAAGTTGCAGCTTGTCCAGGTCCGCGCCGGTTTCCCGCAGCACCTGCTTGGCATCGTCTTCCAACGACGTGAACAGCGCTTCTGCCCGCTCCCAATCCAGCGAGTCGACCCGCCCGACAAGCGAGGCCGCCCGGTCAACGCGTGCGGGCGCCATCAGCAAGCCGATTGTCGACCCGACGCCGGCGGCCGACGGACAGATGAGCCGCCGGAGGTTTAGTTTCCGGGCAAGATTATACGCGTGCACCGGACCCGCACCGCCAGTCGCCAACAACGCATAGTCGCGCGGATCTTCGCCGCGCTGGGCAATCTCGACCCGGGCAGCACTGGCCATGTTTTCGCACACCACGTCATGGATGCCCCAGGCCACTTCGGCGAGGCTCAATCCCGTCCGGTCCATCACCGGCTGCATCGACGCCTCGGCTGCATCGAGATCAATCGTCATTTCACCACCGAGAAAGAATTCCGCATTCAGATAACCGAGCAGGAGATCCGCATCGGTGACCGTCGGCGCGGTTCCGCCCTTGCCGTAGCAGGCCGGGCCTGGCACGGCGCCCGAACTGCGCGGCCCGACCTTGAGCAGGTCCAGTTCATCGATGGCCGCAATGGAGCCGCCGCCCGCGCCGATTTCAATCAACTCGATCGTAGAAATTTTCAGGGGCAGACCGCTGCCATCGGCAAATCGTTTCGTCCGCGCGGCTTCGAAGGAATAGGCAATGGACGGGTCGCCGTCGCGGATCAAGCTCAATTTCGCCGTCGTGCCCCCCATGTCGAATGCCAGGACTTCGCTGTCGTTGCTGCGCGCACCAAAGAAAGAACCCGCCAGCGCGCCGGCGGCCGGACCCGATTCCAGCAGCCTTACGGGGCTCTCCTTCGCTTCCTCGATATGGGTCAATCCGCCGTTCGACAGCATGAGAAAGAACGGGCCGGGAATGTCCAGTTCGCGGATTTGCCGTGCCAGACTCTCGAGATATCGTTCGGCCAATGGCTTGATGTAGGCATTGGCGACGGTCGTCGAACTGCGCTCGTACTCACGAATTTCCGGTGCCAACTCATGCGATGCAGACACCGAGATATCGGGATAGGTCTTGCGGATAAAGGACGCCGCCGCCGCCTCATGCGCGGAATTCGCGTAGGAGTGCAGGAAAACGACGGCAATCGAGTCGACGCCCTGCGCCACTAAATCAGCAGCATGTTCGGCAAGTGCCGCTTCGTCGAGCGGCTGCTCCACCACGCCGGTTTCGGCCATCCGCTCCGGCACCTCGCGCCGCCAAGACCGCCGCACCAGCGGTTCCGGCATCTCGATGAACAGATCGTAGAGTTCGTATTTCCGTTCGCGCGCGATTTCCAAAACGTCGCGAAACCCCGCCGTCGTGATCAGACCGGTCTTGGCCCCTTTACGTTCGATCAAAGCATTCGTGAACAGCGTCGTTGCATGAACCACACGGCCAATCGTCGCCGGATCGATGCCGGAAGAATCGATAAGGCGCTTGGTACCGATAATAGCGCCCCGCGCCGGATCGTCCGGCGTGGTCGGTTCTTTCCAGATCAGCCGGCGCGCCGTGTCCGGCTCATAGATGACGATATCGGTAAAGGTGCCACCGATATCGATCCCGAGTGAAAGGTCAGTCATGTCATCCTGTCGACGCCGTCATCGGTGGGACGATCTCAATCCGCGACGGGTCGATTTCTTGCGGGTTACGGGAAAAGACAGGAGAGCAGGTTTTTGACCGAAGGCCAAATCCAACGACGGAGAACCCGTATTTTGCAACCCGTGATTTGCCGGCGAACCTAGATGTGCCGACCTCCGGCTACAAATTGCGTTCCAAATTAGGTGATTCCATAGTTCGGTGATTAAGCTGTCTTTGATTGATGGGTTTTCCGGGGAACCAAACTTCGAGGGAGTTCAGGAGAATGAAGCATATGAACGTTCTAACTCGCACGACCGCCGCCGCGTTGACAGTCCTTATGCCCATGGCATTTGCGCACGCGGCCGATGGCAAGAAACCGAAACAGGTCACGATCAGCGTTGGAAACCCCGGCACGCCCTGGAGCGTGGTCGGTGCGACGATCAGCCAGATCATGGCGAAGAATGGCGTCAAGTCGAACACCGAACTTGGCGGCGGACTTTCAAACGTCGTGACCGTCTCCAACAACCGGACGAATACCGGGTTCACCATGGCGGCCGTGCTGCCGATGGCGCGTGAAGGTAAAAAGCCGTTCCCGAAGAAGATCGGCAATATCCGGGCAATCGGATCGTTCATGACCAACGCGACGCACGTCATGGTCCGGAAGGGCGCCGGCGTTAAGAGCTACGCCGATCTGAAAGGCAAGGCCTTCGCGACACAGCCGATCGGAAACGTCACGACGCTCGCGTTTCAGATCTTGCTGGAAGCCGCTGGCCTGTCGGAAAAGGAATTGAAGATTTCGCGCGGCGGCCAGAACTTCGGCGCCAACCAATTGAAGGACCGCAAGGTGGTGGGCTTCACCGCGACCACCGGATATCCGGCGGCGGCGTTCCTCGACGCAGCGCAAACCATCGACGTCACCTTCCTGCCGATTGACGATAAGACTCTTGCGAATGTGCAAAAGGTCAATTCGGGGTTCGTGCGACATGAACTGCCCGCCAAACTGTACCGCGGCCAAGACAAGCCGGTGCCGACGATGGCGACACAGTCCATGTTGATCACAAATACCAACGTAACGGACGACGAAGCCTACTTCATCACCAAGACGATCGTGGAAAATCTGAACACGATCAAAAAGGTGCATGCATCCGTAAAACACGTGACGCCTGAGTTCATGGCGACGCCGCCGGCGGTCGAACTGCATCCCGGCGCAAAGCGCTACTACATGGAAAAGGGTTACCTGAAATAAGAACCCGGGAACGGGGCCGGCCGCACGCCGGCCCCGTTCATTCCAGTTTGATCATGCGCGTGCAGCCTTGCCCGCGCACAGAACAAGTTCGTAGTGACTCTGCCGTTGGGGAGTGCGGATGACGGGTTCGGTGCTAAATTTGGTGCAACGATTCGGCCTGAAGTGGCTGGTTGCGATCGTCGCCTTCGCCATGTCGGCCTACCATCTGACGGTCGGCTATCTTGGCGAACCCGTCGCCGAGGTGCATCGGCCGATCCATGTCCTGTTTGCCCTCTTGATCTTGTTTTGGGCTTCCGAGCGAAGCGATGATCCGGCCAAACGCCGCGGTCAACTTACCATCGACTTGACGCTGTCCGGCGTGCTGCTTGCGTCCTGCGGCTACCTTTTCATCAACGCGGTCTATATCAGCGAACGGATGATCTACGTGACACCGCTGACGCCGGTGGAAATCGTGATGGGCGTCGCGCTGATCCTGTTGATCCTCGAAGCCGCCCGCCGGTCGGTCGGGTGGGTGCTGGTGATCGTCGGCGGCGTCTTCCTGATCTATACCCAGATCGGCCCTTATTTGTCGGGACCGTTCTGGCATAACGGATACAGCATCGAACAGACCATCGAGCACATGTATCTGACGACCTACGGCATCTGGACCACGCCGATCGCAGTCACCGCCAGTTTTGTATTCCTGTTCGTGCTGTTCGGATCACTGTTGCTTTCATCTGGCGCCGGCGATTTCTTTACCGATCTCGCGAAGGCGTTGACCGGCCGGCAGGTCGGCGGCCCGGCCAAGACCGCCGTGGTCGGCAGTGCCTTCATGGGCACGCTGTCGGGCAGTTCGGCGGCCAATGTCGTTACCACCGGTTCCTTCACGATTCCTGCCATGAAACGCGCCGGCTATCGCGGACATTTCGCCGCCGGTGTCGAGGCGTGCGCTTCCTGCGGCGGTCAGTTGACCCCACCGATCATGGGGTCTGCCGCCTTCATCATGATGGAGTTCATCGGCATCTCCTATGTCGACGTCATGCAGGTCGCAATCATTCCCGCCATGCTTTACTTCATCGCCTGTTTCGGCATGGTCGACCTGGAGGCGCGGCGCGCCGGATTGAAGCCGCTACCGGCGGAGGACATCCCGACCGTGTGGTCCGTGCTCAAACGGCGCGGCTATCTGCTGCTCGCGATCATCGCGCTGTTGTATTACCTGTTCGAAGGATACACGCCGTCAACGGCCGCTTTCTGGGCGATCATCTATCTCGCCAGCCTCGTAGTCATCTTCGACGAGGAAAATCGGCGGCCGTGGGTGTTCGCGCTTGTGCCGGTCCTCTCGTTCGCGTGGTATCTGGCACCGGGCTTCGACGTCATCAACGCCCTGTCTGGCGGGTTAATCACCACAGCCTTAGTTGCGCTCGGGCTCGACCACGCCATGCGCCTGCGCTTCGTAAAGATCGTCTGGAATGCCGCCGTCGAAGCGCCCAAACTAATTGCACCCGTCACCGTGGCCTGCGCGGTCGGCGGCATCATCATCGGCGTCATTTCGCTGACCGGCCTCGGCGAGCGCATGAGCGCCATCGTTCTGGAATTCGGCGGAGGATATCTCTTCCTCACCCTGTTCCTGACCATGGTGATGGCCGTGTTCCTCGGCATGGGCATGCCCACATCGGGCGCTTATATCGTGTTGGCCACGCTCCTCGTGCCGGCGCTCGAGGAAATGCTGGTACCGCATTACGGCGCTACCTTCGGACTGCCCGAGGGCGAGGCCAGCAAGATCGCCGTCGTTGCGTCACATATGTTCATCATTTATTGCGCGTCAAAGTCGTCGTTGACGCCACCCGTAGCGATCGCGTCCTATGCCGCCGCCGCCGTGGCCAACACGGATCCGTGGAAGACCAGCTTGACTGCCTTCCGCATCGGCCTGCCGATTTTCATCATCCCCTACATGTTTATCTATGGACCGGAACTCCTTTGGTATCTCGGTCCGGCGCAGATCATCCTCTCGACACTGACGGCGACAATCGGCGTTCTCACCCTGTCTGTGACCTGTATCGGCTGGCTGATCGTGCCGCTGAATTTGATGGAACGCGGCATCTCGATGGTCGCCGCGCTGTTCCTCATGTTCTCGGGATGGCGGACCGACCTGATCGGCCTTGGGCTGGTTGCGCTGCTTATCGCCGTCGCTTACTGGCGGTACAAGCGCGCGCAGGCCCGGGGCGAGAACTTGCAGCACTATGCCGGCGACATGGCGAACGGTGGTGACGGGGACATCGAAGACGACGCCGCACCGGCCTTGCGCGGCGATCCGCCAGGGGATTGAATACGACATGAAACGCTTTGGATGCCGACCCAGTGCATCCTCTTCCAGCGCTTCGGCGACCCCCGAATTCAACGACACAACATCGTCCACGCGACACCAGATGACAGGAAAACTGCGTAAATGAGTGGTGGCAACAGATTGGCGGTCGATATTGGTGGCACCTTCACCGATGTCGTCGTGGAGAGCGGCAGCGAACGATTCAGCACCAAGGTGTTGACGACACCCCAAGCTCCTGAAAAAGGCGTCCTGGACGGGGTCAATCGCATCCTGTCGGAGTCCGGCATATCGCCGGACAGCTTCGAATTAGCAATCCACGGCACGACGCTCGCCACCAATGCGCTGATCGAACGCAAGGGCGCGCGCACTGCCCTGGTGACGACCGATGGCTTCCGGGACTCAGTCGAAATCGCCTACGAGCACCGGTTCGAGCAATACGACGTCTACATGGAGCGGCCGACCCCGTTGGTGCCCCGCTACCGGCGACACGTCGTCCCCGAACGGATTGCCGCGGACGGAACCGTCCTGCGCGAATTGGACGAAGACGCAGTCACTGCGCTGGTGCCCGTGTTGCAGGAACAGGACGTCGACGCCGTCGCGGTATGCCTGCTGCATAGCTATGTGAACACCGACCACGAAATTCGCGTACGCGACATCCTCACCGCTGCCCTGCCCGACGTTGCCATCACCTTGTCTTGCGAGGTTTGCCCGGAAATCCGCGAATACGAACGCACTTCGACCGCTTGCGCCAACGCCTACGTCCAGCCGATGATGGCCGGCTATCTCGACCGACTGCGCTCCGGTTTGAAGGACATTGGGGTCGCCTGCCCGCTGTTGCTGATGATGTCGAGCGGCGGCGTCACGACGGTGGAGACCGCCATGACCTTTCCGATCCGCCTGGTCGAATCCGGGCCGGCCGGCGGCGCGATCCTGGCGCTCAACATTGCCGCCGAGAACAACATCGGAAAGGCGCTCTCCTTCGACATGGGCGGTACGACCGCGAAGATCACCTTGATCGACGACTACCGGCCGCAGCTTTCCCGCCACTTCGAAGTGGCGCGCATGTACCGCTTTCTGAAGGGCAGCGGGCTACCAATCCGCATCCCGGTGATCGACATGGTCGAGATCGGCGCCGGCGGCGGCTCGATCGCCTCGCTCGACGAATTGCAGCGCATCACCGTCGGCCCGGAAAGCGCCGGATCGGACCCGGGCCCGGCCGCCTATGCGCGTGGCGGCGAAGAGCCGACCGTCACCGACGCCGACGTGGCGATGGGCAAGATCGACCCCGCAAAATTCGCCGGCGGCAAGGTGACGATCGATCCCGCGCGATCCAAAGAGGCCGTCGATCGGGTGGTGGGCGGCCCCCGAGATATGACGACCGAAATCGCCGCCGCGGGCATCTCCGAGATCGTCACCGAGAACATGGCCAATGCAGCCCGCGTCCACGCCATCGAAAACGGCAAGGAAACCTCGGACCGCACGCTGATCGCGTTCGGGGGGGCCGCGCCGCTGCATGCCGCGCGCCTCGCGGGCAAACTCGGCGTCGATCGGATCATCGTGCCGGAGGGTGCCGGCGTCGGGTCGGCCGTCGGATTCCTCCGCGCACCGATCGGCTACGAGGTCGTGCGCACGCGGTTCATGCCGCTACCGCAATTCGACACAACCTTCGTCAACGATTTGTTCCGCGAGATGCGCACCGAGGCGGAGACCGTGGTCCGCATGGGCGCACCGGACGAGGCACTCGCCGAAGTGCGAACGGTCTTCATGCGCTATCGCGGCCAAGGCCACGAGATTGCGGTCACTCTGCCCGTACGCGAATACGGACCGAAAGACGCGGCGATCTTCGAAGCGGCATTCGACCGCGAATACCGCTCGCTTTATTCGCGCGTTATTCCCAACCTCGAAATCGAAATCCTCAGTTGGACCCTGTCACTCGCCACAGACCGACCGTTGCCGGAAGCGGTCGATCCGCCCGACGAGCAATACGACCCCAGCCCGGACGGCACGAGATCAGTACTCGATGTCGACAGTGGCGTCATGGTCGAAGCGGCGATCTTCCATCGCGATGCCCTTCGCCCGGGCGCAAGGGTCTCCTCGCCGGCCATCATCGTGGAAGACGAAACATCGACATTCGTGCCGAACGGTTTCAACGCCGCCGTGAACCAGCTCAGCCAAATCGTCATAACGCGGGAGGCGCAGCCCCGATGACTGAAAATCGCTTACATGAAATCCGTCACGAGGTGATGTGGACCCGCCTGATCTCCGTCGTCGAGGAACAGGCTCAGACACTCGTGCGCACCGCGTTCAGCACCTCGACCCGCGAGGCAGGCGACGTGTCCGCCGGCGTCTTCGATTGCGACGGCAAAATGCTCGCGCAGGCGGTGACCGGTACCCCTGGCCATGTGAATTCGATGGCCCGCGCGGTAGTTCATTTCCTCAAGGTATTTCCTGCCGACAAGATGAAAGAGGGCGACGCCTACGTCACCAACGACCCCTGGAAGGGCACCGGACATCTGCACGATCTAACGGTAGTGTCGCCCACCTTCAAGGACGGCAAGCCGGTCGCGCTGTTTGCCTGTACCAGCCATCTGGTGGATATCGGCGGCATTGGCCTCGCGCCGGACGGCAAACAGGTCTATCACGAAGGCCTGTTCATCCCGATCATGCCCCTGGCCCGCGCCGGCGAGATGGACGAATGGCTGCTGACTCTGATCCGCGCCAACGTCCGCGAACCGGTGCAGGTCGAAGGCGACATCTACGCCCTGGTCGCCTGTAACGAAACCGGCAGCCGGCGCTTGCTTGCCATGATGGAAGAATACGGTCTCGACGCGTTGGACGAGTTGGGCGTGTATATCATCGAGCAAAGCCGCATCGCGATGAACGAAGCCATCGCCAAACTGCCGAAAGGCACCTGGCACAGCAGCATGCGGATCGACGGCTACGAAGAGCCGATCGACCTGTGCGCGGCCGTCACCATCGACGAGACGGAAATCCGGGTCGATTTCGATGGGACGTCGGGCACGTCCGACCGCGGGATCAACTGTCCCATGTGCTACACCGAAGCCTACACCGCCTTCGGCGTCCGCTGCATCGTCGCCCCGCGCGTGCCGAACAACGCCGGATCGCTCGATTCGATCAAGGTCACCGCGCCGGACAACACCATCGTCAACGCGCCGCATCCCTGCGCCGTCGTCGCCCGCTCGACAATCGGCCACATGCTGCCCGACGTGGTGTTCGGTGCGATCCATCAGGCGATGCCCGAACGCGTGCCGGCGGAAGGCACCTCGAACCTTTGGAACCTCAAACTTGGCGCCGGACACGGCATCACCAGCAGCGGCGGCGACGGATCGACTGCCTTCATGGTCACCAGTTTCCACAGCGGCGGCGCAGGGGCGCGGCCCAGGCAGGACGGCCTGTCCGCCACGCCCTTCCCCAGCGGCGTGCGTAACGTGCCGGTTGAGATCACCGAGGCAATTACCCCGATCGTGATCTGGCGCAAGGATTACCGGACCGATTCAGGCGGTGCGGGCGCCCAACGCGGCGGCCTCGGCCAGACCATGGAACTGACGAACCGCGAAGACGCCCCCTTCGGTATCTTCGCCAGCTTCGAACGCGTGGTCTTCCCGGCGCGCGGCCGCGACGGCGGTTCCTCCGGTGAAAAAGGCCGACTGCGGCTCGATTCCGGCGCGGAACTCCGGAACAAGGGTTTTCAGGTCGTACCCGCCTTGGACCGGTTGATCGTCGAGATGCCGGGTGGCGGCGGATACGGCGACCCGATGACGCGTAATGCCGCACAAGTCGCCGACGACGTCAGGAACGGTCTTGTCACCGCCGAGGCCGCAGAACGAGATTATGGCGTCGTGACCACGTCCGACGGGGGCCTCGACGCCGCAGCGACAGAGACCCTGCGCACACAATCACGCTGACACATTCTGATCAGGAGAAAAACATGATCAAATCCAACCCGGTTCGCAAAATCCTGCAGGATGGCAAACCCACAATCGGCACCTGGGTGACGCTTTGCCCGCATCCGCGCATCATCTCCCTATACGCCGCCTGCGGATTCGACTTCGTCATCATCGAAATGGAACACACGGATTTCGGTCTCGATACCGTGGGGCCGCTCCTACTGACGGCACGAGAAGCGGGGCTGACGCCTTTCGTCCGCCCGCCGGGGACCCGCGATCCACATGACCTGACGCGCTTGCTCGACTCCGGCGCGCAGGGTCTGGTGCTGCCATCGATCGATACCGTGGAGCAAATCCAGACGATCCTGGCGGCGACCAAGTTCCATCCCATGGGGCACCGCCCGCTCAACCTGCGCGGCCCGCATACGGACTACATATCCGGCGACACGGATATGATGACCAAGCATCTGAATGCGCACACGCTATCGGTGGTAATGATCGAAAGCCAGACCGGCGTCGCCAACTTGGGCGACATCTGCGCGGTCGACGGCGTCGATGCGATCATGATCGGCCCGGATGATCTGTCGCAGGATATGGGTATCCCCGGGGAGCTTGAGCATCCGGACCTACTCGCCGTGATCGACCAGATTTTCGAGACCTGCAAAGCGGCAGACACGCCCTGCGGCTTGACCAGTCATACTGTGGAGAAAGCGACCCATTGGCTCGGCAAGGGTGCGCAATGGCTGCCCTACTCCAACGACGCGGCCATGGTGTTCAATGCGGCCAATGCGGCGCTGCCGGCGTTAAAGAAAGCGGCGGGACGCGAATAGGTCTACTCTTAGAAGGTTCCCTCAAAGTTGACACCAAACCCGTAATAGGGAAGCATTTTTCCTAGAACTTGCGATACGAGATTTCTACTGAGGGTGTGAGGCCGACTTCCTACTGGCGATAACGCGGCGAAAGACCGATGACCCCTTCGCACCCAAGCTAAACAATATTTCGGGAGCGAAACATGAAATGGACTGACTCGCATTACAGCGCGCGGAAACCGCTCCGCGTGACCCATTGGCCGATCTACGCCGCGGCGGCGGTTGCGGTGATGGGCATGGGTGCCTTCGCCAGCACGGCAACGGCACAAAGTAAGATCGTCACCGTCGTCCTATCCGAAGAACCCGAAGGGCTCGACGGCTGCAACTCCAACCGGTCGACCGTCGGCCGTGTCGTGAAGCAGAACATTGTCGAGACGCTGACCGAGATCGATCCGAAGGACGGGCAGATCACGCCGCGCCTTGCAACCTCTTGGAAAAAGGTGAACGACAAGACTTGGCAGTTCGAACTGCGCAAGGACGTAAAATTCCACGACGGCGCCGATTTCAATGCCGCGACGGCAGCGGCGGCGATCAAACGGACGATGAACACGGCCGGCAAGGGCGGCGCCCGCGGCACGGGTGGCCTCGATTGCGAAACCCGCACCAAGTCGTTCGGCGACCTTAAGATCGTCGGCAAGGCGGTGGGCTCGCACACGTTGGAAATTTCGGCGAACAAGCCGGTGCCGATCCTCCCGACCCGCATGGGCGTGGTCTCATTGTCCTCACCGAACACGCCGACAGACAAGCTTGTGTTGAACCCGGTCGGAACCGGCCCGTATGTCTTCGACAAGTGGGTCGCCGGTCAGGAGATCACCGTCAAGCGTAACGACAAATATTGGGGTAAGAAGCCCGTCGTCGAGGGTGCACGCTATATCTGGCGCTCGGAATCGACGGTTCGCGCAGCCATGGTCAAGGTTGGCGAAGCGGACATCGCGCCGAATATCGCGGTGCAGGACGCGACCGAACCGAAAATGGATTCCAGCTACCCGAACTCGGAAACGACACGCCTACGGATCGACGTGACCCGCGCGCCGCTCAACGACCGGCGGGTTCGCCTCGCGCTTCGCTATGCAATCGACCGCGAAGCGTTGCGCGGATCGGTGCTGTCGAAGGATGTGCTGCACGCGACGCAGATCGTCGTGCCAAGCATCAACGGCCACAATCCGAAACTAAAGGTCACCCCCTACGATCCCGCGAAGGCCAAGGCGTTGTTCGCCGAGGCGAAGGCCGCAGGCGTGCCGGTCGACAAGGAGATCGAAATCGTCGGCCGCATCAACATCTATCCCAACGGGACCGAAACCATGGAAGCGATGATGGCGATGCTGCAGGCCGTTGGCTTCAAGGTGAAGCTGCGGATGCTCGAAGTTGGGGAATGGTTGGACATCCTGACCAAGCCGTATGCCGAGGACCGCAAGCCAGTATTGCTGCAGGCCCAGCATGACAACAACAATGGCGACGCCGTCTTCTCGGTGTTTAACAAATACGCCTGCAAGGGCGCGCAAGGCACGACCTGCGATCCGAAGCTCGACGCGTTGATCGATAAAGCATCGACACTGTCGGGCGACGAGCGCCGCAAGGCATGGCAGGAGGTGTTCCGCATCATCAACGAGGACATGGTCGCGGACGTCTGGATGTATCATATGGTCGGCTATTCGCGGGTGGGCAATCGCATCAACTTCACCCCGAGCATCTCGACCAACAGCGAACTCCATCTTGAAGGCATAACCTTCAAGTAGGGCGTTAAGCCCGACCCAATTGAGGGCGGCCTGATCCGCAAAGATCGGGTCGCCCTCTGAGTTTCATTGGGCCACAATAATTGCTCGCAGGGGGGCAAGGGGTATGGGTCGCTATCTGGCGCGTCGATCGGTGCACAGCGCAATCGCATTGATTGGGCTTGTGGTGGCCGTGTTCTTCCTGGCGCGTCTAACCGGCGATCCCACCAACCTGTTCCTGCCAATCGACGCGTCGCTCGAGATCCGCAAGGAATTCGCCCATAAGCACGGCTTCGACCGGCCGGCGATCGAACAGTTCTGGAGCTTTCTAAAAGACGTATCGCAGGGCGACCTCGGCTACTCCATGCGCAAACAGCGCCCGGCGATGGAATTGGTTCTCGAAGCCTACCCAACGACCCTGAAGCTCGCCGGCCTCACCATGGTGATTGCCGTTGTGCTAGCGGTCATCGTCGGCGCATTGGCGGCCTACCGGCCGGGCGGCGTGTTCGACCGGATCAGCAGCATCGGCTCCCTCGCCGGAGCGAGCGCGCCCGACTTCTGGATCGCCATCACCGGCATTCTCATCTTCTCGGTCCATTTCCGATGGCTGCCGACGTCGGGTGTCGGCGACCTGCCTTATTGGATCATGCCAATCACCGTTCTCGCACTGCGGCCGTTTGGCCTGCTGGTGCAGGTGGTGCGGGCGGCGATGCTCAGCGCGTTGTCCTCGGCCTATGTCAAAACCGCGCGGGCGAAAGGCGTCCGCGAGCATTCCGTCATATTCGTCCATGCGCTGCGCAACGCTTGCCTGTCGGTGGTGACCGTCGCCGGCGACCTTGCCGTTGGATTGATCAATGGCGCCGTGATCGTCGAGACGGTATTCGGCTGGCCCGGTGTCGGCAAGCTGATGATCGACTCCGTGATCCAGCGCGATTTTCCGATCGTCCAAGCGGCCATCATGGTGACCGCGACAGCGATCTTCCTGCTCAACATCGTGATCGACTTGGTCTATGTCGCCCTCGATCCCCGCATCCGCCACCAATAGTGCTGCCGAAATGACCCCATGACCCAAGCCACCGCAGAACAGGAAGCCGTCACGATCCGGCGCGGCCTGCCGTGGTGGCGGCTCCTCGCGCGTGATCCCTTGGCGCTGGCCGCCGCGGTGTGGCTCACCTTCCTTGCGCTATGCGTTCTGATCGGCCCCGAACTGTTGGGCAAGGAAGCGACGACAATGAACCTCCGCGCCCGAAACTTCCCACCCGGCTCGTTCGAAAAGGGCTGGACGATGATTCTGGGTGCGGACCCGCTTGGACGCAGCGTGCTGGCCCGGCTCGTCGTGGCCAGCCGCAATACGATCTCCGTCGCACTGACATCGGTGCTGGTCGCCATGGTCGTTGGCGGGTTCCTGGGGCTAATCGCCGGCTATATCGGACGCGGCGTCGGCAACCTGATCATGCGCCTGTCAGACATCATACAGAGCTTCCCATCGCTGCTGCTCGCCGTCGTCGTGCTTTATATGCTTGAACCCCGCGTCGGCAATCTGATCATCGTGCTGGCGATCACCCGCATCCCGTCCTATCTGCGCGTGACCCGGGCCGAGGTTCTGGAGATACGCGAACGCGTCTTCGTCGATGCCGCCCGCGCGCTCGGCGGCAGCCGAACCCATATCCTGCTGCGGCACGTGGTTCCGGTGGTCGCCCCAACCCTGATCACCATCCTGACCGTCGACTTCGCGATCGTCATGCTTGCAGAGTCGGGGCTCAGCTTTCTGGGTATCGGCATCCAGCCGCCCGACATCACCTGGGGATTGATGGTGGCGCAAGGACGCAACTACCTCAGCCAGGCATGGTGGCTCGCGTTCTTCCCCGGTCTCGCGATCATGTTCGCGACACTGTCGGCCAATCTGTTGTCGAACTGGCTTCGCATCGTGACCGATCCCGAGCAACGCTGGCGTCTCGAAATTTCGAGGAAGGCCGATGACTGACACCGCCTTGCTCGACATCGACGACCTCAAGATCGAATTCCGCAGCGGCCGCGAGACGGTGCATGCGGTAAACGGCGTGCGGTTCCAGGTAGCGCCCGGCGAAACGGCGGCTATCCTGGGCGAAAGCGGATCCGGAAAAAGCGTAACCGCATCCGCGGTCATGCGCCTGCTGCAATGCCCGCCCGCCTATATCACCGGCGGGACCATCCGGTTCAAGAATGACGACGTTCTGGAGATGCCGCTCGACGAATGGCGACGGCGCTGTGGCCGCGAAGTCGCCATGGTTTTCCAGGACGCCCTCGCCTCATTGAATCCTGTGTTCAAAGTCGGCTGGCAAATCGGCGAGCTGTTTCGCGTCCATGGCGAGAGCAACCGCAAGAACGCGGAAGCGCGCGCCGTCGAACTGCTGGCCCGGGTCGGCATTCCCGACGCCGCCAACAGGGCCCACGACTACCCGCATCAATTCTCGGGTGGCATGCGGCAGCGCGTGATGATCGCCATGGCGATCGCCCTCGGCCCGGATTTGCTCATCGCGGACGAACCGACGACGGCGCTCGACGTCACCGTTCAAGCTCAAATTATGGAGTTGCTGCAGGACCTACAGCAGGAACTCGGTATGGCTATCGTGCTCATCACCCACGATCTGGGCGTGGTCGCAGATGTCGCTGAAAGCGTCGCGGTCATGTATGCCGGCAGGGTGGTGGAAAGCGGCAAGGTGCGCGATGTCCTGCGGGCGCCCGCCCATCCCTACACGCTCGCCTTGCTCAACTCGATGCCGCGCCTGCAAGACGACGGCGGCGCATTGCAGCCCATCCTCGGTTCCCCACCGGACATGGCGGCGGTGCCGGCCGGATGCGCTTTCCATCCCCGCTGCGCCTTCGCGACCGATGAATGCCGCACCGCCAAACCGACAGCGGTCGCCATTGGCCCGGGCCGTTGGTCGGAATGCCATCACGCGGAAAGGGTGTTCGATGGCAACTGAACGGACAGTAACCGACCCCGCCAAGGATGACCCCATCCTCGACGTTCAGGGCCTGGTGAAGCATTTCCACCTCGGCGGCGGGTTTTCATTCGGCCGCGAGACCGCGACCATTCAGGCGGTGGACGACGTCAATTTCACGTTGCACCGTGGCGAAACCCTGGGCCTTGTCGGCGAAAGCGGCTGTGGGAAGTCGACCGTCGCGCGCACCCTCCTGCGACTCGAAGAACCGACCGCCGGCCGGGCATTGTTTCATGGCCAAGACATCTTCGGCGCAAACGAACGGGACCTGAAGGATATCCGCCGCCGGATACAGGTGATCTTCCAAGATCCTTATGCCTCACTGAACCCCCGTCTAAGCGTGGAACAGATCGTCAGCGAACCGTGGGTGATCCACCGCGATGTCCTGCCCCGGGGCGAATGGCCGGACCGGGTGCGCGCGTTGCTGCAGAGTGTCGGCCTGCGCCGCGAACATGCTGAACGCTACCCACATGAGTTTTCGGGCGGACAACGGCAACGGATCGGCATTGCCCGCGCGATGGCGCTTAATCCGGAGATCATCATCTGCGACGAACCGGTTTCCGCGCTCGATGTTTCCGTCCAGGCGCAAGTGGTGAACCTGCTGGAGGAAATCCAGCAGAAATTCGGCATCGCCTATATCTTCATCGCCCACGATCTTTCGGTGGTGCGTCACATGTCGCACCGCGTCGCGGTGATGTATCTCGGAAGGATCGTCGAACTCGGCAGCAAGCAGCAGGTCTACAGCAAACCGCGCCACCCCTATACCAAGGCATTGTTGTCGGCACAGCCGTCCGTCGATTTCTCCGGTACCGGAGCGCGGCAACGCATTCTGCTCGAAGGCGAAGTGCCCAGCCCGGCCAACCCGCCGTCGGGCTGCCGGTTCCGCACACGATGCTGGAAGGCCGTAGGCGAATGCGCCGGGGCCGCGCCGGCCCTGACGGACGAACGAGGATCCGGACATCACGCGGCCTGTTACTTTCCGGAAACTTAGGAGTTCCACCGCCGCCGCACCAACGATTGCAGCCAAGACGGCACGATCAAAGCCCGGTTTGATCGACGATTCGCTTAAACGAGGGAAAAATGGTGCCCAGGGGCTGACTCGAACAGCCGACACGCGGATTTTCAGTCTTCCAGGCGTTTTGCCTATCTGCTTCTCAATTGCTCCTAAGACATTGTACTAAATATATTTTAGCAAGTAGGACCAAATCCGCTCATGCCATGATGTTCTGGAACACACCCGAAACATCTGTGCACGCTTACACCGAAATTACACCTGTCGCCACAAACTATCGCCCTCTACAAATTTCGTTGATAACGCAAGCTCTAGTTGGATGGCGAGTTTTGGAATAACACGATCAGATGTCTAATCTTGTCCGGAACCTATCGTCGCGGAAATGCGGTTCCTTATAACGGAATTGGGACACCTCCGGTGGTCAACACGCGCATATGTCCCCAATGGACGGATAGCGAGCATGATTGTGAGAAGGCAAGAATGCGCGCGCGAAAAAAACATCAACTAGGCGTGAATTGGTCCGGAATTTCTTCAAGACCGACGTGTCAAATCAGTCATGTATAGAAATCGAACGTGTCGAGATCATCTACGTCAACGCCCACTAGGCGAATGCTGTCGCTCTCGGATAGCTGAATGATGGTGTCGTCGCCATCCTGTGTAGCCAGTGCCAACACATCGTCGTCACCGCCAAAGTCATAAGCGCGAACGTCGATGCGATCGCCGGTGAAGTATTGCCGGAACCATTGGCTGGACCCGACATCGAAATCCGTAATCGTGTCGTTCCCGTCTCCCGGTGCAAAAATGAAGGTGTCGCGATCTTCGCCGCCGGTCAAAATATCATCGCCGGTTCCACCGTTGATCGTATCGCGGTCGTCGCCACCGTCCAAGGTGTCCTCACCGGCACCGCCGTTCAGATCATCCCGATCGTCGCCGCCCAGAAGCGTGTCGTTGCCTTCCCCACCTTCCAGGTCGTCGATACCATCGCCACCATCGAGAAGGTCGTTGCCGGCGCCGCCGTCAAGATCATCCCAGCCGCTACCCCCTATCAGTTCATCGTTTCCATCACCCCCAATTAGGTCGTCGGAACCGGAGCTGACCTGATCCCCAAAACTTGGACCGCTTGAGGTGAGAATTTTCTCGTAATGTTTTGGCTGGCATTAGCGGGGAAAGACGATGAAGAAGTCGAGATTTTCGGAGCAGCAGATCGCGTTCGTATTGAAGCAGGCGGATGAC
>JAJFJD010000019.1 GCA_021774335.1 Alphaproteobacteria bacterium
GCATATGCACCATCGATTAACAGTGCCGGGGAATCCTTAAGGAACGGTAAAAGTTTTGATTTAAATGCTTGTGATTTATGGTAAATGACCGGCTGGATTGCGGCATTTTTCTGGGCAAACCGACTGCATCGTTTACCATGAATTTGCGGCCTGCCGGCACTGTTGGCGCCAATAGGAAATTTTTTGAATTATTATAAAATAGATAGTTATTGAAAATATTTAAGTTAATGAATTAATTTATCATTATAGAACTATGTTATAACAAGGAAAATAAACTCTGAATAATGTTCACTGGGTTGTGAATTTCGATTCCAACACGAACACGCCATCTGTCCGATAGGTCCCGATCTTACCGGCGGTCTTTGCATTCCTCAGGACCACCGGTTTCGGCGACTGCCCTGACATGTAACTCTGGTAGATCATCGAAGCGCGCGCGTATTCGGCTAAGCGCTGCGGGCCGAGTTCGAAGAGCGGTTCGGACACATAGTGGGTGACAATATCGTCGTCCACTTCAATCCGTCGGACCACGCCGAGCTTCACCAGGCGGTCGAGGCCGGCCTTGTAGCTCGTCCGCAATGCGGCGATTTCCGCGTTGTTGGCGGCGGCTGCGCGGCCGATGGTGAGCTGATTTTGCACCAGGAACGGGGCTGCGATGATGGTGATCACCGCCACAAGCAGCGCCACGCGGGCGTATGGGGTTGCGCGGCCGGTTTCGCTGGGTGCTGGCCCTCCGACAGCCGTAAAGGCGCTCACGAGCAACACGGTGACGAGAATGGATCCCGCCGCGCAGGCCCCGGAATAGGCGATATATAGCGTTGCTGGCTGGATATTGCCTGCACCGAACGTTTCCGGCCGCAGATGCAGCAGCGCGGTCTGCAAGAGCGCGATGTAAATGATGCCATTTAGGAACAGCGCGGCCACCGCATAGGCCGCGGCCGGATTGCGGTAGCGGCGTCGCGCGATGCTGGTTGCCATGATCGCGGCGAGAATCGCTGCTAGAAGTCCGAATGCGAAATGCGGAAGCATTGAATCAGCTCCTAAATGAGAAAAGGGCAATTAAAGGACCAGTGAAAAATTGTGATGTACGACAACGGCATAGAGAAATACGAGCATCAGCGCCAAGGCCGTGGTGAACCGCGTGTAAAGCATGTGATAGACGAGCATGCCGGCAACGACGTGGATCAGAATCTTCGGCATGTGCCACCACGCATCGAGATGCTCCATAGTCCAGGCGACGATGGGGTTCATTTCCTTACCGCCCGCGGCGAGGACGAGGTTTGTCGATACGACGTCCAGAATGCCGAGCACCACTATCAGTACGCCGACGACGGCCCCGAGAAGCCGGAACGAAATTGATCTTGTCGATGCGTGATCCATCGTCGCTCTCCGAAATGCACTCGTTCAGTATTTTTGGCGGCAAGAAGCCCGGTTTTCCGGGTCAAAATCAACGCCCGCCGGTTTGGTGCGGTGCGCTTTGCCTTTATGTTTCATAGGATTATGGGTGCGGGCGGGAAACCCGTAAAATGCGATAAGTATTTAGTAAAAAAGATGTAGACCACCCTGTACTTGTGATCTGGGCGTATACTCCTTGCGGGCGAGGGTGCTGGTTTTGGGCGGGACAACAGGGCGAAATAGCGGGAACCAAGTCCTATTCCGCGTGGTTTTGTCGGGCTTGCCTACATCTGTAGCGCCGCCCGGCCGCTCACTTCGTTCGTAGCGAGGCAGCTTCATACGTGGTTGGGGAATCGACGCCCGCAAATGGGGTCGCTATGCCGATATCACCGCCGCCCGGCCTGTCGGGAAGGCACGAGGAGTAACAATTCGGCCCACCTACAACCGTATTTAGCAAAACATCTTGGGCCGGACCCGTCAGCCGTCGGAGTTCCCGTATGCGAGTCGCGTGTTTTCCGGCTTGCGGCGCCCAATTTGGGTGCGTTATTTGGTTGTTTTAGGGTACTTAGATGCACTGAAGAACGACCATACTTTCGCCACAAACCCTAACGTATGTTAAGGGTTAATAAATCAAAATGGAGTAGGTTGGAGCACCAAGGCACACTAAGTGTTGACCTATCATGTTGACGCTGCTCTCATGTCGTCCTTGCGATACGTATTTCGGGCGAGGTCAACGGTTTACGTTGCTTAGTCCCGCGTCCAAAGTGATTCCGTCGCTCAATGAGTTGTAATCAAGTCGTGTGATGCTCTGGTCATCCAATAAATCGAGATTTGAAGTCCCTCAAACAGGGGCGTATCCGGCAAACAGGGAGACGGGAATGCGCGTGGTGGCAGTTGCCTCGCAGAAGGGTGGCTCTGGGAAGACCACGCTCGCGGGGCATATCGCGGTTCAAGCAGAACGGGCGGGGGCGGGATCTGTCGCGTTGATTGATGCCGATCCCCAAGGAAGCTTGGCCGATTGGTGGAACGAGCGCGAGCAGCCGACTCCGGTTTTCGTTCACACGTCCACGCAACGTCTTGAACAGGATATCGAACAGCTTCGCGATCTGGGGATCGATCTCCTGATCGTGGATACGCCGCCGGCGATTACTTCGACGATCTCCGACGTCATTCGGGTGGCGGATATGGTTTTGATCCCGACCCGGCCCAGTCCGCATGATCTTCGGTCCGTTGGCCGAACGGTTGAACTCGTGGAAGCTTTGGACAAGCCATTGGTGTTCGTGGTCAACGGTGCGACGCCGCGCGCGAGGATTACGTCTGAAGCGGCGATTGCGCTGTCGCAACATGGCACCCTGGCACCGTCAATCATCCATCAGCGGGTCGATTTCGCTGCGAGCATGATCGATGGACGGACGGTAATGGAGCTGTCCGACACGTCGCGTTCCGCCGAGGAAATAGCGAAGCTTTGGGAGTATATTAAAGGGCGATTGGAGCGTAATATGCGAGCCACGCCCGTTGGTGCCGACGGCACCATCAAGGCGGCCAATGACTCGACCGAGATCGGTCACGTTCAAAGGCAGGATTCCAATTGACCAAGAAGAGTAAACCGGCGTCGCTGACGAGTTCATTGCTTGCCCGTAAAGGCGAGGCTGAACCAGCGGAAACGCCGTATTCGATCGCCGAAGCAAGCGGTAAAAGCACTGACTCTTCGAGCACTGAATCGACACCGACGAATATTGAACAAACGGCTGATCTCTCGGAATCGGCCGGAAATGGCAACGGGCAATCGATGGAAGGGTTCGGCCGGCTGCCGCTGGGTGACCAGGACGCCGCCGCGGAGCCCCGTTCTTCCGATCCGGAAACCACATCCGGCGGTTTTACGTTGCCCGAGGGCATACAGGCCGGCGACCCGCCCATTACCGAACCAACATCAGACCCAATACCGGAATCCGCGTTGGATTTGTCGAACTTGGGATCGCAGACGCCTGAAGTGCGGTCGGAGTCCTTTGATACCGAGGCTAATTCCAGGGCCGATACCGATATCGAGGCGGACTCGTCTGCTTCCAAGAGCACTCTAGCGTCTGACAATACCGATACCTCAACAATCACTGCCGCCGCAGTGACGCCGGAACTGCAGGACGCGGTCCCGCCGCCTATAATGCCCAGCGCGTTAACCGACGAAGAGCCGGTTGATGCATCCATCGCCGCTGCAGCCGATGCTGAGCGTGAGGCCGCGCGTGACGCCCGGTTACTGCGCTTCGTCTACATCATGGCGGCTCTGACCGGGATCGTTGCGATCGTCTTGTATGCCGGTGGATGGTTTGTCGATAAGGACACTCCGCAGGTAGCCGAACAGACGCCGCCGACCGAATCAGTGGCGAGCGCCGGCAGCACGGATAAGTCGGTGCCCAGTCAACCGGCCGTAGATAGTGCAAAACCGAGCGGCACCAGCGAACCGGCATCCAGCGAAACGCCGGCTCCAACACCGGAGCCGTCCGCAACACCGTCCGGTACGGCCGCTATCCCTGCCGCGCCGCCGATCGCGGCACCAGGTTTCGGCGAGTCCGGAACCAAATCCGGTGAGACGGCGATTACCACCGGCGGCAAGGCGAAAGCCACGGCGACGCCAGAACCGAAACCGGATACTCCGCCTGTTGCGGTAGACCAAAAGTCCGCGTCGGGCATCGAGATCGAGACCCTGAAACCGCCGGCATCGCCAGCATTGAAGGCGCCCGACGCGCCGACCGTCACAGCGAAGGCGCCGGAATCGGCACCGACCGGGTCGGATGCGTTGAAATCCGTGACACCGTCGTCCGGTACCGGCGACGCTAAATCCGCTACACCGGCGAAGGCCGACGGCAAAGAGTCATCGACCGGTCAAGGCACATCCGGGGCGGACAGCAAAGTTGCCGTTGTGTCGCCTGAGAAACCGGTGGAGTCGGCGGCGAAATCCGTTGTCGAACCGGCCGCGAAAGCTGGGGCCGCCGCCGTGCCCGCGGAATCGCCGAAAGTGCCCGATGTCCAGCCGCCACCGGTTCTGACTGCGCCGAAACTGCCATCTGCGCAGAAGCCGGCCGCAGCGGCGAAACCAGCCAAGAAGGTTCCGAACCTGCGTGTGTTGGCGCCGGCTCTGGTTCGGCCCGATCCGCCGCAGACGAGTCCGGTGGCCAAGCCGAAAGCTGGTGCCGCAAAACCGTCGGCGACCGCTCAAATCCCGAAGCAATCGAAGACCGCCGCGCTGACGCCGCCGAAAAAACCGGCGGCCGCGTCGAGCAAGAGTAGCGGAAAGTTCCTCATTCAATTGTCGTCGGTGAAGTCACAGAAGCGGGCGGAAGCCGAATGGGCCCGCCTGAAGAAGTCCTTCCCGAAGGTATTCGCCGGGCGTGAGCTGGTTGTCGAGAAGCGCACGATCGCCGGGCGCGGCACCTTCTATCGCGTTCAGACCGGACGGTTTGAAACGTTGAAGGACGCGCGTGCGATGTGTGCCAGCTTGAAGAGCAAGAAGCAGGCCTGTCTTCCGGTTACGCGCGGTTAGTCGTAGCCGAGGCAGGGGCTCAGTTCTTCACCACGAAACATTTCTGGTTTGCCGCTTGTAACGCCTGACAGGTGCTGCGCGCAGCCGCGCGGCTCTCAAACGGACCCGCCCGGAGACGCCGGAAGACGCCTTTCGATCCCAGGTCGACTTCGCTGACGGTCGCCTTCAAGCCGTTCAATTGGACATGCTGGCGTGATAGCCGGGACCAGGCGCTTAAGACCGCCTTGTCGTTTGCCTCCCGAAGTGCGGTGAGCTGGATCCGGACGATGCGTCCGTTCGACAGGGTTCGGGGTTGGCGGCGTGTATCCGTTGATCGAGTTCGCGCCGCGGCGGGGCGTTTGCCCGACCTTCCGCCATAGACCGGGGCGAAACCGCCGACCAGCGACAGCGCAGCGTCCTTCGACGCTGAAATCGCCGCATCGTTGAATTTCGCTTCCGCCAATTGCTCGGTCGACATCCGTTTTGCCAGGAAGTCGCGGTTCGTTTTCGCCAGAATGCGGACGACCGAATTCCCGTCCTTTGAATTTCGAACGGCCCGGTCGAACCAGGAATGGGCTTGAACCATATTCTTCGGAACGCCCAAACCGCGGGCATGCAGCAACCCGAGACCGATACTCGATTTTGCGTCGCCTGCGGTGGCCGGCGGCAGAAATTCACGATAGGCCGCCGCGAAATCGCCGCGGATGAATGCGTCGCGGCCGGTATCGAATTCCGCAAAACCGGGTCCGCTGATCAAAGGCATCAGCGCCATCGCTAGCAGGATACGTTTCATAGCCCCACCGTGTTTCCCAAATATTCCCAGAGACTTTGATATCAGAAAGATCCGTCTCATATTGCGAAATACGGTATTTGCCTAAATATTGTCTTAATTCCGGCCGACGAATATTTATTTTTTCCTATGAAGGAGAATGCGTCCCTATTTTTGACCACTTGAATGCATGGCCGGTCGAGGCGGAGGCGGTTCGTTAGGGACTGAGTCGCGGAGAAAACAGTGCGGCTACCGTGCAGCGTGCTGCAACGCCCGCCAAATTCGCTCGGGCGACGCCGGCATCTCGAAGGATTGCACGCCGACTTGCCGTAGTGCGTTCATGACGGCGTTCGAGACCGCGGGCAGGGCGCCGATCGTACCGGATTCACCGGCGCCTTTTACGCCGAGCGCATTCGTCCGGCATGGCACGGAATGATAGGCGAGGTCGAACGACGGCACGTCGTCGGCACGCGGCATCGCATAGTCCATGAAGCTGCCGGTCAGCAATTGGCCATCGTCGGCGTAGACGCACAACTCGGTCAGCACCTGGCCGACGCCCTGGACGATCGCGCCGTGGACCTGGCCATCGACGATTGTCGGATTGATGATCTTGCCCACATCGTCGACCGCGGCGTAGCGGCACAGCGTTGTTTGTCCGGTTTCGGGATCGATCTCCACTTCGCAGATGTGGCAGCCGTTCGGATAAGTCGGCGCGACGGCTTCGTAGTCGATGGCCGCGGCCAGCGATGCGGGCAGCGATTCCGGCCATCCGGGCGCAGCCGCTATGCTCGCTACTTCCCGCAGGGCGACCATGCGGTCGGTGCCGGCAATTAGAAAACGACCGTCCTTAAACTCGATATCCGCGGTCGACGCCTCGAGAATATGCGCCGCCATCTCCTTGCCGGTTTCGACCAGGGCGTCGCAGGCTTCGATGAACGCGCCGCCGCACACTGCCATGGACCGTGATCCGGTGGTTGAGCCGCCTTGGGGTGCTGTGTCGCTGTCGCCTTCGCACACGAGGACAGTTTCAGGTGCGACACCGAGCTGTTCGGCGACCAGTTGCGCAAAACTTGTGAAATGCCCTTGTCCCTGGCTCTGCGCCGCCGTGTAGACAGTGATCCGGCCGTCCACATCGACGTCGACGCGCGCGGACTCTGCCCGGTTAGCGCCCGCGTGTTCCAGAACGCACGCGATACCGATACCCCGGAGCTTGCCCCTGGCAGTAGATTGCCGTTGGCGATCCCTGAATCCGGCCCAATCGGCAACGGGGAGCGCCGCGTCGAGCACGGCGGCGAAATCTCCGCTGTCATAAACCTGTTCGACCGCTGTTTGAAACGGCATCGCGGAGGACGGAATCAGGTTCTTGCGGCGCAGGTCGAGCGGGTCGCATCCGAGATCCGCGGCCGCCTGGTCGACCAACCGTTCCAGCACATAGCTTGCTTCGGGCCGCCCAGCGCCACGATAGGGCCCGATCGGCGCGGTATTCGTGAAGATGCATTGGACGTTTAGTTGAACCACCGGCAAGGCGTACATGCCCGACAGGCACCACGCCATATTGCGGGTCGCAATCCCGGGGCCATTGGCGAGATAAGCGCCCATATTGGCCAGCACGGACGCCCGTAAACCCAGGAATCGGCCGTCGGCGTCTAATGCCAATTCGCCGTGGATAATGCCGTCGCGCGCTTGGTTGTCGCTGAGAAAACTCTCACCGCGCGTCGCAGTCCACCGAACCGGCCGACCCAAATCCTTGGCCGCGACCAGGATCGCCGCGTATTCGGGATAGGGTTGGGTTTTCATGCCGAAACCGCCGCCGACGTCGCCGGATAGGACGCGCACCCGCTCTTTGTCGATGCGGAGGATCGCACCCGCCAGCGTGTCGCGCATACCCATCACGCCCTGCGATCCCGAACGAAGCGTGTATTTGTCGATTTCCGGATCGTAACTGGCAATCGCGGCACGGGGCTCCATCGCGCAAACGGCCAACCGATTGTTGTCGATGGTCACGCGGGCGATATGAGCTGCATCGTTGAATGCTTTGGCCGCCGCGTCCGTATCGCCAAAGGCCCAGTCGATTGCGATATTCCGGTCGGCGTTTGGATAAAGCTGCACGGTGTCCGGTGCGACGGCAGTCTCCACGTCCTGGACCGCCGGGAGTGTCTCCAGTGTGAGATCGATCAATTCCGCCGCGTCGAGCGCCGCTTCGTAAGTCTCTGCGACAACGCAGGCTATTGGCTCGCCGACATGGCGAACCCGGTCGACAGCGAGGACATGGCGCGGGGGCACGACAAGCGCGTTGCCGGGCCGGTCGACGGGCGGCTTGCTGCAGGGAAAGGTGCCGAGATGCTGCAAGTCCGCGCTGGTGTAGATGCCGAGGACACCGTCGGCCGCTTCGGCGGCGGTCGTGTCGATGGCGCGGATCTCCGCATGGGCGACTTGCGCGCGCAGGAAGACCGCGTAGGCTTGCTCCGGCAGTTGAAAATCATCGGTGAACTGTCCGCCGCCGGTAAGCAGACGGCGGTCTTCGGTGCGCCCGGGCGCCTGCGCTTCGCCAAACCGGTCCGAACCGTCACTCATGGCGACAACCTTGCGTCGTTCGCGGCGCGATGCGGGGCTGGCGCATGCCTATATGTGGTATCCGCCACCTTGGCCCACTGCAACGCCGCCGCGTGCGCCGGTGTTGAAGCGGTCGGCGAAGGCGGGCACGAGCGGGCGGCCGACGTGGAAATTGATCCACAGCCGCAGCATGTTGCGCTTACGCTCCGGCTCCGGATAGTCGACATAGTCGCCACGCGAGTGCAGCACGGCGTAGTTGTTGATCAACTGGATGTCGCCCTGTTCGAGCGTCATGTCGAAGCGAATGTCCGCCCGGTCCGCCGTCTCGATGAAGAATTCGAGGGCATCGCGTTCGAGGTCGGTGAAGGGTTCGCCGATCTTGTCGGCGCCGGTTTCCATGGCCTTGTAATTGAAACAGCAACTGAGCTGACCCTCGCAAAAGCTGAACACCGGAATCCGTTCGTTTGTGACCTCGTCCATACGCCCGGTAACGCCTTCGCCGCGCAGGTCGTGGTGGAAGCCGCGAAACAGAATTTCCAGGTGCTCGGGATGGTGCGCGAGAACTTCGTTATAGACCGTGACGGAACTGGCGAGTGTGCTCAATCCGCCTTCTTTCGCGGGGTGCATGCACAGCAGGGCGGTCATGTCCGACGTATCGACATGCGGCAGCAGGCGTGCGCGGGTGGTGTAGCCCCGGGAATTGATGTCGGTGTAATCGTGGCCCCGGTCACGGACCTCTGCCAGCCGCTGTCCCTTCGCGTTCTGTGAGATCGCGGTGCCGAAATGCCGCCCGAGACCCCAATAGATGGTCTCCGCGATTTCGCGGTCATAGCGGTCGACCGGCAGGCCGCGTAGAACGATGAATCCGCGGCCCGCTTCCACGTGGCGCAATAGGTCGGCCACGCGTCCGCCCAGGGCGTTCAGCGGAAATTCGTCGCGCGTGAACCCAAGATGTCCGTCGCCGCTCCGCAGCACCCGACGCGCGGCGTTTTCGAGCTCAGCGATGTCGCTGTCGGAAAACGTGTAAAGCCATTCGGAATCGATATCCGCGCGACGCCAAGCGGTCGCGCCGGAGATGGGAGATTGGAGAGTCTGTTGCATAGGCGTGAGTCTAGCTTCGCGGCCTGCATGGGTCAAAAGCGAAACGATGGTGTTTGGGCTCGTCAGCTCACCGTTTCGGCGGGGACCATCGTGGAGAGATGGCTGCCGCGGCGCTTTATGAATTCGCGGAGCCGGGCCGGGTAGTCAAAGGTTACCGCGTCGCGCACCGACGGGCGTCGGGCCAGTGCTTCCCGCCAGGCCGAGGTTTTCGGCAAACCATCGAAAAGGCCCAGCGGTGCGAAGTCTTCGATGACGTCGAAGTAACGAAACACCGGACCAAAGGCGGCGTCGACCAGGCGAAAGCGGGCGCCGCCGAAGTAGGGGGCGGCGGCCAGATTGCTCTCGAGCCAGGCAAGCCGGTCGCGGAGGGTATCGAGCTTATCTTGGTAGTACGCCTCGTCCGGTGCGTTGTAGAGACCGGCGATGGTGCCCAGCATGTTCGATGCGAACTCGATCCAGGCACGATGGCGCGCTTTCGTGAGCGGGTCGCCGGGGTGCAGTGATCCCGCCGTCGTTTCGTCGAGGAATTCGCAGATCACGGCGGATTCGAAAAGGACGTCCGGCCCGATCCGGAGCAGCGGTACCTTGCCGAGCGGCGAGAGTTCGCGAAACCAGGCGGGCTTGTCGGCCAAGTTGATATAGATCCGCTCGTGGGGGATGTTTTTCTCGGTGAGCGTAATGACCGCGCGCTGCACGTAGGGGCAGAGGACGTGGCTGACAAGCTCAATTCGGGGCGGCTTTGAAGGTATCGGCATGCCCGGAAGGTAGCGGGCGATGCCCGCCTGGGACCATTCGCGAATCCGCCAAACTGAATTTGCAAATTCGCACAGAATTCTAGCCTGCACTTCGCTGGGAAATTCTCCCAAAAATTGTAGAAGGCGGAGGATTGGGCCGCTTTTGCTGGAGTTAGAGAAACAAATTTTCGAGTGGGGAACGAATGAAATTCGATAAATAGTTGTAAAATTGAAGGAAACTTCATCAACGAAAGATCGGAACTGTCGATATCGGTAAGTTTAAGTAAATGCTAAGGATTAGTTAAGCATGATTTAACACTATGTACTTAATGTGGCCATATCGGCATAATGTTGACAAATTCAAGTCGCTCGCCGATAAACAAAGACGTTTGGTTTGTTTTGCGTTTATCTTTTTAATGCCTATTGAAGTCTTCGGTATTAATAAAATTTAAGATAAATAGTTTCGAAGACACTGTGCTGGAAGACCTAAACATGCAGGGAGAGGTGGCAACCTAGCGATGGGGTCTGGATGACCTCGCGGAAAGGAGGGCGTTATGACACGCTCGATGATTTTGATGGCAGCAGTTGCATTCGTGGCGATGAGCACGACGCCGGCCCAGTCCCAAATGGTCTGCGGCGAGCGGGTGGAAATCGTGAAAGCGCTCGAAAGCGGCCATCAGGAACAGAAGACGGCAGCCGGCCTGTCCGGTAATGGCGGCCTTGTCGAACTGTTCACCGCGGTAGAAGGAAGTTGGACCTTATTGTTGACGGTGCCTGGCGGTCCGACCTGTTTGCTCGGCTCCGGTGAGGACTGGGAGGGATGGAAATCCACCGGTCAACCGAAAGGCCAGCAGAGCTCGGCTCAGCCGAAGCTCCCGGCGGACGCGACCTGAGTACGGAATTCGCCGCTGCCGCGTAACCGCGCAGGGGCACTTGGTTCTTACGCCAAGACGCCGAACATCGGCATAAAGGGGACGCGGCGGGCATAGTGTTGCGGTGGGAGCAGCACTATCTCCGCCGCATTTTTTTGTCCGATGTTCACTCGCCGAGGTTCCCGAAGCCTAGCCGAAAGACTCAAGCTGGTGCCTGCACGGTGCCGAGTTTGCGGTTTATATTCGAAAAAATAAAAATAAACGAAAATAAATTGACGGTCATTTTGCCCGCCGATATCCTTTCCCTATCAATCATGAACGGGCCCGGCGCCAGATCGAGTGTGCCGGTTCCGGTTTGGTACCGCGATGGGGGCGGCGCAACGCTGCCAAGTCTATGCCCTGCGGTATGGTGCGGAGCGTCATGACGGAAGACCCAACACCCGACCCGAAGCCCGCCAAACGGCGGTTCCACGATTTGGCGCTACCTTTGCGCATCCTAGTCGGGGTCGCCTTTGCAACGATTGTTACGCTTACAATTGCCCAGGTTTTCTTCCGGTTCGTTCTGAACAGTCCGTTGGTTTGGAGCGAGGAAGTCGTCCGGATCCTGTTGGTTTGGATGACATTCATCGGCGCCGCAGTCGTGTGTTGGGACGGCCGCCATCTCAGCGTCGATGTTCTGTTCAACCGGTTGCCGGCGGGATTGCGGCGCGTCATGCGTGTCTTCAACGCGGTGGTTGGCATTGCGTTTCTCGCAGCCCTGGCGTGGTACAGCATCCCGCTCTTGGAAATCGGTTGGCATGTCGGAAGCGGCGCCCTTGATCTGCCGGATACCGTGATCCGCGCGCCGGCATTCGTCGGCGGCATTCTCATGATCGCCTTCATCCTGTTGCGCTGGTTCTACCGGCGCCCACGGGAATCCGACCGGGGCGACGGCTCCGACACGACCGACGCGATCTGAGGGCAACCGCATGCTGCTGACCATAATGTTGCTTCTCCTGGTGCTTCTGATCCTGTGCGGGATGCCGTTGTTCCTCGCCATGGGCCTGACATCGGTCGGCTTTCTGATGGCGACGGACACCTCGCTGTCGATGGTCGCGCAACGGATGACGACGGCAGTCGATTCCTTTCTGATCCTGGCGATCCCGTTTTTCTACCTCGCCGGCGAATTGATGAACGCCTGCAAGTTGACCGACAAGATCGTCGCGATGTCGAAGTCGCTGGTCGGGCATTTCCATGGCGGTCTGGCGCAGGTCAACATCTTCGCCTCGATGATCTTTGCCGGCATGTCCGGATCGGCGACGGCGGATACCGCAGCGCTCGGGTCGGTGCTGATTCCCGGCATGAAGAAGGAAGGTTATCCGGCCGAGTTCGCGGCCGCGGTCACCGTGGCCTCCGCGATGGTCGGGCCGATTATCCCTCCCAGCATCGGCATGGTGATTTATGGTGCGCTCGCTGACGTGTCGATCGGCCGGCTGCTGCTTGCCGGAATATTGCCCGGCGTCACCGTGATCATCGTCCAGATGATCTTCACTTGGTACCTGTCCAGGAAACGGGGCTATCCGCGGTATCCCCGCGCCACGATGGGCGAGGCGGCACGCGCCACCTGGAAGGGCGCACCGGCTGTCTTCTTCCCGATGATCATCGTCGGCGGGATTCTATCCGGCGTCTTCACGCCGACCGAGGCAGCGGCGGTCGCCGTGTTGTATGGCCTGACCCTGGGCCTGCTCGTCTACCGAAATGTGGGCCCGGTCGAGATATGGCGAACGCTCCTGACCGTATCCTGGGGGACGGTGCGGGTACTGATCATCGTCGCGATCGCCTCGACCTTCAGCTGGATTCTTATTCGCGAACAGGTGCCGCAGCAGATCGCAGGCTTCCTCGGCGACTTCACCACCGACCGCTACGCCATCCTGGCGTTGATGGTCGTCTTTCTGCTGCTGGTCGGCCTGTTCATGGTGGCGTCCTCGGCGGAGATCGTCCTCACGCCGATCCTTGTGCCGGTGGTCATGAGCTTCGGGATCGACCCGGTGCATTTCGGCGTGCTGATGATTTTCGTGCTGATCATCGGGGGAGGGACACCGCCTGTCGGAGTGCTGCTCTTCATCGCCCAGGATATCGCGCAAGTACCGTTCAACCGCATGGTACGCGCGATGGCGCCCTATTACATACCGCTTTTCGCTGCCGTGGTGATTATCGCGGCATTCCCGCAACTCAGCCTTTGGATTCCCAACATGGTGTTCGGACCAGGCATCAAGTGATTGGACGGAGACGATGGCCAAGAAACATCTTCTGAAAGACATGACATGGGTCGAGTTCAAGGAACGGCTGCCCGAGAACCCGACGATAATGCTGCCGTTCGGCTCGCAGGAGGAACAGGGGCCGATGGCGCCGATGGGCGACTGGATGCTGACCGAGGCGATCGCCGATACCATTGCCGAGCGATCGGGGGCGATCGCCGCGCCGACGATGCCGTTCGGCTATGCGGATTACTTCCGGCCGATCCCTGGCGGGATCGCGATGCGGCCGGATACGTTCAAGAATGTCCTCTGGGACATTTGCGAAAATTTCCTGAACCACGGCCTCGATCATCTGGTCGTCTTCAACGGCCATAGCGGCAACTTCCCGCTGATCGACCAGACGATCCGCAAGATCAAGGAAGAGCGCGGGGTAATGATCCCCTGCATCAACGTTTGGCGCGTCATGACGCCGGAGAAATGGCAGGAGTTCCACCCCGAGCTCGGCACCAAGGCATTCGGGCATGGCGGCGATCCGCTGACCTCGGTCTACCTGCACCTGTTTCCGGACCTGATGCGGATGGACCTGGCCGAACCGGCGGGAACGCCCGGCGAATTGATCGGTTTGCCGACCGCCGGCCTGAATGCGGTCAAATTCCAGGGCGTCGACATCAACGTCGCCGTCGACATCACCGACCGGTGCAGCAACGGCGTCGCGGGCGGTGATCCGACGCAATCCACGGCCGAGATCGGCGAGAAGATCACGAACTACATCGTTGATTACACCGTTGCATTCATCGACCATTTGAAAAGCGTGGAAACACGCGTGCGATAGAAGGGAGAACTGTCATGAAGAGGACATCTATCTTAAAAGTTGCGGCCTTGACGGTATCCACCGGGCTGCTTGGCATGATCGCCACGGGGGCACAGGCCGCCGAGGTGCGGTACGGACTTTGGGCGAAGAAAGGCGAGCCGCAATACAACGGCGCGGTCAAGTTCAAGGAGATCCTGGAGGCCGAATCCAAGGGTAAGTACGAGGTCAAGATCTATCCTGGAAACCAGCTTGGCACGCCGCGCGAGATGCTGGTGCAGCTTGCCATCGGCACGACGCAGATCATGGCCAGCGGCGATCCCGGCATCAAGGAGATCGAATATCTGGCGCTGCCGTATCTGATGAAGGGCATCGGCAACTACGCCGCCGTAATCGCCAGCCCACTCGGACAGAAGTGGAACGAGAAACTGGTAAAGCAGCGCAAGGTGCGCATTCTCGGTTTCCTGCCGCGCAGCCCGCGCCAGATCAGCACCAACAAGGTCATTAACTCGATGGCCGACATGAAGGGGCTGAAACTCCGCACGCCGACGCGTGACTATTATGTCGAGTCCATCACCGCGCTCGGTGCGAAGCCGACGCCGATGGCGTTCAAGGAAGTCTACACCGCGCTGCAGACCGGCGTTGTCGACGGGCAGGAAAACCCGGTCGAGACGATCTACGCGCAGAAATTCTACGAGGTCCAAAAGGCGATCGCGTTGATCGACTATATCGACAAGCCGGCCTACGTGATGATCAGCGACGCTTACTGGAACAAACTTTCGGCGGCCGATCAGAAGCTGTTCAAGAAGGCGCAGGCTGCGTCGCGCAAGGTTGTCTTCGATACCCTGCCGAAGATGCAGAAGGATTTGCTCGCCAAGATGAAGGCGGCGGGCATTACCATTACACGCCCGAACAAGGCCGAGTTCATCGCCGCGACGCAGAAGGTCCGCGACAAGTTGGGCAAGGCGCGTTGGGGCGAGAAGGACTACAAGACCGTCGTCGAGATCGGCAAGAAAGACTTCTAAGCCGGAATTGAATTTCCCGAAGCCTCCTAAGCACTCGGCCTCCTTCGGGAGGCCGCTTTTTTAGGTGGTGACCACGCGTTGATCGATGGCGCCGAACAGCGATGCGCCGGTCTTGTCCTGCATCTCGATCCGTACGCGGTCGTCGTGTTTCAGGAACGGCGAGTGCGGTTTGCCGTGTTCCAGCGTCTCGATCATGCGGATTTCGGCGAGACAGGACGATCCGGCGGCCCGGTCCTTGTTCGAGACGGTGCCCGACCCGACGATCGTGCCCGCGCCAAGCCGACGGGTGCGCGCGGCGTGGGTGATCAGGTCGTCGAACCCGAAAGTCATGTCCGTGCCGCCATTGGGATGTCCCAATTCCGCACCATTCACGAAACTCTGCAACGGTAGATGCAGCCGTGCGCCGTCCCAGGCGTCGCCAAGCGCGACCGGCGTGACGGCGACCGGCGAGAACGCACTCGCGGGCTTGCTCTGAAAGAAGCCGAACCCTTTGCCGATTTCGCCTGGCACCAGGTTGCGTAGGCTGACGTCGTTGCAGAGCATCACCAGTTTGATATGCGCGCCTGCTTGGTCCGGCGTCACGCCCATCGGCACATCGTCGGTGATAACGGCGATCTCCGCTTCGAAGTCGATGCCCCAGCTTTCGTCCGACAGCGCGATGTCGTCGCACGGGCCCAGGAATCCGTCGGACAGCCCCTGATACATCAACGGGTCGGTCCACAGGCTTTCCGGCATTTCCGCGCCGCGCGCCTTCCGCACGAGTTCCATATGGTTGAGGAAGGCCGATCCATCGGCGAACTGATAGGCGCGGGGCAGGGGTGAGTCACAGATCGCGCCGCTGAACGGTTCCGCGCACCCGGCGTCTCCCACGTTTAGTCTGTCGGCCAGTGCCCGCAGCGCCGGGGCGGCGGTCTCCCAATCGTCGAATGCCGCCTGCAGGGTCGCGGCAATGCCGGTCGCTTGGGTGCAGCGTTCGAGTGCATCATCGACGACGACCAACCGGCCGTCGCGCGTTCCGTCCTTGAGAGTTGCGAGCTTCATCGGTTACTCCGCGGCTTCCGCTTTGGCGGTTTTGGGTTGCCACGACATGACATAGTCCGAGTTCTCGATGTTTCCCGGCAGCTCGCCGACGGCCAGGGCGTCGCGGGTGTCGACCATCACGGCGTATTCATCCGTGTCTGTCTTGCGGGCCTTGAGCATGCCTTGCAGCGCGCCCGGATGCGGACCGTGCGTGAAGCCCGCAGGATGAAAGGTCACCATGCCCGGATCGATGTTGTCACGGCTGAAAAAATCGCCCCGATGATAGAAAATCACCTCGTCATAGTCGTCGTTGTTGTGGAAAAACGGAATCTTGAGTGCGTCCGGGTCAGTTTCGATCGGCCGCGGTACGAAAGTGCAAACGACGAACCGGTCGGCGACAAAGGTGGTGTGCGCGGACGGCGGCAGGTGATAGCGCGGGCTAACCAGCGCGCGGAGGTCCCGCACGTTGATGCGGACCGGCGCCAGGTTGCCGTGCCAGCCGACTGCGTCCAGCGGATTATAGGGATAGGTCACAGTCGAGAGCGCGTCGCCGCGCTTGATCTCGATCCGCCAGACCTCTTCCTGTCCGTCGGGCGTTTGCTGGGCGAGGAAAGTCTCATCGATTGCCGGTGTGTCGAGCATCGCCGGATCGAAAATCGCGTGTGGCCCGACCAATCCCTTGTCCGGCAGCGCATAGGCGCCGTTGGTGGCCTCGATCAGCAGCACAGCGGCGTCGTCCTCGAACTCGGTGCGCCACATCGTGCCGCGCGGCAACACGATGTAGTCGCCCGCCTCGATCCGCAGATGGCCGTAATCACAGAACAACGCGCCGGACCCATGATGGATGAACAGCAGGTCGTCGCCGTCGGCATTGCGGGCCAGGGCGTTCATCGCCCCGCTGGTTCTCCAGAATCGATAGCGCATATGCGGATTATGCAGCACCGTCGCGGCATTCCACGGGCTGTTGGCCATCGTTTCAAGCCGGGTCAGGTCGAAGGCGCGCGGCCGCAGCGGCCCGTCCCAGTCGGTCCAGCCGGTTGGCGGGCGGCGGTGATACATATGGCTGGCCGGGCCGAAGAAACCCTCGCGTCCAAGTTCCCGCTCATAGGTTCCTTCGGGCAGGTCCACATGGGCTTGGCGTGACGTTACGCCTTCGCGTTGTGGCAGGCTGATCCAATTGCGCATGGAAATCTCCTGTCTCCTAGGTCCTGGCCGATATGAGCGTATCGGTTTCCAGAATGGTCTGCGGCGTGAGATCGTCTCGAAGTCTGAGATCGTTGTAGTAGGCGGTGAAGTCCGGGCGGGTGGCGTCGAAGAGCTGATCGAAGGAGTCGATCACGAAGTAAACATCTTGCAAATCGTCGATGCGGTAGTCGGTTTGCATGATGCGCAGCAGATCGAAGCCGACCCGGTTTGGCGCCGGGTCTTCCAGGCAGTAGACCGATTCCGTGTGCGACGACACGATGCCGGAGCCGTAGATGCGGAGGCCGTCGCCGGTTTTGATCAAGCCGAATTCCACCGTGTACCAGTAGAGGCGGGCGAGATAATGCAGCGCGTCGAGCCGCAGCGCCTTCAACCCGCCACGGCCGTAAGCCTGCATGTAATTCGCGAAAACCGGATTGGTGAGCATCGGAACGTGGCCGAACAGGTCGTGAAAAACATCCGGCTCCTGCAGGTAATCCATCTGCTGGGGGGTGCGAATCCAGCTCGTCACGGGGAAGCGGCGGTTGGCGAGATGCCAGAAGAATACGTCGTCGGGGACCAGGCCGGACACCGCGACGATGCGCCAGCCGGTTGCGCTCTCAAGAATGTCGGATAGTCGTTTGAAGTCCGGGATACCGTCGGCAGCGACGCCGAGCCGCCGCAGACCGTCGAGAAACGCGTCGCAGGCCCGGCCCGGCAGGATTTCGGACTGCCGTTCGAACAGGTGCCGCCACAACGCGTGCTCCTGCGGGTTGTACGCATTCCAGCCCTGATCCACGACGAAATCGTTGGTTGGGGCTGTCGTAGCGGTGAGGGTGGACCCGTCCATTGGACTATGCTTTTCCAGCCGTCGTGCTCATGCCGACAGCTCGCCGCGGCGGATCTGGTCCTGTTCCATCGCTTCGAACAGGGCCTGGAAGTTGCCTTCGCCGAAGCCCTCGTCGCCCTTGCGCTGGATGATCTCGAAGAAGATCGGACCGATCACGGTGCGGGTGAAGATCTGCAACAGTCGGCCGCCGTCCGGCGTCGGTGCGCCGTCGATCAGGATTGCGTTCCGCTGCAATCGTTCCAGGTCTTCGCCGTGGTCCGGCAGGCGGCGGTCGATTGCCGCGTAATAGTCGTCCGGTGGCGGGTCCATGAAGGCGATGCCGCGGTCGCGCAGCATTTCGACGGTGGCGTGGATATCGTCGGTGCCGAGCGCGATGTGTTGGATGCCTTCGCCGTTATAGGCGGCGAGGTATTCCGCGATCTGTGATTTGTCGTCGGCGGATTCGTTGATCGGGATGCGGATTTTGCCGCAGGGGCTGGTCATGGCTCGGCTGTGCAGGCCGGTCAGTTTGCCTTCGATGTCGAAATAGCGGATTTGCCGGAAGTTGAAGAGCCGCTCGTAGAACTCGGCCCATCGGTCCATGCGGCCCTGGAAGACGTTGTGGGTCAAATGGTCCACATAGGTCAGCCCGACGCCGTGCGGCGACCCAAGGGTTGCACCGCCGGTTGGGACGAAATCCACGTCGTAGATCGATTGTTCGCGGTAGCGGTCGACCAGATAGATCAGGCTGTCGCCGATCCCCTTGATCGCCGGGATGTTCAACTCCATCGGCCCGACACGCCCGTGGTGAGGTTTTGCACCGGCGGCGATCAGGTGCTCGTAGGCGCTGGCCGCGTTGCGCACGCGGAACGCCATGGCGCAGGCCGACGGGCCGTGCACGCGGGCGAAGGATTGCGCGAAGCTTTCCGGTTCCGCGTTGACGATGAAATTAACGTCGTTCTGGCGGTAGAGCGTGACGTCCTTGGAACGGTGCCGCGCGACCGCGTCGAAACCCATGCACTCGAACAACGCGCCGAGTGCCGCGGTGTCTTCCGCCGTGTATTCGACGAATTCGAAGCCGTCGGTCCCGGCGGGATTGGTCCAGGTTGTCGGAAGCGGCGCATCCGCTGCGTTTGCCGCTGTGTTAGCGGTTCGGGTCGCTGTGTCGGGTTCGTGCGTCGTGGCCATCATATCCTCCGCGGTTAATCGCGTTGGTCTGGCCCCCTGTGCCCCTTATTCAGCAAATATGGCGCAAGCGATGCTGAAAACAAGCAACACTTGCATCAACATTTATTGACGCTGTTTTTACTTGGTTATGGTTACTGTTTATTTAACGGAACATTCGTTGCCCCGTTCAATCAGTCGTCAGCGGTATCGACAGCGTTAAACAGCACATGGCTGCGTCTTACTTAAGCACCTGCGCGACGTTCTTTCGTAAATCGCCCGTGCCGTTGTTCAAAAGATCGATCCAATCGCTTTCCACGATTGCGACAAAACTATTGTAGAAGGCGCGCCCTCTGGCTTCCCTGTCATTTTCGGCGACCGGCCACGGTCCCTTGAGACGAATGAGCGACTCATGGGTGATCTTGATATCCAAGCCGAAATTGACCCATGACCAAAACTTGATGATATCAGCGGATAGAGGCAGCGCCGTGTCGTAGCCGGCCGCACCTTGCTCGACGACCGCATATCCTTTATCCGCCAGGGCGGCAGACAGTACCTGTTCCACCAATCCGGAAACTGTTTGACCTTCGGGGAGAACGACGTCGCCCCATGCATTGCCGTAGCCGCCTCGCTTCCTCCCGACTGCGCGGGATGTAAGGGCGGTATTTCCAATTTCATTGCCTCGGACTGACGGTATCGAGGGTTGGCGCGGATCGACCTGGAACGCTCGCTTGTCGGCCACATTCACGATCTTAACAGCGGCTTTCGTTGGCGCCGCCGATGGTTTGGGAACCGACACTGCTAATTCTGATCTGCTTGCTGCGCAACCGGCCGCAAGAAGGCCCAACAGAACCGTAACGACAATTGATCTCATCGCGCACATATTCCACCCCTCGTATTGTTCGGCGGACAAATTTTGCGCCAAGGCTTTTCCTCTATGCAAAAGAAATCTGTGTCTCTTTTCATTTTACCTCCGCCCGCTTGCCGTTCGCGCTTAGGATTGGGTTGAAATAAGGAACAGTCACATTTTTTACGCGCACTCTTCGCAAACAAGATCGTTTTGGTTTAAGAAAGGGGATCGAGTGCCACGGAATTGTCACGTGGTTCCGCGAAGCAACAAAGTTCATTTGATCCAGGGAGATGATAAGCAGATGTCAGGGAAATTCGAACTCTACAAAGACAAGGGCGGTGAGTTCCGCTTTCGCCTCAAAGCGGGTAACGGGCAGAACATTCTTGCCAGCGAAGGCTACAAGCAGAAGGCCAGTGCCACGAACGGGATCGAGTCGGTGATGAAGAACGCGGCCGACGATTCCAACTACGAGCGCAAGGAAACGAAGGCTGGTAAGCATATGTTCAATCTGCTGGCCGCGAATAAGCAGGTCATCGGCACCAGCGAGAGCTATGAAAGCACAGCGGCGCGGGATAACGGCATCGAGTCCGTGAAGAGCAACGCGCCGGACGCGAAGGTCGACGATCAGACTGCCTGATCCACGACCTATTGTTATAGCTAGCGATTGCGGCACTTTCGAACTCGGGAGTGCCGTTTTCGTTTCGGCGTCTAGATTACCCCATCGTCCTTGAGTTTTGCGCGATCTTCCGTGCTTAACCCCAACACATCGCCGAGGATTTCGTCCGTGTGCATGCCGAGCGTCGGCGCGCCGACAAGGTCTGGCAGGTCCCCGCTTGAGAAGTTGATCGGGTAGCCTACGACCACGCGGCCGTCGACCGGCGCGTCGAGTTTGGCGTGACGCATCGGTTTCAGCGAGCCGCGGTCGCGGAAATGATCGTCGGCGATGATCTGATCCATTGTGCGTACCGGTGCGACGGGAACATCGGCCTTGTTGAGTTTTTCGATGGCTTCGGCGCAGGTCATCTTGCCGATGCGTTTCTGGATTTCGGCGCGCAGTTCGTCCAGGTGCTTTGCGCGATCGCCGGCCGGGTCATAGCGCGGGTCTTCCAGCCATTCCGGCGCGTCGAGGGCCTCGCACAGGCCGGTCCATTGTCCCAGCCCCGCGGCGGTGATGATGATGTCGGCGTCCTTGGTGCGGTAGAGGCCGGTCGGGCTGGTGCGGCTGTCGTTGCCGGCACGGACCGGCTGGCCGAGCGCTATCGCTTCCTCCAACGGCTCCATGAACATGAGCGTGGCCAACGTGTCGATCATCGATGCGTCGAGATACTGACCCTCGCCGGTCTGGTCCTTGTGGCGCAGCGCGGCCAGGATCGAATAGGCGCAGTAGAGCGGCGTCGCGAGATCGCTGACGAAGACGCCGACGCGGGTCGGCGGTCCGTCCGGTTGGCCGTTGATGTCCATCATTCCCGCCATCGCCTGGATCTGGTGGTCGTGCGCCGGATTATCCGCGTAGGGCCCTTCCTGGCCATAGCCGGAGATCGAACAGTAGACGATCCCCGGATTGACCGCCGATACGTCGTCGTAGCCAAGGCCGAGCCGCTTCATTGATCCTGGCGCGATATTTTCGATCACCACGTCGGATTCCTTCGCCAGGTCGAGGAAAAGTTGCCGTCCGGCGGGATCCTTGAGGTTGAGCGTGAGGGATTTGACCCCTTGCGTGCGCTTCAGGAATTTGGTGGCGATGTCGTCCTCGGTTTGGCGCGTCGTATGCACGCCTTCGGGTCCTGCGTAAGGCCCGATCCCGCGCACGGAATCGCCGATACCGGGAATCTCCACCTTGATGACCTCGGCGCCGAAGCGGGCCAGGTTCATGCTCAGAAACGGCCCCGCCAGATAGACGGTGACAGCCAGGACTCGAATGTCTTTCAGGGGTTGCACGGCAGGCGTCCTCTCTCGTTGCCCTTCATTCATACCGTGGATCGTCGAAAGCCTGAAATCCGCCGACTACTAGTAGATATAACGCATCTCGAATTGTGATCGTCGGGCCAAGACGGTCTACACTGTCGGCGGCGCCATCAATGCAAGGGAGGAACCCACCGATGTCTAACTACATTCTGATTGTGCAGATCGACGTTCCGGAGGAACACGACACGGAATTCAACCGGCTCTACGATTCCGAACACGTTCCGAACCTGCTCAGCGTACCCGGCGTGATCGGCGGCCAGCGCTATGTCCTGGATCGCGCAGGCAACGACATGCTGCGCTACCTCGCTATCTATGAGATCGAGACGCCGGAGCTGCCGGATTCCGACGAATGGAAGGCAAAGGCGACGACCCCCGGCTGGATGGGCGTGCGCAAACATATCTCCACATTGCGGCGCGGCGTGTTCCGCAAAATGTAAGGGGCCTGCGGGCACCGAAAACACAGGACATTTATGACCGATCCCACCATTTCGGAACGCTACGCGGATTTCGCGTCGGCGCTCCGCTTCGACGACATTCCGGCGGCGCTGATCGAGAAGGCGAAGCTGCATATTCTCGACACCATCGGCGTGGCACTGGCGGCGTCGCAGTCGGACTTCGCGGCGCGCAGTTTGGCGGCGTTCACGCGGCTCGACGGTGGTAGCGGATCGGTCCCCTATGGGCAGGCGGGCACGCTCGGGCTGCGCGATGCGGTGGTCTTCAATGCAGGCCTCGCCAACACACTGGACTATGACGACACCTATACGCCGACATTGAACCATATCTCCGGTGGGGCCGTGCCGATGCTCCTTGCATTGGGCGCGCGCGAGGCGGCAACAGGCCGCGACCTGCTGACGGCCTACCTGATTGCCATGGAAATCGGTGCGCGGGCCGGGCTGGGGATGGGCGGTAAAGCATTCATGCAGCGAGGCTACGCCCCGTCGGGTTTGTTGAACGGGTTCGGCAGTGGGCTGGCGGCGTGCAAACTGCTCGGCGCGGACCGGGACGCGATGGTTGGCGCGCAAGGGATTGCGCTGACGATGATGTCCGGATCGCTCGAGGGGATTAAAGAAGGGGCGTGGGGCAAGCGCTACAACGCCGGCCTCAGCGCTGCCGCCGGGCTGACATCTGCCGTGATGGCGGATGAGGGGGTGCGCGGAACGCGACGGCCCTTCGAGGGCGGGCACGGCCTTTATAACATGCTGTTCGAATCCGAGGCCGACGTCGATTGGCCGGCCATGACGAAAAAGCTCGGTCGCGACTGGGAATTCGGGATTGTCGCCATCAAGCCGTTCCCGCTGGTGCATCACGCGCACAGCATCGTTGACTGCGCCATCCGCCTAAATACGGAGGACAGGGTGCGGCCCGCCGATGTGGACGAGATCACCGTCCTCGTCAATGAGCGCCAGGTGCCGTTGCTCTGCGAGCCCGACGGCGAACGCAGACACCCGCCGAACGAGCATGCGGGCATCTTCAGCATCTATCACCTGACGGCGACGGCGCTGGCGCGGGGCCGAATGACCCTGGCCGAGTGCGAGGCGGAGGCGTTGAATGATCCCGAGATACGGGCGCTTCGGGACCGCATCCGCTACGAACTCGACCCGGACTCACTGTTTCCGCAGTATTTCTCCGGCGGTTTGCGGGCGCGTCTGCAGGACGGCCGCGAGATCGCCCGCTACGAGGCGCACCACCTGGGATCGGAGAAACGGCCGCTCCCGGTCGACACGATCGTCGATAAGTTCCGCGATAACGCGGGACGGGTCTACAGCGGGGACAGGGTGGACGCCATTGCAGACGCGGTCATGGCGCTTGACACAACGGGAACGCCCGCCGCCGTGACGGCGTTTCTCGGCGCGCCTTAAGCGTCAAGCCACAGCGTTCTCTAGTCCTCGGCCGGTTGATCCGCATCAAGGCTCCTGACACCGAATTCAGTCAGCATAGACGCACTCAAATTGACCGAAAGGGTAGTCAGCCTGATGACTCTCCATCGGCGATCCTTCTTGGCTGCTTCCTTGGCGGGCCTGGCGACGACATCGCTCGGCGGGTGCACCTATGAAGATTCCATCTATGCGGCCGTGCTGGACGAGATGACCCAGCCGGTGCCGGCTAAACCGGAAATCCGGGATTTAGTCCGCTACGCCACGCTGGCGGCAAACGGTCACAACACACAGCCCTGGCAGTTTCGCGCCCATCGCGACGATATCGTCGTGTTGCCGGACCAGGCCCGCCGTACGCCCGTGGTCGATCCCGATGACCACCATCTCTACGCAAGCCTTGGCTGTGCGGCGGAAAACCTGAGTCTGGCCGCCCGCGCCCGTGGCATGGCCGGGGCGGTGCGCTTCACACCAGCCGGTCAGGGGCGGGTGAGTATCCAACCGGCGCCCCGTGACGAGAGCAGCCTGTTCGCCGCCATTCCCAAACGCCAATGCAGCAGGATGATTTATGACCGCAGGTCCGTTCCCGCGCATGTCATACGCCGACTGGCGGCTGTCGCATCCTCCTATGATGTGGAAGGCGTTTTTGTGACGGATGCCAAGCGGATGGAGGCGATCCTTACCCTCGTCATCGATGGCAATAGCCGCCAAGTCGACGATCCCGCTTTCGTGGCCGAGTTGCGGGACTGGATACGGTTCAATCCCGATGATGCGGCGGCGACGCGCGACGGTTTGTATGCGGCATCGTCGGGCAATCCTACGATGCCGACATGGTTGGGTCGGCGGTTGTTCGATGTCTTTTTCGACAAGGAAACGGAGAACGACAAATACGCCAAGCAAGTTCGGTCATCCGCTGGGATCGTCGTCTTTATCGCCGCCAGTAACGATAAGGCAGGCTGGTTCAACGCTGGGCGTGCGTATCAGCGGTTCGCGCTGCAGGCCACCGTCGATGGCCTCAAACACGCTTTCATCAACCAGCCGGTCGAGGTGCCCGCGGTTCGAAGTGCGTTGCAATCTCTTCTGGGGATCGGCGACCGGCGGCCGAATCTGGTGGTCCGGTACGGATACGGCCCGGTAATGCCGAAGTCGTTGCGCCGGTCCGTGGACGCCGTGATCGTTTGAACTAAAGCGCAGTTTCCATATCCTGATGTCGAATCCCGGCTTCCATATATTCCGGCCCGACCGGCGTAAATCCGAGTTTTCGGTAGAAATCGAGGGCGTCTATCTGTGCGCCGAGTCGCACCATTCGAACCGACGCGGCCGCTGCGATCTCGGTCAAGATGAACCGCATCACCGCGGCGCCAATGCCGTCGCCGCGATGCGTTGGCAACACGCAGACGCGCTGGATCTTCGCGACATCGTCCAGAATCCGGACGCGCGCGGTGCCGATGGGCACGCCGTCGCGCGTGGCGAGGACATGCGTGCACGCGCTGTCCAGCCCATCGATTTCCAAATCCTCGCTAACGCCTTGTTCTTCGATGAAGACGGTGCGGCGGAGGGTTTGGCAGACGGTGATGTCGTCGTTCGTATCGACGATGCAAATGTTCAGCGTTCCGGCCACTAATTTACGCCCGCATCCGGTCCAGCCGGTCGAGGAAGCGGTACCAGCCGCCGATGATCGGCAGGAACCAGGGATTGCCGGTGTAGCCGGGGACCGGCACTTTCGGCATGTCGAGGCCGACGAAGGCGCTGTCCAATTCGTCATTCTGCAGGATGCGCCGTCCGACCAGGTTTCCGAGATAGGTCATCATTGCGACGCCGCTGCCGTTGCAGCCAAGACAGTAATGCATATCCCTGTGAAGGCCGAGATGCGGCAGGTAATCGTAGGTGAATGCGACGAAGCCGGTCCATGAGTGCGTCACCCGGACGTCCTTCATCTGCGGGAAACGCTCGGTCATCATTGCGTGCATCAGCTTGGCGCGCAGTTTGGGGTCGATATCGGTGAAGCGGGCGCGGCCGCCGAACATCATGCGTTTACCGTCCGGCGTCATGCGGTAGTAGCAGAGCACGCGCGGTGTTTCCGAGATCGTGCGGCCGTTGGGGATCAGGCTTTGCGCCAGGTCGTCCGACAGTTCCTCGGTCACGATGATATGCGAGGTCGCGGGCACCAGCGATTTCCGCAGGTCCGGCGTCAACGGTCCGGTGTATCCGTTGGTCGCGATCATCGTTTCGGCGCATTGCACCGTTCCCTTGGATGTCGAAACGGTAAACCCGCCGCGTCCGCCCGTGACGCCTTCCACCCGGGTATGGGCGCAGAGATGCACGCCGGCGCGGCTGCAGGCGTCCAACAGGCCCTTGTGGTACAGCGACGGGTGGATCTTGGCCGCCTGCTTGATCGTCATGCCGCCGTGGTAGAAGTCGCTCGCCATCTCTTCGCGCAGGCGGTCGCGGGGCAGGAGTTGGGCGCCGGCGTCGCAGAGACGGTTGAGCGCTTCCGCCTTCGCTTCGAAACCGGCGAAGTGTTTCGGCGTATAGGCACCGACGAGGCGTCCGCGCTTTTCGTAGTGGCAGTCGATCTTTTCGCGTTCCACCAGCGTGCCCACCAGATCGAAGGCGGCGCGGCTTTCGCCCATCAAGGTATCGAGGCGTTTTGCGATTTCCGATTGTGCGCCGGACTTGCTGGATCCACCGGCGATGCCCTTGCCCAGGTTGACGCCGGCGCTGACTCCGCCGCCGTTTCGCGAACTGGCCCCGTGACCGAACAGCTCGGCTTCCGCGACGACGACGCTGCGGCCCGCCCGTGCCAGTTCCAGCGCCGCGCTTAGGCCCGAATACCCGCCGCCGACGATCAACACATCCGCATGGGCCGGTGGGTCGGCGTCGTCCAGGGCGGTCGGGGCGGCGGCTTCCCACCAATAGGGTTGATCCTTGAAATCCGGATGCAGGATTGCGTCGGTTGTCATTGTTGGGCTTTCAGGTGACTTGTGTGGCGAGGTCGGGCCAGCGGTCGGTCCAGGGCTGGAGGACTTCGATGGCGGCGGCGAGATCGATCAGGCGCTGGTCCTCGTGCCACGGCGCGATCGCCTGAAGCCCAATGGGAAGGCCCTCGTCGTCCCAGCCGCACGGAATGGAAATCGCCGGATGACCGGTCAGATTGAAGGGGGCGGGGTAGTTGTACCAATTGGCGCGGAGCGGACCGACGACGCGGCCGTCGATCCGCAGCGGCTCCCACGCTTCATGCTCCGCCGAGGGAGGCGGCGCGGAAACAGTGGGCGTGATCAGAAGATCGGCTTCCGCGAACAGTGTCTCGATCCGGCGGAACAGGGCGGTACGCTGCAAGGGGGCGGCTTGCACCGCGCGTTGGTCGAGCGCGTCGCTTTCCTCGATCGCCTGTCGCAGGCTCGGGTCCATTTGCGCGTGTTGTTCGGGACTGAAGCGCGCCATGCGGATGCTCAACGGCGCGCGGATCGTGACGCGGGCCAGTTCGTTGCCCCAATCGTCCGGATCACTCTCGCGCCACTCACCGACATCCGCGCCGGCGGTAGCGAGCTGGTACAGCGTTTGGCGAAGAGCCGTGTCCACCTGGGGATCGAGTTTTCGGTTTCCCATCAGGGGCAGATAGGTCAGGCGTACTCCCGCCAATGCTTTCACGGGATCGTCCGGAACCGTCAACGGTGAATTTTCGCGCGCCGTAGTCCAGGGATCACCCGCATCGGGGCCGCTGATGACGTTCACCATCGCCGCCAGATCGGCGGTCGTCCGGGTTACTGCGCCGTGATAGATGAAATTACCGAACAAATCCGCCGCGGCCTCGTTGGGAATCCGGCCGAGCGTCGCTTTCAGGCCGAGGACACCGCAACAACTGGCGGGAATACGCGCCGAACCCGCGCCGTCGGTCGCCAAGGCCAAGGGCGCCAATCCCGCGGCGACTGCCACCGCGCCGCCGCCGGTGGATCCGCCTGGCGACCGGGTCAAATTCCAGGGATTGCGGGTGACGCCATAGCGCGGGCTGGCGGTTAGGGCCTTGTGGGCGAATTCCGGCGTCGTCGTCTTGCCGATCAAGATGGCGCCGGCGGATTTCAGCCGTGCCACCGTGGTTGCGTCCCGCGCCGGGATATTGCCCGCCATGAGATATGAGCCGAACGCGGTTTCCAAGCCTTCGGTGTCGATTAGGTCTTTCACGGAAAACGGCACGCCGTGCAGTGGGCCGAGATCGTCACCGTCCGCTTGAAGCGCGTCGGCCGCGTCGGCGGCGGCGCGGGCGCCGTCCGCATCCACCAGCGCGTAGGCGTTCACGTCGCCGTCGATCCGCGCGATTCGATCGAGCACGCGATCTACCGCTTCCCGGGCCGATACGTCGCCGCGCCGGATCGCCGCGGCCAAGGCGCAGGCATCCGCGAATACGGTATCCGTCATTCTCTAGCCTCCGCCGGAAAGTTTTCGGTGCGTCCCTTCAAACTCAGCGCGCGGCATGTCATGGTGGTCCGTCTTGGGTATACTCGGCAAGCTCGACGTCTGAGCAGGTTAGCCTAAAAAATCAGCAACAAAAATAATTCTGGATTGATGAACACACCGGTTCCCACCACTGCGACGGATGAATCCGTTCCCGTACTCGACGCGCATCGTTTCGACGAAGACGCGTTGACCCGCTTCATGTCCGATCACGTCGACGGTTTCGCGCCGCCGCTCGAGGTCACCCAGTTTCAGGGCGGCATGTCCAATCCGACTTTCATGCTGACCGACGGCAACGGCAAACGCTATGTCCTGCGCAAGAAACCGCCGGGTGAACTGCTTCCTTCGGCGCATGCGGTGGACCGAGAATTCAAGGTGATCTCGGCGCTGAACGCGACCGACGTGCCGGTCGCCAAGGCCTATGCGCTCTGCGAGGACGACGCGGTCATCGGGCAGGCCTTCTACATCATGGAATTCCTGGAAGGCCGGGTGTTCCGCGACGTGGCGCTGCCGGACCTGCCGCCGGATGAGCGGCGCGCGATCTATGAGGCGATGAACGACGCGCTCGCGAAGCTGCACAGCGTGGACTTCGAGGCGATCGGACTGTCGGATTACGGCCGTGTCGGCGGTTACATCTCGCGTCAGGTGCGGCGCTGGTCGCAGCAATACGAAGCGAGCAAGACCGACGAAATTCCCGAGATGGACAAGCTGACCGCCTGGCTCAACGACAACATGCCGGACGACAGCCTGACCACCATCGTGCATGGTGATTTCCGGCTGGAGAACCTGATCTACCACCCGACCAAGCCGCGCGTGCTGGCGGTCGTCGATTGGGAGTTAGGAACGCTCGGTAACCCCTTGTCGGATCTGGCTTATAACTGCCTGACTTATCACTATGCCGACCCGCGTTGGGGCGACATCATCGATCTGGACTACGAAGTAACCGGCATCCCGTCCGAGGAAGATTATGTGGCGCAGTATTGTGCGCGGACCGGACATGAAATCGACGACTACACCTATTATCTGGTGCTGTCGCTGTTCCGCTTCGCCGCGATCATCCAGGGCGTCTACTACCGCGGCGTCCAGGGCAACGCGGCGACGCCGGCAGCCCTTCAACGCAAGGGTAAATGCGAGCTGCTCGCCAAGATCGCCTGGGCGCTGGTCGAGAAGGATGGCCGCGCCTAATCTGTTGTCTCGGTAACCCTCTGTCCGACCATTTCCCCGCTACCGGCGAGTCCGTGTAAAATTCCGCCAGCTTGGAATAACGAACAACAAGGACGGCGGGCATGGCACCGAGTTTTGCATTTATCGGCTTCGGCGAGGCGGGATCGAACGTCGCGGGATCGCTCCGCGCGGAAGGCGTCGAACGGATCGCGACCTACGACATTCTCTTCGACGACCCGGCGGCCGGCCCTGCGCTGCGCCAGAAGGCGGAAGACATGGGCGTGCGGGCGGCGGACAGCATCGCCGACGCGGTTGCCGGCGCCGACGTCGTGTACTCCACCGTCGTCTGCAAATCCTCGATCCCGGTAGCGGAAGAGGCGGCCAAACATCTCAAGTCCGAGCAGTTCTATCTCGACTTCAACTCGATCTCGCCAGGCAACAAGCGCCGGGTTGCGGCGGCGGTCGCGCCCAGCGGTGCGCGCTTTGTCGAGGCATCGGTGATGGCGGACGTGCCGGGCCATGCCCATCGCGTGCCCATGCTTTTGGGCGGTGATGGCGCGCGAGATTTCATGGCGCTGGTCGAGCCGTTGGAATTCAACCTCACCTTCGTGCAGGAGGAGATCGGCCAAGCCTCGGCGACGAAGATGGTGCGCAGCATCATGATGAAGGGGCTCGGCGCACTCCATCTGGAATGCATGCGCGCGGCCAATCATTTCGGTATCGAACAGTCGGTGCTGGATTCGGTCGAGAAGAGCCTTTCGGGTCGGGATTGGACGGAGAACTGCAGCCGCACCATGTCCCGCACCTCGATTCACGCCGCCCGGCGCGCCGACGAGATGGGGCAGGTGGCGGAAACGCTGCGCGAAGTCGGCATCGATCCGATGATGGCCGAAGCGACCGAACGGCGGCACCGATGGTGTGCCGACCTGGGCCTGAAGGAGGTCTACAAGGACGGCCCGGTGGACGATTACCGCGACGTGCTGGAAAAGATCCGCGCGGCGGAGACCAAGGAAGCGGCGGAGTAGCGTAGAATGTCTAGTGCTGACGGGGACATGTCCTTTTCGCCCGAAACTCTCACGGAGGCGGGCTTTCCGACAATCTCTTACGATGTCCTCGATATCGGGCAGGATTTCCGCTCCGACGACCGGTTGATCCGGCCGGAGGATGTCGAGACCTATGCATTTGCGGTCGAGGACTACGATCCCTGGTTCTTCGCGCCGGGACCGTTTGGCGGGCCGATCGCGCATCCGACGATCCTGGCGAACCAGGCGCTATTGCTGCGCCATAACCACTATGTGGTTCCCGCCGGTCTGCACGCCCGCATGATCTACGATTTCGCGGCGCCGATCCTGCTGGGAACACGGGCGCGGACACTCGGAAAGCTGGCGGAGAAGTATGTCCGGCGGGACAAGCCCTACATGGTGACCGAGTATGAAACGTCGACCGAAGCGAGTGAGCCGCTGGTGTCGGGCCGGTTCGTGCAGATGATCTTCAAGGACGAAACCGCGCCCGCGGCGGGCAGCAGCCGCCGGCCGGAACCGGATGCGCCGGCCTTCGATCCGTCGATCACCAAGGCCGAGGGACGGGGCGGAAGCTTGGAGCTCGGTCAAACGCTGCCGGAACTCAGCCGGACGCTGCAGCAGCGCCAGATCGACATGTATTCGGATGTGCGGCCGCTTTCCATTCATACCGACGAGGATTGGGCGAAAGCCAAGGGCTTCCGGACGACCATCGCCCAGGGAATGATGAGCACCGCCTATGTCTCGACATTGATGACGACGACGGTCGGTGAAGGGTTCGTCGCGGGAGGGCGAATGGATGCGCGTTTCCTGCGGCCCGTGTTCTGCGGCGATACGCTCACGATCAGCGGCACCGTGACCGGCTTCAGCCGGGATGGCGACCGGGTCCGCGTTCATGTCGATGTGGCCGCGCGGAATGAGAGCGGCGAGCAGACCCTGGCGGCGACCAGCAGTGCACTATGCTATTGATCGCGCGCCCGACGCTCAGGTGGTGAACAGCGCAGCGTCGGGGTCGAGCCCGAGCAGGGCTTGGCCGACATTCTCGAAATGGCTTTGCCGCCCCTGAATCTGCTGCGCCACGGTATGGATGTCGCGGAAGCGCCGTTCGAAAGGCTCCGCTTCGAAAATCGCCGTCGATCCGACCATGTGATAGACGGTGTCGGCGACGCTGGCGGCTTGCTGGATCGCCCAGGTCGAGGCGAGGCGGATCTCGATCTTTTGCTCATTGGACAATGTCGGGGTTTCCGCCATTCCTTGCCACAGGGCCTGCGTTGTCGCGTAAAGATAGGTCCGCGCCGCCCGGATTGCCCCCTCCGAGCGTCCGATCTGCGCCTGCACCACGTTATTGTCCCGCATCGACGTTTTCGTGCCATAGGCGGTCTTGCCGGCGGCGGTGGCCGTTGCGTCGTCGAGCATGCGCCGGGCGATGCCGAGCGCCAGCGCTGCGAAGCCGACCGAATAGACGTTGCTGGTGCTGAATTTGAACAATAGCCCGTCCTCGCGCCGATCGGGCGCTTCGTCGCGGCCGAAGGAGAATCGGTCCGGCACGAACAGGTCGGTGACGCTGTAACCGTCGGTGCGGGTGCCCTTTAGGCCGATCACGTTCCAATTGTCGTCCACTTCGACCTGCGCGCGTGGGATCAGCATGGTCCGGATCACCGGCGCGCCGGTATCGCGTTTTTGCGGCTTGCCGTCTCGGTCGGTCACGAAGCTTTGCGCGCCGAGCCAGGTCGCCTGATAACTGCCGCTGGCGAATTTCCATTTACCGGTAACCTGATATCCACCGTCGACCATCCGCGCTTCCGACGGCGCGGGCGGGCCCCAGGCGACGATGCCGTCCGGCGGACCGAAGACTTCCGCCGCTGTTGCCGGGTCGAGATAGGCCGAGGCCATCGCGCAGGCGCCGCATTGGCCGAGGCACCACGCGGTGCTGGCGTCGCTCTTGGCGAGTTCCTCGATCACCGCCGCGAAATCGGCCAGCGGCAATTCTGCGCCGCCGAGCGACGTTGGCTGCAGCATCCGGTAGAACCCGCCGTCGATCAATGCTTCGACCACCGCCGGCGAGAGCCGCCGGGACCGTTCGGTTTCGTCTGCGTTTTCTTCGATCAGCGGGGCGAGGGCCCGGGCGCGGGAAAGATAACTCTCCGCGGAAAGCGGCGAGGGCTTGGTCATGATTTAACGCCTACGAACAAGTCATGCATACTTCTACCGTCGGTGTGAGCCCTGGACCCATGCCGCAACCGAACGGAGGAGTGGATAGTGTCTGCGATCAAGCCCAAAGGGGTCGTCCATTTCAGCCTCGCGGTCAGCGATTTGGAGGCGAGCAAGAAATTCTATACCGATCTGCTCGGCCTCACCTTTCTGCGGCATTCGCCCGCCTTCGAGATGATGTTTCTGAAGGCCGGCAATGACTACGTTACGCTGTGCAAGAGCGAGACGCCAATTCAGCCCAATCCGGAGGGTGGACGGCGCGTGCACCATGCCTTTGCCGTCGATGCCGGCAGTTACGATGCGGCGAAGACGTTCCTTCAGGAGAACGGTGTCGCGATCATCGACGAGGAAATTCGCGAGGGCGGCACGTTTCCGGGCAGGCAGTTCTATTTCCACGATCCGGACCGCAACGTGATCGAGATCACCGAATGGTCGGGTAAGGACTTTTGACGCCAGGCCGTGAGTAACAGGTCGGCGCATGACAGCGGAGGACAGACAATGGTCACCATTCGGCCCAAGACGGTCATCACCCATCGCATGCAGGCGGCACGAACGTCCGAGACTCGGATCGACCTCGAGGTCCGCGGCCATGCGATCACGATCGACGAACGCACGGAGAGCGGCGGTACTGATGAAGGAATTTCGCCGGTGGAGACGCTGCTGACAGCGTTGGTCGGCTGCACGAACCGCATCACCCACAAAGTGGCGGGATTGCATGGGGTTGAGATCGAGAACCTCGCCGTCGACCTGGAATCCAATTTCGACCGGCGCGGCACTCAATTGATGGAGGAGGTGGCCGTGCCGTTTCCGTCGATGACGCTGAAGATCGAGATCACGACAGGCGCAGACGACGATGCCGTCGGCAAGGTGAAACGGGATCTCGCGAAATACTGTGCGATTTCAAAAGTGCTGCGGGAATCCGGTACCGAGATCACCGAAGAGTGGACCGTCAAGCGGCCGTAACGGGCGGTGCTCCGACCTGGCGCTAATTGGGTCTGAGCACGGGCAGCCAGAACTGACGCCGTTGTACCCAAGTCAACCGCCGCGGCAGGGTCTCCGCCGCGTGGTCCGCCAGCTCGCGCAGCGTCGCGAAGACGCGGTAGCGCCGCAATGTGCGGTCCGTCGTCAGCACCAACGCCTGCGTGCTGTCCTTTGAAAAACCGACCGACGCGACGGGAGCGGGGAGTCCGCGGATGACGCCGATTGAGTCGCCGTTTGCGGCGTCCCAGAGGCGCACCGTGCCGTCGTTGGAAGCGGTCAGGACGCGGGCTCCGTCGGGGCTGAATGCAGCGGCTTTTATCGGGCCGGTGTGACCGGTTAGGACACTGCGCTCTGCGCCGGTCGCCGCGTCGAGGATACTGGCGGCGTTGCCCGGTCCCATGCGGATGCGGAACTGGCCGTCCCGGCTTCTGGTTGCGTTGTCGATCTTACCGGTCCAATTGGGGACCGCCGTGTTCTCGACTTCTCCCTGCGTGTCCCACAGCCGCGCCGTGCCGTCCTTGGACGCGGTCAGGATGTGCCGTCCGTCGGTGGAAAACTCGACGTCGATGATGTCGTTCTGATGACCGGCCATTACGGCTCGCAGGGCGCCGGCGGTGGTCCAATGCCGCAATTCCCAGTCGACCGAGACGCTTGCCACTGTCTTGCCGTCTGGACTGAAGATCGCGTCGTTGACCCAGGACCGGTGGCCGCGCAGGACGGCGGTTTCGACGCCGGTATCGGTGCGCCAGAGCCGGACGGTGGCGTCGCGGGAGGTCGTCGCGATCGCGGAGCCTTCGGGGCTGAATCGCACCGAAATCAGTTGCCGGATATGGCCGCGCAGAACCGGACCCGCCGCGCCGGTTTCGCCGTCCCACAACCGCGCCGTCTTATCGATGGACGCGGTAACGATCCGCCGTCCATCCGGGCTGAAGTGGGCGGCGATCAAGCCGGCCTCGTGACCGCGCAATTCCGCAAGCATGTCCCCGGTTGCCGCATCCCAGAGGCGTGCCGTAGCGTCGTCCGATGCGGTCAGCACGCGCCGCCCGTCCGGGCTGAAACTCGCCGCAACGACTTTTCGTGTATGCCCCGCGAGAACCGTCGTGGTCGATCCGCGCACCACGTCCCACACCCGGGCGGTCGTGTCGTAAGAGCTGCTGACCAGTTGTTTGCCGTCTGCACTGAACGCGACGGATACGACCTTGCCGTCATGCCCACTGAGAGTGTCTTCCCGACTACCGTCGACGGCGTTCCAAAGCCGAACGTCTCCGTCGAACGAGGCGGAGGCCAACAGTTTGCCGTCAGGACTGAAAACGGCGGATCGGACGATATCGTCGTGCCCGCGCAGCTCGGCGATCTTAGCGCCGTCCTCAGCCCGCCAAAGACGCACAGTCTTATCGGCGGCGGCCGTGGCAACGCGCCTACCGTCCGGGCTGAAGGTCGCCGTCCGGATGAAACCTTGATGCCCGGCCATAACGAGGCGTTCGGTGCGATTGAAATGGGCGTCGTAGACGAGCCGGTGCGCCGTCAGCAAGTTGGTGGGGTCGGTCTCCCGGTTGCTGTCCCATGGCAGTGTTTCCAGCGCGAGGAGCGCGGCACTGACCGGATCGGTTTTGGCGATCTGCTCCTGTACCTCGTCCAGCAATCTTTTCGCGCGCCGCGGCGTCATGGCGGACCCGATCGGCGGCAGCGATTCCACGGGGACCGGGGCAGTGCGGGGCTCCGATACCGGTGCTTCAGGTTCGGGGATGGCGTCGGGACGCGCGATTTCCGTCGACTTGGGTTCGGATTTTGGCTTGTCGCGCGGCGTCAGATCGATATCCAGCCAGGCGACGAGCACGATCCCGGCCGAAAACACGATCGCGGCCAGGGCTTGCAGCATAAACCACAGGCCGGCGCGGCTTGCCGTTTTTTCCGTCTTCGCTTTCACGATGGAAGCTGCCTTGGCTCGATTGAATGCCCGGCCGATACAGTCTGGCCGTGTGCCAACTGTATCGCCGGCGCGCAGCCTATGCACGGACCGCCGGAGGGACAAGATACAAGATCGTTACCGGTTTTGCGGCTTTTGCAGGCGTGGGTCGCCGGTTGCTATAATGGACCTATCCAAACGCAATCCTTAACGATCACGGATCAGCCATGCCCGAAGGTGTTCAACTCTGGAATCATCGCCCCTATGAGACAATCGAGGTCAAGCGGCTCGCCGGCGCGCTGGGGGCGGAAATCAGTGGTGTCGACCTGTCGGAGCCGCTGACCGACGGTCTTTTCGGTGAGATTTACCAGGCTTTCGTCGAGCATCACGTGATCTTTTTCCGCGATCAGGAGATTACGCCCGAGCAGTATCTCGCCTTCGCCAAGCGCTGGGGCGGCATCCATCTGCATCCCTTCATGAAGGGGCTGGACGACCATCCCGAGATCCTGGAGCTGATAAAAACCGAGACCGATACCTATGCCTTCGGCAACAGTTGGCATTCGGACCAGATGTTCGCCCCGAAACCGGCCAAATGCACCATGCTTTACGCCCTGGAGACGCCGGAGACCGGCGGCGACACGCAGTTCGCCAACCTCTATGCGGCGTATGACGCCCTATCCGACGGCATGAAGGCGATGGTCGGCGGCCTGCGCTGCCACAACGGCGGCGACCGGACGTCGGCGCACGACCGGAAATCAAGGGCCGAGCGCTATTCGGGCGCCAGCGGCATGAAGCTGAAGGATCCCGGTGACGTTCAAACCGAATCGATTCATCCTCTGGTGCGGACGCATGTGGATACCGGGCGCAAGGCGCTATACATGGGGTCCCATACCCAGTGCATCGAGGGTTTCACCCCCGAGGAAAGTAAGCCGATCCTCGCTCAGCTTCAAAAGCATATCGAGCGGCCCGAGTTCATCTGCCGGTTCAACTGGGCGCCGGGGTCGCTGGCGATCTGGGACAACCGCTGCTGCCAGCATTACGCGATCAACGATTATGCCGGGCAGCGCCGGCGGATGCATCGGATCACCATCATGGGTGAAGACGCGCCGTTCTAGACGGCGGGGCGGGCCATCTGTCATCCTGAGGTGACTCCACCCCGGGAGCCGCGCCATTGACGCAAGCCATACTCACGAATCCGCCGGAACGGCTGGCTTACGACGTCGTCATCGTCGGCGGTGCCATGTACGGTTCCTCGGTGGCATGGTTCCTGGCGAGCAATCCCGATTTCGACGGATCGATCCTCGTGGTCGAGCGCGACCCGACCTACGAATTCACGTCGACCTCGCATACCAACAGCTGCATCCGGCAGCAATTCTCCAACGAGATCAACGTGCGCATCTCGCAGTTCGGCGCGGAGTTCATCAAGAACTTCCGCAGTTTCATGGGCGACGATCCGCGCGTGCCCGATGTCGTGCTGCAAAGCTTCGGCTATATGTATCTCGCCGATACCGAGGCATTCGCCGCAACACTGCGCGACAGCCAGGCGGTGCAGGCGGCTTGCGGTGCGGGGACCAAGATCATGTCCGCCGACGAGATCAAGCGCGACTATCCCTTCTACAACGTCGACGACATCGTCGCCGGGAGTCACAACCGCGTCGACGAGGGCTATTTCGACGGCAACACGCTGTTCGACTGGTGGAAGCGGTCGGCGCGGGAACGCGGCGCGGAATACGTCACGAACGAGGTCGTCGCGATGGCCCGCAACGCGGCGGGTGACCGGGTCGAAAGCGTGACCCTGAAATCCGGCGACGTGGTGTCTTGTGGCACGGTGGTGAACGCATCGGGGCCACGCGCGGTCCTGACGGCGCGGATGGCCGGGATCGAGATACCGGTCGAGCCGCGCAAGCGCTACACCTTCATCTTCGATGCGGAAACGCCGCTCGACCGCGACCTGCCGCTGACGATCGATCCGTCCGGCGTCCATATGCGCACCGACGGCGCTTATTACCTGGCCGGATGTCCGCCGGACGATGACCCGGCCGTGGACTACGATGATTTCGACCAGGATCACGGTATCTGGGAGGAGAAGGCCTGGCCCGTCATTGCAGCGCGTATCCCGCAGTTCGAGGCGATCAAGCTGGTCAATTCATGGGCCGGGCATTACGCCTTCAACACCTTCGACCATAACGCCATCCTCGGACCCCATACCGAGGTCGGGAACTTCGTCTTCGTCAACGGCTTCTCCGGCCACGGCTTTCAGCAGTCGCCGGCCATGGGGCGGGGCACATCGGAACTGATCACCTATGGTGAATACCGGACGCTGGACCTGTCGCCTTTCAACTATGTGCGGATCGCGGAGAACCGGCCGTTCGTCGAGAAGGCGGTGATCTGAAGCTGGCCTAGTCCGAATCCTTCGGCCGCGGCGTCCAGTTGGTCTGGCGGCGCAGTTCCAGCCGCGCGATCTGCTGACGATGCACCTCGTCCGGGCCGTCTGCGAAGCGTAGCGCGCGCATCCGGGCAAACATATAGGCGAGCGGGAATTCCTGGCTCATCGAGCCGCCGCCGTGCAACTGCATGGCGTTGTCGATGATGCCGAGCGCCATGTTCGGGGCGGCGACCTTGATCATCGCGATTTCCTGCCGCGCGGCCTTGTTGCCGACCGTATCCATCATGTAGGCGGCCTTGAGGACGAGCAGGCGGTTCATCTCGATCTCGATGCGGGCCTGCGCGATGCGTTCCTGGGTGACGCCGCGTTCGGCCAGCGTCTTGCCCCAGGTGGTGCGCTCGGTCGCGCGCAGGCACATCAGTTCAAGCGCGCGCTCGGCGACGCCGATGATGCGCATGCAGTGATGGATGCGGCCCGGGCCGAGGCGGCCTTGCGCGATCTCGAAGCCGCGGCCTTCGCCGAGCAGCATGTTGTCGGCCGGCACGCGAACGTTGTCGAAGATGACCTCGCCGTGGCCGTGCGGCGCATCGTCGAAGCCCATGACCTTGAGCATGCGGGTGACCGTGATGCCGGGCGTGTCGCGCGGGACCAGGATCATCGATTGCTGGCGGTAGGTTTCGGCGTCCGGGTCGGTCTTGCCCATGACGATCAGGATCTTGCAACGCGGGTCGCCGATGCCCGAAGTCCACCATTTATGGCCGTTGATCACATACTCGTCGCCGTCGCGGGTGATGCTGGTCTCGATGTTGGTGGCGTCGGAGGAGGCGACGTTGGGCTCCGTCATCGCAAAGGCAGAGCGGATTTCGCCGTTCAATAGCGGCGTCAGCCATTCCTTCTTGTTCGCTTCGCTGCCGTAGCGTTCGATCGTCTCCATATTGCCAGTGTCGGGCGCGGAGCAGTTGAACACCTCGGGCGCCCAGTTGACTCGCCCCATCGCCTCGCACAGCGGGGCGTATTCCAGGTTGGTCAGGCCCGCGCCTTTATCGCTTTCCGGCAGGAACAGGTTCCAGAGGCCGGCGGATTTCGCCTTGGCCTTGAGATCCTCGAGGATCGGCAGCGGTTTCCAGCGCGTCTCGCCTTCGTCGAGCTGTTCGTAATAGGTGGATTCGTTGGGAAAGACATGGGCTTCCATAAACGCTTCGATTTCGGATTTCAGCTTCTTCGTCCGTTCCGAATATTCGAATTCCATCCCGTGTCCTCCCGCGGCGTGATTGCTGTGTCTTTGGGGCCCGGCTGCGCTGCCGGCACCACCCGTCCCCTCGTTTGACAGCAGCAAGGAGGCCATGTCAAATCGCCATAGAATTTTCCCTGCCTGACAGGGCCTTACGCACCGATGCCGCCGTCAAATCCGGCCGGGCGAATACCGCATGAGAGGGACCATTCCGCCATGATCATCAAAGACGTCCGGGTCACGTTGCTGCGCATTCCGTATGTCGAACAGCTCGCGGTGCAGAAAGGATATTCCCGCGATCGCGACATCCTGATCGTCGAGATCGAGACCGCGTCGGGCCTGGTTGGCCTCGGCTATCAGCTCTACATGCGCGACGGATTCCGCACGACCAAGATGTGCTTGGAGGAAGTGATCATACCGCGCCTGTTGGGCCGCGACGCCACCGAGGTCGAGGGAATTTGGCACGAGTTGTGGACGGCGGGGCAAGCGGACGGGCGCGGCGGAGCGCAGATGTTCGCCTTGTCGGCGGTCGACGTGGCGTTATGGGACCTGATCGGGCAGAAGGCCGGATTGCCATTGCATCGGCTTTGGGGTCATTGCCAGAAAGAGGTGCCGGCCTACGGCTCCGGCGTGTGGCGCGGTCTCGGCGGCGACGGCATGGTCGAGAAGGCCAAGCGATTGGTTGGCGAAGGCTTCAAGGCCGTGAAGATGCAGGTCGGCCATACCTGGACCGAGGCCGAGGATGTCGAAAATACCCGTCGAGTGCGCGACGCGGTCGGCGAGGATGTCGATATCATGGTCGACGTGAACATGGCCTGGACCGCCGATACCGCAATCCTCATGGGTAAGCGGCTACAGGACCACGGTATCTATTGGCTGGAAGAGCCTGTCGTGCCGACCGATTTCGAGGGCTACTTCCGGATCGCCGATGCGCTGGACACGCGGGTCGTCGGCGGGGAGAGCCATTTTACCCGCTTCGAGCTGAAACCCTTCTTCGAGAACCCGAAGATTCCGATCCTGCAGCCCGACGTGGTGCGCGGCGGCCTGACCGAGCTGCGCAAGATCGCCGCGATCGCCGACACTTGGGGCATGAAGATCGCGCCGCATCTCTACCCGGAACTGATGATCCACCTGATGGCGTCGATCCCGAACGGCCTGATCATCGAGGAGATGGGATTGCTGGGCGACCTGTTCGAAGAATGGGCCGCACCGGTCAACGGCATCATGACCGCCCCGGAAGCGCCCGGCCACGGCCTGCGGTTCAAAGATGGGTTGGTCGCGGAATATATGGTCGGGTAGGGCGCTTAGTCTGAGCCCGACCTGAACTCCGGCTTATATCCCGGTGCCGGGGTGCCGCCGAAGCTGCCGCGGTCCAGCACTGCCGCGCGCCCGCCGTGTTTTTCGACCAGGGCGGCTTGATCCGCTTTGGCGCGGCTGTCGACCGCTTCCGGGTCGCAGATTCCGCGCAGTTGCGTCTCGAAATTGTCCATCAGCGCGGCGTGTTCCGGCGCTTTCGATAGGTCGTTCAGTTCCAGCGGGTCGGCGTCCAGGTCGTAGAGTTCTGGGTCCATTTCGACATAGTAGATGTATTTGAAGTTGTCACGCCGCAGCATGAAGGCGCCGGTCTTGGCGCCGGACGCGTGATACTCGCTGAAGCCGATCCGGGTCTTGTCGTCGTCCTGTGCCGCGATATCGAGCATCGACGCGCCCGGCAGGTCCTTGTCGGCGTCGTCCAGCGGCAGGCCGACGCAATCCAGGATCGTCTGGTAACAGTCCACATGCGTGACCGGCGTGTTGCTGACTTTGCCTTTCGGTACGTCGGGCCCGGCCATGATCATCGGAATATGCGCCGCCGGCTGATACATGTTCGACTTGCCCCACAGGCCGCGCGTGCCGAGGTTGTCGCCGTGATCGCTGGTGTAGACGACGCGCGTGTCGTCGGACAGGCCACAGTCGTCCACCGCCGCCAGTACCTTGCCGATATTATCGTCGAGGAAGGATGTCATGCCGTAATAGGATGCGATGGCGATCTTGCGGGTCTCGTCGGTGAAATACTGATCGTAGATCGAGCAGTTGGCGGCAGCTTCGATCCACGGATGCCGGGTATAACCGCGCGCTGGATGCGGCTCGGGCAGGGGTATGTCCTCGACCGGATACATCTCATAAAATTCCGGCGGCGCAATCAGCGGAAAATGCGGGCAAACGAAGGAAACGAAGATGCACCACGGCTTGTCGCTGTATTTCGGCGCTTCGTTTTTAAGCCAATCGACGGTGCTGTCGACGATCTTGCGGTCGTATTCGGTATACATCGATTCACCGGGCCCGATCTCGTCGGACAGCTTCTTGCAGTTGCCCTTTACCGGCAGTTCATCACGGACGGCGCCCGCCAGGTCGCCGATTCCGTTCACCACATGCATCGGCGCGATCTGTTCGTCGAACCCGGTATCGTCGGTCTCGTTGCGGTAGTGCAGCTTGCCAATTGAAACGACTCGATGCCCGTTTTGCTGCAATCGATGGCCCCAACCCTTGGTCGCGCCGGTATAAGGATGCGCGTTGCACCAGTTGCCGATGTCGTGGACGTAACGCCCGGTGGCGAATGCGGCACGGGTTGGCACGCATATCGCGCAGGATGCATAGGCCGCGTCGAATCGTGTTCCGTTGGCCGCAAGACGGTCCATATTCGGTGTCTTGACGAGGGGGTGCCCCTGGCAACCCATTGCGGTGCCTTGATGTTCGTCGGACATGATGAACAGCATGTTCTTTGGTTGCATGGCGCCGGGGCTCCTTCGTCGGGATGATTGCGTGGGTGGTGCTCATTGCGGCCCGGGCGTTCCGGGCGGATCTTCAAATAGGTCCGAAGCATACAGGACAGACCGCCCGCCCGGCCAATTTCGCACGATAATACCGCGCACTATGGCAACCGCCGCATCTTACAGTATTCTCTTCGCAGGATTCTGCACTTTGCCACGGTACGACGCATGAGTGATCCACTCGTAAGTATCGGTGTTGCCGTTTCAGGTCCGATGGCGCATGTCGAGCGTGCCGTCCGGTCGGCCCTGGGGCAGAGCTACGAGTCCGTCGAACTCATTCTCTATGACGGACAGGCGGACCAGGACCGTGTTGCCTTCGTGGATAAGTTGGCGGGCGGCGATCCGCGGGTCAAAGTGTTCCGTGATACCCGAAAGTTGAGTGCAATCGAATGCATCATGGCATCGCGCGCTGCGGCGACCGGCGAGTATTTCATGTGGCTCGACGAATCGAGTTGGATCGATCCGGATTACGTGGCGAGCGGGGTCGATTATCTTGTCCATAACGCATTGCATGTATTGGTGCATGGCACCTGCATCCGTCACGACCATAAGGGCGCACAGTCAGAGTGGGCGCCTGCGGCGGTGACCTTCGAGGACCCGGCCCGCCGCGTCGAGACCCTCGTCGGTAACGTCAACGGCCACGACGCCTGGTATGGCCTTCATCGTTTGGCGCCTCTATCTACCGTGCCGATCCATCCCGCGCTCGGCTTCGAATATAGCTGGCTTACTTCGGTGGCTTGGCGCGGCAAGATCGCGGCACAACCTGACATGAAGCTGTACCGGGATGGGCCGGCGGACGATTCCGATGCCAGCAATCGTGTTACCCGGTTGGGCCTCGGCAATTTTCAGGCCACCGACCCTTGGCTGACAGTGGCGGCGCTGCAGTTTTGTAATCTAGCGTTTTTCGATGATGCGCTCGCCCATTTATCACCGATAGAGCGGGCGCGGCTCGGGACGGTCGCGGCGGATTCCATTTCCCAGCGGCAGCGGATCCTGGACGAAGGCATGATGATTTCCTTCGCCGCGCGCCTGTTCCCGAGCGAACCGATCCTGGAGCAATTCCGCGCTCTCCGGTCGACGCTGGCCGATGCGGTGCTCGTCCTCAGGGCCATCTCGAGCACCGATCCCTTCGTGCAGAATCTCGTCGGAACGATCAATGTCCTGTGCCGCATGCGTATCGGCAATATTCCGATGACGAAAGAGGACAAGGATATCGTTCGTCAGGTCGAAGTCATGTGGGATAGTGATCAGGCGATGGCGTCACAGAACAAGGTGGCCATCGTCTCGGCGATGTATCTCTGATCCGGTTCAGTCGGCGAGCTGCGGACGACCCTCGTCGTCGAGCGGCCAGAAGGGGTTGTACGCGACCTCCCAGAGATGGCCGTCGGGATCGGCAAAATACCCCGAGTAACCGCCCCAGAAGACTTCTTCGGCCGGTTTCAGGATTTTTGCGCCGGCAGCTTTCGCGGTGTCCAGAATACTGTCGACCTCTTCCTTGGTGCGCGCATTGTGGGCAATCGTGATGCCGGGAAAACCGCTACCCTCCGGCGCCATCTTTGCGTCCTCGGCCAAGCCATCCCATGAGTACAAGCCAAGCAGGACGCCGCCCATCTTGAAGAAGATGATCTGCTCGTTGCTGTCGCCCGATCGCTTCCATCCCAGACCGTCTTCGTAAAACTTCGCGGCGCGGTCCAAATCCCGGACGCCGAGCGAAACCATCGTGAAGCGTTGGTCCACCATCATTCACCTTTCCGCATTCTGAATGATCAATCCTAGACGCTCTACACCGTGCGGCAACTCCGATCCTGAGTAGGGATCGGGGTTGCTGACACGGCGTGGCAGGAGGCTTAGTTCTCCGCCAATATCGTCGGGCGATTAGACGGCGCGAGGGGTTTCCAAAACCGCACCAGATACACCAGAAGTCCAAGACTGCCGGTCAATAGGGTCAGCACGACATAGGGCAGGGCGTTGATCTTCTTTGCCGCCGCGTCCTGGACCATGAAGACGACGGCGATGAACAAGGCGATCAACAGGTCGACAGTGGCCAACGTACCCCAGGGGCCGAGCGATCCCAGATAGGTCAACAAGCCGTCCCAACTCCCCCTTTCGAGCGCATAGACGTTGAGGGCGCCGAATGCTGTCAGCAGGAAAATCCAAATCGCTTTCATCATGTCAATTCTCCGGTTTGAACGATGGCCGGAGGGTAGGGAGGACCGGTAATGCGCTCAATTCCCGGAAAGGTAATTGTGGCTGGTAATCGGCGACGGCAGTATGGCGGCCTTAACTGGCGGGAAATTCGATGACCTTATCGCAGTCCTCGGCCTTCGGGCGGCAGCTCAAATATTGGCGGGGCCAGCGCGGCTTCAGCCAACTGGATCTGGCGGCGGAAGCGGCAATGTCGCAGCGTCACGTGTCCTTCATCGAATCCGGTCGATCGCGTCCGGGCGAAGATGTCGTGCTCCGCGTCGCCGAGGCATTGGACGTCCCGCTGCGCGACCGCAACGACCTGTTGGCGGCGGCCGGTCTGGCGCCACGCTTTCCGGAATTGCCGTATGCGCATGCGGATATCGCGCCGTTTCGGGCGGCAATTAAACGCATGCTGGAGAATCATGAGCCGTATCCTGCCTTCGTCATCGACCGATGGTGGACCCTCGTCGATGCCAATGCGGCGGGCCGAATGCTGTTTCCGGTTTCGACGGAGGAGCCGGTCAACGTCATCGACGTATTTTTCAGCCCTGGCCCGGCGCGCGACATGATCGAGAATTTCGACGAGGTGGCCGCGCAGTCGCTGCAGCGGTTGCGGCATGAAATCGCGGGTTGCGGCCCTGATCCGCGTTTGCAGGCGTTGTTGGAGCGGGCAGAGGGATACCTAAAGGATATTTCGCCGGACGCGCTTGCTGCGGCTGACGATCCGTCGGCGCTGGTGATTTGTCCGCGGCTGCGAATTGGCGATCAGAGTGTCGCCACGCTGTCGATGGTTGCGCGATTCGGCAACACGCGGGAGATCAATCTGGATGAACTGCGCGTCGAACTGATCTACCCGGCCGACGAGGCGGCGGATCGAGTGTTCCGCGACCTGTCGGCCTTACCTGGGTAGATACTTGAGCCTGGCGGTCAATCCTTCGCGGCGCTTGCGCCGGCGATCTTGCCGAAGACTGAGCCGTTCATCAGGCCGGTACCGCCCGCGTAGTTGAAGTAGAACAAGCCGCCGACCAGTTCACCGGCCGCATAGAGGCCGGGGATCGTCTGCAGGTCGGTGTCGAGGACGCGGCCGTCGTTGTCGATCCGCAGTCCGCCGAAGGTGAAGGTCACGCCGCAGGTGATGGCGTAGGCTTCGTAGGGCGGCTCGTCGAGCTTGTTGGCCCAGTTGGTCTTGGGAACGTCCAAGCCCTTGGTGCCGCGTCCGTCCAATACCGCCGGATTGAAGCGCACGTCGTCCATGACGGCGGCGTTGTAGTCCTTCACGGTCTTGACGAATTGATCGGCGTCGACGCCTTCGAGTTTCGGTGCCAATTCCTCGATCGTGTTGCCCGTGACTTTGGTCATTTGCTTGATGCGGTATTCGTCGCGCAGCAGGCTGGTGACTTTCTGATCGAAGATCTGCCAGGCGAACTGACCCGGCTCTTCCAGGATCACCTTGCCGTATTTTGCATAGGTGTAGTTCCGGAAATCCGCGCCTTCGTCGACGAAGCGCTTGCCCGTCGCGTTGACCATGATGCCAAGCGGGTAGCTGTGTTTCTGGAAGTTGTCGCCGACCGCCAAGTCGCCGAATTCCGGCGCGTTCAGGTCCCAGCCAACCGCGTGACAGCCCGACCAGTTGCCATAGGGCATGGCGCCGATGTCGAGCGCCATCTTGATGCCTTCACCCATGTTGTGGCGGGTGCCGCGCACTTTCACCAGGTCCCAGCCCGGGCCGAGATAGCGGGTGCGCCAGTCGGAATTGGATTCGAAACCGCCCGCGGCGAGTACGATCGACTTGGCCTTCATGTCGAAGACCTTGCCCTTGTGCTTGACCTTCACGCCGTAGACTTTTTCTTCGTCATACAGCAGCCCGACCGCGCGGTGTTCGAATTTGATGGGAATGCCGAGATCGCCAACGATCTTCGATTCCATCTCCCAGATGCCCGGACCGCCGCCCCAGAATTCCAGCGCGAGGCCGCCCCAGAACTTCATCTTGCCATCGACCTTGAAGGCCTGCCGGCCGTACATCGGCATGAAGCGGATACCTTTCGAATGCATCCACTTCGTCGTCTCAAGGCTCTTGGTCACCAGGGTTTCGCAGAGGTCCGGATCGGTCCGGTACTGGGTGACGCGGAACATGTCGTCGAAGAATTGATCGGTCGTATAGGTGCCGAAATCGTTGTTTTCCTTCTCGTCGTCCGTTAGGTCGACGAGCGTCATGATGTCCTGTAGGCCGTTATGCGCAAACCGCAGCGCGCCCGCCGTGTAACGGCTGTTGCCGCCGGCTTCGTCTTCGTTCGCGCGTTCCAGGATACAGACCTTGGCCCCGTTCTCGTGGGCCGACATCGCGGCGCACATGGCGGCATTGCCGGCGCCCACAACGATTACGTCAAATTCTTCGCTCATTTCCTTAGGTTCCCCCGACACTCACACGACGGTTTCAGGCAATAAACGCGGCTTCGCGTCCGCCTCTTCCGTCCTACAAACAGTTACGGATTAAATTGTATATCTTTGTATACAATTCGGTTCAAATTAGGTCAACTCGACTGGAAGGTCCTGCAATTGGAAGGTTATTCGGAGTCTAACCACGGGCGATAGACTGGGCTAGGGCTGGCCGTGCATCTGCCGGAGGCGCGCATGTTGCGCACCCCGCATGTGCGCCCGCATGGCGTCGTCGGCACCGTTCGCATCACGTAGGGCGATGGCGTCGACCACGGCATTATGTTCAGAGCACGCGGCTGTCGCACGGCCGAGGATGGAATAGGTGGTGTCGCCCAGCAGCGCCATCGAATCCCTGAGGCCATTCAACGATCGCAGGAGATAGCGGTTGTGGGCGGCAGCATAGATTGCGTTGTGGAAAGCGATGTTGTGGTCGGACAGGGCTTGTTCGCTCGCCGCAATCGATGATTCCATCCCGACCAGATCCTTCAACGATGCGATTTCCGCTACCGTGGCATGTTGGGCCGCGAGCGAGGCGGCGGTTCCCTCAAGAACCTCGCGCATGCGGTACAGCTCCATGACAGCCCCATGATCCAAGACCGTGACAGTCATGCCTTTATGCGGGGCGAAGGTAATCAGGCCGTCGCGTTCCAACCGGCGGAAGGACTCGCGTATCGGGGTCCGGCTCATATCGAGCCAACTTGCCACGTCGAGTTCGCGCAGCCGGTCGCCCGGCCTGAGGACGCCTTCCATCACCGCGTGCCGCAGCAGGCTATGCGCGGCTTCGCTGCGTGAGGCGTATTGCCGATTGTCCCGGTTCTTCAGGGCAATCATTTCTTCGGCGATTTGGTTGATCATTCGTGCGTACCGTTTCTAGTTTCGCCCCTAAAGTACACGTGTATACAATTGTACAAAAGAAATTTTCGTTAATGCGACAATCCGCCCGCCCTGTGGACCGTAGCGCACAAAGCCTTTGATCGTCCCGGCGGAGAGCGATAGCGTGCGCATTCCGTCGGTAGCGGGACCAGAGGATCGTGGTGGCAGTCGACCAATCGGCCAAGATGCAGCGCAGGAGATACGGGGGTTCGGCCCTTCGAATTATCGCCGTGGGAGTGTCCGGATGACGGTGATGCATGTCATTACCGGTCTGGGAACCGGCGGTGCGGAACGGATGCTTGCCAATCTGTGTATTGCGCAGCAGCAAAACGGCGCATCGCCGGCCGTTATCAGCCTGTCGCCGGGCGGGTCGCAACGCGCCCGGATGCAGGGCGCCGGCGTGGTGGTTCACGATCTTGGGCTGCGCCGGGGTATTCCGAACCCCCTTGGACTGTTCCGCTTGGCTAAAATCATTCGCCACGAGAAACCGGCGGTCATCCAGAGTTGGATGTACCATGCCGACCTCGTTGCCCTGTTGTCACTTTGGCTGTCGGGACGGCGGTCGCGGACACGGCTGTATTGGGGCGTGCGCTGTTCGGATGTCGACCTGGGTGCGTATTCGCTGTCGTTGCGGGTCGTCGTACGGCTTTGTGCGTTGTTGTCGCAGTTCTCGGACGGGGTCGTTTACAATTCCCAGGCCGGGCGAATTGCTCACCGTAAGCTGGGGTATCAATCACGGCGTTCGGTCGTCGTCGACAATGGGTTCGATACCGGCGATTTCGCGCCGGACATGGCGGGGCGCAAACAGGTTAGGCAGGAATTGGGCCTGTCCGAAGACGCCTTCGTGATCGCGATGGTTGCCCGCTACGACACGATGAAAGGATACGACACACTCCTGGCGGCGTTGCCGCGAAGCCGCGATGCCGTGTGCCTGGTGATCGGTGCGGGAACCGAGGCGCTGGCGGGGAAAACCGGCGTGGTTCCGCTTGGCGAGCGACATGACATCCCGCGGTTGCTGTCGGCGGTCGATGCGTTGGTCAGCCCGTCGCATTTCGGCGAAGGGTTTTCCAATGCGATCGGCGAGGCGATGGCGAGCGGGCTGCCCGTTGTCGCGACAGATGTGGGCGACGCGGCCCGGATTGTCGGCGACGCGGGGTTGATCGTGCCGCCGCGCGACCCGGACGCGCTGGCGTCGGCGCTGGCGAAGCTTCGGGACGATGCCGTCTTGCGCCGTAGTTTGGGTGAAAAGGCGCGGGCGCAGATCGAGCGTTCCTTCGGATTGCGGCGCAGCATCGATGCCTTCGAGGCCCTGCACAATGCGGCGGCAGCGCCGGAGAAGGCCACCTCATGACCGGAGTGCCCGGCACGCCCTATGTGTTGCTGGAAGATCATCTTGACCCGGCACGGCCGGCGCGGTTGTTCGACGATCCGATCAGCATTATCCGATGCGATGCGCCGGAGGATGTGCCGGCGGCACTGGACGCAATGGCTGCGGCGAACGCGGACGGACACTATCTCGCCGGGTTTCTCGCCTATGAACTTGGCTATGTCCTGGAACCGAAACTGCTGCCACTTCTGCCGCCGCATCGGTCGCAGCCGTTGATCTGGATGGGTGTCTTCCCGAATTGTAGGGTGATCGCCGCTGACGGCAGTCCGCCGCTCGTGCCGGGGGCGTCGTCCTATGCGGCCGATGACTTGAGCCTATCGATCGACCGGGACGCCTATCTGGCGGGATTCGACCGGGTAAAGGACTACATCGTCGCGGGCGATGTGTATCAGATCAACCTGACCTTCAAGTATCGCTTCGATTTCACCGGTGATCCTGTTGCTTTCTATAACGATTTACGGCGTGAGCAACGGGTGGGCCATGCGGCGTTGATTGGGGCCGAAGACTTTCACGTCCTGTCGCTGTCGCCCGAGCTGTTTCTGCGGACATGCAGCGGTGAAGCATCGATGCGGCCGATGAAGGGCACGGCGCCGCGCGGACGGACCCTGGAGGAAGACCGAGACCTCAAGGGGATGCTGATCGCCGACGAAAAATCGCGCGCGGAAAACCTCATGATCCTCGACCTGATGCGTAACGATCTAGGCCGGCTCGCGGAAATCGGCTCGGTATCCGTGACCGACATGTTCCGCGTCGAGACCTTCCGCAGCCTGCATCAGATGACGTCGGGCGTGTCCGCCCGGCTACGGGAGGATGTCGATCTGCCGGGGTTGATCCGAGGTATTTTCCCCTGCGGGTCGGTGACCGGCGCGCCGAAGATCCGCGCAATGGAGATCATCCGTGAGTTGGAGACGGAGCCGCGCGGCGTTTACACCGGCGCGGTCGGGATGATCGCACCGAATGGCGATGTGGATCTGAATGTCGCGATCCGGACGATCATGCTCGACGATGCCGGGCAGGGCGAGCTGGGTATCGGCAGCGGAATCGTTTTCGACTCCGACGGTCCTGCCGAGTTCGCGGAATGCCTTTTGAAATCCGATTTCATGACCGGGCGTGACGCGCCGTTCGAGTTGATCGAAACGATGCGCTGGGACCGGGACGGCGGCTTCTACTTGCTGGACGAACATCTGGAGCGGCTATCGGAGTCCGCCGTCTATTTCGGGTTCGCGTGCGACGTGGACGCCGTTCGCAGGGCCTTGGACGGCGTTGCGGATGGGCTGGCGGGGCCGTGCCATCGGGTACGGTTAACGCTGGACGAGTACGGCGAGATCGACGTGACGACCGCTGCCATCGACGCGCCGTCGGCCGACGCCCGGACCCGCTATGTCATCGCCGAGGAGACGACCGACAGCGCGAACCGCTTCCTGTTTCACAAGACGACGCGGCGCCAATTCTATGACCGGACCCGAGAGCGGCTGATGCGGGAGACCGGCTGCGACGAAGCGGTGTTCGTGAACGAGAAGGGTGAGCTTACCGAAGGCAGCTACACCAATCTCTTCGTAGAGCGCGATGGCCGCCTGCTGACACCGCCGCTCGCCTGCGGCCTGCTGAACGGTACGCTGCGCCGCGCGTTGCTGGCTGACCCTGACTGCGCGATAGAGGAAGCGGTCCTGACGCCGCAGGACTTGGAAAAAGCCGATCGGGTCTATCTCGGCAACTCGGTGCGCGGGCTTGTACGGGCCGAGCCGGTCGATGCCATGCGTCGCGCCGGTTGACAATTCCCAGGCATTCTTCCGACCATGGGCCGATTGATTGTGAAACCGGAGGAAGAGAAAGATGGCCAGTGAAACCGCGCTGAAGACACGGCACGATGGCAAGGTTCAGCACGTCTATGACATGAACGGATTGGGCGACGTGCCCGAGGGAGACACGAGCTGCGAGGTCATGAGCCCGCGTCATACTTCCGGCAAGTCGTCCTCCTATGGTGGTGCGCTGTTCGGCGAGAAGGTCATCGTCGGGGTGATCCACAAGGCGCGCGGATCCGGCTCGAAACGGCATACCCATCCCAACGAGCAGTTCAATTACGTGCTGCAAGGGACCCTGCAATGCGACATCGGCGATCAGACGATCTTTTGTCCGGCCGGACATTGTGTGCACATTCCCGCCGGGGTCGAGCATAGCTGCGTCGCGACGCCCGAGGAGGACGTGATCTTCTTCGTCGCCAAGGATACCCGGCACGGCATTGCCGGTCCGCCGGTCGATGGCGTCGAGGACGGCCCGCGGTTCCTGGAAGGTTTCGGGCCGGACGCAAGTAACGACTAACCGCCCTGGATTGCGGGCCCACTCGATTTCCAACCCATTGAGGAGACCAACAATGAGCCTTGGCGCCTTTTCTGTCAGCCTGACAGTTAAAGACTTGGCCGCGTCGAAAGCCTTTTACGAGAAGCTCGGGTTCAGCGGCATCGGCGGTGACGAAAGTCAGAACTGGCTGATCCTCGCGAATGGCGACTGTGTGGTCGGCCTGTTCCAGGGGATGTTCGACAAGAACATGCTGACCTTCAATCCCGGCTGGGGGCCGGATGGGACGCCACTCGAAGAATTCGAGGACGTGCGGGACATCCAGAAGCGCTTGAAGGCGGACGGTGTTGCCATCGCGAGCGAGGCGGACGAGACAACCAGCGGCCCGGCGAGTTTCGTCGTCGTCGACCCGGACGGCAATCCGGTGCTGGTCGACCAGCACGTATAGTGCTTTTCGGCGACGTCGGGGGTTCTTGGCGTTCGGGATGCTTTGATATCGGTCAATGAGGCGCGCGCGATCGCGACGCATAGTTGCGGGACTGCTTGGGTTTTCGCGACCCTTGTAGGGAGGATCATTGATGGGCGGGAGTACGCCGTCATCAAGCCGCTAAACCGCAAAGGTACCAACAATGAAACACAACGAGCCTGTTTCCCATATCATGTCGAACGAGTTGCTGACCGTGCATGCGGCCCAGAAAGTCAGCGAAGTCTATACGTTGCTGACGGAGAACCGCATCCACCACGTGCCGGTCGTCAACGGCGAGAAGCCGATTGGCCTGATCAGTTCCAGCGACATGATGAAGCTTAGCCTTGATGCCTATGGAACCCCGGATTCCGCCAATTCGGAGTATCTGGACTCGCAATTCACCATCGAACAGGTGATGTCGAACAATCTGGTCACGATTGGCGCTGATGAACCCATCCGAACGGCCGCCGAGAAGTTGAGCTCAGGATCGCTCCATTCGTTGCCCGTGGTTGGTGAGGACGGCATGCTGGTCGGCATCGTGACGACTACTGATCTCGTGAAATACCTGCTCGATCAGTATTGACGACGGCAACCTGGTTCCGGTCGCCGGACACGCCTAGGGGGGCTGGGTCGGCTACCGGCCCTTATACTTGGGGGCGCGCTTCTCGACGAAGGCGCGGGGACCTTCTTTCGCGTCTTCTGTTTGTCCGACGACCCAACGCAACGCGCCGCCGATCCGCATCGCCTGTTCGAAGGTTTCGTCCAACGCGGTCTGCGTGACTTCCTTGGCCGCCTTGACGGCGAGCGGGGCATGACCGGCGATGCGTGTCGCGATCTTCAGCGCCGTTGCCATCAGATCATCAACGGCAACCATGCGGCTGACGATGCCGACCCGCAGCGCGGTCTCGGCGTCGATGCGGTCGCCGGTGAGTATGAGCTCCATGGCGGCCGATTGCGGAATACTGCGCGCCAGACGCTGCGGACCACCACCGCCCGGGAAAAAGCCGTGGGTGATCTCGGGCAGGCCGAATTGCGCTTCGGTCGAGCAAATCCTGATATCGGCTGTGAGCGCCAGTTCCATACCACCCGCCAGACAGTAGCCGTCGATTGCCGCGATTAGCGGTTTCTCGAACTTCATTGTCGACCATCGCGCGTCCGGGTCGGCTTCGATAACCGCGGCCGGCGCGTTGTCCAGGTTGCGTTGCCCGCCGCCGGACGCGCGCTCCTTGAGGTCGGCGCCCGCACTGAACGTGCCGCCGGCACCGGTCAGGATCGCGGCGCGGATGTCCGGATCACTGCGCACCTGTTGCAGCCGTTCCATCAGTTGGCCGCCCATTTCCTGGTTGATGGCGTTGCGTTGTGTCGGCCGGTTCAGCGTAATGACGGCGACGCGGTCTTTGACTTCAAATAGTAGCGGATCGTCACTCACGCGATACCTCCCGGTTTCTAGAAACTTGCGCCGGCGACGCCGATCGTTGACTGCCCTGTGCCGTAAAGCTCTGTGTAGGTGTATTGCCCGTTCGCGACCCGCAACAGTTCGTCGTAGATGAGCTGCCCGCCTTGCTCGATCGTCATGTTACCGGACATGATCTCGCTGACGTCCACGTCCAGATCATCGAAGCCGCGCGACGCGGCAAGCGGATTGCCGGTGATCTTGATCGTCGGCGAGAAGGGATGCGATGACGGCTGCCCTAGGCCGGTGTTGAATCCGATGATCTGCGAACCACCCGCGGCCAGGCCGGTCATGGATTCGCAGGCTGGGGCCGGTGTGCTCATGAAATAGAACCCCGGGGGCTCCGGGATGACGGGCTCGCAATAGTCGACCACGCCCTGCAGCGGTTTGGTGCCGGCCTTCTTGACCGCGCCAAGCGCTTTCTCCGCGAGGGTCGTGAGACCGCCCTTGATATTGTCCGCGGACGGATTGGTCTCGCGGATATCCTCGACGCCGCCCATCCGGGACATTTCCTCCATATCGGCGATCGACTGGACGATCTTCGCCGCCACGTCCTTGTTCACCGACCGTTCGGCGAGCAGATGTTCGGCGCCCATGATTTCGGCGGTTTCCGACAAGACCACGGAGCCGCCGGCGTCCATCAGCAGATCCGCCGCGTGGCCGAGCGCCGGATTTCCAGTGATGCCGCTGCTGAAATCCGATCCGCCGCATTCCACGCCGAAGATGAGCTTTGACAGCGGCTGCTCGCTGCGCTGCGTGCTGGAGTGTTTCCGGACCATCTTGGCCGCGGCCACGATGCCTTTCTCGACGGCCCGCCACGTGCTGCCCACATCCTGGAAGGCGACGCACTCCACATCCTTGCCGGCCGCGGCGATCGGCTCGGCGAACGCTTCGGTCGACGTGTTGTGCAGTGAGACCAGAACAATACCGGCCAGATTCGGGTTCATCGCCATGCCATGGATCGCCTTGAGGCGCATTTCGTGGTTGCGCCCGATCATCTTGCGACCGAACAGGTCGGTCACGAGATCGGTGCCGCGCACGTTTTCGGTGATTTTCCGGGCGATACCGTTGCAGTTGTCCATCAGCGAGATGATGCCGATCCGGTTCCGGACGCCGACGCTGCCGTTGCTTCGTGGATAACCGAAGAACATTTGTTGAGACACTCCCTAGTAAGATCTGTGATCTGGCTGGATCAGTCGACGACGTTGTGGACGTGCACGTGGTTTCCCAGGCCGATGTTCTGTGATGCCTGGCCAATGACCTCGCCGTATTTCAGGACCTTGTCGCCTTCGGCGATTTCCCGGACGGCGATTTTGTGGCCGCGCGGGATGGGATCGATCGCCGCGACCGAAATCATTTCCTGACCCCGCCGGATCGAGACGTCGCTGCCGGACTCGATATCACGCAGGCAGACGGCGATATTGTCGCTTTCCGAGATCACGATGGCGTCGAGAACGCCGCCGTCCGCGGACGGCCTCAACGCTGATTCTGTATCTGGCATTGCAATGCCTTTCTTTTGACGCTGCTTAACGTAAGGGGCTTCTTGCTTCCTTTATAAAGCAACAAGCGACGGCAGCGCGAATGGGCCATGCCAATCCGCTGTATGTGCCATGGATGCCGGTTCGCGCTAGACTGGCGCTAACGCGGCCTATGGGGAATGAATGCGATGAGCCTCCAATCCATTGAAGTGCGGAAGTTAACACCGACAATCGGCGCCGAGATTTCCGGCGTGGATATCGCGGCAGGGATCAGCAACAGCCAGTTCGAGCAAATCCATCAGGCGTTGCTCGACAATCTCGTCATCTTCTTCCGTGATCAGGACATCACCCTCGATCAGCACAAGGATTTCGGCCGCCATTTCGGCAAGCTGCATGTTCATCCGCAGCCTAGCGTTCCCGTGGAGGGGCATCCGGACGTGATTGCCGTAAAGGCCGACGAGAATTCTACGCGGGTCTCGGGCCAGTACTGGCATTCTGACGTGACATGCGACCTGGAACCACCGATGGGGTCGATCCTGCACTTGCTCGAAGTACCCGAGAACGGCGGCGGCGATACCTTGTTCGGCAACATGTATGCGGCCTATGAGGCGCTGTCCGAACCGATGCGCAAATTTCTCGATGGCCTGACCGCGCATCATGACGGGGAACACTTCCGGCCCCGGACCAGCGATACCTCGAAGGAGTTTCCGCGCGCCGAGCATCCGGTCGTCCGCACGCATCCGGAAACCGGGCGCAAGGCGCTGTTCGTGAACCGTATCTTCACCACCGAGATTGTCGGCTTTTCGAAAGAGGAAAGCGACGCCCTGCTCGAGATGCTGTACCGGCATATCGAGAAGCCCGCGTGGCAATGCCGATTCAAATGGGAGCCGAATTCGATCGCCTTTTGGGATAACCGCAGCGTTCTGCACAATGCAATGTGGGATTATTTCCCGCAGCGCCGCTTCGGCTATCGCGTCACCGTCTGTGGGGACAAGCCTTATTAGCGGCAGGGTGATCCAGGAAAAGGGGAGGTCAGGCCGATGCGCGCCGCACTCGTCGATTCGTCTGCACCAGGACATTTGGCCATCACCGAGACGCCGGACCCAATCCCGATGTCCGATCAAGCCGTGGTGCAGATCAAGGCGGTTTCCCTGAACTTGGGCGAAGTCCGCCGAGCACGCCGTGAATCCGCCGGCGCACATTTGGGCTGGGATTTGGCGGGCGTCGTTGCGCAGGCCGCGGCCGATGGCTCCGGACCATCGGAAGGCAGCCGTATCGTAGGCCTTGTTCGTTCCGGTTCTTGGGCCGAGCGGGCCGCTGTCGATACCCGGATGATGGCAGTGCTACCGGATAATGTGTCATTCGCCGCCGCCGCTGCCTTGCCGGTGGCGGGGTTAACGGCGCTCTACGCGCTGGAGCAGGGTGGGCAACTGCTGGGCCGCCGTGTCCTGGTGACCGGGGCTTCCGGCGGCGTCGGGTTATTCGCCCTTCAACTGGCGAAGCTATCGGGCGCGACCGTTACGGCGCTCATCCGGCGCGATGCCAAAACCGATATGGTCCGGGAGGCGGGCGCCGATCACGTGATCTGCGGCGACCGAGCGAGTGGTGCGGCGGACCACGGTCCGTTCCATTGTATCCTCGACTCTGTCGGCGGAGAGGTTCTGGCAGATTGCCTGAAACTCGTGAACCGAGGCGGGATCCTCGTGAATTTCGGCGTTTCGGCAGGCGAACAGGCGACGGTGGAGGTCGGTGACTTCTTTCGCATTGGCCGTGCGCGGTATTACGGCCTGTATCTTTTCACGGAATTTGGCCGCCGCGCGGCCTGCGATGGGTTGGGCGTTCTTGCCGGACTTGTCGCTGCGGGCAAGCTCGATCCGCATATTTCGGCGGAAGGTCCATTCGAGGAAATCGGCGTCCTGGCGGAACGCCTGTTCAACCGGGAAATTTCCGGAAAGGCAGTTGTTCACGTCGATTAGCGGTGTCGCGCCGATGCGTCGCGGGCGGTGAACCCGGCATGTGTTTCTTCGCCCAGACACCGCCGACCATCATCAAAGCCCAGCTCGCCGCTGCAACGGCGCTCAGCTCGAAGACGGGTATGTTGGCCATCGGACCTTGCTGCATTGTGGCGAAGAGGGCGACCGTCGACACTATCGCGGCGGCCCCGAAGAAGACGGCGAGCGGCTTGTACAATGTCTTCGCCAGTGTGTCCGGCTGTTGGGGCCATAGCGACCGCCCATCGCGGTTCGATCCCCGGAACACCGCATAGGCGATGGTGACCAAGAGCATGGCAGCGACCGCGATGATGAGTGCTAAGGGGGCGATGCGCAGGAAACCGATCAGGACGACGATTAAAGACGTTGCCATCGCGATTGAGAGTGCGCGTTTACGGGAGTCGCCTGCGACATCCCAATACAGCGCAATCCAAACACCCGAAAAGACGATGACCACGCCGGGTAAAATCCCGGCTGCCAGTTCGAGGATCATCATGTCGGCGTATTCGATCGTTTCGCCATCTGCCGATCATACAGGTTTTCGGCGGATTGTTCCTGCTGGTTAAGCCGCAGCCTTACAGGGTGAGCTCCGGTGATACATCTTTAAGCTTTTCCCAACCGAGGCCCGTGAAACAGGGGCCCATCGTCGATTCCGCGAGTTTGATACCCGGATGATCGGTGTTCCACTCGAAGATCTTGACCTTTTCGTCTCGGTCGATGGTGACATCCCAGCCAACGAGCGCTAAATGCGGCACTTTGGAGTGCAGGTCGACACAGGCTGCCGCGATCTCGGCGAATTTGGGGACGCGTTTGTTTTCGAAGGTCACGCCAGTGTCAGGATGGGTTGTGTGGGAACGAAAGTCCTGGTCGTAGGCGATGGGATCTATGTCGCCGTCTTCGCTGACGATCGAGATTTGCAGCGAACTGTTCGCCAGAATCCAGGCTGTATCGCCGCAACCAAACCGAAGGTAGGGAGCCCGATAGCCGAATGATCCGTCGAGTTTGCGAACCGAGTTAATCCGGATCGTCGCGACGGATACGGAAGTGAATTCATCGAAATAGGGATGCTGTTCGACGGGGGCTTGAATGGCGCAATTCCCGACGCCACGTAAGAGTTCGGCGTTCAGGGCATCACATGAAATACGTTGCACGCCCACTCCTTCGCTCGATTCATCCTGCTTGACGAACACATCGCTTTGCCCGGCCGGCAAGAGCTCTCGGATTTGGTGGGCGCCTATTGGCGACATCGTCCTGTCATAAAGGTTGCCCTCGATGAAATAAGCGACGTCCGGAAGCATGTCCGTCCTCATTGCAACGTTGCTGAACGTCTTGTAGTCGCCGATAAGACGCAGGGGGCCATTAGCAAGCGGCATGACGACACGTCCGAGATAGTTGTCCGGTATCCAGCCTTCGCGGAAGCGACCGTGGATCAACGTGTAGACATACAGCCAAGGCGCAAACCGGGTCGATCCGAATACCGCCGTTGCATAGTCGTCCGCTTCCCGTCGCATCGCCTTGGTCAGCCGGCGGCCCGTATGCTGTTCTACATTCCGAATAAATTGCATGGCATCCGTCCGGTGCCGCGCGTCGTAAAAACGGTTGCGCACGGACGTGATCGTTCGCGCTCCGACGGTCTTAATGATATCTCTGGTCGCCATGGTCGTGTCCCGGTAACAGGTGATGCAAATGCGTGACGGTACGATTTCGGGCGGTATGGTATTACCGCATTGTGAACAAAGTGTTATCAGACAACCGGGGGTATATGATGGCCCGTCGGGCCGGGAAATTTGTCGTCTTGGCCGCTTAGTGGCAGAAACCGGCGTCCCAGGACCAGTCGGAAAGGATCGGAGATACGCCACGGCCTATGCGCATATCGAGGTGAAACCCATTTCGGGAAGTTGCGGAGCGGAAATTCAGGGCGTCGACCTATCGCAGCTGATCGGCAATGCGGCTCTCTCGGAAGTTCATGACGCTTTAGTCGAGTAGCGGTTGCCGGTCGGTGCGCAGCTTTTCCCACCCGAGGCCGCGAAACAGCGGCCCGTTCGCTGCTTCCGACAGAACGATGTCGGAGTGACCTGTGTTCCATTCGACAATCTTGACCGTGTCGTGCCGGTCGAAGGCGACGTCCCACCCGATCACCGCCATCTGCGGTACCTTCTTGTGCAGGGCGACGCAGGCTGAGGTCATCTCGGCATAGCCGATGACCTTTCTGTCGGCGAACTGGAACCCGGTGTCGGGATGGGCGTCGTAGGGACGATAGTCTTCGTCATAGCAGAGCGGACCGAGGGTTCCGTCGTCGTCGAAGATGGGCACGCGGATGCTGTGATCGGTTTCATAGGTGTCGAATCCGGCGCGGCCAGCCTTAATTGCGGCGGCTCGCGCCTCGATGCGGCCTGCATTGTCACGCACCGTCGTGACCCGCAGCGTCGTGAGCGGCCCGGGCACGATCTCGTCGAAGAAAGGATGCTGTTCGATCGCCGTTTGGACGACGCAGTTCCCCATAGCTTGGAAATGTTCGCCGGACAACGCATCGCGCGCGACGCGGACTACGCCGACACCGCTCTGGGACCCGTCCTTCTTCAGGAAGATGTACTGCTGATCGCTGGGAATGAGGTCGCGAACGCATTCCAGGTCGATCACCGACTTATCGCAACCGTAAAGTATACCATCAATAAAATAGGCCATATCTGGAAATAAATCAGATTGTAATATAGTATTACTAAATGTTTTGAAGTCACCAATAATTAATAGCCTGGAATTTACTTGAGGTAAAACAATCCTTCCGTAGAAATTGTCCGGCAACCAGCCTTCCTGAAAGCTGCCGCGAATGAGCGTGTAGGCGTAAAGCCAGGGGGCGAAGCGCTTCGAGCCGAACGTCTCCATCGCATAATTGTCCGCGGTTTTCCGAATCTGCGGGGTCAGTTTCGTGTCACCGTAGCGTTCCAGGTAGGCGACGACGTCCATCGCTTCCTTCCGGTGCCGGCCATCGTAGAAATAGCTACGGACGGTGTGTTCCGCGCGGGTTAGCGCGGTTTTGACCTGCTCTCGGATCTTCGGTGGCTTGTACATTGCGACAAATCAGGCGGATTCCAGACTCCGCCCGTCCACGAGGTTAGTATCCATTTGTGGTCATACGGTTATTAAGCAACCTTAAACTGCCTCGGCGACTGATTTAAAGGAGTATATGGGTATCGCCGACCGTGACCGATTTGTTCCCGGCAGCGGATGGTGGCAGACTCCGACTAGCGGAGCGTGTTTCGACAGATCGGGAGCAAGGCGATGGCCTACGCGCATATCGAGGTAAAGCCCATATCCGGCAGTTGCGGCGCCGAAATCCACGGCGTCGACCTATCGCAGCCGATTGGAAATGCGGCCTTCTCGGAAATTCATGACGCTTTCGTCGAGCATCAGGTGGTTTTCTTCCGCAACCAGGATCTGACCGAGGATCAGCATAAGGGCTTCGGGCGGCGGTTTGGCACGCTGAACATCCACCCGCGTTATGTGCCGCTGGAAGGGCATCCCGAGATATTCCCGATCCGCAAGGACCCAGAGCACAAGCGGATCGTTGGCGAAAGCTGGCATCACGACCTGACACACCTGCCGGAACCGCCGATGGGGTCGATCCTGTATGCGCTTGAGGTTCCGCCGGTCGGTGGCGACACGATGTTCGCAAGCCAATACGAGGCCTACGAGTCTCTATCCGATGGGATGAAGGAACTGCTCTGCAGTCTGACCGGCGTGCATGACAACCGCATCCAGTCGCCGACGATATCCGCCGGGCGCAACGAGGAGCGCACGAGTAAGCTGCGCGAAGACGCCAGCTCGGAGGAAGAGCCCGAGTGCGAGCACCCGGTGGTGATCACGCATCCGGAAAGCGGCCGCAAGGCGCTCTACGTCAACCGTGTGCGCACGCACCGCTTCAAGGGCATGACCGAGGAAGAGAGCAAGCCGCTGCTCGAATTCCTGTTCGAGCATTCTCACCGGCCGGAGTTCACCTGCCGCTTCCGCTGGCAAAAGGGCTCAGTCGCGTTCTGGGACAACCTCTGCGTCATGCATAAGGCGCTGAACGACTATCCCGGCCACAAGCGTTACATGAACCGCGTCACCGTAAACGGTGCGCGGCCGGTCTAGGCGCTTCCTACCACCCCATCGCGCGGGACGGGCGGCGCGGATCGGCGCCGCCGCTCAGGATGCCGGTCTCGAGGTCGTGGGCGACAAGGCAGACGCCGGCGGTCTTCCATGTCATGTCATCCAGCCGTTCCACCGTATGTCCCTTGTCGGCCAAGGAATCGCCGGTCTTCATGTCGATCCGGCCTTCGATGGTCAGCCGGCCCGGATAGGCGGTGTGTGGCGCGAAGGTGTCGGGCTGGCTGTGCGTGATAAACCGCGGCGCTTCGGCGGCTTCCTGGGCATCCATGCCAAACAGTTCCCGGTTCAACAACACCTGCAGGACCGCCTGGCATTGCGTGTCGCCGCCGGGCGTACCGATCGGCATGACGAGCTTGCCGTCGCGCATCGCGAGCGCGGGGTTCGGCGTTAGGCGCGGGCGCTTGCCGGGGGCGACCGACGAGGCATGGCCGGGTACCGCCCAGGACTGCGAGCCGCGCGAGGAGGGGCACAGGCCCGTGCCGGGAATGACCGGCGATTCCCAGGTCACGTCGGACGGGTTCGACGAGAAGACGTTCCCGTCCTTATCGATCGCGCAGACATAAGAGGTATCGCCCGGCATCGGCGGGCTGTCCTGCGACGTGTTCTGCGCGGCCATCCAGGCCGGGCCGGGATCGTTGCCGAAATCGCCGGCGGGCGGCATCTCGGGCCACGCTGTGTCCGGACGGATCATCGACCGGCGTTCCGCGTTGTAGGCGTCGGACAGCAGGCGTTCCAACGGCACGTCGACGAAATTGGGATCGCCGTAATAGCGTTCCCGGTCGGCCAGCGCGAGCTTCATCGATTCGGCGACCACGTGGATGTAGTCGACGCTGTTGTGGCCCATGGACTTCAGGTCGAAGCCTTCGAGCAGCGCCAGCATCTGCTGCATCACCGGGCCCTGGCACCAGGGGCCGCAGGTGTAGATCTCGATCGGCTCGCCGCAGCCATTGAAGGTGCGCTTGACCGGCGGTTCGATGGTCGATTGGAAACTGGAAAGGTCTTCCTCAGCGAGCAGGCCGTCGTTTTCCCGGTGATAGCGCAGGATGGCCTGCCCGATATCGCCGGAATAGATTGCGTCGCGCGCGGCTTTCAGCCCGGCAGAGCGGCCGTTCTTCGCGGCCGCGGCTTCCTCGTCGGCCATGAACTGGAGTGAACGGGCCAGGTCGGCCTGCACGAAGCATTCGCCCGGCTGCGGCGCGCGGCCGTTCGGCAGGTAGATCGCCTCGTTCTCGGGCCATTTGCGGTAGTTGTCCTCATAGGCCTCGATATAGGCGGTCATCATCCGGTGCATCGCGAAGCCGTCGCGTGCATAGCGGATCGCCGCGGCCGCGACGTCGCCGAAGGACATGGTACCGAACCGGTCGAGCGCCATGATGTTGGCGTCGGGCGCGGCGGGCACCACGGTGCGGCGCAGGCCAAGCGGGATTTCCCCGCCGTGCTCATTCAGGAACAGGTCAAGCGTCGCCGCCTTGGGCCAGGGGCCGAGACCCGTGATCGTCAGCACGTCGCGCTCCGTGGCGCGATAGATCAGGATCGGTGCTACGCCCGCCACGTTCACCATGTCGCTCTGCAGCACGCCCAGCGCGATATTCGCCGCCACGCCCGCATCCACCGCATTGCCGCCCGCTTCCAGGATGTCGAAGGCGGCCTGCGTCGCCAGATAATGTCCGGCGGCAACCATGTAGCGCGTGCCGACGACGGTGGGTTGATAGGGCATATGCCAGGCTCCGGTGATTGGGGGCGGTCGTGTACTGGTATTGGGGGGCCAGCATGACGGCTCGGTGCCTAGGGCGTCAATGGCAAGCCATAGGGTTAACCATGGCCGTCATATGTGTCTTCGTGGCGGTGCCGCTGCCCGGTTACCCGTCCGTAAAGCCATTTTTCGGCTTCGAGGATGAGCAGAACCGCCACGCCGACGGCAACGATCTCAAGACCCTGTAACAGGCTCAGCGGTCGAACGTCGAAGAAGGTCTTCATGAACGGCGCATAGGTGAACAGAAGTTGCAGCGCCGTTACCACACCGACGGCGATCAGCACGGCCGGAGTGCCGACAAGGCCGCGCCAGGTGATTGATGGCGCTTTCAGGTAGCGAACGCTGAACAGATAGAAAATCTCCAGGACCACTAATGTGTTCACCGCGATCGTGCGGGCTTCTTCGATGCCGGCGCCCTGGACTGTCGCCAGTATGAACATGCCGAAGATCGCACCCATGAACAGGACGGAGACGAACGCCGTCCGCCAGATCAGGAACCCGGAGAAGATGGGTTCGTCGGCGGCGCGGGGCGGGCGGCGCATGACATCGGGTTCGCTCGGCTCGAAAGCCAGGGCGAGCGCCAGGGTCACTGCGGTGACCATATTGACCCACAAAATCTGGACCGGCGTGATCGGCAGGGTGAAACCGAGCAGGATCGCGGCGATCAGGACAAGCGCTTCGCCGCCGTTGGTCGGCAGGATGAACAGGATCGCCTTTTTCAAATTGTCGTAGACGGTCCGGCCGGCACGCACCGCGTCGGCGATGGCCGCGAAGTTGTCGTCCGCGAGCACCATCTCCGACGCTTCCTTCGCGGCCTCGCTGCCCTTCTGGCCCATTGCGATCCCGACATCGGCGCGTTTCAGCGCCGGGGCGTCGTTGACGCCATCGCCGGTCATCGCGACGACCGCGCCCTCGGCTTGGAGCGCTGTTACCAGCCGCAATTTATGTGCCGGGCTGGTGCGCGCGAAAACAGCGGTATCCCGAACGCGGACGCGCAGGGTTTCGTCGTCGAACGCATCGAGGTCGTGGCCGGTAATGACCGCCTCCGGATTTTCCAGACCCAACCGGCGCGCAACCGCGACCGCCGTGCCGGCATGGTCGCCGGTGATCATTTTGACTTGGATTCCGGCGGCCTGGCACTCCGCGACGGCGGTGATCGCCTCCTCGCGTGGCGGATCGATCAGGCCGAACAGGCCGAGGAATGTAAGCCCGTTCTCGACGTCATCGAAGTGCAGGCTCGACTGCGCCGCATCCGTCGCTTTCATCGCGACGGCGAGCAGACGTTGGCCCCGGGATGCGATTTCTTCGGCCTGGCTTTGCCAATAATCCGCATCGAGTGCCACATCGCCGTCGGCTCCCCGTTGCCGGACGCACATGCCAAGAATGCGCTCCGGTGCGCCCTTGATGAAGATCGCGCCGTTCCCCGCGTGGTCATGGTTAAGGCTGGCCATGAACTGATGTTGCGCGTCGAACGGTATCGCATCGTTCTGCGGCCAGGACCGGCGTTCGAACTCGCAGTCGAGGCCTGCCTTGGCGGCGGCGGCGAGCAGGGCGCCCTCCATCGGATCGCCTTCGACGATCCACTGGCCGTCCGTTTCGTGCAGGCTGGCATCGCTGCAGAGAAGTGCCGCGCGGCCTATTTCGGCGAGCAATGGATATTCGCCGGCGTCGATGTCGCGTCCGTCCAGGGTAAAGCCGCCGCGTGGCGCATACCCGGCTCCACCCACACTGAAGAATCGTTGGGCGGTCGCAATCGAGGCGACAGTCATTTCGTTGCGCGTCAGCGTGCCCGTTTTGTCCGAACAGATGACCGAGACCGATCCCAAAGTCTCGATGGCCGGGAGCCGGCGGACGATGGCGTTTCGGCTCGCCATGCCTTGCACGCCGATTGCCAGGGTAATTGTCAGAATGGCCGGCAAGCCCTCCGGGATGGCCGCGACCGACAGGCCGACCACCGCCATGAAGATTTCGGAGAAACCGAAGTCGCGGACCAGCAGGCCGAAGACGAGCACAAGCGCCGCGATGCCGAGGATGGCGGCGGTTAGCCGTTTGGCGAAGATCCCCATCTGCCGCAGCAGCGGTGTCTGCAAGGTGGTGACTTCGGACAGCATGCCGCTGATTTGGCCAATTTCGGTTCGCGCGGCGGTGCTGGTGACGGCGCCTTTCCCTTGCCCGTAGGTCACGAGCGTTCCGCTGAAGGCCATGGGCGTCCGGTCGCCAAGCGGCGCAGCCGCACTCACCGGAGTCTCGGTTTTTTCGACGGGCACCGATTCTCCGGTGAGCACCGACTCGTCGATCTTGAGGCCCTTAACATCGAACAGCCGGATGTCGGCGGGGACGCGGTCACCTGCCTCGAGCAGGACGATATCGCCTGGGACAACGTCGTCGCCGGGGATGGATTTTCGCTGATCACCGCGGATTACGCTCGCCTTCGGTGCCAGCATGTCGCGGATCGCATCGAGGGCCTTCTCGGCCTTGCCTTCTTGGATGAAGCCGATGATGGCATTCACCAGGACAACGGCGAGAATGACCTGTGTGTCGATCCAATGGCCGAGCAGGGCGGTGACACCGGCCGCGCCTAGCAGCACGTAGATCAGGACATCGTTGAACTGGATTAGAAATCGCAGAACCGAACCGCGCCGTTTCGGCGGCGGCAATCGGTTAGGGCCGATTGCCGTCAGGCGGCGGCGCGCTTCGTCCTCGGACAGTCCGGTCGGACTGCTGTCGAGTGCAGATAGTGCATCCTTGGACGGAAGCGCGTGCCAATCGCGCTGGCCGGTTATGGCAACCGCTGGCGGATCATCGGCCCCGGTTCCCTTCATCCCGCCACTCCCTCATGTCCACGTGCAATGGTTCACGGACATATGTGGGGTGGCGGTATGGCTTACGGAAGGTGTCCTACCAGCCCATCGCCCGGGACTGACGGCGCGGGTCGGCGCCGCCGGCGAGCTGTCCGGTCTCGTGGTCACGCACGATCGTGCAGACCGCGCCCGCCTTGCGCGTAATCTCCGGCCACCATTCGACCTTGTGGCCCTTCTGCTCGAGAGCTTTGCCGGTATCTTGGTCGATGCGGTTCTCGATGCGCAGCGTGCCGGGCTCGGCTTCATGCGGCTCGAAGGAGCTGGGTGCGCTGTAGGTCGAGAAGCGCGGCGCTTCAATGGCCTCCTGCGGGTCCATGCCGAACTGATGGATGTTGAGGAAGACCTGCAGCATCGCCTGGCATTGCACGTCGCCGCCGGGCGTGCCGAAAGGCATGGTCATCTTGCCGTCGACGATGGCCATGGCCGGGTTCGGCGTCAGACGTGGGCGCTTGCCCGGTGCGATGGCCGAGGCATGGCCTTCGATGGCCCAGCCCTGCGAGCCGCGGCTGGATGCGACGAGGCCGAGACCGGGAATGATCGGCGACGCGCCGCAACTGTCGCTCGGCGTGGTCGAGAAAGCGTTGCCATGCTCATCGATGGCGCAGGCATAGGAGGTGTCGTGCAGGACATATTCCGGCGCCTGCGGCGGCGTCAGCAGTTTCGCTTCCATCGGATCGAAGCCATCGACCGCGCCATGTGCCGGCATGCCCGGCCAGGCTTCGTCGGGGCGGATCATGCCGCGCCGGTCGGCGTTGTAATTCTCGGACAACAGCGTATCCATTGGAACGTCCACGAAACGCGGGTCGCCGTAGTAGCGTTCGCGGTCGGCGAAGGCGAGCTTGATCGCTTCCGACAGGGTATGGATGTACTCGACCGAGTTATGGCCCATGCCCTTGACGTCGTAGGCTTCGAGCAGCGCCATCATTTGCAGCAGCACCGGGCCTTGGCACCAGGGACCGCAGGTGTAGACGTCAATGCCATTGAATTTGTTTTTGACTGGCGGTTCGATGGCGACGCGGAATTCCCGCATATCCTCTTCGGTGATGAAGCCGCCTTCTTCGCGGTGGAACTTGGCGATTGTCTGCGCGATGTCACCCTCGTAGAAGGCCGCACGCGCCGCCTGCAATCCCTCTTCGCGTCCCTTGGACGCGGCGGAGCCTTCCTCGTCGGCCATGTACTGCAGCGACTTGCCGAGGTCGGACTGGACGAAATTCTCGCCGACATGCGGGACGCGCCCGTTCGGCAACATGATCTCCATATTGGTCGGATAGTTCGAGTAGCCTTCCTGGGCGCTCTCGATGGTGCCGGCATAGGTTGGATGCATGCTGAAGCCGTCGCGCGCGTAGCGGATCGCGGCTTCCGCGACCTCGGAGAAGCTTTTCGTGCCGAAATGCTTCAGCGCGGTGATCCAGGCATCGGGGGCCGCCGGCATGACCGAGCGCCGCACGCCCGCCGGGACCGTCCCGTTGTGTTCCCGCAGGAAGATGTCGAGCTTTGCCGCCTTGGGCCACCAGCCGAGCCCGCTGATCGTCACCACTTCGTTTTTCTCGGCGAGATAAACGATCATCGGGGCGACGCCGCCGACATTGACGATATCGCTCTGCACCACTGCCAGTGCTATGCCCGCCGCCACGCCCGCGTCCACCGCGTTGCCGCCATCCTCCAGGATGTTGTAGCCGGCCTGAGTGGCGAGATAATGGCCTGCCGAGACCATATAGCGGGTTCCGAGCATTGTCGGTTGATAGGGCATGGCTTCCTCCGGGGATGGGTGTGGTCGCGAAAGATTGGATTTTCGTCGGGGTTTCTCTGAATTGTAACGCTAATAGGCCCCCGGATGAAAGTGAGAGCAGACGAATGAGTACAATTCTGCTCGCCAACGCAGGTACTGGGTGTTTTTAAAACAATCTTAGGGAGAGTTCGGTAGCAATGGAGGATCTGGAAATCGGGGAATCGCCATGCGCGAAACCATGGACCAAATCCGGGCGGTTATCGAAAACGAGCCGGGATTCCAGGACGTGCCGCTACTGCTTGGCATCCTTGTCGTTGTCACGATCCTATTTCTGAAGTTTGGTACGGGCAGGTGGGGTGACAGCGGAGATGCCAGCGGCGGAGATGGGGGCGGCGATGGCTGCTAGCGCCGCTACTCCCTATCGGCACGCCCGGGTGAAGACCTGTTGCGCGTGAGTGCGTAAAAGGGGAGCCTGACCATACGCCGCGCATTGCGGCAGCGACCGGAACCAAACCGCAATGGCATCAGCACAAGATTGGCTCAAATCCGCGCGGCGCGTTCTGATGCCCGTCGCAAGCGTATATCTTCTGCTGCTTGCGGTCCTGTTCCTTCTGCAATCCTGTCTGATCTACCATCCGGACACGCCGACCCGCGCGATCGTCGCGACGCCGGGCTCCATTGGATTGGCTCATGAGCCGGTCAAAATACCCACCGACGACGGTCAAACGCTCGACGCCTGGTTCGTGCCGGCGCAAGGCGCGCGAGGTGTCGTGCTGTTCTTTCACGGGAACGCAGGCAATATCTCGCATCGTCTGCAGTCGATACGGCTGTTTAACCGGCTGCGATTATCGACCCTGATATTCGACTATCGTGGCTATGGCCAAAGCGACGGCGAACCGTCGGAGGAAGGGACCTATCGCGATGCCGAGGCGGCGTGGCGCTACCTTACGGAACAGCGCGGGGTATCCCCGAAGAAGATCGTCCTCTTCGGACGTTCACTCGGCGGCGCCATTGCGGCGCACGCCGCTATGCGGCGTGATGCCGGGTCATTGATCTTGGAGTCTGCTTTTACCTCGGTGCCCGACATGGCGGCGGAAATCTATTGGTTTCTGCCGGTGCGGTGGTTGACCCGGTTCGACTATGACGCGGAAGCGGCGCTTGCCTCCGTTGCAATACCGGTGATGGTCATCCATAGCCCGGACGACCAAATCGTACCCTTTGCGCATGGGCGCGCCCTATTCGCGGCGGCGCGGGAACCGAAGCGATTCCTCAAGATTAGCGGCGGACATAACAACGGCTTCCTGCAAAGCGAGCAGCAGTATCTGGAAGCGATCGGCGCTTTTCTGGACGCGCATCTTGGAAAGTGAACCCGGATAGTCCGGAGGTCGGTGTGACCTTAATATTCCACCCGGTCGATGACGCCGTCGTTGGCGAGTTTGCCGTCCTGGTTCACGATCGCGATGTGGGTGAGTTTGCCGTCGCTGTCGTGGCGGCCCCAGATATCGAGCTTCTCGTCCCAGAACATGGGCCGGCGAAAACGGATCTGCAGGTCGAGCCGGTCGGGCACCGCCTCCTTGCTGAGCGCTTCCATCATGAATCGGATCGCCATCAGGCCGGCGGCGATGGGGGCACGGAAGCCGAAGCGCTGGGCTGTTTCCGGATCGGAGTGGATGAGGTTCTCCGCCTCGTCGCTATAGGCCGCGACCTTTTCCGGCACGAGTTGTTTTTCACCGATCTTGATCATGCCTTCGGTGGGGTCGGCGGCGGGCTTTGTTTTTGCCGCGGACGGCTGCGCTTTTTCCGCAAGTGTGGCGTCGAGCACGAGCGACGACCGCTCCGCGCGTAGTGGGATCGACCCGTCGGGCCGAACGAATTCGAACCGCGAGGTGACGATCTGGCCGCGGCGGTCGGGCGCAACCTTGATGTCCCGGCCGCGCACCGTCAGGGTTTCGCCGACCATGACCGGCTCGCTTTGATCGAAGCGTTGCGTCATATGCACCCGGCCGTTGACGGGGAGCCCGGCCCGCTTGGCTGAGAGCACGGTCGCCAATGCGTAATGCGTGATATCCACCCGGTCGCCGTAAAGGGTTGGGTCAATGTCGCAGCAGGCCAGCTTCCTGGCCTGAGTTTCAGCGGTCACCTCGAAATCCCATTCCGGGTATTCGAACCCGGCGTGGTAGCGAAACTCAGCGTCGGATGAGGCGGTGGTATCGGTCATGGTCGTGTAATCCCTCTAGTCCATCTTGGCCGGTTTCGGCGCGGTCAGCGGCACCTCCATCAGGTCTTCGCCCCAGATCAGGTTGCCGTCGTAAACCGCTTTCATCTCAGAAATGAGCTGTTCCTTCACGCCTGGGACGTCGAGCTGCAGCAGCATGTGGCTCATCACCAGGTTGCGCACGCCGGACTTCGCACCGAGTTGGGCGAGTTCCATATGGCCCATGCAGCCCTTGGTATAGGCGTCGGAAGGTTCGGTGCCGGTGATGTATTGGCACATATGGACCAGCACGTCCGCGCCGTCGGAGAGTTTCTCCATCGCGGTGCAGGGGCCGCAGTCTCCGGAATAGACGAAGGAGCCCTCGGCGGTATCCAGCCGGAATCCGTAACAGACCAGATAGGGCTGCACATGCGGAACGCTTGCGACAGTCAATTTCCAGCCGTTTTCTTCGACCGTGTCGCCGCTGCGCAGTTCGTGGACGACCGGGGCGGGGCGGGCGCGCTCGCCTTCGCCGTGGCGGTTGCGATAGACGTCCAAACTCAGCGCATGGTTGGTCCGCGCAATCAAATCGGGACCGAAGACGCCGTCGTCGTCGATCAGCAGGTTGGTCATGCGCTCGATGCCCGGCGGGCCGTAGACCTGAAGCTCCGGGATCTGTCCGGCGCCCTGGTCCCAGCGCGTGATCAGCAGCCGTGGATAGTCCATGCAATGGTCATAATGCAGATGGCTGCAGATGAAATGCGTGACGTCGGTTGCCTTGTATCCCGCTTCGAGCAGCCGATGGTGACTGCCGGTACCGTGGTCGAACACGATGACGTCGTTGCCGGTTTCGACCACATACCCGGAACACATGCGTTTGAGGGAAGGAGTCGGCGTCCCGGTGCCGAGGAGGGTGATGCGCATGGCGGCGTTCCCTGATGTCGTTTCTTGTCTTTGTCCTTCTGACCATAAGGCGTAGGGGGCGGGCTGTCATCCGGACGCGGTTCCGCGCTATCATCGGCCCATCACCTGCCGCCAAAGAAGAAACGAAAGAGCCTAGACATGACCGAGCACCCCTTCGAAATGGTCCCGCTGCCCGCCGGGCGCAGCACCGAGAAACCCCGCGAGACCGGCCTGACCATGGTCCTGGACTGGGGGCAGCCGATGCAGCATTTGCGCGACATTCTGGAGCTGTCGGCACCTTATATCGACCTCGGCAAGATCGTCGCCGGCACCGCGCGGCTCTACGATGTGGAGACCTTTCGGAAGAAGCTCGACCTGTATCGGGAATTCGACGTGAAGCCCTTCATCGGCGGGCAGTTCCTCGAATATGTCTTCGCGACCCAGGGGTGGGATGCGGTCAAGCCGTACTGCGAGGAAGCGAAGCGGCACGGCATCCATGCCATTGAAGTGTCGGACAATTGCGTGCCGCTCAACGATCAGGAACGCCACCGGATGATCCGGATCGCCATCGACAGCGGTTTGGAAGTGCATGGCGAGGTCGGCTCCAAGCATGACAAGCAGGATGCTGCCGAATTGATCGCGCAGGCCAATCTTTGCTTCGAAGCGGGTTGCGACCTGGTGTTGGTCGAGGCGGCCGAACTGATGGACGGCGACGAAATCAATCAGGAATTGCTGGAGGGGCTGCGGGACGGTCTCGACATTTCGAAGGTCTTGTTCGAATTGACCGGCTATTGGATCAAGGGCGTCACGGTGAACAGCACCTTCGAGCTGCAGAAGGCATTCGTGTTGGCCTTCGGCCCCGACGTGAGTATCGCCAATGTGTCGCCGGATCAGGTCATCAGCCTGGAGGCCCTGCGCTGCGGCCTCAGCGTCGTCGGGCCCGACCGGTTGGACCAGGCAGCGGAATAGAGTCCTTCAATTGAGCCCGGGCGACTAGAAACCGCGCCAGCCGTCGCGCGGAACGGTTGAAAACCTGCCTTTGAGTCAAGCTGCTAGAGGCGTTAACGAGTTGTTAACGGGCCTCACCAAGCATGGATTCGTGATGAAACGAGCACGGCGCCCGCGAAGATTTTCGTCGGCGAGGGGGTGTGTATTTCAGCACGGGAGAGGGGCTCGAGAGGGGACGGTCTCGGCCATTCAGCTAACAGGCTTGCAGTGGGAGACACTATGAATGTCCGAATTGTCGCAAATTGGGATCGGGGATGGCACCCCGGAGGCGGTTGCCTATCGGTTGATGCTGGATGTGATGCGGGTCGAGAACCGCACCATGTCGAGCGGTGCTTTGGCCGGCGCGCATACGCCGGCCGACCGGCACTATCTTTTGAACACCTATCATGAATGCCTGATGGCGGTACGCGGGAAGCGCATTGCCGCGTCGACCGGGAACAACCGATCCGCCGCTGCTGCCTAAGTGAGGACTGGCGCCGTCAGTGCACTTCGGGCTCGTCGACCAATTCCGACGATTGCAGGAAGTCGAAGTCGCAGCCTTTATCCGCCTGCTGGATATGTTGCGTGAACATCCAGCCGTAACCTCTTGGATAATGGGGTTTTGGCGGCGTCCAGGATTCGCGCCGCTTGGCGAGTTCCTCGTCGCTGACCTGCAGGTCGAGGCGGCGTCCCATGATGTCCAGTTCGATCATGTCACCGTCCTGCACTAGACCCAACGGCCCGCCGACGAAGGATTCGGGTGCCACATGCAGCACGCAGGTGCCGTAGGAGGTGCCGCTCATCCGCGCGTCCGAGATGCGCACCATGTCACGCACGCCTTCCTTCAACAGCTTCTGCGGAATCGGCAGCATGCCCCATTCCGGCATGCCGGGCCCGCCGACCGGCCCCGAATTCTGCATCACCAGGACGGAGTCGGCGGTGACGTCGAGGTCGGGATCGTCGATCCGTTCCAGCAGGTCGCGGTGGCTCTTGAACACGATGGCGGGTCCGACATGCTTGAGCAGCTTCGGGTCGGCGGCCGTGTGTTTGACCACCGCACCGTCCGGCGCGAGATTGCCGCGCAGTACGACCAACCCGCCTTCGTCGGACATCGGGTTGTCGCGGGTGCGGATGACTTCGTCGTTGTAGACGCCGGCATCGTCGAGATTGTCGCCGAGCGTCTTGCCGTTCGCCGTCACGCAGTCGAGATGCAGCAAGTCGCGCAGCCGGTTCAACAGGCCGCGCAGGCCGCCAGCATAGTAGAAATCCTCCATTAGAAACCGTCCGGACGGTCGCATGTCGGCGAGCACCGGCGTCTTGCGCGACAGGTCGTCGAGCAGTTCAAGGCTCACGTCGTGTCCGTTGCGCGCGGCGATCGCCAGGATATGGATAGCGGCGTTGGTCGATCCGCCAAGCGTCATCACCGTGGTGATCGCGTTCTCGATGGCGTCCATCGTCATGACCTCGCGCGGGGTCATGTCTTCCCATACCATGTCGACGATGCGCCGGCCGCTTGCCGTCGCCATGCGCGGATGGTTCGAATCCGCCGCCGGGATCGACGCGGCGCCGGGCAAGGTCATGCCGAGCACTTCGGCGACCGAGGTCATCGTCGACGCGGTGCCCATGGTCATGCAGTGGCCGGGCGAGCGGGCGATGCCGCCCTCGATTTCTTCCCAGTCTTCCTCGGTAATGTTGCCGGCGCGGCGTTCCGCCCAGTATTTCCAGGTGTCGGTGCCGCTGCCGAGCGTTTCGCCGCGCCAGTTGCCGCGCAGCATCGGTCCGGCGGGGACGAAGATTGAGGGAATGTTCATGCTGGCCGCCGCCATCAGCAGCGCCGGCGTGGTCTTGTCGCAGCCGCCCATCAGAACCGCGCCGTCCATCGGATGGCTGCGCAGCAGTTCCTCGGCTTCCATCGACAGCATGTTGCGGTAGAGCATGGTAGACGGTTTCACGAAGGGTTCGGACAGCGACATGGCGGGCAGTTCGACGGGAAAGCCGCCGGCCTGCCAGACGCCGCGCTTCACCTCTTCGGCGCGCTGCTTGAAATGCGAATGGCACTGATTGATTTCGCTCCAGGTGTTGATGACCGCGATCACCGGTTTGCCCGCAAAATCCTCCTTGGCGAAGCCCATCTGCTTGGTGCGCGACCGGTGGCCGAAGCCATGCAGGTCGTCGACGCCATACCACTGATAACTCCGCAATTCTTCCGGGGTTTTGCGTCGGCCGGATGGCGCCATGGTGCTCTCCTTGATGTATTGGTTTTGCATGTCCTACCGCGGGGCGGGAGTGGTCACGGTAAGCAGCAAGGTTGGGGGCTGTCAACGGATGCGGGGTCGGCTCGTGTGACGCTTTGCCCACATAGGACATCTACGACAATTTTGTGCCACTATGGTCCCGAACTGCGGTGTTGGGTTTGGTGTAGGAAAGGGGTCACGATGACGCTGAAGATCACACCTCTGGGCGACTTCGCCGGTGCGGAAGCCACCGGTGTCGATCTGCGCGAACCACAGGACGCGGAGACGCGCCAACGGCTGATCGATGCGGCCGTCGAGCATGTTGCGCTGGTCGTGCGGGATCAGACGCTGGATGCGAACAGCTTTGCCAAGGCGGTGGCAGTGTTCGGCGAGACGATGCCGCCGAATTTCACCGCCTTTAGTCATGAATCTGAAAAGGACGTGAGCTTCGTCTCCAACACCTTCCCGGGGAAGACCGGGGAGCGGGTCTATCACTCGAATTACTGGCATACCGATCATACGAACCGCAAAGAGCCGCCGAACTTCACCGCCCTTTATGCGTTGGAACTGCCGGAATCCGGCGGCGGCGACACCGGGATCGTGAACATGCGCGCGGCATACGACCGTTTGCCGGATGCGATGAAGGCGCGGATTGACGGATTGCAAACGGTCAACGTTTTCCAAGGCAGCGCGTCGAAGCGAAAGTCGCACCGCTACGATACGTCGAAACGCCGGATCGACGACGTGCCGGTGATCCACCCGTTGGTGCGGACGCATCCCGCCAACGGTACCAAGGCTATCTACATGCATCAGGGGAAAGTCGAGAACTTCGTCGGCATGTCGCCGGAGGAAAGCCAGGACCTGGTGCTCGAACTGCTGGACATGGCGATCCAGCCGGAGCTGATTTACCGTCACGAATGGCGGCTCGGTGATCTGTTGATTTGGGACGACCGTGCGACGATGCACAAGGCCTTCGCAAACTACGACCTCACCGAAACCCGAACGCTGCTGCGAACGCTCGTGAAGGGCGACAAGCCGTACTAGCTGCGTATACCGTATTCTATCCATAGGCTGGCCCGGCATTGTAACGATGCCGGGCCAAACCCGTTTTGTATGAAAGGGAATGACATGACCACGACCGAACTCGCCTGGCAGGCGGAAGAAGCCTGTCACAATGCTTGGCCGGCGCTGCACCAGGTTTGGTGCGGTGATTGGGTGCTGCGCATTTCCGGCGGGTTCGGGCGACGCGTGAACTCGGCCAACCCGCTGCATGCCGGGGCCGGTGCGGTCGATGAAACCCTGGTGGCGTGCCGCACGGTCTACGGCGGGCAGGGGCAGCCGGTGATATTCCGGGTGCCGACGCTACTGGACCCGGCGATCGATGTCCGGTTGGAGGAACTAGGCTTTACGTCGGAGGGAGAGACGATCACGCTGCACGCCGATATCGGTGATGTCGATGCTGCGCCAGACGAGGCCGTGGAAATCCTTTCGTATCCAAGCGACAACTGGCTTGCCGCGATGAAAACGTTGCAGGAGCGGGATGCGGACGCGCAGGATTTTTTCACGCGGATCGTCCGGTCGTTGATGGTGCCGGTGGGCTTTGCCGGGGTGCGCGTCGACGACGAATTCGTCGCGCTGGCATTCGGTGCCATGCACGGCGATCTGTTGGGCGTCGAATCCGTGATCACCAGCGAGGCACATCGCGGCAACGGGTTTGCTCGGCGGCTGTTGAATGCACTCTTTGCGTGGGCCGCCGCGGCTGGCGCGCGCGGTGTCTGCCTTCAGGTTGAAGCGCCGAATGCGCCGGCCATCGCGTTATACAAAGGCCTTGGCCTGACGACCGAACTCTACCGCTATCACTACCGGCGCGAACCTGCCTGAGCCGTTATGGGCGGCAGTGCCGCCCGTTCGACGTCCCGCGGATCAGGCGGTCTATTTCGCCGCCATCACCATGATCTCGACCTTCCAGTCGGGCGCGGCCAGCGCACTGCACAGGCCGGCGCGGACGGGCGGGTTGGCCGGATCGATCCAGGCATCCCAAACTTCGTTCATGGCCGCGAAGTTGCGCATGTCCGTGACCCAGAGCTGCGCCCACAGAAGTTTCGACTTATCGCTGCCGCATTCGGCTAGAAGTTTGTCGATATTGGCCAGGACTTGGGCGGTTTGCGTCGCGACGTCGGCATTCCGGTCGTCGCCGACCTGGCCGGCCAAATAGATGACGCCGTTATACTCCACCGACTGGCTCATGCGGGGGCCGATGTGATTGCGGGTAATGTCGCTCATGAGGTTTTCTCCTTCTGGGATTTGCATTGGGGAAACGGCGTTACACGGGCTGGCCTAGCTGCCGCGGCGTAGCGCGGCACAGTCGTCAACCAGGATGCCGTTGACCACGTCGATCTTGTTGTCGGTCAATTCAAGAAAGGATTCCACCGAGTAGCTGCCGTAATTCACGCTAAGCGGCTGCATGTCGGCAATCCGCGCACCCATGACCAGCCGATCGATGCCGGTCATGCAGATCGCCCACATGCACATGGGGCAGGGCTCCATCGTCGTGTAGAGCGTGGTGCCCGGCAGTTCGGTGACCTTTTCCGCTTGGCAGATGTGGCGGATGGCGACGGTTTCAGCGTGGCAGGTCGGGTCGCAGGTGCTCGCCACGGTGTTGTGGCCACGGGCGACGATCTGGCCGTCGCGGATGATGACCGATCCGATTGCGGGATTGCCGGCGGCGGCGCCGGTACGTCCCTCGTCGAGGGCGTGCCGCATGAAGTCGATATGTTCGTTTGAGGGCATCGTTGGTTTCCTTTCCGCTATCATGGCCGAGCCTAATGCAGCGTCGGCGGCCGGGCTAGGGTGGACTGGGGGCTGGCCGGATTTTGACCGTTATCCGTGTACTGCCGTACAATCGGGCTGCATTCACCGGAGGAAAGATTGATGGAAAACGTTGAGACGGCGGGCCATAGCGCAGCACCCCAAGGGATGGGGAGAACTGCCGGTTTCCCGACGGTACAGCCTCTGCAAGGCTTCATGGGGGCCGCCGTGACCGGCCTCGATCTTTCCAAACCGCTCGACGACTCGGCCCGCGACGCCATCATGAACGCCCTGGTCGAACACCACATCCTGGTTTTTCCGAATCAGAACCTGACGAAGGACGAACAGTACGCCTATACCGAACGCTTCGGCGAGGTCGAAGGACATGTGGTGCGGGGATTGGATGGGGTGAAATCACCCCAGGTCCATATGGTGTCGAACCTCGATCTTGACGGCAATCCGACGAAGACCCCGGCGACCAGCGGTAACTTCTTCTGGCATACCGATAAGTCGTATCACGACATTCCGTCGCTCGCGACGCTGCTGCACGCGAAGCAGATCCCGCCCAAGGGCGGATCGACGCAGTTCGCCAATATCGCGAACGCCTATGACGAATTGCCGGATGTCATGAAGGACCGGATTCAGGGCCTGCGGGCGGTCCATAGCTGGGAAGCCAACCGCGACAACACGTTCAACCGTCCTGCGACGGACGAGGAAAAGGCTGAACGGCCGCCGGTGTCGCACCCGATCGTCCGGACGCATCCGGATTCCGGCCGCAAGGTCCTCTATGTCGGCATCCATACCTCGCATATCGAAGGAATGCCCGTCGCCGAGGGCCGGGAATTGTTGTATCGGCTGCTCGACTTCGCAACCCAGCCGCGTTTCGTCCATACCCATCACTGGCGCGAAGGCGAACTCGTCATGTGGGACAACCGCTGCCTCATGCATCGCGCCACCGGTGACTTCGAAATGGACAAGCACGCGCGCGTCCTGCACCGGACGGTTATCCGGGGAACCGTGCCTTACTGATGCGCTGAACAGGCCCGCTGGTGGCGTTGTTTCGCCGCCGCCTTGGGCCTAGGATCGGCACCGTGCCGGCAAGCATCCTTGCCTCGATTCAATCACGCCGAGTGGCCTGGATATGATCAATTTCGTCCTGGCGACGGAAGATCGTACCGGCCCAGCGATGCGCGATAATGGGCACAAGACTTGATCGCAATGACTACACCGGGAGCACTTAGAGAATGAGCATGGTTCAGGACAAGGTCATCGTCGTTACCGGCGCGGGCCGGGGCATCGGGCGGGGATTCGCCATGTTGATGGCGGCACATGGCGCGAAAGTCGTGGTGAACGACTTCGGCGGGTCGGTGTCGGGTGAGGGCGAGGACAAGAGCCCCGCGCAGGAAGTGGTCGAGGAGATCACCGGCGCTGGCGGCGAAGCGGTCGCGAACACCGACAGCGTTTCCGATCCGAAAGGGGCGGCGCGCATCGTCGAGACCGCGCTCGACAGCTTCGGCCGGGTCGACGGCGTCGTGAACAATGCCGGCATCCTGCGCGACGGCATCTTTCATAAGATGAGCGACGAGGATTGGCACGCGGTCATCGACGTTCATCTGCACGGCAGCTACTACATCAGCCGCGCGGCCGCGCCGCATTTCCGCAAGCAGAGTTCCGGCTGTTTCGTCCACATGACCTCGACCTCGGGTCTGGTCGGCAACGTGGGGCAGGCCAACTATTCGGCTGCCAAGCTCGGCATCATGGGGCTTTCCAAGTCGATCGCGCTGGACATGGCGCGGTACCGGGTGCGATCCAACTGCATCTCGCCTTTTGCGTGGAGCCGGATGATCGGATCGATCCCCACGAATTCGCCGGAAGCCGAGGCGCGTGTCGAGAAACTCAAGCAGATGACGCCTGAGAAGATCGCGCCGATGGCGGTCTATCTGTGCAGTCACAAGGCAGACGAGGACAACGTGTCGGGGCAGATCTTCGGTGTGCGCAACAACGAGATATTCCTGTTCAGTCAGCCACGGCCGCTCCGTGCGGTCCAGCGCAACGAGGGCTGGACGCCGGAGGCGATCGGCGAGCAGGCGATCCCGGCCTTCAAATCGCATATGTATCCGCTGGAAGTTTCGGCGGACGTGTTCAGTTGGGACCCGGTCTAACGGATCGACGGAAACGCCTCCTAAAACTCAAAAACCGGAGCGATGCCCACCATGCGCTCCGGTTTTCGAATCCTGGCCCGGCGCGGTTCCACCCGCACGCCGGGCCCTGTCTTCATTGGCTAGCGTTAGCCGCTGCCGTTTACCGCACCTTCCAGCTCATTCGAAACGCGAGTGAACATGGTCTCGAGCGATGTACCCATCGCGGTGAGGGCGGCGATGGCCGCAACGGAAACGAGTGCGGCAATCAGGCCGTATTCAATAGCGGTCGCACCGCTTTCGTCACGCAAGATCTTTGTAATCATCGACATTGTTTGGTTCCCCGGTTTCAATACGAAGGAAATTATGTAGAATTTATAATAAAAAATTGTGAGTATTTATGTGACTTGGATCACATTACTTAAAATAAATTCTACCCACCTGTTTTCCTTTGAAAATATTTTAATAGTTTTAATAAATATGGTTAATTTCGATATCTTTTCTGCGAAAATTTCTTTTTAACCCGATTTCTTCCGCTCCATAAAGCTTGCCGGCGGTATCCAGGTGTCGGGGATGTACTCGTTCGCCCAGCGGCAGATTTCCTGCAGGACCGGCTGCAATGCCTTGCCCTTCTTCGACAGCGTGTAGTCGTATCGTATGGGCCGTGTTTGATACGGCGTTTTCTCAATCAGGCCTTCCGCCGTCAGGCGTTTCAGCCGTTCGGCGAGAATGTTGGTCGTGATGCCTTCGGGTGACGCGAGAAACTCGTTGTATTGGCTTTTGCCGGTGAAAAGATCGCGCAGAATGACCAAGGTCCATCTGTCGCCGATGATATCCAACGTCATCGTGATCGGACAGGCCGACCGGGGACCGGCGGCTTTCACGGGTGGTTTGCAATTTCCTGGCATGCTTTGAAATACCACTCGAACCTTTAACTTGCAATTTACCAGCCGGTCGGTTTTATGTGTCACTTGTAAAATACAAGTTTATCCGCTTGCGGCATCACGATACGGAGCAATAGATGAAAGAGGTGGTGGTTACGGGAATGGGGCTGGTCACGCCGTTGGGCGTTGGCGTTTCCCGGGTTTGGGGCGCGCTAACCGACGGATTGTCGGGTATTCGCCCAATCGACCGGTTTCCTGTGGACGACCTGCCGGCGCGCATCGCCGGATTCGTGCCCGAAGGGCTGAAAAACGACGGTGCGTTCGAGGCCGACGCCTATATTTCGCCAAAAGAGCAGCGCAAAATGGACCGCTTCATCAAATACTGCGTCGCGGCAGCGGATGAGGCGCTGATCGATGCCGGATGGAATCCAAAGACCGACGTCGAATGCGAACGGACCGGGACGGTGATCGCGTCAGGTGTTGGTGGTTTTCCGGCGATGATCGAAGGTGACGCCGTATTGCGGACACGCGGGCCACGGCGGGTATCTCCGTTCCTCGTGCCGTCGTTCCTGGCGAACCTTGCCGCCGGGCATGTCTCTATGCGCCACAAGTTCAAAGGATTGATCGGCGCACCGGTGACTGCCTGCGCCGCCGGTGCGCAAGCCATTGGGGATGCGTTCAAGGCGATCAAGCTGGGCGAGGTCGATGTGGTCGTCGCCGGCGGGACGGAGGCCTGCATCAATCGTCTAAGCCTTGCCGGTTTCGCTGCTTCTAAAGCACTGTCGACGGATCGGAATGATGCGCCGGAGACGGCGTCGCGTCCCTTCGACGAAAGCAGAAGTGGCTTCGTCATGGGCGAAGGGGCCGGGGTCGTGGTCCTCGAGGCATTGGATCATGCACGGGCCCGTGGTGCGCGGATTTACGCCAAGTTGACGGGATACGGTGCCTCGGCAGACGCGCATCACATTACAGCGCCGCCGGCGGATGGCGAGGGCGCGCAACGGGCGATGCGCGCAGCCCTGTCACAAGCCGGCGTGCAGCCTGACGACATCGATTACATCAACGCGCACAGCACCTCCACATGGGCCGGCGATCTGGCCGAACTCAATGCGGTCAAGGCGCTCTTCGGCCCAGCGCGCAAACTTTCCATGTCGTCGACGAAATCAGCGATCGGTCATCTGCTGGGGGCCGCGGGGGCGGTTGAGGCGGTGTTTACGGTCATGGCGATGGTCAAGGGCGTGGTGCCGCCGACCCTTAACCTCAAGAATCCGGGCGTCGATTATGAGGGGTTGGACTTGGTGCCGCTCGAAGCGAAACGGAAACAGGTCGCCGTCGCCATGTCGAACGCCTTCGGTTTCGGCGGAGTCAACGCCAGCTTGGTTTTCGCGCAACCGGATCGCTAACATCACGCGGTTCCCAACGTGTCCTGGATGATCGTCCAGAGCCGATTGGTTGCCGACGAACTACCACGCGAGTGGCGATGCAGGGACAGTTCGATTTCCGGCAGCGCTGGTAGCGCATGGTGGGGATCGATCGCCGACAGGCCGCTCTCCAGCGTGCTTTCCGTCGCGACCGTGACCGCGAGCCCGGCCCGCACGGCGATTAGCAATCCGTCTCGGCTCGGGCTGTTATAGGCGATGCGCCAAGCCCGGCCGCAGGTGTCCAGCGCCCGCAGCGCGGCATCCCGATAGACACAGCCTGGCCCGAAGATGGCAAGCGGGAGCGGATCGACCGCCGGTGCTTCCGAATTCTCGGCCGCCGCCCAGATAAGCTGTTCGCGGTAGACGATCTCGCCGTCCGTGCGGCCGCAAGGCTGCGTCACGAAGGCGAGATCGACGTCGCCGGCATCCAACGCGTCGAGGGAATCCCAACTCCGCTCGCAGCGGATCTCGAGCTGTACCGCGGGCATGGCGGCGGCGAAACGGACGAGCGCTTGTGGCAGGAAACAGGCGGAATGGTCGGAGACGGCCAGGCGAACCTTCTCCGACGGCCGTGTTTGGCCGAGGTCCGACAGGGCCGCGTCGTTCAAGCGGAGAATCTTCTGCGCATAGTCCAGCAGGATCTCACCTTCCTTCGTCAGTTTTACCGAGCGGCGTGTGCGGTCGAACAACCGGGCGCCGGTGATGAACTCAAGCCGCTTGATCTGGCCGCTGATTGCGGATTGGACACGGTTCAACCGTTCGGCAGCCTGTGTGAAGCTGCGCGTGTGCGCCACTTCGGCAAAGGCTTGTAACAGGTCGACGTCGAGGTTGGATCGCAGCATATCAATTCATCACCAATTGTGATTACAGGATCGTAGTAATTCGTTTCTGTGATTATGCGCTCCCCCCTAGGCTGTCGCCAAGTTCAAATCCAGCCCGAGGGTTCCATGCCCCAACCACGATCGTCCCTCCACTCGTTTTCCCGCGCCCTGTTGCTCGCCGTCCTAAGCGGTGGGGTGATCATGGGAATCACGGTCGGTATCAGGCAGACCTTCGGCTTATTCCTGGCGCCGATCAGCGTCGATCTCAACCTGGGCCGCGAGACCTTCGCCTTCGGGATGGGGATGATGAATTTGATCTGGGGCGTTGCCGCCCCGTTCGCCGGTGCGGTCGCCGACCGCTATGGTGCCGGACGCGTCGCGGTCATAGGCGGGCTTTCCTATGCAACCGGGTTGGTGATCATGACCGTGACGGGCGAGGGCGGGCAGCTCCTCGTCGGCGGCTTGCTGGTCGGGCTGGGGTTGAGCGGCGCCGGTTTCACTGTCGTACTGGGCGCTGTCGGCCGTGCCGCGCCGCCGGAGAAACGGACCCTCGCGCTTGGAATGGCGAGCATGGGCGGTTCGATCGGCCAATTCGTCGCCTTGCCTTATACGCATCTATTAATCGATTGGCTGGGTTGGTCCGCTTGTTTGCTGATCCTGGCGGTAACGGCGTTGCTGATCGTGCCGTTAGCCTATGGCATCGCCGGGAAACATGCCGCGCCGGAAGGGCGTGACCACCAATCTCTATCCGAAGCCTTCCACGAAGCCCGGCGGCATAAGGGGTTCTGGTTATTGACCGCCGGATTTTTCGTCTGCGGTTTCCATCTGGCCTTTGTCGCCGTGCATTTACCGGCCTATCTCAGCGACAAGGGCATGCCGTCCTGGCTTGCTGCCGCCACGCTGACACTGGTCGGTGTCTGCAACATCGTCGGGACCTATTTCTGCGGCTATTTCGGTCAGCGCTACCCGAAGAAGTCCGTCCTCAGCCTGCTCTACCTCGCACGCGCGGCGATCTTCCTGGTTTTCATCGTGGCGCCGGTCTCGGAAACCACGGTTCTGCTGTTCGGCGCGGCGATGGGCTTCCTATGGCTCGGAACCGTGCCGCTCACCAGCGGATTGGTCGCGTATATCTTCGGGCCGGCCTATCTGTCGATGTTATTCGGCATCGTCTTTTTCGGCCATCAGATCGGTGGCTTCCTCGGCGCATGGCTCGCCGGAACTGCCTATGACTATCTCGGAAGTTACGACGCCATGTGGTGGCTCAGCGTGGCGCTCGGAATTGGCTCGGCGTTGCTGCATTGGCCGATCGAGGAGCGCCCAGTGTCGCGGCTTGCGGCGGCCGAATGATCGGATGGTTCGTTCCGGTGGCATTCAGCGCCCTGTTGATCGTGGCGCTTGGCGGTTGGGTCACGCAGGGGGCGACCGTGGCCTTCGTCCTGTCGTTGGCCGGTGTGCCGGGATGTTTTTAGAACAGAACCGCGTCTATTCGGTCAGGATCACCGCATCTAATGCCGCTACGCCGTCGCCTTCCGGCAGCACGACAAGCGGGTTGATATCGATGCTGGTGACGACGTCGCGGTTGGCGTCGGCAAAGACCGACAGGCGCGATAGTGTCTTCGCCAGGACGGCTTGATCGCATTTCGCGGCACCGCGCGCGCCGTCGAGCAATGGGAAGCCCTTGATCGACCGAATCATGTCCATCGCTTCCTCCTCGCCGAACGGGGCGAGCCGGAAGGTCACGTCCTTCAGAACCTCCGTGAAGATGCCGCCGAGGCCAAACATGACAACCGGGCCGAACACGGGGTCGCGTTGGACGCCGAGAATCGCTTCCACGCCGCCGGAGATCATCTTGGCGACGAGGATCCCGTCGATCTTGGCGTCGGGATGCGCGCGGGTGCAGTCCGTCATGATGGCGTCATACGCGGTCCGCACGGCGCCCGCGGAAGACAGGTTGAGTTTCACGCCGCCGACGTCGGATTTATGGACGATGTCGGCGGAGACGACTTTCATGACGACCGGATATCCGATTTCGGCTGCTGCCATTTCCGCTTCTGCCGCGGTTCCGGCGAGCTTCTCCGGCGATGCGGCGATGCCTGCCGCGTCGAGTACCGCTTTCGCCTCGATCTCGTTGTAGGACCGATTTTCGATCGCGGGCGGGGTTGCGCCGCCCGCTGGCGGATAGGGCCCGCGCGCCAGCCCTGCGCCGATCTGCAGGACCGCCGAGATCGTCTTCATCGCCTCCGACGGGTCGTGCAGCAGCAGGAACCCTTCATCCTCGAAGTCGCGCTTGCGCTGGTCCGGGCCGATCACCGACAGCGCTAGGACCCTGTCCGGATACGCCTTCCGGACCGGGATCAGGGAATCCAGCACCTTCTGCGAGACGGTGTCCGAATACAGCAGCGAGCTGAAGAAGCCGATCACGGCGTCGTAGCCGCCTTCTTCCAGGATCGCTTCGAAATTCTTGGTGATGACCGAGTAGTCGTTATAGACCTGCGCCGTGAAGTCGACCGGGTTCCGTGTCCCGGCGAAGGGCACCAGTTCCTTGAGATAGGCCTGCGTCTTGTCGGGCAGGGGGGCGAGGTCGAGGCCCGCTTCCTCGGCCGCATCGGCCATCATCACACCGGCGCCGCCGGAAATCGTCGCGATGGCGACCTTGTTGCCGGACGGAATGGTGCCGGACTGGCACATGCCGCTGCACATGTAGGCGATGTCGATGAGTTCCGAAGCGGTATTGGCGCGGTAGGCGTTGTAGCGCTCGAACACCGCGTCGAAAACCTGATCCGCGCCGGTCAGCGACGCCGTATGCGAGGCTGCGGCCTCGGTGCCGACCGCGGACCGGCCGACCTTCTGGATGACCACGGGCTTCTTGTTCTCGTAGGCGAGGGCGAGGGCCTGTTTGAACATCTCGCCGTCCTGACAGCCTTCCATGTAGCAGGCGATTACATCGGTGTGTTCGTCGGTGGCGAGATAGGCGATGCACTCGGCGACGCTGATGTCGACCTCGTTGCCGGTCGTGATGCAGGCGCTATAGCCCAGGCCGCGTTCGCGTCCCAGCACGAAGCAATGGCTGCCGAACGCGCCGCTCTGACTGACCAGGCCGACATTGCCGACTTTCGGCAGGCCGTGGCTAAGGCTCGTGCTGAAAGTCGCGTAGACATGGTTGCGGGCGTTGAAATAGCCGAGGCAGTTGGGCCCGAGGATACGCATTCCCGTATCGCGGGCGATTTCGGCCAGCCGTTCCTGCGCCCGCTGCCCTTCCTCACCGATCTCGGCGAAGCCCGACGTGAAGGTGCAGAGCGCCTTGACGCCTTTCTCGGCGGCCGCTTCGGCGGTCTCGATCGCCAGACGGGCGGGCACCGCCATGATCGCCATATCGACCGGACCTTCGATATCCGTCACGCTCTTATAGGCGGGCAAGCCCTGCACCGTGTCGCGGGTCGGGTTCACCGCATAGATACCGCCCTCGTAGCCGTACTCGCGGAAATACCGTAGCGGCACGCCGCCGATCTTGGTGGGATCGTCCGATGCTCCAAGCACTGCAATACCGCGGGGTTCGAGCATCGGCTTCAGCGTCTGGGCGGAGGCGAGAATATCAGTCATGTCCGGGTGTTATGCTCTGATTGGGGGCTGTAGGGCGATTTGACAGGGTTCGCCGCCTCCGTGTCAAACGAAGGCGGCTGATCCAGACCGAAAAGTTAGCGGATCGCACCGAACAGCCGGTGGCTGATCCTATTCGGCGGCGTTCGGAATTTTTACGTCGGGGCGACCCATTGAGAACACGTTGTCGACGACCGTGTATTCCATATAGCCGAGGCGGGCGACGGGCCGGAATTTCAGCGTGTCCACCATGCCGTCCGTCAGGATGTCGTCGCGAATATGGATGCCGACCACATGACCGAATATCACACCATGCGTGTGGTGCGCTTCCTCGCTTTCGAACTCGACCGTCCGGAGATATTTGCATTCGAGATGGGCCGGCGACTCTTTCACGCGGGGCGGCTTGACCTTTTCCGACGGTTCCGCCGTCAGGCCGGCAAGCTCGAACTCGTCGACGCCGCGCGGGACATGCGCGGACGTGGTGTTCATCTGGTCCTTCAATTCCTCGGACACGATGTTGCAGACGAACTCACCGGTCTCCTCGGCATTGCGCCAGGAGTGTTTCTGCGGGTCGTCGGGCAAGCCGCTGGACGAAAACATGACAATGCATGGGTTGTAACAGACCGCATTGAAGAAGCTATAGGGCGCGAGGTTCACATGGCCGTCCGTGCTGACGGTGCTGATCCAGCCGATGGGCCGGGGGGCGACGAGTGATTTGAACGGGTCGTGGGGCAGGCCGTGCGATTTCTTGATGTCGGGGTCGTAGAACATGCGTGTTCTCCCAAGTGCATTGTTTCATCAACCAATACGAATTTTCGGCCAGATGGCAACACCGGTCTGGGGATTCCCGGGCGTAGAGGCCGCCAGGGTTACGCTGAATTAGGCCTCTTCGCTCCCTGGCTGCGGGTCGATTGGGTCGGCGCCTGCGTCAATTTGGCCGACATCGCCTCTTGAAATTTTCTAAGGACGTATTATTTATTAAACAATCGTTTGATTATTTGTACGGACAACTTTGTCACTCCTCGTTTGATTGTAACTTAGACTTTTAATTGAAAGAGTTATGGCGTCGGACTCCATCATAAAGACAGCTTCATCGCAGGCGGAAAGTCGCGGGCCGGGCCGTCCCGGCGGCGATGAAAGCCGGGCCCGCATCCTCGAGGCGGCGGGGCGTTTGATCGCCGATCGGGGCTATGACGGCGTTTCGATCCGGGAACTCGCGCGTGAGGCGGACGTCAACGGCGCATCGATCAACTATCACTTCGGCGGCAAAGAAGGGCTCTATCACGGTATCCTCGTCAAATTGGTCGAGGATACCGAACCGTTGTTCGCGCCCATGATCGAAGGGCTGCAGGTCGGTGTGAAACAGGCCGATGGTGATCGGGACGCGCTGGCGCGGATCGCCGCGCATATGATCCGGTCGTTATTGACCGGGATCGTCAGCCGCCAATCCTTACGCTGGCAGATGCCGATCATGCTGCGCGAATTTCATCAGCCGTCGAGCGAGTTTGCCATGTTGATCCGCGACCGGATCAACCCCGTACACGATGCCGTTGCGGAACTTATCGCGGCGGCAACTGGTTATGACCGACGCGCGCCGGAAACGCTATTGCTGACCGCGAACATGATCGCGCAATGCATGGCGTTCGGCGCAACTAAGGGCCTCATCCTGGCGCGGTTGAATTGGGAAGATTATACGCCCGAGCATGTCCGGCTGATCGTCGGGACGATGGTCCCGCGAATGCTGGCAATGCTAGGGCTTCCCGAAGTCGACCCGTATGCAGACGAGGAAGAAGCATGAAGCACGGGGATGATATCGAAGAGACCAAGCTTGGCCGCGCGGGAGGCCTGAAACGGTTCAACCTGTCGAAGCGGCTCTTCTCCATTGCGGTGCCGCTGGCCATTCTCGCGCTTGGCGCGATGGTGGCGATTTTCCTGATATCGACCCGGCCGGAACTGGCCGCCAAGCCGGTGGTCGAGCGTATCTGGACGGTCGCCTCGGTTCCGGCGACCGCCGCCACGGTTCAGCCCGAGCGGCGGTTCTATGGCCGCATCGTCGCCGGACGGGAAATCGACATACGGCCGGAAGTGTCGGGATCGATCCTTGAGATAGGGCCGAACTTCATCGAAGGCGGTGTCGTGCGGCAAGGCGAACTCCTGGTGCGCCTCGATCCATTCAATTCCGACGCGAAACTGCGCGAGATCGAAGCTGATTTGAACGGCAACCGGGCGATGCTGGAGCGCGACCGTGAGCGTATCGACCTGTTGCAGCGGGACGTGAAACGGCGAAGTCGACTTGCCGGGTCGGGCTACTCGTCCGAAAAAGCGCTCGATGATGCGAAGCTCAGTCTAAGCGATGCAAAACAGCGGGAAATCGAACGCCGCAATTCGATCGTCCGTTTGGAGGTCGATCTCGACCGCACCAAGCGTGATATCGAGGATAGCCGCATCGTGGCGCCCTTCGATGGGTTCCTGGTTGGCGTTACGACGGCGATCGGGAAATTCGTCAATGTCGGTGATGTCGTGGCCAAAATGATCCGGGCCGAAAGCTTGGAAGCCCGGTTCCACGTGGGCAACCGCGAGTTCACGCGCTTCCTGTCGGACGGCAATTACCAGGACGTTCGGGTCAAGGTGGTTTGGGCCGGACAGAGTTTCGACGGCACGCTCGACCGGACCGAAAGCGAAGTTCAAACCGCAAGCGGTGGCGTCGAGGTATTTGCCAAAATCGACGGGATCGGCGTCAGGACCAACCTGCGTCCTGGGGCATTCGTCGAGGTCCGGGTGCCGGGACCAAGATACGTAGATGTGACACGGGTTCCCGAAGAAGCGGTTTATGGCGGGGATACCGTCTATCGCATCGCGGATGATCGTCTCGATCCTCGTAGCGTGCGGATCGTCGCGCGAGACGGCAAAGACCTGCTCATCCGAGGCGACTACGAATCCTCCGACGCGATCGTGACGACACGGTTTCCGGAGATCGGACCCGGACTGAAGGTCAGGACTCCCTGATGGCTGGCGAGACGGGTTCAGGCGGGCCGGCGCGCAGCGTGCGGAACGACCTGATCGGTATTTTCGTGCGGCATCGGACCGCGGCGAACCTGCTGATGATCCTCATGATCCTGATCGGCGTGGTGTCGCTGCAACGGATGAACACTCAATTCTTCCCTGATTTCGGCATCGATTTCGTCACGGTGCAGGTGGAATGGCGCGGCGCCAGCGCCGAGGACGTGGATACCAACATCGTCCAGGCCATCGAACCCGAAGTGCGGTTCCTCGACGGGGTCAAGGAGGTCCGGTCGACGGCGCAGGAAGGATTCGCCAACGTATTTGTCGAATTCCAGCCGGGATCGGACATGCAACTTGCGTTGTCCAATGTAGAAACCGCAGTTGGACAGGTCACCACGCTGCCGGATGACAGCGAACGGCCCGAAATTCGCCGGGTGATTCGCTACGATCCGATCAGCCGCATTGTCATCTCCGGACCGTATTCGGAAGCCGCGCTCAAGGCGGTTGCGAAACGGGTGCGAGACGACCTGCTCGACCGGGGCATCGACAAGGTCACGCTGCTCGGATCGCGGGATGAGGAAATTTGGGTCGAGGTGCCGCAGCGCAAGGTGCTGGAACTCGACATGTCGCTGGAGGATATCGCCCGCCGTATCGGTGAGACCTCGCAGGATTTGCCGTCCGGCGACACGTCCGGGGCGTTCCAGAAGCAGATTCGAAGCATCGGCCTTGAAAAGGAAGCGAGCGGGATCGCCCGCATTGAAGTGAAGTCGCTGCCGTCCGGACAGAAGATTTACGTCGACGATGTCGCCCGCACGTCCGAACAGTTCGACGAAAACCAAGCCGAGCGCCGCCGCAACGGTCTGCGGGCCATCGAATTACAGGTGCAACGGTCGCTAAATGCGGACGCGTTGGAACTGGCCGATATCGTCAACGGCTATCTGGCCGACGTAGTGCCGACCTTGCCACCGCTGCTGAAGGTCGAGCAGTACAATATTCAGGCCGACCTTATCCGCAGCCGCGTCAATCTGTTGTTGGAGAACGGGTTGACCGGATTGGTATTGGTCGTCGCCGTTCTGTTCATCTTTCTCAATTCACCCGTGGCCTTTTGGGTGGCAATGGGCATCCCGGTTTCGCTGATGGCGACAATGGGCGTCATGCTGGTCACCGGACAGACGGTCAACATGATCAGTCTGTTCGGGATGATCATGGCGCTCGGCATCGTGGTCGATGACGCCATCGTGGTCGGCGAACATGCGGATGCACTGCACCGAAAGGGCTTGGATCCCATATCGGCGGCCGAAAACGGCGCGCGGCGTATGGCGGCTCCCGTTTTCTCGTCGTCGTTGACCACCATCGCGGCCTTCGCGCCGCTGCTGTTCATCTCAGACATCATCGGCGACATCATCGCGGGTATTCCTTACGTCGTCATCGCGATCATCATCGCAAGTTTGGTGGAGTGTTTTCTGGCGCTGCCGGGGCATCTGCGCGGCGCTTTCAGCTGGGGCTCGGGCAGGGTTTGGCCGTTTCGAATCTGGTTCAACGCACGGTTCGACACGTTTCGGGAAGATCACTTCCGCCGGTTTCTTGAATTCGTCGTGCGCTGGCGCTATGCCGCCTTTGCGACGGCTATCGCCTCACTGATGGTCAGTGTCGGGATTCTCGCCGGCGGCCGGGTGCAGTTCTCTTTCTTCCCGTCGCCGGAATCGGACCTGGTTTACGCGAATATCCAGATGGTCGCCGGCACGTCGCGGGCGCAGACCGTGAATATGATCGACGAGCTCGAATGGGCGATGCATGCGGCGAATGACGAACTCGCGGCTACCGAAGGCAACGTCGTGGTCATGAACGTGGCGTCGATCGGTGCGTCCGTCGGCTCGCGCGATGGCGGCGGCGGCGTGGATGGTGACAACGCCGGCGGCATCGTGGTCGAATTGAAGCCGTCCGACGAACGGAATGTGCGGACATCGGAATTCGTGGCCTCATGGCGTGAGAAGGTCAAGGCGGTGCCGGGGCTGGAGACGATGACGATCCTGCCGGCGCAAGGCGGGCCGCCGGGCCGGCCGGTGGACGTGCGGTTGTCCGGCGATAACCTCGAGGCGCTCAAGGCGGCGGCGAACGAGGTGCGGGGGCTCTTGGCACGCTATCCCGGCGTAACAGACATCGAAGACGACCTGACCTACGGCAAGCAGGAACTGATCCTCGAACTTTCGCCGCAGGGCAAGGCGCTTGGGTTCACGACGGATTCCGTCGGCCGGCAAGTGCGGCACGCGTTCGACGGCGCTACCGCGCGGCGCTTCGCCCGTGGCGACGAAGAGGTGACGATCCGCGTTCGATTCCCGCGCCAGGATGTCGGTTCCGGTTTGCTCGCCGATATCTACGTACGGTCGCCGGTTGGCGGCGTCGAAGTGCCGCTCGGCGAGGTCGTGCAATTCCGAGATAAGCAAGGTTTCGCCAGGATCAAACGCGAGGACGGCCAGCGGCAGGTGGCGATTACGGCCGAGATCGATACCGCGCTGACCAACAGCAACACCGTGCTGGAGGCCTTACAGCGGGACGGCATCTTCGACATCGCCAAAAAATACAGCGCGACCGCGACATTCGCGGGCAAGGCGGAAGAGCAGCAGCAAACGTTGGCGGACATGAAGCTTGGCGCGATCTTTGGTATGTCGGCGATCTTCATCATCCTTGCCTGGGTCTTCGGCAGCTATTCGCGGCCTTTCGTCGTGATGGCCATTATCCCGTTGTCCTTTGTCGGTGCGACGTTTGGGCATCTCCTGCTCGGCTTCGACATGTCGATCCTCAGCCTGATCGCGCTGGTCGGTCTTGCTGGCATCGTCGTGAATGATTCGATCATCTTGGTCACGACCATCGATGAGCGAATTCGGGGCGGCGAGCATTTCAAAGATGCCGTGATCAACGGAACCTGCGACCGGCTGCGCGCCGTCATCCTGACGTCGCTGACGACAATCGGCGGCCTGACCCCGTTACTGTTCGAGCGAAGTTTTCAGGCGCAATTCCTGGTACCGATGGCGATCACGCTGGTCTTCGGACTGATGATCACGACGTTCCTGGTGCTGTTGATCATCCCGTCGATGATCGCGGTGCAGGGAGATATCGGTCAGTGGCTTCGCCGCCGGCGTGGGGCGGCGGGTGCACATGTGGCGCCAGCCGAATGAATATTTCCACCTGACCCGACTAGTCAAATTTCCAGGCAAGCGAAAAGGAGATGGGCGAAATTCCATCTCCTTTTCACGTCCCCCGGCAATCGCAACGCCATTGGTCGATTGTGTTGACCGCTCGGCGGTTTTGACTTTGCCTTCGTCTTATTGACGACGGGGTTTACTCCCCCATCGCCGAGGTGCGTATGAGTGTCGGTTCGCTCCAGGACGCTACTTCTTGGTGGATGAACTCGACTTTTCCGCGGCCTTGGCTTTCGCCTTTGCCTTCGTCTTGGCGGACTTGGCCTTGGCTTTCTTCTTGGTAGTCTTGGCTTTGGCCTTCTTCTTCGTGGTTTTGGCCTTGGCCTTGGCCTTCTTGCTTGTGGCTTTCTTTTTGGCGCTCGACGATTTCGCGGTGGCCGCCTTCTTCTTCGAGCTTGCCTTCGCCTTGGCTTCCGTCTTCTTCGACTTGGCCTTGGCGGCCGCGCCCTTCTTAGAGCCCTTACTGCGGCAATAGGCGGCTACCGAGTTACCCTTCTTGGTCTTGTAGCTCTTTACCCAGGTGCAGGAACTGCTGCTGCCGCATTTTCCTTTGGTCATGCCCTTACAACTGCTCTGCGCATGGCTGGGCTGGGCGAGGCCCAGAAATGCCATTGCAACGATGATCCAGATCCAGGCCTGGAGCGAGTTCGCTCGACTTTTCATTGAAGTTCTCCTTTCGATGCACGCAATGAGGTTAATTTATACCTTAGTGCCCACGATGCCGGCCACTGGAATTGGGGCACAACAAGCTCCGCAGAGGGATCTGCGGTGGGCTCCAGCGACCGGCACCGCGAACCTCAGTGTGAGATGACGGGCTTGAGTGTCTTCGCCTCGGCAACCCACTTTTCGACCTGCGCCTGTTTGGGGGTCAGGCGCGTCAGTTTTTTCGACTTGTTGGTCTCTTCCATCATTGCGGTCAGTGTCTCTGGATTTCGGTTGCGGAGTTCCTTGATCGTGTCAACGCCCGCGGCTTCCAGCAGTTCCGAATATTCCTCGCCGACGCCGGAGATGCGCATCAGGTCGGCCATGTTGGTCCATTTGAGCAGAAGGGCCTCCGACAAGCCCGTTTCCTTGGCGGTCTTGGTGCGGCCCGCGCGGGTGCCGCACCGCTCTAGCAAACCCTTGGTGTTGGAAATGCCGGCGTCCTTCAGCGTTTTGCCGTAGGTCGCGCCGATACCTTCGATGGTTTCGATGCTGTAGTTCATTTCAATATCTCTCCTCTCGATCTGGTCGGCTCGCGGCGGACCAGCTTTTTTTGGTGTGCCGCTCGTTCTCCGGCATTGCCGGTGGAGCAGCGGGCTCAGTGTTGTTGTTGTTGTTCGGTGGTTGGGCGTTACCAGATTAGGAGTCCGCCAAATCCGGAGTTCCCATAATCGATTCCCTCCATGATGCGGCGTCCGTCCGTGGGGGCTTTCTTCGCCTTCGTGTCGTTGGATCGGGCAACCGTATTTTGCGAGTCCGCATCGGGTGATGTGGCTGCGCAGCCACCGACGACGGTGAGAATCACAAGCGCGGCCAATAGATTTCTCGCTGCTGAATTGGTCATATCGGTGCTCTCCCGTTGCGGAGTGGTTGACGGTCGGACCATGCGATCCGGTGCCCGGCAACACGCCGGTATGGGGTAAGGAGCAATGATGGTGCCAAAGCTGCATCGCCGTATTCGGATAGAAAATGGCGGAAATCAGCGGGGTTGGAATCTCAGAAGCGGAATATGTTGCGCGATGGTACGCTTTGAGTCCCAAAATGAGACTCGTCTTGCGAACCAAGTAAGTCGAGCGCTAGTGCTCGTCGAGTTTCCATTTCTTAAGTTTGCGATACACCGTCGCGGGGGCGATTCCGAGGAACACAGCCGCCTTGCGCACGTCTCCGCCGCAGAGGCGGATGGCATGGGTGATCGTCTCGCGTTCGACATCGTCGAGCGGGCGGATCGTTTTCGCCAACTCTTCCAAGCCGGCACCGCCTGGGGCGCTTCGCGTGGCATCTTCGGATTGGCTTCTGTCGGTCGTGTCGGTGGCTGCGCTGCGCCCAGTAGGAGGACCACCGTTTGGCAGGGTAAGCATCGACGCGGCTACCGTGTCGGCATCGTGCATCACGACCGTCTGATGGATGACGTTCTGCAACTGGCGAACGTTGCCGGGCCAGCCATAGGCCAGAAGGGCGGCTGCGCCGTCTGCATCGAAATCCGTGAAAATCTTGGCTTCTTGATCGGAGTATGCCGTCAAATAGTGCCGGCCGATTTCCAGGACATCATCGCCGCGTTCGCGGAGCGGGGGCAGCGCCAAAGGGATGACATGGAGACGATAGTAGAGGTCTTCGCGGAATCGGCCGGCTTGAACTTCCGTCAGCGGATCGCGGTTGGTCGCACAAATGATGCGGATGTCGACGGTCTGGGGAGTGCTGCTGCCGACTTTCGTGAAGCTGCCGGTTTGGACGAAGCGCAGCAGCTTGCTTTGTAGCGAGACGTCCATCTCGCAGATTTCGTCGAGGAACAACGTGCCCCCGTCGGCGGTTTCCGCGGCGCCTTTCCGGTTGGCGATGGCGCCGGTAAAGGCGCCTTTCACATGGCCGAAAATCTCGCTTTCGATGAGGTCCGCCGGTATGGCGGCGCAGTTGATCGGCACGAAGGGGCCGTTACGCCGCTTGCTTCGATTATGGACGGCGGCGGCACACACTTCCTTACCGGTGCCGCTTTCCCCGGTGATGAAGACCGTCGCTTCGCTCGCCGCCGCGCTTTGGATTGCGTGGTAGACGGATTGCATTATGAGACTCGATCCGAGAAACCCTTCGAACTCAGGCCGGCTGGTAGTCTCTTCGAAGGTCTTGACGATCTCCGTCAATTCCCGCTTTTCGAGCTGGTTCCTAAGCGTAACCTTGAGCCGTTCGGCGTTGAACGGCTTGACCAGGAAGTCGGCGGCGCCGGCCTGCATCGCCTCGACCGCGGTGTTGACGGAGCCATGGGCGGTGATCACGATGACCGGGCAGGCGCGCAGTTCCGGTGTCAGATTTCCCAGGATGTCGAGGCCGTTCATGTCCGGTAGCTTGAGGTCGAGCAGCATTGCGTCGGGCACGCTCCGCTGCAACGCGTCGAGCGCCGCCTGGCCGGTTTCAACATGCTCTATGTCGACGGGTTCGTTTCGTAGATACCCGCAGTATGTCCGCGCCAGGGCCGGGGTATCCTCCACCAGCAATATTTTTGATCGATCGGCCATGCGATACGCCCGTTAATTCCGGCGCAGTCGGTCGGCGGGAAAATGCAAGGTCGCCGCCGTGCCGGAGCCCGGCGTGCTGTCGATCGACAAGCGGCCGCCATGCAGGGCAATCAAGGACTTGGTGAGTGGCAATCCGAGGCCAACGCCCTTCGGGCTGCTTTGGCGCAGCGGTGCAGGGCCTTGGTTGAACGGGGCAAGGATTCGGTCCAAGTCCGCCGGCTCGATGCCGGTGCCCGTATCACGGACGGCAAGCGATAATCCGGTCTTCGGATCGCTGGATACGGCCACTGTCACATGCCCGCCATCGGGGGTGTATTTGACCGCGTTGGAGAGCAGGTTGATCAGCATCTGTTTGATGCGCCGGCGATCCGCGAACAGCCCCGGTGTGCCGTCCGGAATTTCAAAATGGAAGTCGATGTCCGCACCGCCAAGTTGCCCGACCATATGGACCGCATCGGCCGCTATGTCGCCGATTGCGACGGTTTCTTCTAAGAGGTCGGCGCCGCCCACTTCCGCGCGTGACAGGTCGAGCAGGTCGCGCACGAGGTCGATCAGGTAAATGCTGCTTTCGTGGATATCAGCGGCATAGGAACGGGTCTCGTCCAGGCTCATGCCGTCCTGACGGATGATCTCCGCGTCACCGGAAATCACGCTCAACGGCGTCAGCAATTCGTGGCTGATATTCGCGAGAAACGCGCTCTTCGCCCGGTTCGCCGATTCTGCCTGTTCCTTCGCGTCCCGGAGCTTTTCTTCAGCTAGTGCGAGTTCGTTGCTGCGCTGAAGCACCTGTTGTTCGAGGCGCGCCATTTCCGACGAATCCTGTACCAGGAGCGAGATGCCATCGCTATCGGGCTGTCCGTAAATCTGGATTGAGATGATCCGCGGCCCGTCGGAATCGGGATCGTGCAGGCTGAGGTTCGACAGGCGGAAGGGCGGTTTTCCGCTGCCCGCCAGATCCTTCATGGTCTCGTCGAGGCCAACCAGGAACGGCAGGCAATCCATCGCGTTCGCCTGTGGCTCGATCCAGTCGACCAGTTTTCCGTGCCGGCCGACGATCGTGAAACCCGCATCGATCATGACCAGGCCAAGTGTGCCCGCATCGAACAACGTTCGTGTCGTCTCAAGAACAGGGAAGGGTAGGTCTGGGGTCATGGGCCTCGGTTTGGGTCGGTCGCCGGAATTTTCGGCGCGGCGTTAAAGTAATTTTCGATAAACGATAGGGCTCCAAAATATTCTCGATGACGTTTCGAGCGATATCTGATGTGAGGGATGAAGCAATTTACGCGCCGATTTCGAGTATCCGGCCCCCAAGCCGCCGAAATAGTTCCGGAACGGCGGTTCCTATCGCGGCGCTGGTCCGTACGACGTCGGCTCCGAACTCTTTGGTTAGGCGCTCATCCGCATCCATTGCCGGCGGTTCGTCGAGCAGGTCGATCTTGTTGAGCGCGAACGCGATCGGGCGTCCGGGCCGCAGTGATTGGAACAAGCGGGCGTGGTCCGACATGGCCGCGATGGATTCCGGTCGCGTGATGTCGCCGACGATGAGGGCGCCAGCCGCGCCCTGAATGTAGGTGCCGGTCTTTTCCGGATTTGTGTCGCCGCCTTCGATGTCCCAGATGATCTGGTTCAGCGTCGTTTCGCCGCCCGCCGGGTATTCGACGGTATCGCTGTATTTGTAGATATTGACGCCGAGCGTCGCTTGATAGTCGTGCGAGAACTCATCCAGCACGTATCGGCGCACCAGCGACGTCTTGCCGACCGCGAACTGGCCGATAACACATATCTTCTTGCTCACCATCAGGGCGTATCCGCTATTCGGGCAGAAACACGATCTCGAACTCGACCCGCCGATTGTATGTCGCGTTCTCGCCTGAGCCGATCGATTTCTCCGAGGCCCGGCCGACGGTAATCAGGCGATCTTCCGGCACGCCGAGCGCTGTGAGCATCTTTACCACGGTTTGCGCCCGTTCCGTGGACAAGCGCGCGTTTAGCGAGGCCGAGCCCGTGTTGTCTGTATAGCCCACGACGCGGACGCGAAGATCATCGGGGGCCGATTCGACCAGGTTCGCCAATTCGCGCAGCAGGGCCTTGGCCCATTTCGGGTTCCGGAATTGTGTTTCGTCACGCAGGAACAGAGTGTTGGTCTGAACCCAATCTGTCAAAAGCTTGGTCGGCGACGGGATAAGCGCGGTTGCAATCCGGTTCTCGATTCGCTGCGATACCGCTTTCTCGAAACTGTTGAACTTTGCGTCCAGCCCCGCGACGGATTTGGATATCTTTTCAGCTAGTGCCGCGTCGTTCGCCTGTGTCTGGGTCTCCAGGTCGACCATGCCTTGGCGCAACGACGCTTTGAGCTTACTCAGTTCGGTATTCATGATAGCGCCCAGGCTGCTGGCGATCTCGTCTTTACGGACTTGGTTCATTGTCGCGAGCCGAAGATCGTTTTTGACGCCGGGAAGACGGTCTGCAAGGCCCGAGATCAGGCTCTCTTTCGCAGCGGTGCTGGGCAACAGGCCCGTAACCACCAGGGCTTCCGTGTCACCGTCATACCGGATATCGATCGGATAACCGGACAATGCCACCTGACTTTCGACGACGTTCCGGGCATCGGCCTCGATCGCCTGCGCGCGATAGTACTGATATGTCGCCCATGCAGGCCAGATGGCGATCAGGAGAAACATCGCTGCGATCACGGCATATGCCCGCAGCGCACCGCCCCGAAAATTCTTCCGCCGGTCCCGCAACAAGTCTTGGAATCGCTCGTTCAGATCGTCAATGAAGGACGCCTTCTGATCATCTTCATCCTCTTCATCGAAGGACGCGAGCAAGTCGTTCCATTGATCAAGGATCGACAGAAAAACCCGCTGAAGGGCGGTCTCGAACCGAGGGGGCGGCGTTCCCGTTGTCTTGGCGGCGAGAATGGTGTTGGCCGACGTGCGCAGAAAGAGTTGGGACTCACCAAATGTGAGGGTTCGCAGTTCGCCGCCTTTTTCGTCGCTGAAGGCGTCGCGCGTGAAATCCATGATTGCGGTCAGGAGCCCGCTTACGAGTTCACTGTCTACGCCGCCGTCGCTGTCCTCGGTCCCTTCGGTTGCGGTGACGCGCTCGATCAGCAGTCCGGTGGGGCGGTGGATGACAAAGATTTCTTCGATATCAAAGGGCGGATTGCGCCGCAGCAGGATCTCCGCTTCCGACGTTCCGGTAATTCTTGACTGAATCTTCGCGCGCCACCGATCTACCGAAAACCCTTCGTCGAGCTTCGTGTTGATGGTTTCGAGGAGTTCGTTGAATGCGTTCCGCACCGCCGCCTTAACCAATTGGCCGGTGATGGGATAAAGCGCGTCAACCATCATCTCGCGCGAGTTGCGGATTTCCTGGCGCATGCTCGAGACGATGAGCGGGGCGAGGGCGCCCGACAGGCGGTCGTGCTCCTGAACCCCGGATTCCCGCAACACCTCGACAATGACGCCGCGGACACTATCCTTCAGTGCCGGGTCGTCGCCGACACGCAATTGGAGCGCGTCGCACCGCCGCTGTATCCGCTTTAGAAGTGCAAGCTCGGGGGCGAGGAGTAGATGCTTAAGTTCTTCCTCGGGCGGTCTCATTCTCAGGCTTTCGGTTCACCGTCGCCGTCCGCGTTGATCGAGGCCTGGATCGCATCGAAGCTTTGATCGCCGCGCAAGCGGAGACCGATCTCCATGAGATAGCTGCCGAGATCCTGGTTGCCCGTCTTTTCGTCCTCCAGCCGCGCAACCGCACTATCAAGATCATCCTGAAGTTCTTTGAGCCGCCGGCGCTGGTCCTGGGCCTGGTCGGCCATGTCCTGGCGCAATTGCTTTTCGAGTGCGGACAGATTATCCGACAGCTCCCGCTGTGCTGCCTGCAGCTTCTGCTCAATGTCGGTCTGCGTCGCGTCGAGCTTGTCGAGTACTTGCCCAATCTGCGTTTCGAGGTTCGAGTCGAGTGTGCCGAGCCGCTCGATGAGATCGCTTTTGACGTCGGCGAGCCGGTCTTCGGCTTCCGAAGCAGCCTTTTTCAACGCCTTGTCCGACTTCGCCAAGCGCGTGTCCATCTGCCGCTGCGCTGTACCGAACAGGATTTCGCGGATTTGGTCGATGCTACCGCCCGCTGCGGCGACAGCCTCTTCGGCTGATTCAGTAGTCGGTCGTGATTTTGGCATTCGCTGCGCTTCCCTTTACCCGGGTTTTGTCCGTTCGTTATCCTACCGCATCCATACCGCCTGCGTAACCGGAGCCATTATCGCTCGATCCGTAGATGAGGAAATTAACTAGGTTATATCAGTGCGTTAGGTAAAATCTATCCGGTCAGACTAGTTCTTATGGTGCTCCGACCCGCCCCTGATTTTCTCGGCCATTTTTGCTCGCGGCGCCAGTTAAATTTCTTTTCCTTTCAGCCGCATTGCGCTTTCATCGCACATCACGTCAATCACTTCGCTGTTGTGCTATCGGGTAGGCTAATAATGACGAACAAATCCTACGACACCATCGTCGTTGGGGGCGGTGTAGTGGGCGCCTCCAGCGCCTTCCATCTCAAGGCTCTCGGGGCCGGGTCGGTCCTGTTGATCGAACAGGGACAGATCTGTACCGGCGGCACGGCAAAGTCCTGTGCGATCTGCCGAAGCCATTATTCGATCCCGACCAATACCGAGCTGACGGTCAAAGGGCACGAGATCTTCCGGAATTTTCCGGATTATGTCGGCGTTGGTGACGCGTCCAGCGGATGGGTCGAGTCCGGCTATATCATCGTCGCCGACGAGAAAATGGCGGACTCCGTGTCTGAGAACCTCAATATGCAATCGGACGTCGGCGCGGAAACCTACGAGATTTCAAAGGAGCAGGCGAGGGAGTTCCATCCCCGTCTCAACGTGGATGATGCCGCTGTGATCGGCTATGAGCCGGTTTCGGGCTACGCTGATCCGTATTTGACCACGACCGGTTTCGTGGCCGGCGCCCGGGCCAAGGGCGTCGACGTGCTGACCGAGACGCAGGTCACCGGAGTTCTACGCGATGGCGACCGGGTGACCGGTGTCCGCACCGCATCCGGCGATATCGAAGCCGGGACCGTGCTGTTCGCCATCGGGCCGTGGACCGCTGCATTGGCCGGCTGGCTCGATCTGCATCTGCCGCTGGAAGTATCGAAACACGTCGTGCTGACGTTTCGGACCGACGATCCCTATGACCGGGAGCTGCCAATCGTCAAAGACCTGACGGTCGAGAACAAGATGTACTTCCGGCCGGCCTCGGGCGGTGTGGTGCTGGTGGGGACCGGCGATCACGGCGATCCGCTGGACCGGGTCGAATCCCTGGACGAGAACGTTTCCGATGACTTCGTGCTGTTGCAGGGCGGCCAGATCGCCAACAGGATGCCCGATTTCGCGAACGCGCAACTCGTCGATTCCTGGTGCGGTCCCTATGATATCCCACCCGATTGGAACCCCGTTCTTGGACCGGTTGACGGGATCGACGGTCTGCATATTGCCTACGGTTTCTCGGGACACGGCTTCAAGCTGTCGCCGATGGTTGGCAAGGTCCTGGCGCAGACCATCCTGGGCCAGAAGACCGACGTGGATATCAGCGGGTATCGGCTGAGCCGTTTCGCCGAGGGCAAGCTGCTGACCGGATCCTACGGCGTCGGCTCGATCTCATGACCGTTGGCGTCCGGGCTAGATGACGGACAAGCGCCCGGCTTGGCTTTCGTTCCGACTGGCGTCCTATTACTTTGCCGTTTTCGCGCTTGTTGGCGTCGTCATGCCCTATTGGCCCGTCTGGTTGCAAAGCCGGGGCTTGGGGCCCGTCGAGATCGGGCTTGTCCTGTCGGTCGGGCGATGGATCAGCATCGGTACGACGCCGGTCATCGCGCAGTTCGCCGACCGCCACGGCGAGCGGAAACGACTGGTCATTCTGTTGCTGACGGGGATGGCTGCCGGCTACTCGTTTTATCTCCTGGCTGATGGGTTTTGGCAGATCCTTGCCGTAGCCATGGTCGTCGCGGTCTTCCACAGCGCGGTCAACCCGGTCGGCGATAGCCTGACCATGTTGAATGCATCGCGCGGCTACACCGATTACGGCCGGGTCCGGCTCTGGGGATCGGTGAGCTTCATCATCACCTCGTTTATGGGCGGTGTGTTGCTGGGCCGGTGGGGCGAGGACGCGATCCTGTGGGTGGTTCTGGCGCTTGCGGTTTTCACCGTGGCGGTCGCCTGTATCCTTCCCGACACGCGGGCCGAAAAGGCGCAGCAGGGCAAGCGCGGCGTCGTTTGGCGGCTGGCGCTGCATCCGGTCATGCTGCTGTTTATACTGGCAATGTCGCTCAATGCGGGCAGCCACGCCGTGCTCTACGCCTTCGGTACCTTGAATTGGCGCGATGCAGGCATCAGCGAACAGGTCATCGGTTTTTTGTGGGCCGAGGGGGTCGTGGCGGAGATCATCCTGTTCGCCTTCGGCGCGCGGCTGGTCGAGCGGTTCGGGTTGATGCCCTTGATGGCGCTGGCGGCGATCGCCGGCGTCATGCGGTGGACATTGCTTGCGATCAGCAACGACCTAGCCATTCTGGTCGTGGCGCAAGCGCTGCATGCCCTGACCTTTGGAGCGGGGCACCTCGCGGCGATGAGTTTCGTCTCGCAGGCCGCGCCGGCCGGGATGTCGGCCACGGCGCAGAGCCTCTACAACGCACTTGCCATGGGCGCGGCGATTGCGATTGCGGTGCCGCTTTCGGGCCTTGCCTACGAACGTTTCGGCGATCAGTCGTATCTGTTGATGACAGCCATGTCGGCGCTGGCGGGCGTGTGTGTACTGATTCTGAGCAGGCGGTGGAATGGGCGGCGGCTGGAGCTGCCGCCCTGATCCAGTCCTATTTGAGCGTCTTCAGGAATGCGATGATATTCGCGCGGCGCTTTTCTTTCTTGATTTTTACGGCACGCATCGGTGACGAGACCTTCTTGCCGGCCATCTTCGTCATGAACTTCGCCGGGGCTTCGATGTACTCGTTGACCAGCGCCTCATCCCACGCGAACGGCTTCGCTTCGCAGGCGGCCTTGTAGCCCTTCGAGAATCGGGTCTTCGCTGCGGTGCCGCATTTCCGACCAAATATCGCGAACAGGGAGGGGCCGACCCGTTTCACATTCGCTTTGATCGAATGGCAACTCTTGCATTTGGTCTTGTAGGCTTTTTCGCCTTTTGCGACATCGCCGTCCGCCGCGAAGGCGGGGCTTGCGATCATGAATCCAGCGATCGCGGCGCTGGCGATCAGTCCTTTTATTGAGCGTGTCATTCCGTTCTCCTGTTTCGGTTCCCGATCGATTCACCGCGACCGGCCCCATGGGCCGCGAGTGGAGGATCAGGTTAGGCACCTGTTTTCCTTTGGCGCGAAACAAATACATTCAAATTTGCGCGAAAGGCCAGTGGTTTTAGTGCGGCGTAGGGCCGCGCGCAGCGGCCGATCCGGCCTCACAATCACGTGACCAAGATTGAGTCCCGGCCGCCGACGAACGGCATTAGGCTACCTTGACTGATTCGTAATGCATAAGAGGTGGCGGCGATCAGCCGGGCCATCCAGTGGAGGATTTCATGCAGTTAAAGGCGAGGATGCTGTCGTCGACCGTCATTCCGGTTGCGGTGGCTCTGGGAGTCGCAGGGGCAGTTGCCGGCGGTTCGATCATGATCAGCACAGCGCAGGCGAATCCCTGTGCGGCAAAACGTGCTGTGAACCCATGCGCAGCCAAAAGCCTGTGCGCGGCCAAATGCGCGGTGAAGCGGGCGGTTAATCCCTGCGCCGCCAAGAACCCGTGTAAGGCGCGTGCGGCATGTAACCCATGCGCCGCGAAGAAGGCATGCAATCCGTGCGCGGCTAAGAACCCTTGTAATCCATGCGCGGCGAAGAAGGCATGCAATCCCTGCGCGGCCAAGAATCCCTGCAACCCCTGTGGCGCGTGCAATCCATGCGGCGGTGCGGCGGCGGCTTATAGCGCACGCTGTGTCATTCCGCGGCTGCAGAAGGCGGCGCTCTGCAATCCTTGTGCGGCAAAGAAGGCTTGCAACCCTTGTGCGGCGAAAGCGTGTAACCCGTGTGCCGCGAAGAAAGCCTGTAATCCGTGCGCGGCCAAGCGTAACCCCTGTGCAGCCAAGGCGTGTAACCCATGCGCTGCAAAGAAGGCCTGCAATCCCTGTGCGGCGAAGAACCCCTGCAACCCTTGTGCAGCGAAGAACCCGTGCAACCCCTGCGGTGCAGCAAATCCTTGCAATCCCTGTGCTGGCGCTGACCCGGTAGAGCTGTCGTCGGCCGAAGCCAAGGCAGCCTATGACTGCATCATCACCGAGATGAAGGCGGCGTATGCCAAATCGGGCATCGGCGTGGCGGCGGGCTACACCAGCTACAAGCGCTACAGCAAGGTTGCCTATCAGTCGGCGACCCATGGCGGACGTTTTGTTCAAAACTATGCCAACGGAACGGCGAAGGCCTACGGCAAGTTCGAGAAATCCGGCCGGATGCCGGTCGGGTCCTATCTGGTCAAGGACAGCTTCACGGCATCGCCCGATGGCAAGGTTGGGGTCGGACCGCTGTTCATCATGCGCAAGATGAGCGCGGGCTGGAACAAGGAAAGCGGCGACTGGAAATACGCCATGGTCATGCCGAACGGATCGTTCTTCGGCGAGACCAACGGGCGCAATTCTAAGAACATGAAGTTCTGTATCGAATGTCACACAACGGTGGCCGAGGAACAGGATTCCATGTTGTTCTTGCCGGAAGAGTATCGCTAAAGCGGTATTCTCTCGGCTATCGGGGGACGGGGTTTCGCGGCGCTCGTCCCCCACCTTATCTCCGATGGGTGATCGAATGCGATCGGTCGGTGCCGCCGTTTTTCTCTTCCTATTCGCGTGCTTCCCGGCACGCGCCGATTTCATGAATGCCTTGTCGGCCTATGACGCGGGCGCCTATGGCGTCGCCTTCACCGAGTGGCGGCGCTTGGCCGAGCATGGCGATGTAGACGCACAAGTCGCGCTCGCAGGGCTTTATGAGGCGGGACTGGGCGCGCCTCGCGATGATCGCCAAGCCGCGCACTGGTACCGCACCGCCGCCGAACGCGGGAATGTCATCGCCCGACTCAACATCGGTGATTTCTACAGCCGCGGCCGCGGCGTTGGCCTCGACCGGGTCAAGGCGTGGTACTGGCTCGATCTGGCAGCGTCGGCGGGCAGTACCTGGGCGCGGGATCGCCGGGACGCGGTCGCGACCTGCATGACCCCGGACCAGATCAGGCGAGCCGAAGCGATGGCCTCTCGCCACTAGGTCCGCCACAACCCCTCTACAATTGAATTAATGTCGCCGACTATTTGCCCGCCGTGTTCCCCGCCGGATAGAGTGCTACGCAAGCCTGCGTCCTAACAGCCCGACCGGAAAGTGAGATATCTCATGGAATACGAAGACCTTTTGTTCGAAGAAAAGAACCGCGTTGCCACGATCACCCTGAACCGGCCGGAACGATATAATTCCCTGCGGGCGCAGACCTATGAGGAGCTGATCGACGCCATCAAACGCGGCGGCTGGAACCGCGACAACTGCGTCATCGTGCTGACAGGAGCCGGAGACCGCGCCTTCTGTACCGGCGGCGACCAGCAGTCCAAGGGATCGGGCGAACGGCAGGGACGGGGCATCCTGAAGGTGCCGGTGGAGGAAATTCACGCCGCCATGCGCGAGGTGCCGGTGCCGGTGATCGCCAAGGTGCGGGGCTACTCGATCGGCGGCGGTAACGTGCTGGCGACGGTCTGCGACATGACGATCGCCGCCGAAAGCGCGATCTTCGGTCAGGTCGGCCCGAAGGTCGGCTCGGTCGATCCCGGCTTTGGCACGGCCTATCTGGCGCGCGTGGTCGGCGAAAAGAAGGCGCGTGAGATCTGGTATCTCTGCCGCCGCTATACCGCACAGGAAGCGGAAGCCATGGGGCTGGTCAACAAGGTGGTGCCGGACGATCAGCTCGACGCCGAGGTCGATCAATGGTGCGCCGAGATCGCCGAACGCAGCCCCACCGCCATCGCCATTGCGAAGCGCAGCTTCAACGCGGACACCGACCATATCCGTGGCATCGCGGCGCTCGGCTTCGAGGCCACGTCGTTGTACTACCTGACCGAAGAATCGAAGGAGGGCGGCAACGCGTTCCGCGAAAAACGCAAGCCCGATTTTCAGGGCAAGCGCGCGCGGTAGGCGTCTCCCGAGCTGCGTCATTGACGTGATGCCCCGCTCGTACCAGATACATTCCAGGCGGTCCGCGCGGGGCGCCTGACCCAACAGGCATTTCCGCTTACGCGGTTCCGATAATCTCGACAATCAGAAAGCAGAACGCATGGCCGATTCATTGACATACACCCCGCCGAAAGTTTGGAAATGGGACGCCGAGAGCGGCGGGACCTGGGCCAAGATCAACCGGCCGATTGCCGGGGCGACGCATGAGAAGGAGCTGCCGCGCGGAAAGCATCCGCATCAGCTCTACTCGCTGGCGACGCCCAATGGCGTCAAGGTCACGGTGATGTTCGAAGAACTCCTCGCACTCGGCAAGACCGACGCTGAGTATGACGCTTGGCTGATCAAGATTGGTGACGGAGACCAGTTTGGCAGCGGCTTCGTGGAGGTGAATCCCAACTCGAAGATTCCCGCGCTGCTGGACCAAAGCACGTCGCCGCCGACCCGCGTGTTCGAGTCCGGCGCGATCCTGCTGTATCTGGCGGAGAAGTTCGACGCCTTTCTGCCGCACGATCCGTCGGCCCGGGCGGAGTGTTTCTCGTGGCTGTTCTGGCAGATGGGCAGTGCGCCCTATCTCGGCGGCGGGTTCGGTCATTTCTACAAATACGCGCCGGAGCGGTTCGAGTACCCGATCAACCGCTTCACGATGGAAACCAAACGGCAGCTCGACGTGCTGGAACGGAACCTGTCGGACCGGCAGTACCTATGCGGCGACGACTACAACATCGCCGACATCGCGACTTATGCCTGGTACGGGAACCTGGTCCTGAATAATGCCTACGAGGCGGCAGAATTCCTCGACGTGACTTCGTACGAGAACGTGGTGCGATGGGCGTCGGAGATTCAGGCCCGTCCGGCGGTCCAGCGCGGCCGGCGGGTCAACAAGACCTCGGGGCCGGAAGACGAGAGGGTGCCGGAACGCCATGACGCCAGCGACTTAGATTGATTCTAGGCGATACGACGCCGACAAATTAGGGAACGGAACGCAGATGGACAGACGAAAAATCGGTGGTGCAGGCGGGTTGGACGTGTCGTTGGTCGGACTGGGGTGCAATGCATTCGGCCGCCGCGTGGACGAGAAGGGCACGCATGCAGTACTCGACGCCGCGATCGAAGCGGGCATCGATTTCTTCGACACGGCGGAAACCTATGGCGACGGCGATTCCGAGCGGTTCATGGGAAGCGGGTTGAAGGGGAAGCGCGACAAGGTGTTCCTTGCCACGAAATTCGGCCACACCATTTCCCATGTTGAGGGCAAACCGAAAGGGTCGCCCGAGAATATCCGCGTCGCCTTGGATCAGAGCCTCGAGAAACTCCAAACCGACGTGATCGACCTGTATCAGCAGCATCGTCCCGATCCCGACACGCCGCTTTCCGACACGTTGGGTGCGCTCGAGGACCTCGTGTCGACGGGCAAGATTCGATATTACGGCTGCTCCTATTACACCGGTGCGCAGATGCAGGAGGCAGTCGATGCTGCCGAGAAGGCCGGACTAAAGGGTTTCGTCACCGCGCAAAATGCCTGGAACATGCTGGAGCGCGGGATCGAGGCGAATCTCATTCCAGTCTGTGAAAAAAACAGTATCGGCCTGCTGCCCTACTATCCGATCGCTCGCGGTCTGCTTACCGGAAAATACCGGCGGGGCAGCGACGCACCGGCAGGCAGCCGGCTGGCCGGCGACGATAATCTCGCCAAGGCAGATTTCGATCTCTTGGAAAGTCTGGATGCGTATGCGGGTGACCACGGGTACAACATTTTGACGTTGGCAATCTCGTGGCTTGGCGCACAGCCGTCGATTGCCAGTATCATTTGCGGCGCGTCCAAGCCCGAGCAGATGGCGGCCAATGCCGCCGCCTCGCGTTGGAAGTTGACGGCGGAGAACCTTAAGGAGATCGATGCCTTGCTGGCGGCCTAGCGACTGCCGTTTACGGCGTGCCGCTTGCATCGGACAGGTCTAGACAGGACACTCGGTCGCATCATGCCGAACAAACGGCTTCTCATCATCGCGCACGCGCCATCCGACAACACGCAGCGTCTTCGTGACGCCGTTGTCGAGGGCGCGCAGTCGGATGACGGTTTGGCCGTCGACGTGACCGCGCTCAGCCCGTTCGACGCGGGTCCCGACGACGTTCTGGCGGCGAACGGGATCATTCTCGGCACGACCGAGAACCTCGGCTATATGAGCGGGGCGCTGAAGGATTTTTTCGATCGGATCTATTACCCGTGTCTGGAGCATACCCAGGGGCTGCCTTACTGCCTCTACATCCGGGCGGGACATGACGGCACCGGAACACAGCGCGGTGTGGAGACTATCGTCACGGGCCTCCGCTGGCGCGCGGTCCAGGAGCCGATTGTCTGCCGCGGGGATTGGCAGGACGAATTCGTCGGCCAATGCCGCGAGATCGGGGCGGCCATGGCATACGGCGTAGACGCCGGCATTTTCTAGGGCAGGGCCGAGAAGCGCCCTGGAACCGTTACGGCGCCGCGCTCGAAAACTCGTCCATTGCTTCGCAGCGCGCGGCAAAGGCGGCGAGATGGGGGAATTTTTCCATCACCTCAAGTTTAGGGCGGACGCGGTTGGCGAACGTGATGGCGACCGTAGCGCTGATATCGGCTTGGCTGATCCGGTCGGTGCCGGCAAGCCAGTTGTCGCCGGCCTTTTTCGCGCAGGCGTCGAGATAACCGAGACCACCCATGACCTGTCCGTCGTTATGCTCGACCCAGGGCTCGTGGACTTTCTCCGCCGGATGAAACCGGCCCTCGTAGTAAGCCCACACGGCTTTGTCCATCGTGCCGGTACTGACCGCGGATAGCTGCATCACCCTCCGCCGCGGGACGCCGCCAGCGGGTATCAGTTGTTTTGCGTCGTCGACCATGTCGTCAAGTGCATCGAGGATCGCATAGCTTTCGACCAGCGCCTCGCCGTCGTCCAGGACTACGGTGGGCACGCGCACCAGCGGATTATGTTTCTTAACCGGTTCGGGGTTGTCGAAGGCCGAAATCGCTTCTTGTTCCCAGTCGAATCCCAAGAAATTGAGACTGACAGCCACGCGCCGTACGAAGGGCGAGCCAAATCCGCCGATGAGTTTCATGAGTCTGGTCCGCCTCTAATAGTGGATGAATTGCGTCTGCCGAGCAGCATATCAGGCGCGCGCATCGCTCGCGACTACGCCGGCGCGGCGATCACCCGGACCGGTTTGCCGTCGAGCCAGGCGCGCACGTCTTCCAGACTGTCTTGATAGCGAGCGGCGAAATTCTCATAGGTGCGCCCGCCGATATGCGGTGTCAGCACCGTGTTCGGTAACGTCCGAAGCTTATGACCGGCGGGCAGGGGTTCGATGTCATAGACGTCGAGTCCGGCCCCGGCGATCTGGTTGGATTCCAACGCCTCAATCATGGCGGCCTCATCGACGATGGGGCCGCGTGACGTGTTAATCAGCCATGCCGTCGGCTTCATTAGGCCGATTTCCTTTGCCCCGACCAATCCACGAGATCTGTCGCCCAGGATCACGTGGACCGACAGGACGTCCGACCGTTTGAACAATTCGTCCTTCCCGACACGCGTGACGCCGAGTTCCGCGCAGCGTTCGTCGGTCAGGTTCTGGCTCCAGGCGATCACCTCCATGTCGAGCGCCAATCCGACCCGGGCGACGCCGCCTCCCAGCCGGCCGAGGCCGAGCACGCCGAGTGTCTTCCCGGTCAAGCCGCGCGGCAGGTCGAGGCCCCATTCGCCGTGCCGCATGCCCTGGTCTTCCAGCGGGATGTGCTTCGCGAGGCTGAGGATCAGGCCCCAGGCCGTCTCCACCGTGCCGTTGGGGAAGCCGTATCCCGTGCCGGTGACGGTCACGCCCTGATCGGCCAGCGCATCCAGATCGAGGGCCGCGTTGCGTTGGCCATGGGTGACGAGGAGTTTTAGGTTCGGCAATTGTTCGACCAGCGCTTGGTCGAAGCGGGTTTCCTCGCGTGCCGTGACGACGATGTCATAGGGCGCAAGCAGTTCGGCCGCTTCGGCACCGTCGGTCAGCCGGTCCTGAAAGACGTCGACCGTGATGTCGGACGGCAGCGTCCCCCAATCGGCGGTTTCTTCGGCGAGCTTTTGATAGTCGTTGATGATGGCAAGGCGCATGCAATTTCCTTGGATGGTGCCGGTGGGGAATGTACGCGTGGCTTTGGCTTAGCCGCGTGCCGCAACGCGTGCAAGCGTCGGCACTAAACTTTACCTTACCTCCAACCATAGGACCGAATTAATACACGAATCGTGTCCCATACAGACGAAGCGTAGGGAAGCGTGAGCGAGAGTTACGATTTTATCATTGTCGGCGGCGGCATTGCGGGTGTGTCGGCGGGCTATTTCCTGTCACCGCATGGCCGCGTGCTGCTGCTTGAGCGCGAAACCGCGCTCGCCTACCACACTACCGGGCGGTCGGCCGCGATGTACACGCAGGCCTATGGCAATGCCGCTGTCCGCGCTCTGACCGTTGCGGGACACGATTTCTTCACCGCACCACCGGCCGGATTTTCTGAACCCGCGCTGTTGGCTCCGCGCGGCGCCCTGTTCATCGGCCGCAACGACCAGCTTGACGCGCTCGATCAAGCTGCGGCGGAGGGGAGTGCTCTGGTCGATTCCATTCACCGCATCGATGGGACCGCGGCGTGTGCGATCCTGCCGGTGTTGCGGCCCGACTATGTCGCCGGCGGGGTCTTGGAACCGGAGGCCATGGACATCGACGTGCACGCTCTGCACCAAGGCTTCGTGCGCGGCATCCGTGATCACGGCGGTACGATCGTGACCGGTGCGGAAGTGCTGGCCGTCGACCGCGCCAGCGCCGATTGGTCGGTCGAAACCCCTGGCGGTAGATGGACGGCGCCTGTCGTCATCAATGCTGCCGGTGCTTGGTGCGATGCTTTGGCCACGATGGCGGGTATCGATCCAATTGGATTGATGCCAAAGCGGCGCACGGCGGTCGTGTTCGAGCCTCCGGTGGATATGGCGGTCGACGCCTGGCCGTTGACCATCGATATCGACGAGGAATTCTACTTCAAGCCCGAGGCCGGCACATTGATGGGTTCGCCAGCCGACGAGACCCCGATGCCGCCTTGCGACGTGCAGCCGGAAGAGCTCGACATCGCCATCGCGATTGACCGCATCCAGACGGCAACGACGATGACAATCGACCGGGTTTCGCATCGTTGGGCCGGATTGCGATCCTTCGTCGCCGACAAGACGCCGGTTGCCGGTTTCGATTCGGCCGCGCCCAGTTTCTTCTGGCTGGCGGGGCAAGGCGGTTACGGCATCCAGACGGCGCCCGCTCTGGGACGCATTGCGGCCGACTTGGCGCGCGGACGAGACCTGCCGTCCGAGATTGGTGAATTCGGGCTGACGGCGGCGGATTTGTCGCCGTCACGGGCGGGGTTGCGCCGGGCCTGAGCGTGGCGAAATGGAATAGGGCGGCACAGCAAGTTAGAGCTGTATCTCCTTGGCCTGTTGCCGCTTCGCGTTTCGTCGGGCCAGCAATCCCGAACCGACCAACGAAACGAGAATACAAACCCACAGGAAGATACAAATTGGCCGGGTAAAGAAGATCGTGAAATCCCAGTCGGACATCTCCGCGCTTTGCGTGAAGTACTCCTCGGCCATTGGCCCCAGGACCATGCCCAGGACAACCGCGCTGAGCGGATACTTGTACTTCATCAGCAGATAGCCGAACGCTCCCATCACGAGCATCACGCCTATGTCGAAAAACTCGGTCCGGCCCGAATAGGCGCCCAGCGTCGCCGCCGCGATGGTGCAGGGGACAAGAATGTTCAGCGGTATGCGCGTCAGGCGATAAAAATACTTCGCCGCCAAAAGGCCGAAAACCGCGATCATCAAACAGCCGAACAGCAGATACACGCCGAGCGTATGGATCAAGGTCAGCTGCTCGAAGAAGAGCCGCGGACCCGGCCGCAAACCCATGAACATCATGACGCCCAGCAGGATTGCCGTCGAAGCGGATCCCGGAATTCCCAACGCGAAGGTTGGAATGAGCGCGCCGCCGACGTTCGAGCTGTTACCGGCTTCCGTCGCGAGGATGCCTTCGGGAATGCCGGTCCCATATTTCTCCGGGTGTTTCGACGTGCTTCGGGCCAGCGTATAGGCGACGAACGCCGCTATCGTGGCGCCGGCGCCGGGCAGCGCGCCGATGAAGGTGCCGACGGCCGCACTCTGTAGCAGGACACGCTTGTGCCGGAATGCGTCGGCCATGCCGGAAAGCGCGCCGCGCAATGTCGGCGATGCTTGCAGGGCGCCCTGCACCAAGTGCTTTTCATCGATCAAGAAAAGCATCTGCGCGATGCAGAACAAGCCAAGCAATGCCGGGATAAAGGGAAGGCCTTCGTAAAGCTGAAGAATGTCGAACGTCATGCGCGGCTCGCCCCACGCGGGATCCACTCCGATCGCCGGAAGCGCCATGCCGAGGCAGCCCGCGAACAATCCCTTCCAAAGGCGGCCAGGATCGATTGACGCCAGGACCGTCAAACCGAACAACACCAAAACGAAGAATTCTGGCGGGCCGAAGCGCAGAGCGAGGCGCGCCAGGAAGGGCGAGAAGAGCAGGAATGCGATGATGCTGAATGTGCCGCCCGTGAAAGACCCCATCGCGCCATAGGCGAGGGCCTCCGAAACCTTTCCCTTTCGCGTCATGGGAAATCCGTCGATCACCGTCGGCGCGCCGCCGGCATCGCCCGGAACCCCCAACAGGACCGATGGAATGCCACCGCCGTAATGCGTGCCGCCATATACGTTGATCAGAAACACCATCGAGTTGAGGGGCGACAGGGTAATGGCGATCGGCAGGGTGATTGCCATCGCGGCCCCGCCGCCGAATCCCGGAAGGGCCCCGAAGAATATGCCCAAGGCCATGCCACCCACGGCGATTGCGAGCGTTTCGGCCGTCAACGATGCCAGGATTTCAATCACGGCCGGTCCTTGCACATCGCTGCCAGGGTCGATGCAGTTCCATCAGATTTGAACTTCGAAGAGATAGCCAAAGACGCCATAGAGACTGAAGGTAAAGCCGCAGGCTATGACGATAGCATTTGCCCAGTGGACGCGGAGCGCGACCATGGAGCCCGTGAGATACACCACGGTCGCGATCACGAAGTTCGTCGCGATGAACAGAACGAGGTACAGCACGGCGGATCCGAGCACGATCATCGGGTTCCGAAAGACGACCAGCGCCGCCGTGAAGGAGAGATTCTGCGTCCCAACGTCGGGCGCGTTGCGGCCGTTGCGCCATTCCTTCGCAAGGATCACGGCGATCAGGACCAGCGATAAAACCATCAGGAACCGCGGGAATGCGACGCTCAACTCTGGCAATTCGCGTGTTGCATGGTAATACGCGGCGCCGAAGACAAGCACGATAACCGGAACCCAAACTTCGCCGAGTTTGCGCATCGCTTCCCCCTCTTAAGGCGGCCTCAGGCCCCGCGGCGTGCCCTTAGCTGGCGGTCCCTACTTTTTCTTCTTCTTTTTCGCTGCGTCGATCAGCGGCTTGTACTTGCGCATCGACGCGTGCATGTCGGCGACGAATTTGACCGCTTCGTCGGGTCCCATATAGGTGAATTCCCGACCGCCGCGTTTTAGCGCTGTTTGGTATTCCGGCGAATGAAGGGCCTCTTTGACCGCCTTCACCAGCTTCGCGAATCCTTCCGGATCGGTTTCCTTGAACGTCTTGTGTGCTGCGAAGCCGAAGGCCGCCCGCAGGTGCGGTATCTTGGAAGCTGGAAGCTGCTTGTCGAAGGTTTCGGCTTCGGGATATAGCGGGCTTTTCTTCGCCGAGACGATGCCGAGCCCCTTGATTTCGTCGCGGACCCGCAAGATCGAGGTCGGACGCGAGACGCCGACATCGAAATGTTTGCCGACCACGTTGCTCATCACCTTCGATCCGCCCTTCACGTTGACCTTGCGGAATTTGATGCCGAGGTTCTGCTCCAGAAGTGCCACGCCGATATAGTGTTCGCCGGTGAAGCTTCCGATGGCGAGTTTGACCTGGCCGGGGCGCTTCTTCGCGTCGGCAACCAAATCCGCCATGCTGTTGTAGGGCGAGTCCTTGTGGGTAAACCAAATCGGCACGTCGCCGGTAATGACCGCCACTGGCGTGATGTCGTCGAACTTGTATTTCGGCTTTGCGAAGATGGTCGTGTTCACAAGATGAGGCAGGACAAGGGCGGTGACCGCATAGCCTTCCTTGCCGTTGGCGTTGACGATCTCCCAACCGATCCGCCCGCTGGCGCCCTTTTTATAGGAATACAGGAATGATTGACCGAGCTTCTTTTCAAGGATCGGTTTCAGCGGAAGCAGCGTCTGATCGACGCCGCCGCCGGGCGAGAAGGGGACAACCATGGTGACTGGTTTGTTCGGCCAGTCCGAACCTGCGAACGATACGTTGGCGATCGCCATCAGACCCGCAATGGTCGCCGTCAACAGCCGCAAAAACGTGGTCATCGCGCCTACTCCCTATTGTTTTTAATGCGTGTTCCCTATCGTGTTCTCAAGTTGGTACATAATTCTAGACGCAAGCGCCGACATCACCAAAACGCACCGATAGGGTCGCTATGGATGTTCCGGCCCAAGCGGTCCCTAAATCACAAATTAGAGCTGCCGCTAAATTCGCGTTTCCGACCCGGCCCCGCTGAACCGCTCCAGTACGAAGGGCATCACGCCGCCGGCCTCGAACCAGCCGACTTCGCGGGCCGTGTCGAGGCGGCATTGGACCTTTGTTTCAACGACCGCGCCGTCCGGTTTTGTAAAGCGTACGATCACGTCCTGATTGACGTTGATGCCTTCGTCGACGCCCAGGATAGCGACGGTTTCTGCGCCATCCAGTCCGAGCGAAATCCGGCTCTCGCTGTTCTGAAACTGCAACGGCAAAACGCCCATACCGACGAGGTTGCTGCGGTGGATGCGCTCGAAGCTCTCGGCGATGATCGCCCGGACGCCCAGCAAATGGGCCCCGCGCGCGGCCCAATCGCGCGATGAGCCGATGCCGTATTCGCGCCCGGCAACGACCACTAAGGGCCGGCCTTCGTCAGCATACCGGGTGTGGGCGTCGAAGATCGTCATGATCTCACCGGACGGCTGATGTACGGTCCAACCGCCCTGACGGTCCGGAGTCATTTCGTTCTGAATATGCGGATTGTTGAACGTGCCGCGCATCATGACTTCATGGTTGGCGCGGCGTTGCAGAAAGCCGCTGTAGTCCAAAGGGTTTACACCGCGGTCGGACAGGTAGTCACCGGCGACGCTGCCTTTGAGGATACGGCTGCCCGGTGAGATATGATCGGTCGTCACGTTGTCGCCGAGCATGGCAAGGACGCCCGCCCCTTCGATGTTGCCGTTGAACCTCTGTTTAACGGCCGTCTCTAGGAAAGGCGGCTTCAGGATGTAGGTGCTGTCGTCGTCCCAGGCATAGGCGCCGCCGTCACCGGGATCGATCGCGTCCCACAGGGCAGACCCTTCGGTCTGATTGACATCGCGCGCGGCGAACAGGTCTTGGGTCACGTAGCGGCGGACGGCGTCGTCAATTTCCTCGGCGCTGGGCCAGATATCCTTCAGATAGACGGGCTGGCCATTCTGGTCTTCGCCCAGCGGCGATGTCGTAATGTCCTCCAGCATCGTGCCGAACAGGGCATACGCAATGACCAGGGGCGGCGAGCCGAGATAGGCCAAATCGATATTCGGATGGATCCGACCTTCGAAGTTGCGGTTGCCGGACAGGACAGCGGCGACGCTCAGGTCGTTGGCGGTGATGTCCTCGGCGATATCATCGGGCAGGGCGCCGGAGCCGCCGCAACAGGTCATGCAGCCATATCCGGTGACATGAAAGCCCAGTTCCTCCAGCGGCTTCATCAACCCGGCATTCGTCAGATAACCGCCGACGGCCCGCGACCCGGGCGACAGGGATGTCTTGATCCAGGGCTTTGCGGTTAGCCCTTTCTCTCTCGCTTTCTTCGCCAGTAATCCTGCCGCCAGCATGACGTTGGGGTTGGACGTATTGGTGCAGGAGGTGATCGAGGCAATGACAATATCGCCGTCACGCAGCGTGCCGGATGCGGGGGTGCTGTCGGCCTTGTCCTTGCCGAGTGCTTCCTTCGCCGAGTGGGGCACCTGACTCAATGGAACCTGGCTTTGCGGTAGCTTCGGTCCGGCGAGGCTGGCTTCGACACGGCTCACGTCGAATTCGATGATATCGGAGTAGGCGCGGTCTACCGTATCGTCGCGCCACATTCCCTGCGCCTTGCAATAGGCCTCGACCAAGGGAACCTGATCGCCGCGCCCGGTGAGATGCAGGAAGTTCAGAGTTTCCGCATCCGTCGGAAAGAAACCGACGCTGGCGCCGTATTCCGGGGCCATGTTGGCCAGGGTCGCGCGTTCGGGCAGGCTGAGAAAGTCCAGGCCCGGACCGATGTATTCCACGAATTTCTGCACCACACCGTGTTCGCGCAGTGTCCGGGTCATTGCCAGGACGAGGTCGGTTGTCGTCGCCCCTTCGCTCAGGCGGCCGACCAAGCGCACGCCGACGACATCCGGCATCACCATGCTGACGGGCTCGCCCATGGTTGCTGACAGGGCCTCGATGGCGCCGATCCCCCAGCCGAGGACGGAGAGCGCGTTGATCATCGGCGTATGGCTGTCACAGGCCAGAAGACTGTCCGGGAATGCAATGAGGCCATGCTCGTCGTCGTCTTCAGACCAGACAACGCGCGCCAGTGATTCAAGATTGATCTGATGACAGATGCCGAGACCGGGCGGCAACACGCGGGTGTTCCGGAACGCCTTCTGGGCCCATTTTGCGACCCGGTAACGTTCGGCGTTCCGCTCGAACTCCGTCTTCATGTTCTGAGTAAGGGCGTCGGCCTGTCCGGCGACGTCGACGATGACCGAATGGTCCATGATGAAATCCAGCGGCCGGACCGGGTTGACGACGTCCGGGTCTCCACCGACGGCCGCCATCCGCTCGCGCATGGCGGCGAGATCGGTGAGCAGGGGAATGCCCGAGACATCGTGCAGCATGATGCGGGTCGGAAAGAAATTGATTTCCGCGGGGTTCGTGGCGTTTGCGGCCCAGGTGGAGAAGGCCTCGATGCTTTCCCGTCCGACCGTCTCGCCGTCTTCCTTGCGTAGCGCATTCTCCAGCAAGACCTGCAGGCAATAGGGCAGTTTGCTCGCGCCGGTCAGGCCCGCGGCTTCCGCCTTCGGCAGGCTGAAATAGGTGTAGCGTTTGCCGCCGACGTGCAGTTCATCCTTTGCGTTGAAACTATTACCGCGTGTCATTGAGGTTCCTTTTGAAGACAGTCAGTCCCGACAGACTGGACATCGGCGCCAATACTATGCGGTTCCAATTGATTGGCAAAATCGCGTCGTTCCGCCGGCGACCGTCTACTCGGGCAGGACTTCTTCCGCGACGGCGAGGGCGTTGAAGGCTTGCGGGAAGCCGGAGTACGGGCCGGTCTGGGAGATGGCTTCCAGGATTTCGGCGCGGGACAGGCCGACATTCATTGCCGATGGGAAGAACTTCCGCTGCTGCGATTCCAAATTGGTGGCGGTAAAGGCGGCGACGGAACAGATCATGCGCTGACGCAGGGAGATGCCGGGGCGGTTCCAGACTTCGCCATAGAGGAAATCGATGGCCGTCGAATAGAGCCCGCTGGCCGCCGAATCCGGCGCCGCATATCCGCCTTGGGACCGCTCGCCGTGCAAGGTCTGCATGGTCTGGCGGCCCATCGACAGGAGTTCATCGAGATCGGCCTCGGTCAGGTCTTCTTCGGGTTGCGGTATGCCTCTCTCGCCGAGCACCGTGCGGACGACCTCCAGCGAGTTCAGCGCCGTCGGAAACCCTGTGTACATCGTGCAATGGAGCATCACCTCCTGGATCAAGCGGGGGCTCATGCCGATATTAAGGCCGGCGCCGACGAAATCCGCCAGCTGCGGCAGGCGTTGCGTACACGTGAGGGCCGACAGGGTTGCGAGAACCCTGTCCTCCAGCTCGAGGCCGGGCCGGGCCCAGACCCGGCCGAACACGACCTCGTCTATGAGGCCCGAAAATCCCGGCAACAAATCGGGATCGGCTCTTTCGCCCAGTCCCAATTGCTTTCTTATCTCCGCGCCGGTACGGCGCAGGTCTTCACGGGCCGTCATGTCTGGTTCCTTCACATTTTGGAGTGCGCCGCAATGCTGCGGCCTTCGCAGGGTGAGGTCAACCCGATGCGGACAACTCCGGGTGCTCATCGCCGTATCGTCTAGATCAGCCGGTTGCCCAGCATTCCGGCCAGCATCGCGCTGACGAAGATCACCGATTCCGTATGCCCGGCCACCAGTCCGGCGAGGGCGGGATGGTACTAGTTGGTAACATCCGCGCATGCTCCTTGGCCGCTGATTCTCTCATCGACAACCAAAAACAGCCCCTTCGCTGTATTGAGTAAGATTTCGTTTGTTTGAGGAAGGAGGCGAGGAAGATTTAGATTTGCTCGTATGCTATCTTTTGTCGCGCCATGGCCTCGGACTGATGATATCCGTCCAGAACGCTTAATTGCGAAAATTCCCTTATACGTTGTCATGATGGCCACATCCGAAAGCGGCATCTCGGTAATGTATCTTATCTTGGCGCCCTTCAACTCTGGCGGTAGCGGAATTGGTTCTAGTTCATATTGCCGTGTGAGTTCGAGAAGCTCGTCACCACCACTTTCCAATTTCCGCCTCAGGAGGACACGGTCGAGTCCGGGCAACTCGAATATCTGCGGCAGATAATGCCTGTTTCGAGAATGTGTCCCCGAAATAGGTTTAGCGGGATTCTTGCCATCATAAACGTACAGTTGGTCGGCACCTCTCAAAATAACGATACCGCGGGATGGTACGTCGATAATCCGCGATTGAAGAACTAAATTTAGCCCACTATCTGCCTTTATTCGTTCAATGCCGCTTCTAGTGGCGCGAAGAAACTGCCGAATCTTTTTGTCATTTTTGATGGGCATGTATTGAAGGAACAGGAAACTATCGAGAGCGTTTAGAAATCTTATGTCGTGCCATTTCTTAAATCGCGTAATGATTTTTTGTTCACCTAACGAAAAATTATCGGCCCGCTTGGTTACCGGAACGAGCATGACGTACTTGTTGGCCTTAACGATAAGGCTGTTAAGGCTGGCGATATAGGATATGTCGGTAAAGCTGCTTTTTCGCTCGGATCGCCGCTCAATTGCAGATGGATTTATGAGCTTTTCCAGAAAGTACGAGAACATCCGTATCAGGAAAGGTCTAGTGTCGGTGTTCCGTGCGGGTTCGGCCTCTACCACATTAATTAATTGGCCAGCTTTGGTTAGCAGGAGGATACGGCGGGGCGAAATTTCAGGTGCTAAGCCTTCCCAATTGTCAGTAAGTATGGCTACGGCAGAGAGTGTAGGGAGATCGATGATTTTATCGACATTTCCAATAACTTTCGGTTCGGACCCCGCTATTGGCCTTGTCGTTCGGCCCTCCAAGAAGAAAATTCCAGAATCTGTCGCGACAATCGATCGTTTCCAGCCCGGTATGTAGGTCCATATACGGACACGCGAATTTAGTTTCACTGTATCTAAAGCAAATGGTCGAAACTTGCCGCTGGAATTGTCGAGTAGTGTCAATTGTCCCGCACGTTCACCAAGGACCCGTCCGGTGTGCTTTTCCTCCAAGAACCTGATTGGGAAATTTGGATCGTCGCCGCCGGGGTAGGGGACCAATGCATGGTCGTCGGAGATTGTCCATTTATCAGGCTGACGCGACTCCCAAAAAATGAGCGGTCGTTTCGCTTTCGAAATGTTTCGTAAACGTACCGAAAATCTTGAAAAGCGAGATTTATCCGTATCTGTTGGTTCACTGTTTCTTATTGGCACGACGCATAAATTTGCGTTGCCAGCTTGAACGGGAGTGTAGAGACCGGTTGCCAGCATCACGATTGCCAGAAATCCGACAGCAGAATAATAAGCCAGCATCATGCAACTTTTATTCACAAATTATTTATACAAATGCAATGAAAAATTAGTCGTCAGGGCAATGCATATTGCTCAGCGCCGGATCGTCTGGATAACCCGATTGGCCAGCATGCCCGCCAGCATCGCGCCGACGAAGATCACCGATTCCGTATGACCGGCGGCCAGGCCGGCAATGGCGGGGCCGGGGCAGAGGCCGACGAGACCCCAGCCGATCCCGAACAGGGCTGCGCCGAGGACCAGCGGCATGTCGAGTTCACGGTTCTCGGGAATCTGGAACTCGATTTCGAGGACCGGCGATGCGCGTTTCTTTGCCTGCGTGAACCCGATCGCGGCGACGCCGACCGCACCCGCCATGACGAGCGCGAGGCTGGGATCCCAGTCGCCGAGGATATCGAGAAAGGCAAGGACCTTTGCCGGATTGATCATCTGCGAGACCGCGAGACCCAGGCCGAACAACAGGCCCGACAGGAAGGAGACGACGGCGGCGATCATGCGGCCCCCGTGTGACGCATGAGGAACAGCGTCGCCATGGCGATGGCCATGAACAATATCGTCGCGCCGATTGACCGGGGCGACAGGCGCGCGATGCCGCAGACGCCGTGGCCGCTGGTGCAGCCGCTGCCGAGGCTCGACCCGTAACCCACCAGCAGGCCCGCGACCACGAGCAGCGGCGTGTCCGCATCGAATTCCACGACGAAGGGCGCGGGGGCTAGGAGATTGTATAGCGCGGCCCCGGCGACCAGACCGGCAAGGAAGAGAACCCGCCACCCCAGGTCACCCAGCGGAAAGGTCAATGCGCCGCCGAGAATGCCGCTGATTCCGGCAATGCGGCCTTTGAAGAGGATCAAGACGGTCGCGGACAGGCCGATCAATCCGCCGCCGATGAGGGCCGAAAGAGGAGTGAAATTGTCCACGCCGCGCCTCCGTGTTTGCCGCCGCGAAATCCTGACTGGATACCGCGGCAACGGCCTTGATTCACCGCAACCGGCTCATGGGAGCTCTACACCCTTCGGACCGAAGAGACCGGCTGGTTCTCGTTCTCCTGAATATACCGGACGATATCGTGGAAAGGTGCTGTGGATACGCACATATCCATCGCGTTGGCGTGGAGGAAGCGTTCGGGCGCGATCCAGATACCGACATGACCTTTCCAGAAGACGAGGTCGCCGCGTTGCAGCACGTCCTCGTTTCCATCGTAAGGCATCGGGGATCCGAGCCCGGCTTCCTGCATGTCGCTGTCCCGGGGGGCATCGATGCCGCACCGCATCAAAGCCAGTTGCACCAGCGCCGAACAGTCCAGGCCCCGGTCCGACCGGCCGCCCCAGACATAGGGCGCGCCCATGAAGCGCTCCGCGACGGCGACGTAATCATTCTCCGTGTCATCCAATTCCGCCAGATGCTGTGCCGGAACCCAACCGCCGGTCGCCAGTTCGGCGTAACGGCCTTTCGTTCCGATGACGGTGACCGGTGCGCAGATCGGCAGCGGCATGGTGCCCGGCGATCGCACATGCGGTTCGCCGTAAACGCAGGTGTGGATCGCCGCGACGCGATGGGTCGGCGCGTGAACGGTGCCGCTCAAGGCCGCGCTATCGGTGTAACCGACATACCCGTCGGTCTGGTTCTGCACCCAGGCGACGCCATCGGCATTCTCGAAGACGGTCACGGCCTCGCCGAACAGCAGTTCCGAGGAAAGTTGTGTGCCTGGCTCCGGCGCGCGGCGCTGCGGCGCGGTTTCTGTGACGACCTGTGCAGGCGTGCCGTCGACGAACCGCGCGGCCTCAACCTGACCCTTCAACCGTATATCGGCGAGGTCGTCCCGATAGGCATGCAGGCGTTTGTCCAGTGTCGTCACGGTTCCGTATTTCCCATTCCGTCGCGTCGGCCGCCGTCACCATAGAGTATCCGACAGCGTTGCTTAACCGAATATTACCCGCGTGGCATTGTCAGCGCCTCAAGAGCTGCCTTGGCTTTCTGCGGTCCGCTGATCCCGATAAAACCGATGGCTGATCGCCGCAAACCAGTGAAATCGATGTGTTCGATTGAATGATGGAACACCACATCGGCGGCGCCGTCCTTGTCGTTTTTGATCTCGATGGGGCCGATGTCCTTGGGCGTATAGGACTGGATGCTCGGCGTTTTCCAGCTTACCGAAATCACCGCGCGCCGGTCGGTCACCAGATAGCGGGTCTTGCGGGCCGCCATGATCTCCCGCGTTTTGGCGATCACGACGAACAATCCGATGGCGACAAACAGCAGCGCCACGAATAAACTCACCGTCGTGCCGCGCTGCAATGACGCCCAAGCCCAAATCAACGCTAACCCCAAAAACGCACCCGCGAAGAAGCACCAGCCGTATTGCTTCCGCACCAGCCGGTCTTTGTCCGGCCGACCGTGCCACACCAGCGTCTCGCCGGGCTCGAGAAGGTTGTCGATCGGGTCCATGGAACGGAGGGTAGGGCGTCGGGCAGGATTTGTCACAGCGCGAAACTGTTACCGCCGTGAGCTAGGTACCCGCTTTCCAGCCGCCGCGGCGTTGGTCGACCGCGTGGGCCAGGATGCAGAGGATTTCGAACATCATGGTTGCGCCGACCAGGGCGGTGTTGCCGCTGGGATCGAACGGCGGGGCGACCTCGACGACATCGCCGCCGACAAGGTCGAGGCCTTGCAGCCCGCGGATCATGCGCTGTGCTTCGTGCGTGGTGAAGCCGCCGATCTCCGGGGTGCCCGTGCCGGGGGCGTAGACCGGGTCGAGGCCGTCCACGTCGAAACTGACATAGGTCGGGCCGTCGCCAACCACGCGGCGGGCTTCGGCGATCACCGCGTCAATGCCGAGATCGTAGAATTCCTCGATGGTGATGATGCGCATGCCGCTGTCGCGGGCGAAATCCATATCGCCGGCGTCGAAGAGCGCGCCGCGGATGCCGATCTGTACTGTGCGTTTCGGGTCGAGCAGGCCTTCCTCGACCGCGCGGCGGAAGGGCGTGCCGTGGGTGTATTTCTCGCCGCCGAAATAACTGTCCGTCGTGTCGCTATGGGCGTCGAAATGCACCATGCCGACCGACCAGCGGGCGGCGACGGCGCGCATGATCGGCAGGGTGATCAGGTGATCGCCTCCGGCGCTGAGCGGCACGACGCCGGCTTTGACGATCTGTTCGTAGAAGCCGTGCACGCGTTCTAACGTGTCCATGAGGTTGATCGGATTGACCGGCGTGTCGCCCGCGTCCGCGACCCGGCATAGCTCGAACGGGGCCAGTCCGGTGGCGTGGTTGATGCGGCGGATCAGGCTCGACATGTTGCGGATTTCGCGCGGACCGTGCCGCGCGCCTGCCCGGTTCGTGGTGCCGCCGTCCCACGGCACGCCGATCAGTGCGATATCGAGCTTGGAATAGTCGCTTTCGACCGGCAGCCGCATGAAGCTGGGCACGCCGGCGAAGCGCGGCATGGTGTTCAAGTCGGGCGGTTGGGCGTGGTCTTGATCGTCCATCGTCCCTCGTCCCTCGTCCCTCGCAATCCGGATCGCGCGGTTAGGCGGCGACGCGGCAGTTGCGCCGGTCGCGGAAGCGTTCCTCTGCCATACGGTCGGCGATCGTGTCGGTCGCGATTTCCTCGCTTGCGGCACGTTCCAGGATGGTCAGCGTCGTGTCATAAATTTGCATCGTCCGTTTCAGCACCGCTTCCTGGTTGCCGCCCTCTTCGCCGACATAAATGTCGATCAGGCCGCCGGCATTGATCACGTAGTCTGGGGCATACAGCACGCCGCGCTTGCGCAATGCTTCGCCGTGCTGCGGTCCGGCAAGCTGGTTGTTCGCCGAGCCCGCGACGATTCCGGCGCTCAATTCGGGAATACTTTTGTCATTGAGAATGGCGCCAAGCGCACAGGGCGCGAATACGTCGGCCTCGACCTTGTGGATGTCGTTGGGCGAGACCGGCGTTGCGCCAAAATCCCGGATCGCGGCTTGCATGGCGTCTTCGTTGATGTCGGCGACGACGAGGCGTGTGCCGGCATCGGCGAGATAGCGGCACAGCCGTTTGCCCACATTGCCCAACCCCTGGACGGCGACGGTCAAGCCGCGCAGGTCGTCACGCTGGTGTTTGAAATACAGTGCGGCGCGGATGCCCATAAAAACGCCATAGGCGGTCGCGGGCGAGGGATCGCCGCTGGATCCGGACAGGCCGTGCGCGAATTCAGTTTCCTGGCGCAGGATATCCATATCGGCCACGGTCGTGCCGACGTCCTCGGCCGTTTGATACCGTCCTCCGAGGGAGTCAACGAAACGGCCCATGGCGCGCAACAGCGCCTCGCTTTTCAGTGTTTTCGGGTCGCCGATGATGACCGACTTGCCGCCGCCGTAGGGCAGGCCGGTGATGGCCGACTTGTACGTCATGCCGCGCGCGAGGCGGAGTGCATCGCGCAGCGCTTCGTCGTCGTCGGCGTACGGCCACATGCGGCATCCACCGAGGGCCGGTCCTAGATTGGTGTTGTGAACAGCGATGATCGCGCGGAGGCCGCTGTCGGCGTCGGCGCAGAAAACGACTTGTTCGTGGTTATCGAATTCTGGTGAGTTGAATACAGTCATTCGTTTCATTCCTATAGAAGTCGCGTTTTATTCCCCCAACCCCCGATACTTTTTAATGTCGAGTTCAAGTAATAATAAAGAGCCATGTTAGTATTACTGTATTACAGTTATATAGCATTTTATCTTAATTTTTTGCTTCTTTCTTTGTTCAAACCTTGTCACAAAATTTCGAGTAAGCGGTTTTTCTTAAACGCAAGTTGCGGGAGTCCCTGAAATTGGCGCGAAGGTACTAGTCGCCGATCGATGATGGTGTCGCCGTTTCATGTGATTTGCCGCATCGCGCGCGACGTCTATACTGAGCCATCAACTTCAGGAGAACGATGTGTCCGCGGAAACGATCAGAGTTTTTTGGCGCCCTGGGTGAACAAGCTGCCTTCGTACGAAAGAGTTTCTTTCGTCTCAAAACATCGACCATGAGTCAGTAAACGTTGAAGGCAACGCGGCGGGCATGGACCTGCTGTCGAGCCTCGGCGCGACCTCCGTTCCCGTCGTCTCCAAGGGCGACGAATTCGTCTATGCCCAATCGCTGCGTGATGTCGCTGAATTCCTGGACATCGATGCGTCGGTTGGACCCACGCTGTCCATGCCGGAACTGGTCGACAAGCTCGATTTGGTGCTGGCGACGGCGCAGCGGCTGTGGCGGCAACTGCCCGACGAGGCATTGGCCGAAAAACTGCCAAACCGCGACCGCAGTTACCGCGTCCTTGGACACCACATCTTCCGAATTCCGGAAGCCTTCCTCGAAGTGACCGAGGGGGCGACTCTCACTTATGACATGCTGACGACGGCGCCGCCGGACGCCATGACGACTGCCGAAGACATTGCCGCCTATGGCGACGATGTCCGGAAGCGGGTCAAAAAGTGGTGGCTGATGGTCGAGGATGTCACCGGTGAAGCGAAGGTGCCGACCTATTTTGGCGACCAGCCGATCCACGATGTGTTCGAGCGAACGGCCTGGCATGCGGCCCAACACGTACGCCAGACCGCGATGATCCTTGAGCAACGGGGCATCACGCCGGATGCACCGCTGTCGGCGGATGACCTCGACGGCTTACCGGTTCCGGACAAGGTCTGGGACGACGAGCCGGACGCCGCTGCGACTTAGCGGATAGCTGTTTCGACGCTGTATACCGACAAGAAGAAGGCTCTCTCAGAGGGCCTTCTTCATATGTACCTTGTTGCCGGTTCTGCCGATTTCCTGCCAGCCCAGGTGAGAATAGAGGTCGATATTTTCGGGCATGTCCACATGCGTGTTGAGGCGCAGCTCGTGCATGCCCAGTTCCAAACAGTCGGAATCGGCACGGTCCATCAATTTCCGTCCCAAGCCTAAACCGGCGTTCGCTGGATGTACTGCGACGTTGGCGAGAAATATGTATCCGTCCTTTGGAATCATGATGATCCCGCCGACTATTTTTTGGTCCATCTCGATGACCCAGACCCGGTGATTTGCGATGTCGTCGGCGACACCTTCGGATACGGCGGGCAGGTCGGGCACGCGCGTCGAATAGATCGCGTACGCCGCCTCGATACAGTCTGACAGCGCACCCCCGTCGTCGGTGGTTGCTTTGCGTAGAAGCCAATCTGCCATTCGCTCAATTCTTGACGTTACGGATACCGGTGCAATCGATCCGGCAGGTCAACGGTCCCGCGATTTTCGGGAATGGAATCCGAAAGGGGCGATCTCGGTGATTCCGCCGCCGCCGGGAACGCGGAATTTCAGGACTTTTTCGTCGGGGTTGGTCGGGTCGCCGAATGTTTCGCCGCCATGCGCCTCGATCGCCGATCGGTATTTGGTCATATCGCCGACATCGATTCCAAAATGATGGATGCAGGGACCGGACCCGGCCTGATTGCCCATCACGCTGTCCGCGGTGTCGTATTGGACCAGCGCTAGATCGAGATGCCCGTCGGTAAGGTGTAGAGAGACATGGTCGCCGTCGCGATGGCGCGACACTTCGGTGAAACCGAACAGTTCCTTGTAAAAGTTCGCCGCCGCTTCCGCGTCCTCGACCTTCAGTGCCAGATGCGCGATGCGGGGATTGTCCTGTTTTTTCATCGATAGTGTCTCCCGATCAAACGCCCGATATATTGAACGAGGGCGCGAAGACTCTATTTCAACACATATGGCAGTGCAGGGGCGATGGATTTGGCCGAAATGTTTTCTCTGAACGCCGACTTCACCGAGATTGCCGTCGCCCATACCGCGGCGATGGACTGGCAGGAGAGCCCGAGCCCGACGGTATGGCGCAAGCGGCTCGATCTCTCCGGGCCGGCAGAAGCCGGGCGGGTCACGTCCGTCGTGCGCTATGACCCGAACAGCAGCTTTGCCTCGCATCCGCATCCCGACGGTGAGGAAATACTTGTGCTCGAAGGCGTGTTTTCAGACGAACACGGCGACTATCCCGCCGGCAGTTATATCTTGAACCCGGAAGGCTTCAGCCACACGCCCTCTTCCGAGAAGGGGTGTGTGCTGTTCGTCAAGCTGCGTCAGTATCCGGGGCTGTTGCGCCAGCAGATCAAGGTGGACAGCACGCACGCGCCCTGGCGCGAGACGGGAACACCGGGTGTTCTAGATCTTCTCCTTTATGAAGAGGCCGGTTATCCCGAAACCATGCGGCTGGTGAGTTGCGAACCCCAGTCGGGCGGCATTGCGCTCGATCATCCGGGCGGGACGGAAATTCTGGTTCTGGAAGGCGCTTTCGAGGATGACGCGGGGCATTACGTGTCTGGCAGTTGGATGAGGGTGCCGGCCGGCGAAGCGCTGGCACTGAGGTCCGAGACTGGCGGCACCGTCTACGTAAAATCCGGGCACCTCGCCGGATAACGCGCGGACTGGCGGGCCGTCACTGTACAACGGCATAGCGGGATGCCTATAACGGTTGCGTACATGTTTCGGCCGCGGCCGGACCCAATGATAAATCCGGGAGGACCTATGAGCGCAGGCGCAAACCAGCGGACCGGCGGCCAGGTGCTGGTCGACCAGCTTCGAATTCATGGCGTGGACACCGCATTCTGCGTGCCGGGCGAAAGCTATCTGGCGACGCTCGATGCGTTGCATGATGCGCGCGACGATATCCGCATGATCACCTGCCGCCAGGAAGGCGGCGTGACGAATATGGCCGAGAGCTACGGCAAGATGACCGGCAAGCCCGGCATCGCCTTCGTCACGCGTGGCCCCGGCGCCTGTAACGGATCAATCGGCGTCCATACCGCGATGCAGGATTCCACCCCGATGGTTGTTTTCATCGGCCAAGTCGCGCGCGATCAGGAATACCGCGAGGCGTTCCAGGAAGTCGATTACCGGAAATTCTACGGCGCGATCGCCAAATCGGTCATTCAGATCGAATCCGCGGATCGCATTCCCGAACTGATCAGCCAAGCGTTTCACACCGCCATGTCCGGCAGGCCGGGACCGGTTGCGGTCGCTCTGCCGGAGGATATGCAGCGGGACCTTACCGAGGTCGCCGATGCCGCGCATTATCAGACCGCACGGCCAGGTGCCGGTGCGGAGGATATGGCGGCTTTGCGGGACCTGATGGCGAAAGCGCAACGGCCGTTGATGGTGCTCGGCGGCGCCGGATGGAGCAAAGAGGCCTGCGCTGACATTTTAGCTTTCGCCGAAGCCAATAACCTGCCGACCGCTGCGTCGTTTCGGTGTCAGGATCTGTTCGACAACGAACATAGGAACTACGTGGGTGACCTGGGCACGAGCATCAGTCCGCAGTTGGCTCAACGGGTGCGCGATTGCGACCTATTCATAGTTGTAGGCGCGCGGCTGGGCGAGATGACCACGTCGGGATATTCGCTCATCAAACTGCCCAATCCGGATCAGACGCTGGTCCATGTCTATATGGACCCAGGCGAACTGGGCCGCGTCTATCGGCCGGATCTGCCGATCTGCGCGTCGATGGCGAGCTTCTCCGCCGCCGCGCGGGCGCTCGATCCAATTGACCCCTCCGCGTGGTCCGGATGGACAGAGGCGGCGCGGCAGGACCAGCTTGAAAACTGGAAACCCAGCCGCGAGATGCCGGGCGGGCTCGACATGCATGTGGTGATGGATCACTTGAATGCCGTGTTGCCCGACGATGCGGTGGTCGTCAACGATGCCGGCAATTTCTCCGGTTGGCCGCAGCGCTTCTACAAGTTTCGCGAATTTCGCACTCAGATCGGCCCGACCAGCGGGGCCATGGGCTATGCGGTGCCGGCGGCGATCGCAGCCAAGATCGTGCGTCCGAAAAGCCCGGTCGTGTGCTTTGTCGGTGACGGTGGCGTCATGATGACAGGGCAGGAAATCGGCACCGCGGTGCAGCATGGCGCCGCGCCGATCATCCTGGTCGTGAACAACAATATGTACGGTACGATCCGGATGCATCAGGATCGCGATTATCCCGGTCATGACTATGCCGTCGCGCTGCAAAACCCCGACTTTGTGAAGTGGGCTGAAAGCTACGGTGCCTACGCAGAGGCAGTCGAGCGGACCGACGATTTCGAGGGAGCGTTCGACCGGGCGCAGAAATCGGGGCGGATTGCTCTGCTTGAATTGCGCGTTGATCCCGAATTGATCACCACGCGCACGACACTGACCGCCATTCGCGAGGCCTCCGCCAACAAGGGGTAGGCGGGATGCTCTCACGGCCGCGGAAGCGCCCATTGCAATGGAATTCTGCGTCGGCAACGTCGGCGCGGATTGCTGCAGCGCGCGAACATGCGGTCGGTCGTTTGGTATGCCGATACCTTACAATTGTGGGCCATTGAATTTCCCGTTAAGGTTTTCGCGTCGGAACTAATAATAGACATTCGTCCTGGCGTCGGGTTGCGAACGTTTCGCGCTCGTGTGCTGGCGATAGCGAAAATAAATGGCTACGGGAGGAAGATAATGATTGTCCGTTCTGTACTTTCAATTGGCGTCGCGGCTGGTGCTGCTTTGGCCTTTGCCGCAGTGGCGATGCCGACGACGGCCGATGCCGCTTCGAAATACTGCGATGGCCCGAAGGTGAGCTGGAAATACTCGCTCTGGGGCAAGCGACGCGCGGTGACCGAGGGATCTGAATATCTCTCCAAAGCCGTCAACGAGGCGACCTGCGGCAAGTTCAACATTCGTCTCTATTACGGCGAGCAACTTTCGAAAGCGAAAGAGAATCTCGACAGCATGAAGGTCGGCGCAATCGAGGCGGCCTTCGTATGTTCGTCCTATCATCCGGGTAAGGTCCGGGCGTTGACGGTGCTCGATCAGCCGTTCCTGCCGCTCAATGACTGGAAGACCATGCGTAAGGTCTATGACAAGCTTTGGGAGCACAAGTCGCTGAAGGACTCGCTCGCCAAGTGGAACGGGGTGCGATACATCCAAAACCTGTTGCCGTCGTACGAATACATGGGCCGTGGCACGCCACCGAAGAATGTTTCCGACTTTAAGGGCAAGCGGTTGCGCGCGCTCGGCGGTATGGGCGCGGCGGCGAAAGCTATTGGTGCAGTGCCGACCACGATGCCGGCATCCGAGACCTATACCGCGCTGCAGCGCGGTACCGTGGATGCGATCGGCTTCCCCTACACCTATACCTTTGCGGCCTACAAACTGGATGAGATTTCGGATTGGTATACCACCAACTTGAAGGCCGGTAACGTCAACTGCTTCACCGCGTTCAACAGGGATGCTCTGGCGAAAATACCGAAACAGTACAAGCAGATACTGGAAGAGGTTAAGGAGGGTTCTTATGCGGCGATGATCGCCGCCTACGCGGCGAAGGATAGCGTTAATTTGCCGAAGTGGGGCAAGTCCAAGATGAAAGCCGTCAAGTTCAGCGAAAAGGACCTCACCGAGTTCCGCAAAATCGGCGGCAAACCCGTGTGGGACGCCTGGGTCAAAGAGAACCAAGGCGAGATACCAGCAAAGGAACTGTTGGATCTGGTCTTGAAGACCGCCAAGCAATAATACCGAAACGGCAGCGGCCGTTCTACGGTCGCGGTTTAGGGAAGGGCGTCCGCTTGGGCGCCCTTCTTCCGTAGTGGCGGTACCATCATAACGCTTGATACTGATACGTTTTGTCGCGTTTGAAGCGCCTGCAGAAGGACGCTATGGTCGGTCAACGTTGCCCGACGATTTCGTTGGCGATATTTCGCGATTTTTAGGTTTCAACCATCGCAATCGTAGGGCCATTGCTATTCAGGAATGCGCAGCAGGGAGAATTAAAGATTATGAAGATTTTAACAGCAACGGCGGCGTCGATAGCGCTTGCCGGTTTCGCGTTTGGCGGCACGGTGATGCCGACGACCGCAGAAGCGGCGACCAAGGTCTGTGACGGGCCGAAGGTGAATTGGCGCTTTTCGTTTTGGGGTAAGCGCCGCGCGTTTACCGAAGGCATGGAATTCGTCACCAAGCAGGTATCGGACCAGACCTGTGGCAATTTCAAGATCAAGCTCTTCTACGGCGAGCAGCTGTCGAAGAGTAAGGAAAACCTCGACAGCATCTCGGTTGGCGCGATCGACGCGACGTCATTCTGCGCTGCTTATCATCCGGGCAAGAACCGTCCGTTGAACGTGCTGGATTTGCCGTTCCTGCCGCTTTCCGACTTCGACGTCATGCGTAAGGTGCACGATGCGGTTTACAAGCATCCCGCGTCGGTGAAAGCGTTGGATAAGTGGAACGCCGTGATCTACATGTCCAATATTCTGCCGCAGTACGAGTATATGGGCCGTGGCAAGCCGCCCGCATCGGTCGCCGACTTCAAGGGCAAGCGTCTGCGTGCGCTTGGCGGAATGGGCCGTGCGGCGAAGGCTATCGGCGCAGTGCCGACAACCATGCCGGCATCCGAGACCTACACGGCGCTACAGCGCGGCACCGTGGACGCCATCGGCTTCCCGTTCACGTATAGCTTCGCGGCCTACAAGCTGGACGAAGTCGCGGACTGGTACACCACGAATATGTCGCTTGGCTCGGTGACCTGTCCGACGGTCTTCAACAAGACGGCCTACAATAAGATTCCCGCGGGCTACAAAAAGGTTCTCGACGAAGCGATCCCCGGCGCCTACGCCGCCATGAAGGTGGGCTATGCGCAGAAGGACAAAGAGAACCTGGCCCGGTGGGGCAAGTCCAAGATGAAGGCCATCAAAATTCCCGAATCGGAAATGGCCCAATTCCGCAAGATCGGCGGTGAGCCGCTTTGGAAGGCCTGGGTGAAGGAAAACGAAGGCAAAATTCCCGCTCAGGAATTGCTGGATCTCGTCCTGAAGACGGCCAAGCAATAGCTGAAGTTTGGGTGCGCCCGCCGGATTTCGGTTACCGATTTCCGACGTTTAAGGTGCAACCGCAGTACTACCAGGGAGGGCGTCCAATCGGGCGCCCTCCTTTAATTATTCATGTAATTCAGCGCATAGACTTGATTGTGAACTGCTTTCCAATTGTCAACGTTCAATAGACGGTAAAATTTGATCTGACTTCATTCTGTAACGTTTGATGCTGGACCAAAACCACGCTAGGCTCCCGTCCCTAAGAAGAAGTACGGACCAACCAATGGTTCATATCGTATTCGCCGGACGTGATAACGCGAACTGGTGTTTACGTAATAGAAAATTTCCAAATGTTTAGCAGGGAGGCTGAACACTATGAAAATGTTGACTGTTACAGCTGCGTCTTTGGCACTTGCCGGTTTCGCATTTGCGGGTGCGTCAATCCCGACGACTGCCGAAGCGGCAACGAAGGCTTGCAACGGGCCGAAGGTTAATTGGCGCCTTTCACTCTGGGGCAAGCGCCGGGCCTTCACCGAAGGCATGGAGCATGTTGCCAAGACAGTTTCTGCGCAGACTTGCGGAAACTTCACCGTCAAACTCTTCTACGGCGAACAGCTTTCAAAGAGTAAAGAGAACCTCGACAGCATCTCTGTCGGCGCGATTGAATCCGGCACGTTCTGTGCCGCGTATCATCCGGGCAAGAACCGGCCGCTGAACGTTCTCGACCTGCCGTTCCTGCCGTTGGCGGATTTCGACGTGATGCGCAAGGTGCATGACGCCGTGTACAAGCATCCGGCATCGCAGAAGGCGTTGGACAAGTGGAACGCGGTTATCTACATGTCGAATATCCTGCCGCAGTACGAATATATGGGCCGCGGCAAGCCGCCGTCGTCCGTCGCAGACTTCAAGGGCAAGCGGTTGCGGGCCCTGGGTGGCATGGGCCGTTCGGCCAAGGCCATCGGCGCGGTACCGACGACAATGCCGGCGTCCGAAACCTATACGGCCCTGCAGCGCGGGACCGTGGACGCGATCGGATTCCCGTTCAGCTACACCTTTGCCGCGTACAAGTTGGATGAAATCTCCGACTGGTACACGACGAACATGTCGCTCGGCACGGTGAACTGCCCGACCGTATTTAACAAAGATGCCTTTGCTAAATTGCCAGCCGATTACAAGAAGGTGCTGGATGAGGCGAAGCCGGGTGCCTATGCGGCCATGAAGTCGGCATATGCAGCCAAGGACAAGGCCAACATCGCCAAGTGGGCGAAGACCAAGATGAAGGCCGTCAAAATTCCCGAGGCCGAAATGGCTCAATTCCGTAAAGTCGGCGGCAAGCCATTGTGGGAAGCCTGGGTCAAGGAAAACGAGGGTAAGATTCCTGCCCGCGAGTTGCTTGATCTCGTGCTGAAAACGGCAAAGTCTGGGTAGCAGTAAATACGATATGAACGCCGGTCCTTTGGGGCCGGCGTTCAGCCATGTAGTACCAAATATAAGAGAGATGTCATGGCGATGAATGACGCTGATGAGCTCTCCCCTGGGGAGGTAACCCTGTCCAAGTTGGACGAGGGTTTTTTCAAGATCGAAAGTTTCTTCAACTTCATAGCGGGATTGATGATCTTTCTCGTAATGATCCTTGGAGTCGTGCAGGTGGTAGGCCGGAGCTTCTTTAACCGTCCGGTACCGTCCTATGTCGACATCATTGAAATTCTGATGGGCGTGTTCGCCTTTCTCGGCATTGCGTATTGCCAGAAGCTCGGCGGGCATGTGCGCATGGAAATCATCATCAAACGGTTCAAAGGACGTGCCTTCTGGGGCATTGAGATCTTTGGAACCGTGGTGGTGATCTTGGTGATTTCCGTGCTGCTTTACTACGGGTTCACGCACTTCTTGCGTGCTTATACGTTGGGCGACAGTACGATTGACGGCGACTTTATCCTGTGGCCCTCGAAGCTTCTTGTGCCACTTGCATTCACGCTGCTGCTGATCCGGTTATTCCTGAATTTGGCGGGTTTCATCCGCCTGTATCAGAAGCCAGATGCACGGCCGATCGCAGTGCCCATCATCGAAACGGTCGACGATCAGGCGCAGCACGAAATTAAGGTGAGTGGCGCCGACAAGGATGACCCGGCCCTTAGCAAGCAAGGAGCCGAATAATGGACCAATTAACAGTTGGAATCATTGGCACCGTTGGCATGTTGTTCATGGTGTTTTTGGGCGTCCGGGTTTACGCGGCGGCGGCGATGACCGGACTGCTCGGCTGCGTGGCCGTCCTTGCTCTCGACGGGAGCGGCGGATTCGACCTAGCGCGTGGATGGAGTGCCGGCGCGGGTATCGTCGGAACGATCCCGCATTCGAAGGCGGTTAACTACGCTCTGAGTGTGCTGCCGATGTTCATTCTCATCGGATTCATCGCGTATCACGCCGGATTGACGCATGCGCTGTTCAACGCGGCGCGCGCGTGGTTTGGCTGGGTACCGGGTGGATTGGCCGTGGCGACCGTGTTCGCGACCGCCGGTTTCGCCGCGGTGTCGGGCGCCAGTACGGCTACGGCCGCGGTGTTCAGTCGTGTTGCCATTCCGCATATGCTGCAGAACGGCTATAGCAAGCAGCTTTCGGCCGGCGTGGTGGCTGCGGGCGGCACATTGGCATCACTCATACCACCGAGCGCGATCCTGGTGATCTACGCGATCATCGTCGAGCAATCGGTCGGTGCGTTGATCCTGGCGGGCTTCTTGCCGGGTGTCGTATCGGCGATCATCTATGCGATGCTGATCATCGGTCAGTGCATGATCGATCCGTCGCAAGGCAAGCCGGTGGCATCGCCTCCGCTGATGGAACGGGTGAAGACGCTGCCGCCGATCATGCCGATCGCGCTGGTTGTCGCCATCATCTTCTATTCCATGTACTCCGGTAAGGCGACGCCGACCGAGGCGGGCGCTCTTGGGGCGTTCGTCATCTTCGTGATCGCGGTTTTCCGCGGCATGAAGTGGGGCAACATGCAGGAAGCCCTGCTCGAAACGGCGAAGCTTACGGTTATGATCTTCGCGCTGATCTGGGGCATCCTGATCTTCGTCCGGTTCCTCGGATTTGCGGGTTTGCCGCAGGCGTTCGCGGAATGGATCATCCATTTGCCGTTCCCGCCGGTCGTGATCATGATCGGGATCCTGTTGGGCTATGCGGTCCTCGGGATGTTCATGGACGCAATCGGCATGCTGCTGTTGACCCTACCCGTGGTCTATCCGGCGGTCATGGCACTCGGCTACGACCCGATATGGTTCGGGATCATCGTGGTCAAGATGTGCGAGGTATGCTTGATAACGCCGCCTGTCGGCTTGAACTGCTACGTGGTTCACGCGGTTAGACCGGACATACCACTCGGGGACGTGTTCCGTGGCATCGCGCCGTTCTTCGGTGCGGATGTTGCCACCGTGGCGTTGTTCATCGCGTTCCCCGAAATCATCACTTGGTTGCCGAGCATGCTCGGTGCGGGTGCCAACTAGGGCGGCGCATTACCGCAGACGCGTTTAACACACGCAAAATGAACCGGGCCCGTACGATGTACGGGCCCGGTTTCGATTCATTCTGGCGGTGCTTATTCGTTGGTTAGGCGAACAGCTTGTCGATGTCGTCCTGTGAAATCGCCTGACCGGGAAGCTGCGGGCCGTTGAGCAGGGCCGCATCGGAATCTTCCGGCTCCGGCTCGGGCTCAAGTAGGTCTTCCACCTCGGCGTCGATCATATCGCGGCCCATCAACTCAACCATCGCGTTGACGCGCTCCTCGACGAAGCGGATGGAGCTGATGATCTTCGTGACGCGTTGGCCAGTAATGTCCTGAAAGGTACATTCCTCCATCGCGTTCGTCGCGCGTTCCATCACGGCGTCGCAGATTTCGTTCGTGTCTCCGTCTTTGGACTTGTCCTGGAGTTGCCCGACGAGATCGGAGATCCCTTCGAGGTTCTGCAGAATATTATGCGTCGCAGAATCGGTGTGCTGCGTGATGGCATCAAGATGATCGGACATATTTCTGAAATTGCTATCCGGGTCGCCTTTATTAATGCGTGCAATCTCAACCCGGAACCGTTTGATGTACTGGGCCAGGTTGCGGATTTCGCTCTCGAGACGGCTGTCGGATTTCTGGGTCATGATGCTTAATTCTTCGGTAGTTCGATCAATCCGGATTCGTTCGGTCTCCGGGGGTGCCAATCTATGCAAGGGAAGAGTTAAATTGAGGTTAAGTAAATTAATCGCTTATATACAATGTGTTACGGGGCATGAATTTGGGTAGAATTACCATATTCCTCTACAGCTTGATTGAAAGGGGCTTGAGAAGCCGGCCGCTCCAGACAGACGGATTCGCTGTGATCGGGCTTCATTCGGTCCTGCGCCCGCCTTTGTCGGACCGTCGGATTCCTGCTAAGCAGGGGCCGCTTTTGGTTTGCGCAGGAGAGGATGATATGAGCGACGGGCAATACAGGTCGTTAATTCAGAATGAGGGCGATATCACGCCCTATATTCCGCCTGGGCATGAAGGCACCGTCAATTACCGACTTGTCGATAAAGAGTTCTGTGGCGCGTTCGAAATGAACCTCGGCATCGTGCAGCCGGGCGGCGAAGCGTCGCCGCACCTGCATGAAAACGAACATCAAATCATCTACATCCTGGACGGCACGGCCGACGTGGTATTGGGGGACGATCCGGCGGTCGAATGTGGCCCTGGCACCGTTGTTCGGATCCCGCCGAAAGTACTCCATGCGGTGTATACGACAGGCGATACCCCGCTGCGGGCGCTGGTGCTCTATAGCCCGCCGTTGGGCCCGCGCGATGAGCGACCTGTGTCAGGGACGTCGTAGTGACGGGGGCCGGCCCATCGTGTTCGGTCTCTCGAATATTCCTACCTAATTTTCGCGTGGCGGCATTCGGGTTCGGCAATGCCGTCAGCGCCTACCACTCGGAGAACGACTAGATGAGCGACAATAAAGGTTTCTTCGGTGCTCTCGCCGGCGTCAAGGTGGTGGACCTGACGCGCGTGCTCGGAGGACCCTATTGCACCCAGGTTTTGGCGGATCATGGGGCCGAGGTCCTGAAGGTTGAGCCGCCGCAAGGTGACGAAGTCCGGGATTGGGGACCGCCGTTCCACGAGGGGGATGCGTCCTACTTCATCGGCGTTAACCGCAATAAACGTTCGATTGGCCTCGATCTCACGGTGCCGGAAGGGCGCGAGGTCTTGTTTCGGTTGCTGGAAGACGCGGATGTCGTGATCGAGAATTTGAAGACCGGCACCATGGAAAAATGGGGCCTCGGGTATGAAGAGGTCCTCAAAGAGAAGTTTCCCAAGCTGATCCACTGCCGCATCAGCGGCTATGGGGCGGATGGGCCGCTTGGTGGGTTTCCTGGCTATGACGCGATCGTGCAGGCGATGGCCGGTTGGTTCAGCGTCAATGGTGCACCCGACGCCGGACCGACCCGTGTCGGCCTCGCGATGGTCGATATGGGCACCGGCCTTTACAGCGCAATCGCTATCCTGATGGCGCTGCAGGAACGCAACCGGTCGGGCCATGGGCAGTTCATCGACATGACGCTGTATGACTGCGCCGTGTCACTCATGCACCCGCATGTCCCGAACTACTACATGTCCGGCAACACGCCTGGATTGACGGGTAACCAACATACGAATGTGGTGCCGTATGATCGGTATCACACAAAGACCGTCGACATATTTATCGGGGCCGGGAACAACCGCGCCTTTCAGCGTCTCTGCACGGTGTTGGGCAAACCGGAAATCGCGGACGACCCACGGTTTGCCGACAACGGTCTGCGCCTTAGCAACAAGGAGGCTGTCACGAAACTCTTGACCGACCTGCTTGCCGAACGCGACGGCGAAGAGGTCTGTCAGCAGCTTTTGAAGTCCGGGGTGCCGGCCGGACCTGTGCTCGATACCGCGCAGGTCATGGCCAGCGACCACACGAAACACCGCAAAATGGCGGTGGAGTTGGACGGCTGGTATCAGATGACCGGCATTCCGATCAAGTTCTCCCGCACGCCCGGCGAGGTGCGGACCGCGCCGCCTAAGTTTGGCGTTCATGGGCGTGAAATTCTTGCCGCCCATGGCTTTAACGAGACAGAGATTGCTAAACTGTCGGACGCGGGCGTGTTGGTGGAGAAACGCAAGTAATGACGACGCCGTCGCCGCCTCGAAGAGTGTCGACGAACCCCCAGCCTGAAACGCGGGGGATGAACTTCTTCGATGCGGATACGGCGCTTCAGTCCTTGTTGTCACTCTATCTGCCGGCGGCGGATCGCGACCACCTGACTCCACATTTCCATAAACTAGGTGCGCTGGTCGGCGACCGGCTCGACGACTTGGCCTGCACGGCGGACCGCAATCCGCCGGTGCTGCATGTCCGGAACCGTCAAGGACACGATGCCGATCGGGTCGAGAAACATCCTGCCTATGTCGAGATGGAGCGGTTCGCATTCGGTGAGTTCGAAATGTCGGCGATGTCGCACCGGCCCGCCCTGGGGTGGCCGGAACCGATCCATCATGTGGCGAAATACACGCTGCAATATCTGTTTGCCCAATCCGAATTCGGTTTGCTCTGCCCGATGAGCATGACGGATTCCCTGACCCGGACGCTGATCCGCTATGCCGATCAGTCCTTGCTGGATCGATACTTGCCGGCCTTGCTGGCCGAAGACTTCGAATCCGCGGCCCAGGGTGCGATGTTCATGACCGAACAGGACGCCGGATCGGATGTTGGCGAAACGGTCACGACGGCGGTGCGGGACGGTGACGCATGGCGGTTGTTCGGCGACAAGTGGTTCTGTTCCAACGCGGACGCGGATGTTGTGCTCGTGTTGGCGCGGCCCGAAGGCGGTGGCGAGGGGACACGGGGTCTCGGCCTCTTCCTGATGCCGCGGTTACTGCCGGACGGATCGCCGAACCGTTATCGGATCGTTCGGCTCAAGGATAAGCTCGGCACGCGCTCGATGGCGTCCGGCGAGATAACGCTTGAGGGCGCATCTGCGTGGCTGGTTGGCGATCTCGACCGTGGTTTCGTGCAAATTGCCGAGATGGTGAACCAGTCGCGGCTGTCGAATGCCGTGCGCGCCGCCGGCATGATGCGGCGTTCGCTGCACGAGGCATTATGCGTTTCGCGGAACCGGAAGGCTTTCGGCAGCAACCTGATCGACCTGCCGTTGATGCAACGGCAACTGCTGAAGCTGCTGTTGCCGACCGAGCAGGCATTGTCACTATGTCTGTTCACCGCCGTGGCGTTGCGCCGCGCCGATGAAGGCGACGAAACCGGTATGAAGATGCGGCGGATACTGACCCCGTTGCTGAAATTCCGGGTTTGCCGGGATGCGCGCAAGGTTACCGGGGATGCGATGGAGGTGCGCGGCGGCTGCGGTTATATCGAGGAATGGATTGAGGCGCGCTTGGTGCGTGATTCGCATCTCGGGTCGATCTGGGAGGGCACCAGCAATATCACGGCGCTGGACGTCCTGCGGGCGGCGAAGCGCGAGGAAGCGCATGTCTGGCTGCGTAAGGAGCTTTCCGCCAATCTGGCGGCGGCGCATGGGATTCCCGAAGAATTCCGCGTGGAGTTGTCGGGACTGCTCGACCGCGCCGTTGACCTGGTGGCGCGCACAGCCGCGGCCGGGAGAACCGGTGAACGGTCGGCTCGCCAGGCCGCCAGCGCGCTGTTTCACGCTGCATCGGCGGTGGTCATGGCAGTCGAAGGCGCGGCTTTGGCGGAAGAGAAGGGCGACGCGAGGCGCTTGCTGATGGCGAAGTTGGTCGTAGAGCAAAAACTGACGGCGTCGGATCCGTTCATGGAAATCGATGTCGACACCGAAGCGGCGGATGCGGAATGGCTCTTGAGCGACGCGTCAATTCCGCTAGGCGACGTATCCACCCGTCTCAAAAAGCGCTAACAGGCAGCCGTTTTCCAAGGGATAAAGTGGACGACCGCCCGCAGGGCCTCGGGAAATGCCGGCGGTCGTCCGCGCGGAGCTATGGCAAGAGTTCCCATGCCCCGTCGGGCTGTTGGCAGGCAGTCCCGTAAGCGTCTTCGGACTTGCCGCCGATCTTGATTTTTTGTTGGAATTCCCGGCAGTAACGCCCTGAACTGCTGGTCCCTTCGCGCACCACGCGGACCGAGCCGCTCGCCGTGTCGTCCTTCCAATGTATCGTTTCGCCGACCGGCGCGGTGGTGGCGGATATCTGTGCGGTTTCATGCCGCCGCTGCTGCACGACGGATAGCCTATCGAGTGAAACCAGCGTGATCGCGGTGAAGCCAAGCCAGCGATAGGCGAGCGCGTCGTCATGATAATGGGCATAACCACGATAGCGGTGCCCGTGCGGGCGCACGACCCAGACATTCTTGTAGCGGCGGCGCGGCTTCACGACGACCACGCGCTTGTGCACCTGACGGTGCTTGTGGGCGTGACGGCGGTGATCGACTGTCTGAACCCATCGCGTTCCGTCATGGCGGCGATAGGCGTCACCGGCTGCATAGGGACCAGCCGCCGCACTTGCCGTCATCAGAACCGCAAGAACGGTTCCCGCGGCCACCGCCGGAAGTACCGATCCGTTCTGCCGTGATCCAAACTTGCGTCGCATTGATATAGCTCCTGAGAGAGGCCGGTATAGGCACGGTTGGGTGGTGGTGTGCCTATACCGGGGTGGGGAAGCGTTCGTCAGCGTTACTGTTTGCCTTGTCCGTGCGGTCCACGCGGTCCACGATCACCGCCTTTTCCGCGCTCACCGCGTTTGAACTTGCCGTGGCCGCGGGTCATCAGGCCGTCGATTGCGGATCTCTGCTTGTCGCTCAGGGTTCCGTAGAACGTGTCGAAGGCCGGCCGTACCGTCTGGAGGGCGCCTAAGCGCGTGGTCATCATCGCCTCTATCCGGGCCATGCGCTGGGGCGCGGTCTTCGGCTTGTCTTCGTTCTTGGCCGTCTCGCAGGCCTTCTCCATGGATGCCTTGCCGTCGTTCATCGCGGTTTTGAGGTCGGTCCATGCGGTCTGCTGTGTCGGCGTGAATGTCATCAAGCCTTCGATAAGGTTGGTCATGCGCTCCATGCGTTTGCCATGCCGTTTGCCGCAGAATTTGCCACCGACGCCACCGTGGCCCCAGCGTCGGCCTTCGCTCCGGGCCTTGTGCATAGCGCCCAGGAAGGCCGGTCCGCCGGCTGCTTCGATCCCGGTCATGTTGGGGCCTGCCGGTGCGGCCGAAACCGCGACAATGGAAAGGCCCGCCGCGGAGGCGAGCAATCCGCCGATAATCAGGAATTGTTTGCCGTTCATCTGCTGTCTCCAAGTTATTCAGTGCCAAGCGGTGGGTGTCCGCTGATGTCCGGGTATACCGAATGTTAGCCGCGACAAGATTTCTCGGGTGAAACGCTTTGTAAGGCTCTGTTTCGTGTCGGCGTTCAGCAACATTCGTTTACAAATTTCTCAGCCTGCAGCGGAATTGCTCCGTATAATCCGGCCATGTCACGCCTTCCGCATATTCTGATCGTCGATGACGACCGCGAGATTCGGAGCCTTGTCGCCCAGTTTCTGAAGAAACACGGCTACCGGGTGACTCCGGCGGCCGACGGGCGCGAGATGATGCATCTCATGGAGAAAGGGCGTTTCGACCTCATCGTGCTCGATCTCATGTTGCCGGGCGAAGACGGGCTGTCGTTGTGCCGTCGCGTTCGAGCCGAATCGTCGTTGCCGATCATCATGCTGACCGCGATGGGCGAGGAGATGGATCGCATCATCGGGTTGGAGATGGGCGCCGACGATTACCTGCCGAAACCGTTCAACCCCAGGGAGCTGCTGGCGCGGATCAAGGCCGTTTTGCGTCGTGCGGCGGACCGGGGAGCGACCGCAGCGTCAACCGACGTCGCCGCGCGTGTGTTCGATGGATGGCGGCTCGACACCGTCAAACGCGAGTTACGAGCCCCCGATGGCGCGCTCGTTCCGTTGACGGCCGGCGAGTTCGAACTCTTGTCGGCCATGGTTGAGCGGGCCGGGCAGGTTTTGAGCCGTGACCAGCTGCTTGATCTGACGCGCGGGCGCGATGCAGCGCCGTTTGATCGCAGTGTGGACGTCTTGATCAGCCGGTTGCGCCGTAAGATCGAAAGTGACCCAAAGGAACCGTCGATCATCAAGACGGTCCGTGGTGGCGGCTATATCCTGTCGAGCGGGGTCGTACCCCAATGAGCCGGCGTTGGGGCCTTGGATTGACCGGTCATGTCGCGATCATCCTTGTGGCGGTGGTCGTCTTCATCGTGGCCATTGGGTCGGTCATCTTCATTCGGGAGCGGGGCGAGACGATCAAACGCTTCGTCATCGCCGGGATCGCGGATCGTATCGTTTCGGTTGTCGATCTCGTTGAAAACAGCCCGGCGGAGGAGCGCCGGGCTGCATTGCGCATCATGCGGGGGCGGCAGTTCAAGGTTCGGCGGATGCACCACGCGCCGGCGATTCAGAAGAGCGAAAACCAACATGTTCGGGAGTTCGAGGAACTGCTGAGACCGAATCTTGGCGCTCTTGGCGATCGGCCGATACGCATCGGTATTCTAGAACGGGCACCAAAGCGGGCGGCGGAACGGCAACGGGGCCCGGAGCGCCGAATTTGGGGACGGCCTGACCGTAAGGACTTTCGGCGGGTCGCAATCGCGATTGGTGATGTCGGTGGCGAATGGCTTGTCTTCCAAGCGCCGATCCGGGCCTTTCCACCCCCGTGGGAGCATCGGCTGATTTTTATCATTGTCGGGTCGGCGTTGATCGTCCTGATCTTCGCGCTGTGGGCGGCGCATCTCGTGACCCGGCCGTTAAAACGATTCGCGGAGGCAGCCGACCGGTTCGGCGTCGATGTGGGAGCACCGCCGCTGCCGGAACATGGGTCGCGTGAACTGCGCAAGGCAACCCATGCTTTTAACCGGATGCAGGATCGTCTTCGCCGGTTGGTCAGCGACCGGACGTTGATGCTGGCGGCCCTGTCGCACGACCTGCGGACCATGCTGACGCGATTGAAGCTGCGCACCGATTTTATCGAGGATGGACAGCAGCGCCAGAAGGCGCTGGCCGATATCGATGAAATGCAGGCCATGCTGGACGTGACGCTGTCCTTTGCGCGCGACGAGACGACGGAGGAAGCGCGCACGCCGCTCGATCTTTCGTCGCTCCTGGAAAGTCTATGCGATGATCTGCGCGATTCCGGACAGCAGGTCGGTTATGAAAGCGGGGACCGCATCACGATCCGGTGCCAGCCGGTGGCGATCCGGCGGATGTTCTCGAATCTCATCGGGAATGCCGTGAAATACGGTGACGAGGCTAATGTGACCGCGTTACGCGACGGGTCGAACGTGGTCATCACGGTCACCGACCGTGGGCCAGGCATTCCACCGGAAATGTGGGAACAGGTCTTTACGCCGTTTTTCCGGCTCGAAGGGTCACGCAGCCGCGAAACGGGCGGAACCGGGCTCGGTCTGTCGGTGGCGCGCAGCATCGTGCGTCGGCATGGCGGCGATATCGCGTTATCCAACCGGCCGGAGGGCGGATTGATCGTCACGGTTACGCTTCCCGACGAGAAGAACGACGCCGGATAAATTGAATTCTTAGGAGATTTTCACCGGGCGCAGCATGAAGGCGGGAACATCGTCGCCGAAACCCTGCTTCTGGGCGCTGTTTCTTTTCGGAGGCGGGGATTGGGTCTTCTTGGGTGCAGGCTTGTCGTCCCGCTTGGGGCGCGCGGCTTCTTTCCGCCCGGTTTCTTCTTGCCTGGATTCTTTCTGCCCGGATTCTTTCCGGACAGCCTCTTTCCGTTCAGGCTCTTTCCGAGCCGGTCGTTCCGTTCGCTCCTTGCGATTGGACCGTTCGCTTCCTTGGGATGCCTGCCGGTCGGAACCGCGGCCTTCGGATTGGGAATTACGACCGCCGCGTCGGCGGCGACGCTTACCGTCGTCTGAAGTGTCGATATTCGCCTCGACAACGCCATCAACTGAACATCGAGGAATCGGCCCGCCCGTCATCCGCTCAATGGCGGCGACGTATTTGCCGTCCTCGGCAGTGGCCAGGGTGATTGCGCGGCCAGACTTGCCGGCGCGGCCCGTGCGGCCAATCCGATGGACGTAATCCTCGGCATTCGTCGGCACGTCGAAATTGAATACGTGGCTCATGCCCGCGATATCCAAGCCGCGGGCGGCGACGTCCGAGCAGACGAGATATTTAATATTCCCGTCCTTAAATGATTTCAGCGTATCCGTACGACTGAACTGGTCCATATCGCCGTGCAGGGCGCCGACTTCGAAACCGTGCCGTACCAGAGATCGGTGAAGAACACCGATATCGCGTTTTCGGTTGCAGAAAATCAGCGCGTTGGAAACGGTTTCTGTATTCAGCAGCTTTCGCAGGGCGTCGCGCTTGTCTCGCTGATCGACGATCATGATGGCCTGTTCGACGGTATCCGCCGTCGAGGACTCCGGGTTGACCGTGATTTCTTTGGGGTTCATCAGGAATTTGTCGGCCAGTCGCCGGATTTCCTTGGGCATCGTCGCGGAGAGCATCAAGGTCTGCCGAATCTTGGGCAGCAGCTTCACGATTCGCTCGACGTCCGGTATGAATCCCATGTCGAGCATCCGGTCCGCTTCGTCGATGACCAGGATCTTCACGTCGGACATAAGCACCTTGCCGCGTTCGACATGGTCGAGCAGGCGGCCCGGCGTTGCGATCAACACATCGACGCCGCGATCCAGCTTTTTTTCCTGTTCGTCGAAGGAGACGCCGCCGATCAGCAGCGCCATCGAGAGTTTCTGGTATTTGCCGTAGATTTCGAAGTTTTCGGCGACCTGCGCGGCCAGTTCGCGCGTCGGCTCGAGAATGAGCGAGCGCGGCATCCGGGCACGGGCCCGGCCTTCCGCCATGATGTCGAGCATCGGCACCACGAAAGAAGCGGTCTTACCGGTTCCCGTTTGCGCGCACGCCCAAATATCCCGGTTCATCAGCACGTATGGAACGGCCTGTTCCTGGATTGGCGTAGGAGCCTCGTATCCCGCGTCGCCGATGGCGCGCAGAACTTCGCTCGATAGTCCAAGGTCTTCGAAACGCATGAGTTTCGGTATTATGCCATATGATGGTTAAGGGCTGGTAAAAGAATCTTGCCGCATAGTGTGCATAACGGGGGGTGAGTCAACGTTCTATTCCGGGTTTCTTCTGTTTGAGTTGGATTGCTGACCTTCAGGACACGGGGTAACGTGTCGGAAGACGCCGCCACTACGCCGTCGTTCCATCCCGGAAAGGCCTTTCAACCGCCGCCATGAAGACCCCGCTTGTCCTGATTCCCGGCCTGCTCTGCGATGCCGCGCTGTGGGCGCACCAGTCGCAGACCTTGGCGGATATCGCCGATATCCAGATCGGCGACACGATGAGCGCCGATTCCATGGCCGGTATGGCCGAAGCCGTCCTGGCGGACGCGCCGGAGCGATTCGCGCTCGCCGGGCTGTCGATGGGTGGATATGTGAGCTTGGAGGTGATGCGGCAAGCGCCGGACCGGGTGATCAAGCTCGGCTTGCTCGATACCGCCGCCGTGGCCGATGACGCGGACAAGCGAAAGAACCGGCTGGAACTGATCAAGCTGGCGGAAACTGGGAAATTCAAAGGCGTGACGCCCCGGCTGCTGCCGCTATTCCTGCATCCGGACCGGTTGACCGACAAGCCGTTGACCAATGCGGTGATGGAAATGGCGGGTCGTGTCGGCAAGGACGCCTTTCTGCGGCAGCAACGGGCTATCCTGGGGCGGATCGACAGTCGGCCCCATCTCGCGGCCATCGCGGTGCCGACGCTTGTCCTGTGCGGGCGGCAGGACGGCCTGACCCCGTTGGCGCGGCATGAGGAGATGGCGGCGGCAATTCCGGGCGCGCGGCTGTCGGTGATCGAGGATTGCGGGCATCTGGCGACGATGGAACGGCCCGCGGCGGCGACGGCGATGATGCGGGACTGGTTGATTCGCTAGAATCGAAGACACAGACCGAACGAGGGAGCGAATGGTCGAAGATACACCGAAGTTGGAAAGCGAGTTGAAGCCGGTTCCGGGGGTTCGGATTGGGACGGCGGCATCGGGAATCGGATATGCCGGCCGTCCGGATCTGCTGATGGCCGCCTTCGACACGGGAACCACCGTCGCGGGGGTGCTGACCACGTCGACGACGGCGGCGGCGCCGGTGCGCTGGACCCGCGATCTGTTGGCGCGGGGCGCACAACCGAATGGACTTGTCGTCGGCGCGGGCAATGCGAACTGCTTCACCGGCCGGCGCGGTGATGAATCCGTCGCCTATACCGCCGGACAGGCGGGCGACCTGCTGGGGTGCGACGCCGGCAACGTCTATATCGCATCCACCGGCAAGATCGGCGTGCAAATCGATCTCGAGAAAATGGGCGAGGCGGTACAGGCCGCACATGCGACCCTCGCACCGGACAACTGGGAGTCGGCGGCGGCGGCGATCATGACGACCGACCGCTTTCCAAAACCCGGGCGGGTCGACACGGAAATCGGCGGCGTGCCGGTCACGCTGCAGGGGATGACCAAGGGCAGCACGATGATTGCCCCGTCGATGGCGACGACGTTGAGCTTTTTGTTCACCGATGCGCGGATACCTGCCGATGTCCTGCAGGCGGCGCTGCGCGAAGCGGTGGCCGATACCTACAACATGATTTCGGTCGACAACACGCAATCGACCAATGACACGATCCTGCTGTTCGCCACCGGGGCCGGTGCCGACCATCCGGCGATCAAAGATTTCTCCGATCCTGCTTTCCGGGATTTCCGGGCTAAGCTGCGCGATCTTCTGGCCGGCCTGGCGCTGATGATCGTGGAGGATGGCCGGAAGGACGGCACGTTGATCCGCATCCGCGTCAGCGGCGCGGAGACGGCCGAGGCGGCACGGCGCATCGCCGCCACCGTCCGGGAGTCGCGGATGATCCACCGGATGGTGCTGCAGGACGACAAGCTCGCGCTGGGACGGTTCGTCGCCGCGGTCGGCATGGCCGCCGAGAAGGTCGATCAAGGAAAACTCGATCTCCGCATCGGCGGGCTGCAGACGATGCGGAACGGCGAGTTCACCGATGGATCGATGGTGGCCAAGGCGGACGTTTTGATCGACGATACGGTCGATGTGACCGTCGATGTCGGCGTCGGTTCGGGGAGTGCGACTGCGTATACTGTTGCCGTCTAGGGGAGGCATTGACCATGGGACGTGGATATGGGGGACGTGGATTTGGGTGTGTTGCGGTTTTCCTGCTGTCTCTGAGCCTGGGTCTCACGGGACCCGTCGCTGCGGCGGATCCGACGCCGGTCGATCTGGAACTGGCGTTCGTCGTCGACGCGTCCGGCAGCATCGATGAAGATGAAACCAAACTGCAGCGGCAGGGTTATCTCGACGCCTTGCGCAACAACCGCGTGCTGGAGGCCGTCACCGGGGGCCTGCACAACGCGATCGCCGTCGCCTATATCGAATTTGCGGCCGACGGCTGTGAGCGGCTCAGCGTGCCGTGGACCCGCATCCACGACAAGGCCAGCGCCGAGGCATTCGGGGCAAAGATCCTGGCGCAGCCGCTGATGTTCTGTCCCGGCGGGAATGCCGTTGGCGACGCGCTCGCCTTCGCCGCCACCTCGATCGAGAAGAACACTTTCAAAGGCATCCGCCGGGTCATCGATATCTCCGGCGACGGCCCCAACACACTCGGCAGCCCCGTCGAACTGGTGCGTGACCTCATTGTCGCCACCGGCACGACGATCAACGGCCTGGTCATCGAACGGCCGTTCATGCCGGACCTGGACGCCTATTTTCGCGGCAACGTCACCGGCGGTCCCGGCTCCTTCGTCATTAAGGCGGAAAGCCGGAAGACCTTCGCGCAAGCGATCCTCAAGAAGATGATTTTGGAGATTGCCGGAAAACAGCCGGACACGACGGCGTCGGCCCTGTAGGCCACCGTTAGAATGCATTGCGTAAATTGTTCGGAGATAGGGAAAACATGATCAACAAAACAGAACTAACGAGCGAAAACATAGTATCTGTTCTTGTAGAAAATGTCCCTGAACTCAACCCTGTCTATAACGAACATTTAGAAGATCATACTGAAATACTTGCACATGTATTTTTGGGCGATCTCACCCGATTTGTGCAAGAGCTACATTCGAGAGATCAGTCATCAAGAGTGGTCGAAGCAATTCTGGAAATTCTCGAACAATGTATGAATTCTAAGGATTTAGACCTAGAAAATCTGATTTCGGTATCGTTCGTCGAAAACCTCAACCAAGATATGCGCAACTTTAAGACGCTTCGAACAAAGTTTGGGAATATGTTGGGAAAAGAGTTAAATAAGTACCGGCACGAATGACCTATACAGATAGGGTATTCGATTGACAGTCGTCGTACTCGGTTGAGGTCAGTTCAGGCGGCTTATTCCATTTTTCCTCCTTCGGTTTTTTGCCTTCAACAACCGGTGTGCAAAGACGTTTGCGGACGTCCTGTCGTTTACGTTGCCGCTGAACCGCGACCGGGCGGCGCAGATTGTTCGTGGCGCTAATGCGGCATGTGCGCGCCGCCGTTTACGTGGACCGTCTGTCCGGTGATGAAGGTGGCGTAGGGGCCGACCAGGAAGCGCACGAGATCGGCCATGTCCTGCGGCCCGCCGCGCCGGCCCATCGGGATATTTGGATTGGCGTCCTGAACTTTCGCCATGCCGCTGCCGCCCTTGCGTTCGGTATCGAAGGGGCCGACGACCGCGATATTCGTCGTGATGTTGTGCGCGCCGAGATCGTAGACCATGCCGCGCACCATGCCGCTCATGCCTTCCTTGACCGCCGATTTATGCGCGCCGCCGCGCACGCCCTTGTAAGCGTTCATGCCGCCGATGCTGACCATCGATCCGCCGCCGCGCTTGATCATGTGCGGGACCGAGGCCATCGCCATGCGGAATGCGCCGTCCAGCGCCACGGCGCGGCAGCGTTCCCATTCCTCAAACGTGAGTTCGGTGAAATCCACGTTGGTGCGCACGGCGGCGTTGTTGATCAGGATGTCGAGCCCGCCGAAGGCTTCGACCGTGCTGTCGACCAGGCGCTGCACGTCGCCGGCGTCGGTGATGTCGGCCTTCACGGCGATTGCCTGTCCGCCGGCGGCCTTGATGCCCTCGGCGACTTCTTCGCACAGGTCCAGGGCGCTGACCGCGTTGATCGTGACCGCCGCGCCGGCGCTCGCCAATTCCTCGGCGATCGACCGCCCGATGTTGCGGGCGCTGCCTGTGACGATGGCGACCTTGTTCGCGAGTTCCTGGTTTCTGTCGACCATGGTGAGGGTTCCTTTTCGGGCGGTTTCGACGTTATTCCGGCACAGTAGCGTATCCCGGCTTTTCGGCGAAACGCGGGAAGTCCGCCCTGTTCGCCCTAAATATGTTAGACTAAGGGGAAGCAGTTGATTTTCCGCAGTTTTGCACCAATTCCCGGTGTTCTGTCGCGAAAGGACCAGCCGATGGTGAAGCTTGTTGCGTTGATCGCAATCGTAATCGGGTTATTCGTCTTCCTGCCGACGACACCGGCCGCCGTATGGTCGGCTATCCCAATGTTTTTGCTGTTCGGGTTGATGTTCGATGCTCATCGGCGTGGGCAACGGCTGTTAGCGCGGCAGGGCGCGAAGGAGGACACGCTGGTCGAGACTTCGCGCATGATCGGTTACGTCGCGATATTCCACGTCATGTGGGTCGGATTTCAAGGCGGCGATTCCACGACGATGCAGGACGGCATGGGCAGCGACTATGCCGGGGGCGCGGAACTGGGCGGTTTCGATGGGGGGTATGATGGCGGCGGCGGTGGCGGCGGAGACGCGGGCGGCGGCGGTAGTTTCTGAGGCCGTTCGGCACCGGTCCGTTAATCGCGCCGAACAATCCCGACGATCGCTACGACGCCGGCAACAATGAGCACCAATCCGCCGATCATAGGAGCGGTTAGCTGCTCGCCGAGGAAGACCACACCCATCAGGACGCTGATGCCTGCCCGCAGGTAGCTGTTGCTGGCCAGTCCCATCGATCCGAGCGTGCGCAGCAGCCGGAAATAGATCATCAGCGCGATTCCCGTCGAGAACACCGCCAGTGCGGCCACGGCCAGGACAGAGTGCAGGCTGGGCGTGAGCGTCCACGGCGCTTCGAGGGCGAGGCTGGCAGGAACCAGGATCAGCGTCCCGCAGATCAATGTACCGGCAGCCGTTGCAGCCGGGGAGATGTATGACAGCCGGTGACCGTAAATCACCGCGCCGGCATAGGAGATGCTCGCCGCGGTGATGGCGATCTGCGCCAGTGTATGCGTCCCGAGACCACCCAGTGCATCCACCCCGATGATCAGCGTGACGCCCGCCAATCCGCTGACCACGCCCGCGAGCTTACGGCCGGTGACCGGTTCGTGGCGGGTCCACAGCCAGGTAATGAGCAGGACGAACAGCGGCGGCGTGGCGTTCAGGATGCCGGCCAGCCCGCTGTCGATATACTGCTGCCCCCAGGCGATCAGCGAGAAGGGGATGATGCTGTTCAGGCAGCCTTGGACAAACAAGCGCCGCCACGTCTCCGCCGTACGCGGAATGCGTTCGCCGCGATACGCGATGTAAACGCCAAGCAGCGCCCCGGCGACGGTGACGCGCACGGCGGCAATGGTCAACGGCGGGATGCTTTCGACGGCGACCTTGGTGAACGTATACGCGCAGCCCCATAGGGTCGCGAGCAGGAACAGCAGCGCGAGGTCGATCCAGCGCGGCGCGGCGGTTGGGGTTGGCGACGATGGATCAGCGGCGGGAGTGGACACACGGTGCTCCAATTACGGGCGCCGCACTGTGGCATCGTTTGGGAGCGCTTGTCCCGTGATTGTGAATTCGCCTATTGGCGACGCCAAGAGCAACGCTCTCGCATCCCATTGTCCCGAAGAATTTTCTTTCACTGGTCGGGTTGAGAGTTCATTTTGGCGACCTAACCCATGGTTACGAATGCGCCAAATGAACGAGACGCCGATTTTCAGTGTTTCCCTGACGATCCACGGGGATTTTCTGATACCAGACGAAATTACCGAGGCGTTGGGCATCGCGCCTACGCATGAACGAATAAAAGAGCGGTAATATCATCGCGACATAGCGACGTACGGGCATTGCTAAGACTGGCCTGTGGGAACTCAACAGTCGCAGACTAATTGAGTCGGATGACCCATTAGAACATCTGAATTTTGTTCTACACAAAATTAAGTATGACAAGGGCAGAGTTACCGACATCGAAGGGGTGGAAAGTGCACGTATTTATATTGGGGCATTCAGTGGCGACGAAAATAAAACGGCTCTTGAATTTGATATCCCTTGCGAAACGCTGAAACGTATGTGCGATTTGGGGCTGTACTTCCGTTTTGTCTTTTCGTGACGAAAATTTTTATGCCAGCCGCCTCCCGATGCAGCAAATGCACTAACCGGGCACTCACACAAAGTTCGGAACGATGATCATGAGCATATCTTTATCTGCATACAGAGGTAGCATTATCGAAGGATTGCGGACCGCCACGTTGCTCGTCGAGCGGTGGCGGAAAGGTGACTGCACACTGCAGGAGTTAGTTGGTGAATACGGCGACTATTATCACTACGAAGCGTTGGATGGGCACGAGGCCAATGAGGATCAAAAACGAATTCTTGCTGAGTTTTCCGAATTCATTGAACCGCATCAAAAAATAACATTGGACGTTGTGGACGCTGTTTATTTCGGCGATGAGTTTTCGGAGAAGCAACTCGAAGAAACGCACCGAATTGGAATGGATGTTGCGGAAAAGCGCCTTCGAGATTTATGCCGCCAATACGATATCGAGGGCTTGCTCAAGAGACTGTCTGAGATTTCGATTTGACCGGATCGGAATGTCCTTGCGTCGCGGGATAATGCCCGGTTCGACGATCTTCCGCCCGAAGAAACCGAAGCCGATATCATGCCGGGGGATTCCTACGCCAGCATCGAAGTGTTTAGCTGGGCTTGGAACTTCTTCCTAAACGTTCTACAGGGCGGGTTTCAGGCCGCCTAAACGTCCAGATCGCGGACGAACTCTGCGTTTTCCTGGATGTATTTGTAGCGCTTCTCGGGCTTCCGGCCCATCAGGCTTTCGACCAGATTTGCGGTCTCGCGGCTGCGGTCTTTTTCGTCGGTGTCCGGAATGCCGACCTGCAAGAGCGTGCGGGTTTCCGGGCTCATCGTGGTTTCCTTGAGCTGTGCCGGCGGCATCTCGCCGAGGCCCTTGAAACGGCTGACCTCGATCTTCGCCTTGCTTTTAAGCACCGTCTTTGTGAGTTCTTCCCGATGCGCGTCGTCGCGTGCGTAGACGGTCGTGCTGCCCTGGTTCAGGCGGTAGAGCGGCGGCAATGCGAGGTAGAGGCGGCCATCGTGCACCAGCCCCGGCATCTCGCGGTAGAAGAAGGTCATCAGCAGCGCCGCGATATGCGCGCCGTCCACGTCCGCGTCGGTCATGATGATGATGCGGTCGTAGCGCAGCTTGTCGCCGTCGTAGTCGCCGCGCCGGCCGCAGCCGAGCGCCTGCATGATATCGGCGAGTTCCTGGTTGCCGTTCAATTTGTCCGCCGACGCGCTGGCCACGTTCAGTATCTTGCCGCGCAGGGGCAGGATCGCCTGGGTCACGCGGTCGCGCGCTTGCTTCGCCGAGCCGCCCGCCGAATCACCCTCGACGATGAACAGTTCGGTGCCTTCGGACGAGTTCTTGCTGCAATCGGCCAGCTTGCCGGGCAGGCGGAGCTTGCGGGTAGCACTCTTACGCGCGAGATCGCGCGACGACCGTTTGCGCTGCCGTTCCTCGGCGCGTTCCAGCACGCGCTCCAACAGATCGTTGGCGCTTTTCGGGTCGCTGGACAGCCAGAGTTCGAAATGATCGCGTAGATTGGCCTCAACCAGCTTGCCGGCGTCGGGCGAATTCAAGCGTTCCTTGGTCTGGCCTTGGAACTGTGGCTCGGGAATGAAGACCGACAGCATCACGCAGGCACCGCCGAGGACATCGTCGCCGGTCACCGACGACGCCTTCTTCGCGCCGGACATATCCGCGAAATTCTTCAGGCCGCGCGTCAACGCCGTGCGCAGTCCGCTTTCGTGGCTGCCGCCCTGCGGTGTCGGGATGGTATTGCAATAGGAGTGGACGAAGCCGTCCTCGTCCTGCGGCCAGCAGATTGCCCATTCGATCTTGCCGCCCGAACCATTGCCATCGGCGCGCCCGGCGAAGGCCTTCGGCGTCACCGTGGGGCGCTCGTCGATGGTGGCCGCCAGATAGTCCTGCAGGCCGCCGGGAAAATGCAACTGTGCCTTGGCCGGCGTGTCATCCTTGCCGGTGATCAGCTTCGGGTCGCAGCTCCAGCGGATTTCGACGCCGCGGAACAAATACGCCTTCGACCGCACCATGCGAAACAGTTGGGCCGGGCGGAACACCGTTGTCTTGCCGAATACGTCCGGGTCCGGGTGGAAGGTCAGGGTGGTGCCGCGGCGGTTCTTGACCGCGCCGCAATCCTTGAGCTTGCCCGTGGGGTTGCCGCGGCTGTAGCTCTGGCTGTAGAGCTTGCGTTCGCGCGCCACCTCGACTGTCAGGTCGTCCGACAATGCGTTGACCACCGATATGCCAACGCCATGCAGGCCGCCCGCGGTTTCGTAATTCTTGCCCGAGAATTTACCGCCCGAATGCAGCGTCGTCAGGATGACTTCGAGCGCAGACTTTTTCTTGAACTTCGGATGCGGGTCGATGGGGATGCCGCGCCCGTTGTCGCGCACCGTCACATAGCCCTTGGCGTCGAGTTCTAGTTCGATCCGGCTGGCGTGACCCTCGACTGCCTCGTCCATGGCGTTGTCCAGGACCTCGGCGGCGAGATGGTGCATCGCGTGCTCGTCCGTGCCCCCGATATACATACCGGGGCGGCGGCGGACCGGTTCGAGCCCTTCAAGGACTTCGATGTCTTTTGCGGAATAACTCTTCGACTTGCGCTTTGGCGCGCTTGAAAATAGATCCTCTGGCATGGGCGCGATTATACGGCGGCGAGAGGCCGGTGCAAGCACGATACAGTAGATTTTAAGACAAACACCCACGATATCTTGTGGGTCGTCGCGGTTTTACTGGAGGGCGCCATGAGGGCGAAGAGAAGCGAAAAGATCGCTAAATCCGCCGGCGGTTATTGCGGTGAGGTTTTCGTGCCGCCGCCCGCCTTCGCGCTCTTATAGCGTTTCTTCAGGCGTGCTTCGATTTCCCGCAGTTTCGGCTTAATGGCCGCGCCGATATGAATCTGCGGCTCCGAAGGTTCCAGCTTCTGTTCCTTCTCCCACTTGCCGACCGTTTTCGCGGCGCGCGGAAAAGCGTCGATGAAGGAAAACGTGCCGCGCAGTGCTTGATCGAAATAGGCCCGGCCGAAATAGGTCCAGTCGTTCTCATGGCTGCAGCCGAAGGACACGCGGTCGCCGCGCGCTGCGGTGATGATCAATGAATTCTCGTCTTTCAGGTCGTCGATGAAGCTACCCGAATAACAGGCCGAGACGACGATGACGCGCCATTTGACGCGCGACCGGTCGAGAACGAATTTGAGATTCTTGGCCGTCAGGTCGTTCATCCGCAACGGCTTGAAGTTCACCGACAAGACGTCCGGCGTGCCATGCGAGGTCAGGAACAGGAACAGGACGTCTTCGTTGACGTCCATCATCCCCGACATCCGGTCGAGACCCGCCAGCAGATTGTGGCTGTTCGCCAGCGGAAATTTGGTCACCGTCTTCGGATTGTTGATCAGGAGGACCGATCGTTCCTTCGTGTCGAAACGCTCGTCGAAGAGTTTGCGGACCGATTGTACTTCGCGCAGGAACACGTCCTGATGGGCATCGCCGCCAAATGCCATGAAATAGAGGTCCGGCGTATTGGGCCGTTGATGGGCCAGCCGGCGCGTCGCGATGGTCATCAAACCAAACTGCGAGTAGTAGATCTTCTCCACATTCAGCCGTTTTTTGACGGGCGGCGGCTGTATCTTGATGGATTGGGTGCCGGGTTTCGCGACGGGTTTCTCGTCCGCGGCATAGGCGGGGCCACCCACGACCAGCCCGCAAAGCGCAAGCGCACTGGCCGCAGCCTGCAGACCACGCAAGAAGGTCTTATGACGGCTTTGTCGGTCGGGATTTCTGATCATCGGGGGACCATAAGGGATTCGTGCAACGGTGTCCGGTAACAATGAAGATAGCCCGGACACAACTGTCCGACAGCCTATCGCCGGGGCGGGATGGTGACGTTGACCGCGCTCGATTTCTGTTGCCGTTTGAGCTGAGCGGTCAGGCGATCGAGCTGTGGTGCGATGGCGCTACCGACCTTCATTTTCGGATCGGACGGGCGTAACCCTTCGGCATCTTCATGGGCCGCGATCCGTTTCAGGGCATCCAGGAAGGCCGTGCGGACCGAATAGGTTTCCTGCAGCGCTTGATTGAAGAAGGCGCCGCCGAATCCGGTATGCGGAATGTCGTCCTTGCAGCCATGGGCGCGGCCGCCTAGCCCGGTCGCGGTGATGACGAGCGTGTTCGGATCGGCGACCCGGTCGGCAAAGTTATCCGACGTACAGGCCGACAGAACGATGATCCGCCATTTGATGCCGGCGTCGTTGAGCATGTGGCGGATTTCCGACGCGTGCAACGGCAGCAGGTCGAGCGGCTTGAATGTCGGCCTAAGTTGCGTGTCGTCGAGCTTGGGCGCCGATAGATAGAGGAAGAGCACGTCTTCTTCCGGGTCCATCCGCTTGCCGATTTCCTGGAAGGCGCGGCCCAGGTTATGGACGTTTGCGAGCGGCACCTGGCGCACCGTACTGCGATGGTTCAGCAGCACGATGGAACGGTCCTTGGTGCCGAAACGGATATCGAACAGGCGCACGACGGACCGCATCTCGTTCAGGAAGACGTCCTCGCGCGCATCCGCGCCGAACCCAACGAAATAGAGGTCGGTGGTTCCCTTGCGGTGGGTATCGAGCCAACTGATGGCCCGGTCCATCATGCCGAACTGTCCGTAATACAGGTTTTCCTGCATCGCGGCGGAGGGCAGGCGGGCCGGGGCCGGCAGCCAGGACGTGGTGTCGGACACCAACAGACGCGGCAAGGCGGTGAAGATGACAAGGACACACGCCGCTACGGTCGCCTTCATCAGGCCGCTGCCGGTGAGGCGCTGGACGCTCCGCATTGCGATCACCAGGAACCACAGCACGACGACACAGCCGGCGGCGATGCCTGCGGGCGTCGTCGGTCCCAATTTTTCGGGGCCCGCGACGAGGAGCAATGGTGCGAAGACGGGAATGATCCAGAACAGGCCGGCCAGCAGCATGACCACGACCGGCGTCAGGTCGTTCGGGGTGCCGATCAGCCGCATCGCGGCGAAACATCCGAGCAGGCCCGTGATGATCGCCAGAGCGTAGATGCCGACGCGTTCCAGCGGGATCAACCCGCCGTCGGCGGCCAGGACAATGTCCAGAGTCACGATCGTGCTGATGCCGAGGAAAAGCAGCAAAAAGGCCTGATCGACGCTGACGCGGAAGTCGCGCCGGTCGACGGACAGCAGAAAACAGAGGCGTGCGCCACTAATCAGGTTGCGGCCAAGATCCTGCAGCATCGTCCCATTTGCCCCTATGCGCAGAATTGCGCGCCGTCGACGAAGGCATCGGCGGCCGTGGCGAACACGTCGCTCGTGCCGTACAGCCGGCTAATCCGGCCGCGCCATATTTTCGTCATGATTTGTATCTATCGCGCAAAGATTAATGCCGCGTTAACCTATGGCATTCGTCGGCCCATATTCGGCTGGCTGAATGGCGCGTTCGAGACGGAAAAGGAGAGCAGGATGCGACTACTGGCGATATTAATCGCGCTTGTAATCGGGGGCGGCGGCGCATTCGCCGGAGAGGCTGATGTGGTCGGCGTCAAGATGCAGAAGGACGGCGGCGGGACCTATTCCTTCGACGTCACCGTGCGCCATGCCGATACCGGCTGGAAGCATTTCGCGAATAAATGGGAAGTCTTTGCGCCCGACGGGAAGACGGTGTTGGGCACCCGCACGCTGTATCACCCGCATGAAGATGAGCAGCCTTTCACGCGCTCGCAGTCCGGCGTCCGGATCCCGGCGGGCACGAAATTCGTGATTATCCGCGCCCATGATTCCGTGCATGGCTATGGCGGCGTCGAGAAACGCGTTGATCTAAAGCCCTAAACGCAAACCGGGCCACGCATTGCGCGGCCCGGCTTTTCGTCAGAGTGTCGCGTCCCGTCCGACAACGGAACTGCGGCAAACGAGTGTTAGACGCTGTAATACATCTCGTATTCGATCGGATGCGGCGCGTGCTCGAACTTGAACACTTCTTCCCATTTCAGGTCGAGATAGCCGTCGATCAGATCGGCCGGCATCACGTCGCCCTTCATCAGGAAGTCCCGGTCCGCGTCGAGTGATTCGAGTGCTTCGCGCAACGAACCGCAAACGGTCGGCACGCCTTCCAGCTCCTCGGGCGGCAAGTCGTACAGATCCTTGTCCATGGCATCGCCCGGATGGATCTTGTTCTCGATGCCGTCGAGGCCGGCCATGAGCAGCGCGGTGTAGGCGAGATACGGGTTTGCTGCCGGGTCCGGGAAGCGGACCTCGACGCGCTTACCCTTCGGGCTCGCGTCATACGGGATACGGCAGGACGCCGAGCGGTTGCGCGCCGAATAGGCGAGCAACACCGGTGCTTCGAAGCCCGGGATCAGGCGCTTGTAGCTGTTCGTCGTCGGGTTGGTGAAGGCGTTGATCGCCTTGGCATGCTTGATCACGCCACCGATGTAAAAGAGTGCCGTTTCCGACAGGTCGGCATAGCCCGACCCGGCGAAGGTCGGCTTGCCGTCCTTCCAGATCGACTGATGCACATGCATGCCTGATCCGTTGTCGCCGAACACCGGTTTCGGCATGAAGGTGGCCGTCTTGCAGTACCGGTCGGCGACCATGTGAACGACATACTTATAGATTTGCATGTTGTCCGCGGTGCGCAGAAGCGTGTCGAACCGCATGCCAAGCTCGTGCTGCGACGGCGCAACCTCGTGATGGTGCTTCTCCATGCTGAGGCCCATCTCGCACATGGTGGTGACCATTTCGGCGCGGAGGTCCGAGGTCCGGTCGACCGGCGGCACCGGAAAATAGCCGCCCTTCGGTCCCGGACGATGGCCCGGGTTGCTCGGCTCGAGCATCTCGCCCGAGTTATACGGGCCTTCAACCGAATCAAGGGCATAGAAAGTGTGGTTCTCAGACACCTGGAAGCGCACGTCGTCGAACACGAAGAATTCGGCTTCCGGCCCGATATAGACTGTATCGCCGACTCCCGAAGCTTTGACGTAGGCCTCGGCGCGTTGTGCGGCCGACCGCGGATCGCGGGAGTAGGGTTGCCCGGTGGACGGCTCGACGATGGAGCAGAACAGGATCATGCTTTTCTGATCCGTGAACGGATCCATCACGGCGGTGGACGCGTCGGGCATCAGGATCATGTCGGACTCGTTGATGGCCTTCCATCCGGCGATGGATGACCCATCGAACATGATGCCGTCTTTGAAGACGTCTTCGTTGATCGTTGAGACGTGTTGCGCCGTGTGCTGCCACTTGCCGCGCGGGTCGGTAAACCGGAAATCGACGTAGGTGACGTCGTTGTCCTTGATCATCTTAAGTGCGTTTTCGACATCCGACATTTACTAGCTCCTTGGAGTCTTGGTTTTGCTTCGGTTTCGTGTCCGGGGCGTACTGTCACGCCACCGTCGATGCGTCCTGCCGGTCGTCCGGGCAGGGGAGTGCATCGTGATTCTGGTATCCGTCAAACTGCATCGCCGCCGCGTTCGCCCGTGCGAATGCGGATCGCTTCGTCGACCTGCGATACGAAGATCTTGCCGTCGCCGATGCGCCCGGTCCGGGCGGCATTCTGAATCGCCTCGATCGCGCGGTCGACGAGCGTGTCTTCCAGCACAACTTCCAGCTTCACCTTCGGCAGGAAATCAACGACGTACTCGGCGCCGCGGTATAGCTCGGTGTGGCCTTTCTGGCGTCCGAAACCCTTCGCTTCGGTAACGGTGATGCCTTGAATGCCCACGTCCTGCAGCGCTTCTTTCACTTCATCCAGTTTGAACGGTTTTATGATTGCTTCGATTTTTTTCATGCGGCCGTCCCGTCTCCTCCTCGTATGCGGCAGCCCGCCCAATTTTCGCACAGCGTGCCGCAGTGCTGCGCGTTACGACGCAATAATAAGCACGCGCCGTGCCATCCAGGCGATATCGGATAACATGTTGAAGGTATTTGAATTTACTGAAATGCCTCTCTGTTCGAGATCTTGCAATGCCTATAATTTAATCAAATGCGCAAATTATAAACACGCTTTGATGCGTTTGATGGCTTCGCGAATATTCTCGACGCTGTTGGCGTAGGAAAAGCGGATGTATCCTTCCCCGTAGTCGCCAAAACTGGTGCCGGCAACGGTCGCGACGCCGGCTTCTTCGAGCAGTCTATTTTGAAGGTCGCGCGCCGACAGGCCGGTGCCTTCGATATTGGGGAAAGCGTAGAAGGCTCCGCCGGGATCGACGCAGCGGAATCCGGCGATCTGGTTCAGTTCCGAGACGATCACGCGCCGTCGCTCGTCGAAGGCCTGCACCATTTCATGCACCGCATCCTGTGGGCCGGTGAGGGCAGTCATCCCAGCGAACTGGGTCGGTGCGTTGACGCAGGAATGGCAGTTCACCGCCAGGCGCGTCGCAGTGGCCGCCAAAGCGGACGGCCAGACGGCGAAGCCGAGGCGCCAGCCGGTCATCGCATAGGTCTTGGACCAGCCATCCAGCATGATGACCCGGTCGCGGATCGATTCATACTGCAGCAGGCTGACATGTTCGCGGCCCTCGTAGAGCATCTGGCTGTAAATCTCGTCCGCCAGGATCGCGACGTCGGGATGGGCGGCGAGACCGTCGACCAGTTTGTCCCACTCGGCCTTGGGCACCGTGCCGCCGGTCGGGTTGGCGGGGCTGTTCAGGATGATCAGCCGCGTCTTCGGTGTGATCTGGCTCAGGACTTCGTCCGCGCTGAAGGCGAACTCATTCTCCTCGCGCAGGACGATCGGCACCGCCTTGGCGCCGCAATAATCGATCACCGATTTGTAGATCGGAAATCCGGGATCGGGATACATGATCTCCGCGCCGGGCTGGCCGAACATCATGATCGCGAAGAACATGGTGACCTTGCCGCCGGGGACCACGACCACGTCGTCGGGATTGACCTCGACGCCGTGCCGCTTGTGAAGGTCGGCGGCCACCGCCTCGCGTAGCGGCAGAATGCCGTTCGCCGGGGTATAGCCATGATGGCCGTCGCGCAGTGCCTTGATGGCGGCCTCGACGATGTGATCCGGTGTTTTGAAATCGGGCTGACCGATCCCGAGATTGATGATGCTGCGGCCCTCGGCCTCGAGCGCGCCAGCGCGCGCCAAGACTTCGAAAGCGGTCTCTGTCCCGAGACGTTTTAGATTGTCAGCCAGTTGCAGCACTTTGTCCTCCCCGTGGTGTCGCATCCTTGGGGCTACTGCTGAAAAGGCGGCGGCAACCCTCGATTTTCTGTATTCTGCTTGTACAGCAAGCCGGACGGCAAGGCGAGCGGCGCGCAACTGGGGACGTCTCTGGAGGTCGTGTCGGGAGGTTGGGCCCCACACGGGTCAAATTGGGCCGAACCGCCCTTCGAGTAAGCTTGACGCCGCAGTCCGCCGGGACTAAATCAGGCCCCTCGGATTAATCCGTGCCTCTGGTTCAGGTCGCTTGGATATGTCCGGGCCTATGGTGGCATTAGCTCAGTCGGTTAGAGCGCCAGATTGTGGATCTGGAGGTCGTGGGTTCAATTCCCATATGCCACCCCAAATTTTCAAGGGGTTAGCGGTTGCCGCCGCTGACCCCTTTTTCTATGGGTACAGAATGGGTACAGGATTTGCGAAGGTAGGAACCGCTTCTGCATTGAAACTTGTGGGTGGAATTGGCGCGCGACTACTCGAGTGGATCACCAATTCGTATCTTTGTGCGAGCGGGCGGCCAGAATTTTCATCCGTTTGAGCCGGTGAGAGGCAGCAAACAGAGACGCCTCTCCAAGGGACGACAAGTTGTTTTGGTTTTTGGCGTGAATTCATCGCACTATACCCATCTATGCCGAAGAATTTGGGAGTGGTAGTCGCTACCCCACTTTCAGTACTGCAGCCAAGATCGTCCAAGGCGAGGGATGTGATGTCCACACGATCCGAGAAGATAGAGTTCCTTCTATACAGAAAATTTTCAGATGCCCCGTTGTTGAAGCTGAGGGCGCGGGCAACAAGGCAACTCGGTCTCTCGTATTCTGAGGACTCTGAACGCAGAATCAAAGCCGCAGCGTATGAGTCTGAGCTTAAGGACCTCTCGCCTGAGGCTCTTGAGGCGATGTATCAGGAGGAGAAGGACCGGCACGAGGCGGAAAGC
>JAJFJD010000020.1 GCA_021774335.1 Alphaproteobacteria bacterium
CTGCCTAACCTGGCGCAACCGCTGCCGGGCGGTGGGATCGCCTTCGGACTGCTTGAACTCGTCCTTCACTTCCTGCTTGGTCATCCGCATCTGTTTTTGATGCTGTTGCCGCTGAAAAACGATATCGAAAACGGCAATAACCAGGAGAACGGCAAGAATGGCCACCAGCATCTTCATTACCAGTTCGTGCATCACCTCCAGAAAATCGGGAATCGCAAGGGTCGGTACGATATCGATGGCATCGAGTGCCGGCATGACCGCCAAAATACCGATTGTCCCGACGATCGCAAGTTTGACGATCCCCTTGACGAATTCCATCGTTTGCTTGATCGACATAAGCCGTTTCGCGCCGCGGATGGGGTCGAACTTTTCGAATTTCGGTTCGAGCGCTTTTGGCGAATAGATAAAGCCGTTCTGCAGAATCGGCGCCGCCAGTGCGATGATAAAAAAGAAGAGCAACGGGAAGAATATGGCGCCGAAGACCGACTTGAATGTCTCGAATAATTGTTGGCCGGCATTCGCCGGGTCGACCGCTATCAAGTCCGGCGTCGCCAGATACGGAATCAGGGCCAAGCGAATATCATTCATGAATGTTGGCGCCATCATCCCAAGCACGATTGCCCCGACCGTGAGCATAAGCCACGTGTTGAGTTCACGACTGACCGCCACCTGACCCTTTTGACGCGCATCGTCGAGCTTTTTTTGCGTCGGGTCTTCGGTTTTTTGGGCGTCGTCCGTATTTTCCGACATGGCGTTACCCCGCGCAGCCGATGCGCGACCTCACTGTAAACCCGGCAGGAATAACCGGGTAAATGTTGTTTGATAGTAGTTAAGAAACCACAAAAGAGCGGCCGGAAAGGTGGTCAGCATAAGGAACAGTCCCAACGTGATCTGCGCCGGCAACGCGACCAGAAAAATCGGCATCTGTGGCATCAGACGAGCCATCAACCCCATGCCGGTGTAGAAGGTAATGCCGAACAACACGAACGGCATCGCGATCTGCAGACCAACGCGAAAGCTCTCCGCCAACAACAGAGCCATGGTATTGGAGAAATCGTCAAAGGCCGGCACCACGCCCGGCTGGAACAGCGCATAACTGTCCAACAGCGCCATCAACATCAGGTGATGCGTATCGGTTGCGAATATCAGCAACAATCCCAAAATCGATAGGAATACCGACGGCAGCGCGCTCTGATCCGAAAGCAATGGGTTGAATAGCATCGCGTTTGCAAGACCGCTGAGGAAGGCCAACATCGCGCCACCGGTCGCCAGCGCCGACATCAACAGGCGTGCGACCGATCCGATGAAAACGCCGATCAAAACTTCCCCAAGTACAAGCAACAAAAGACTGATCGGCGCTGCCGGTAGCGCCGGCAGCTTTTCGGCAATGATTGGAGTCAGCAGGACGGTAAGCGCCAACGCGATCAACAACCGGATACGCGGCGAAACGTATGACTCGCCAAATCCCGGCATCGTGATAAGCGTCGCACCCAGGCGCGAAAACACCAGGGCATAGGTGAAAATTTCGGCGGGCAGTAGGTTTTGCAGCATGGTGCGTCAGCTGATGCCGACGATCCTATCGGTCACCGATTCCATGAACCGCTGCATCACATTGAACATGAACGGCAGCAAAACCAGCAACGAGGTAAAAACGATTAGGATCTTCGGGACGAAAGTAAGCGTGATTTCCTGGATCGAGGTCAGAGCCTGAAACAGAGAGACCGTCAAACCGACCACCAAACCCACAAGCATGATTGGCGTGGCGACCGTCAACATCGTCAGCACGGCGTCACGCGCGAAATCCAGTACCTGCGCTTCGTTCATGCGACTAATGTCTCCCCGTCGATGACCGCGGATGGCCTACTTATAGTGACCTAAATGGCGACTAGATCGGCATCCGAAGAATTTCCTGATACGCGCTGATCACACGATCGCGTACCGTAACGACCGTCTGCAGCGTCATCTCGGCGCTATTGACCGCGGACACGACTTCCATCAGGTCCGCTTCGCCGACAACTGCCTTGGCCGTCATCGCTTCGGCGGTCTTGCCGGATTGCATGGCATCGTCCGCCACCTTTCCAACCAGCTCGGCGAAGGAAGAGTCTTTTGGCGATTTCGGGGCATCCATGCCCGCGCCACCCAACCGCGCCGCCTGCGTAAACGCCTTGATCGCGTCGTTCGGATTAATCGCCATGTCCCACCCCATTCCTCGTTACGCGCGTTAACGGAAAATTTCTAGCGCAACAGCTCCAACGTACTCCGCAGCATCGTTCGGCTCACTTCAATCATGTTGAGGTTCGCCTCGTAACTGCGCTGCGCCTCGCGAAAATCCATCATCTCGACGGCAATCTTCACGTTCGGTGTCTTAATGTATCCGGCGTCGTCGGCGGCAGGATGCGTCGGATCGTGTCGCAAGCCGAAATCGGACTTATCCTCGCGGATACGGCTGACCTCGACAGTGCGCGCACCGAGTTCCCGGTCGAGCAAATTTGAGAAAGTCACCGTCTTCCGGCGATACGGCTCGCCGCCCGTCGTCTCGGCCATCGAACCCGCGTTTGCGATGTTCTCGGCAATGACCCGCAACCGAGTTCCTTGCGCCCGCATCCCGGACGCCGCGATGATCATCGATTTTTCAAGTGCCATGGTTCACACCGCTCCTATCCTTGCTGTCGGCCCAGCGCGATGCTGAACATTTGCTTTTGTTTGCCGTAGAGCCGGGTCATCAGCGAATATTCGTGCCGGGTCTGACCAACCTTGATCAGTTGCTCTTCCAGGACGACGCCGTTGCCAGCCGGATTGGTTTCGTAGGTATCGTTTTGGCTTTCCGATTTGACTGCCGAGCTGCCTGCCGCTCCGGCGAGATGCGATTCATGCGTCCGCACCAGGGCCATCTTGAAAGATCGAGCGGCGCCCGCGTCCTTGAAATCGAGTTCCTTCAGATCTTTTGGACGATAGTTCGGCGTGTCCGCGTTCGCGACATTCTGCGACAACACGGTTTGACGCTCAGCAAGCCAATTCATCTTGCTGGCCATCATCCGGAACACCGGCAACTGGTTCATGTCCATGTAACTCTCCCCCTTCGACAGCGAATCGTTGCGATGCCTCTCCAGCCGATTCGCCTGCACACCATATGCCAGCCCCACTTCCCAGGTGTCGGCGGCATACGCCAATCGAGTCGCTAATCCTCTCCCCAGAACCCGATTTCTTAGTAAATTTCGTCGGAACGTTAACCATAAATAACTAATATGTAAACCGTTATTCGAAATATTCCTAAATCTTCGAGAAGGACTCCTACAAGAGAATACTATTCATTTATTTCATCTGTTGTCTTTTCGCTGGAAATTTGAATAAAAGCTCCGCATACTCAAGTGCAACTGAAGCATGGTGCCGTTTGCGGCGCGTTGAAAAGAGGTAGCGGGTTCTTGCACGAGACGCGGCGAGTATCGCGCCAACGGAGCAAGTCGACAGGCGGAAAACCCGTGACGCAGAAGCGTGACGGTGGCCGAGACGGGTCGGATGGGCCTCCTCGCCAGACTGCCGTGGCCGTTCAATACAGCCCGATCGACGCATTTTCAGCACCGACCGTCGTCGCCTCCGGCCGCGGTTGGGTGGCCGAGAAAATTCTCGAAATTGCGTTCGCCCACGGGATCAAGGTCCGGGAAGACTCGGACCTTGCCGAAATCCTGGCTGCGGTCGATCTCGACAACGACATCCCGGTCGAAGCATTCGTCGCCGTTGCGGAAATCCTACGATACGTCTACACCGCAAATGGCACACACCCTCCGGAGTTTCCAGAGTCATGATGAATAAAGAAGAGATCGTTACGGACCTCAATTCTATGTCCGAACTTATCGCTGTTGCGCGGTCCGGTCTGTCGCGAAACCAGCTTGTTGAAATAAGTGATATCCAGGAACGGATTCGCGGTGTGGTCGAATCGATTACCGATCTTCCCCCCGAGGACGCGGTGGAAATGAAGCCAGTGCTTCTGGAATTGCTATCGGACTTCCAAGAATTCTCGAAAGAGGTGGAAGCGAAGATCGGCGAACTGCAGGCGGCGTCAGCCAGCAACACGGAGCAAGCAGCCGAGACCTAATTTACGGCGTTCTGTGCCTGGCGCGGGCGCAGGCCGACGGTAGAGCTCGGCTTATTGGGGAGAGTATTCGGCTGTGGATCTGAGCTACGTCAGGTTTCTTCTGGCGTTTCTTTTCGTTATCGGCCTGATTGGCCTATTCGCGCTGTTGCTGCGGCGCGTAGGGTTTGGCGGCGTACGGTTGTCTCCCGGATTCAAAGGTAAAGGCCGGCCGAAACGACGCCTTGCAGTCGCTGAGGTCGCCAATGTGGACGGACGGCATCGGCTGGTCCTGGTCCGGCGCGACGATACCGAACATCTGATACTGCTGGGTCACAGCGGCGACCTCCTGATCGAAAGCAACATTAAATCTTCCAGCACCGCCGAAGACACGCCCGGCAGCTTCGACGCCGCGCTCCAATCCGCCGGAGAGAAGCGCACATGACGCGAGGCCTCTTAGGCCGGCGGCACCTCCCGCCCCTCTTGGTTCTTTGCGGCCTCGCGGCGACATTAATCCTGCCCGGCACCGCCTACGCACAGAATGTGGCGCTAGACTTCGGCACCGGCGGCGAAGCCACCGGCCGGATCGTTCAGTTGGTGGCGCTGATCACCATCCTGACGCTGGCGCCATCCATCCTGGTCATGGTCACGTCCTTTGTACGCATCGTGATTGTCATGTCACTGTTGCGGACCGCACTTGGCACACAAGGAACGCCGCCCAACACTGTGGTCATAAGCCTCGCCCTGTTCATGACATTCTTCATCATGCAACCAACGCTGCAGACCGCCTATGACCAGGGCATCGCACCGCTGATTGCCGAGGAAATTTCCGAAGAGCAGGCGTTCGAACGCAGCGTGGCGCCCATGCACGCTTTCATGATGCGTCATGTCCGTGAGAAGGACTTGGACCTGTTCATGAGCATGGCGAAGATCGAAGATGTCGCAACCGCCGAGGCCACACCGCTGAGGGCGTTGATCCCGGCCTTCATGATTTCCGAATTGAAACGCGCGTTCGAGATCGGCTTTCTGCTCTTCGTTCCATTCCTGATCATCGACATGGTGGTCGCATCGGTGCTGATGTCGATGGGCATGATGATGCTGCCGCCGATTATGATCTCGTTACCGTTTAAACTGATCTTTTTCGTTCTGGTCGACGGCTGGTATCTCGTCGCGGGCAGCCTCGTGCGAAGCTTCGTTCCCGGTTAACGCGCCGCCTAGCCGCTGGGCGGTGGTGGCGGTTGCGGGATAGCGTTAGGCGACGCGGTACCGGCCCGTTGAGCGTCGGATTGCGCATCCGGTTTCGTTTCGCCTGGCGCCGCGGCACCGGGCGCCGCTTTCTTCGCTTTCGTCATCTTGCTCGGTGCGATGAGACGATCACGGTAATTCTTCAGGAACGCATCGAAGCTGTCGCTCTCCGCCATCTTGCGGGTGATGTCGTCGATATTCTTGGCTGCCCGGCCGGTCGGGCTTGAGATGAACGCGAAAGCGTCGGCAAGCTTGCTTCGGGCCATGCCGGGTCCATACAAATCCCGCAGCATAATGATTCCGGCCTCGTCCCGCTTCAAGCGAAGCGCAACCGCCCAACTCAGAATGAAACTCGCTTGGTCTTCAGGGTATCCACTATCGGCAAGCGGATCACCCGCCAGCCGCTGTAGGACCTTTGCCGCCTCCGAATAATTCCGGGTGCTCCAATAGATGTTGGCGCGCAGTAGATCCGCTTCCCGGCTCACGTCACCCGCCAGCAACGCGATCGCTTCCTCGTACCGCCCAAGCTCCAATGTCGCTTTCGCCCGAATCCGGCGGCGATCATCGTCCAGGTCGGTCGATAGGTTGGGCTGAAAACTGCCGCGCAGTGCCGACAGCGCCCCTTTGGGATTGCGATCAAGCAACCGGATCACCGCGAGTTTAGCGCCGACACGGGCCCGGTCCTCGCCCTTGAGCCGGAACCGCACCTGATGGGCCAGAAGGTCTGCCGCACGATCGAGGAGATCAACGGAAACCAGCCGGTCGGCGAGTTTCTGGATCATCAGATCGCCCTCGGTACCGGCGGGCGTCAACTCGCGAAAATCATCATACAGCGCCAATGCCTGCAATGGCGGCAGGGCGTCCGCGCCGCCTTCCAGATGCAATTCACGGAATGCAGCCGTCATCAACTGGGCAATGTCCTGCACTTTCTCATTGTTCGGATAATAGGTGATCGCCGTGCGAAGCGTGTTCAGCCCTTTTCGAAACTCACCCTTATTCAAATGCAGCGATCCCAAATGCTTCAGCACAGCAAGCTCGAGATCGTCGCCGCGCCACTGATATCGCAGGCGTTCGAGGCGTTGGATCGCCTCATCCACCGTCACCGATTCCTGCTGCAGGCCAAGTTCCACCAGCGCGTATTCCGACCGCGCAACGTTCCAACGGTCGCCGGACTTCTTGGATTTAGTCCAATGCTCAACGGCGCGGTCCAAATCCCGGCTGTTTCGCGCCAAAACGCCTTGATTGTAGACCAGCCTCGCCGCTTGGCTGCGTTTCATCTTGTCAACATTCTTACCAAGAAAATTCAGCCAGATTGACGCATTGCCCACGTCCAGGTCCGCCAAGCTCGCCTCGACGCGTTCCAGCGCCAACGTCGTTCGAATCGGCTCGGGATAGCTTTGCAGTACCGGGTCGCCGTTTCGGAATTGCGCCGCCGCTTTCTTCAATTCACCCGTCTGAAGAAACATCGAACCGCGCCATAGCGAGATTTCCTGATATTCATCCAATCGGGGATCAAGCAGATCTTTGCGCGCCTCATGCGGGCGGCCCATATAGACTCTGGTTGCAGCGATAAGCGCGCGGAATTCGGGCTGTGAAGATAATGCTTCATTCGAAAACTCGATCGTGCGCAGAACGCCAAGCGCTTCGGGCGCGAACCCTTGGGCAAAGAAGTAACGGGCCAGATCGAGCCGCGCATCGTCCCGCCGTTCCTTCGGAACTTCGACAATAGTACGCATTGCCGACTGCTTGGCTTTGGTAAAATCCGGGTCCTTGTTTTTCGTCCAATTCCGGAAGTTGAAGATCCGCGGCCCGAGAAATGCGGCGGACCCGTCCCCGCTTTGGGAAATCGAAGAAACATGGAGCCCGCCCGGCACGCCAACGACGATCCCCTTATCGCCGGCAGTCTTCAGGGTTACATCATCGCCCAACGGATCAACCGCCACACCCTGTGCGGATGCGAGGATTCGAAATTCGGAATAAGTACGGGGGCTAGCGACGCCGTGACCGGGGGCCTGTAACGTCGCGACGTACAATGTATCGCCGACCTCGGGATCATCCAGCGTAATGATTCGCCCGATCTCTGAAACCGGTAGTTCGAGTTCTGCACCATTGATCGCCTCGGGTCGGACGCGCAACTCAATCTTCACCTGCGGCGCAATCGGCCACCGCCGGAACTGTACAACCCAGTTGGACCCTTCACGTTCAACCTGTGGATTGACACCGTCTTTCGTCAAAAGGCGGACCACCGTCCCTTCGCTCAACGGCATCTGTTCGATCTGATCGATCATGCTCTTTCCGGCAGTGCGCAATGCCGCGAGGTTGAGCTGCGCGCGTCGATCGAAAATGATCCAGACATACGGCTCCCGAACGAAAACCGCGGCGCCAACCGGTTCCGGCCATTCAAAGACAAGGCTGACCTCCTCGTTGCCTTCTCTTGGATCAACAGGATCGGCGGAGTCGGTTGAAGTGCCCGCCGCCGCTGTCGATTCGCCGGTTGCGGTGTCCCCTTCAGAGTCGGACACGCCCGTCGATGCTTGTGCCGATGCTTGTGCCGATGAAGGTGCGTCTCCAGATGATTCGATCGGTTTCTTTGGCTCGCTTGCCGATGTCGTGTCACTCGACGCCGCCAAATCCGGTACATCGGTGGGTTCCGCCGATCCATCCTTCGCTGCAGGCGTTTCAGATACCTGCGTGGCCGCCGGGTCCGCGGCTGCTTCGTCCTTTTTATCCGCCACTATTGCGTCCGACGACGGCGTATCGCCGGCAGCCGCGCTCTTCTCTGGCGCAACCTTGTCCGGCGCGTTCTTCGCATCCGGTTTCGTTGCGGCCACCTCATCGGCCTTCGCTTCCGGCGTTGGAGCCTTGGCCGGCTGCTTTTTCTCCGACGTCGGTTCAGACGCTGCCGCTTGAGCGGTCTCGGATGATGCGTTCTTTGGTGTTGCTTTCGCGACCGGCTTCTTTGCTGCCGCCTTCCCTTTGATGAAATCCAACACGACTTTCGGTCCAAGCTTGAAGTGCTTGACCTGGCGGTCAGCGTTTTTCGCAAAGGTGATTGTGGTCGCGGTGGCTGTCGTTTCCACCACCGGGTTCCCAACGCCGCCGCCCAGCCGGCGACGCAACGCCGCGACATTGAATCGGGCCGACCGATCGAACTTTACGACAACCGATTTTTCAGATTCATCAACACTGTAGGAAACGGGCTTCACCCAATCGAAGACTAGGCGAATGTATTTCGAGTGTTTCCCGACACGCACGCCGACCGCTTTGGTTTCCGAAGACCGAGCCCGGTCCGGAACCGCGAATGGACGCCGGATATCGAGTACGACGGAACGATTGCTCGCAAAACTCGAAACGTCGAAATCGCCGGCCAGGACAAACTCGGCCCGACGACCGTCGGCCGACACGCGCGCATCTGCAACATAGGGGCGTAGCTGCCGCACCACGGCTTTGAGATCTGCCGAAAAGGGACGGTCGAAACGGGCAGTTATCCGTCGGCCATCCGTCGTCGCCGTAAAGGTTACCGGGCGTTTCCAATCCAAAACGATCCGGGCATAGGTCGAATGGTCCCAGGTCCGCACGCGAACGGATTCACGGGCGATAGCATCATCAATCGAGACGAGCCCAACAAAAGCCGCAACAGCAACGATCACCAGTGTCCGAATGCAACCTTGCATCAAGGCTCTCCTGCTGTCGGATGAATAACGATATCGACCCGGCGCGCCAATTGGCGGCGACGGTCTTCAACAATGCCTCGGTCGAGGTGGCCGTATCGAGAATCGCCCAAACCAAGCATCGTCACTTTGCGTTGATACCCGATCCGTTTGAGTTCATTCGCGACGGCAACCGCCCGGGCCAACGAAAGACGCCAATTCCGCATTGTCGATGCGTTGTCCGTTCCACCAGGTGCAGTGTGGCCATACACATCGATCTGGTTACCCATCTGCGCCAACGCGCTGGTCAACCGGAACAGCGCTTCCTTCGCGGATTCCGTAAGGGTCGCCCCCGCTGACAGGAATAGTCGCTCGGTCGGCAAAGAAACAATCACCAATTTGTCGAGACGATGGATTTGCGCGCGTCCGAGCACTTCGTCCTGGCTGATCTTTTCCGCCAGAACCTGACTCAGATATCCAAGCGGCAGCGCCGGCGGCACATCGACGGTCGCGACGTTGAAGGCTGAATTCGGCGGCGGCCTGAGTTTTTCCTTTGATGGGTCAGCGTTCGGCAGGCGCGCCACGACAGCCTGCCACTTTTCTACCTCCAGGCTCGACATGGAAAAGAGCATGACGAAAAACGCAAGCAGCAACGCGGAAATATCAGCGAATGTCATGAGCCAGCTGGAAGGGCTCGACCGCTCGGTCATATCTTTGTTGACGATCAAGGTCAGGGTTCCGTTCGTGGCTGGAACGTGACCCGGGCGCGCGCCGCCTCGCGGATGGCAAATCGAAGTCGTAACACCTTGGGATCACCGACCCGGACACCGGTACTCACCTTGTCCTTGGCCGCGCCCACTTCAAGCAAAGCACCAGCCAAAACAACAGCCCGTTGAATTGCCAGCGAAGGATCTTCGTCCAGATTTGCAGGATCGATCGGCGGCGTCCCTAGCACCAACTCCAACTCCGCGACCACGGATTTAGCCTGGATCGACAGGACCCGTGCGGCCCGCTCCAACAACCGTTTCCGATCGCTCCGAAGCACCGCTTTGCCGCCAAGGAACAATTCATTGACCGGCATCGTAATTTGCATCAATTGCCCGGCCGACAACGTTTCAACCTTGGTCACGGATACCGCCGTCACCCAAAGCTGCTCCATTGCTTCCAGAATTTCATCGGGTTCCGAAGCCGGGCCAAGCTCGGACAATAGGACCTGCGCCGACGTGTCCGCATCAACAACCGACCGGAATGTTGCGGCTACAGACGTCAAGACTTGACGTGACTTTGTTTCTTCAATAGTGGCCAAAGTATTGAGGAGAATAAAGAACGCGAGCAATAAAAGAAAGAGGCTCAGAAATATTAATGAGCCATTATTGGATTCTGTCGCAAGTCTTTTTTCGTGCATTGTATGCGCCGACTAGTCAAAACCTGCCAGGATCTTGTCGATCTCATCTTGACTATTCGCGATCCCGGCATCTTGCGGGCCATGCAATATGTGTTCCTCTTTGCGGCTGTCTTCCTGCTCGACCACGTCGGACAGCTCGCCGCTTCTCTCGATGGCGTCGGCATCTCCCAACACGGCCATCGCGCGCGTAACGCTGAGCTCGATGTGCCGCAGCATCTCCTCAACGCGCGTCAGGCGTTGTCCGGTAATATCTTGGAAGTTGCACGCTTCAAAAATGGCGTTCGTTACATCGAAGACAGCTGCCTGCATAGCGCCGTCATCTTCAACCGCGAAATTTTCAATATCCTCGGTGACCGCGAGAATGGCATTGGCGGCGTCTTGCGTGACGGCGCGAATATTGTCGATCTCCTCGGAGAGATTGACGAACGCCGGCCCATTTTTATCAAAATCACTCAACGCCGTAAGCGCTTCTGCTGCAGTTGCGTCTGCAGAAAGCGCTTCCACCGCTGCGGTGTCTGAAGACGCGGATTGTCCGCCATTCTCCGCAGGCTGCACGGGACTGCCGTGCAGCGTGCTGACCACGCTTTCAATGATTTCTGCGAGCTCGGCGGCGGATAGCTGACGTTCGCCATCCGCCTTGAGATTATCCAGCCACTCTCGCAGCTCGGGTGTGACCGAGCGCATCATGGTTTCGCCCAACTCAGAAATCGCCGAGGACGCTTGTGAGCTTGCTCTTCAAGGTCGCAGCGTTAAACGGCTTCACGATGTAATTGTTCACGCCGGCTTCCTTGGCGGCGATCACATTCTCGGTCTTGCTTTCCGCCGTAATCATGATGAACGGCGTTTCGCGAAGCGACTCGTCCACCCGGACCTGCTTCAGCAGTTCCAGCCCCGTCATCGGCTCCATGTTCCAGTCGGAAATCACCAAGCCGTATTTGCGTTGCTGCATACGTTCAAGCGCCGCTTTTCCATCCGTCGCTTCATCAACATTGTTGAAGCCAATCTGCTTAAGCAGATTACGGATGATCCGCAGCATCGTCTTGTAGTCATCCACAATCAATACCGGCATCTCAAGATCAACAGCCATGATCCAATACTCCTCACACTCCGCTGCGGCGGACAGCGTTCTGCCGCCCCCTCTACACGGCTGAATTCAAACCGGTTTCCGTTAAATCTTAGTAAATTTGTGCAAATTTAGCGTTTATTGACCGCTGGGTCGGGCGTCACCGTCTTCTGGCGTTTCGCCATTGTCCGCGTGATTTTCCTGGCTTTTTCAGGATTCATCGCTGCAATTACCGGCGCCAACTTGCGCACTTTCATGCGTTCCACCACGCTCATCAGAACCGGCAATTCAAGCTCGTTGAATATCACGGCAGCGCCCTTCGGCTTCATGTTCTCGTAAATTTTTACGAGATTGCCGATCCGGCGTTTCTCTTTTGCATCAAGGTTATCAAGCAGGCCTTTGACCTCGCCCCGCATTGCCAGAAGTTCAGTTTGCCGGTCGACAAGTTTTTGCTCGGCGGCACGCAACAGCGCTTCACGCTGGTTCAAACTTTCTTCGCGGTTGTCGAGAGTCGTCCGGCGTTGCGCAAGCGCCTGTAGTAGCTTGATCTCCGAATTGCTCAATTGTCGCGGGTCGATTTGGCGGGCGGATGCCACTTTTTCTTTAGGCGCACCGCCCTGTTTCGGATCCTCGGTCAACCCTGGCGGCGCGCTCGCTGCATTGGCAGGTGCCGGTTGAGCGGCGCCCTGCTGATCTTTCTCAGCGGCTGCCTTCGCCGGTTCCTGCGCCACCGCAACCGATTGTTGCCATTCACCACCGTCCCGCAGGGACGAAATGCCCTGCCAGATCGAACCGACCTTCAGCGTCAGCATCGCCGCCGCCACGAAAATCAGTACGGGTAAGAGTCGAAACCGCATTGCCGGCCGCCTACCGAATGCCGTCCAGCGCACGCAACAGCGCCGCCTTCTTGCGACCACTATCCGACATATCACGACCGCGGTTCGCGGGCCGCAAGCCGGTCATGCCGGTTACGCTGGTCCCTTGATCATTCGCCCCCGGTCCAAATGTCCGGTTGGTTCGGTCTCCGCGACCAGCCCCGATCGATCCCTCGAGGCGATCCGCGACACCGCCGGCGCGATCGATCATAAAGGCGAGATCATCGGAAAGCTGTTTGGCTTGACTAATACTGCCCTGGAGCAATTCACTCGCTTCCAGTGTGCCCGCCCGAAGCTTCGACACGCTCGCTTCCGCGCGTTCGGTCGATTGATTGAAGCTGGTGATCAACTTCTGCAAATGCGCCTTGTCCGCCTTCAACAAGGCGAGCCGACGATTCAATTGTACGGCGTACAAGATCATCACCAGCAACAAGCACGCGCCGATCACTTCCACCACAAATGACAGGTGCGGAAACAGCATCATTCGTTCTCCATCTTCTCTTCAATTCGCACCGCGATCTTCTCTCCCTTGCGGCCCATCAACCCCCGGAACAAATTGACTTCGCCACACTTCAGATCGACGAGCGAATCGGGTTTTGCCAATAAATCCAACCGTGATCCGACTTCCCATTCGAGAACGTCGTTCAAAGGCACCGTCGTATTGTCCAACACCGCCTCGAGCTCCACATCCGTGTACCAGAGTTCGGTGGCCAGATGGTTTTCCCAAATCGAGTCACGGCCGAATTTCTCGCCCATGAACATCTGCAACAGCAATTCGCGAACCGGCTCCAGCGTGGCATACGGCAGTAGAAGCTCCAGCCGTCCGCCGCGGTCTTCCATATCGACCCGAAGACGCGCGACAACGGCGGCGTTCGCCGGGCGCGCAATCGTCGCGAACCGTGGATTGGTCTCCAACCGATCAAAGCGGAAAGTGACTGAACTCAACGGATCGAACGCCGCGGAAAGATCGGCCAAAACCACGGCGATCATCCGCTCGACGAGATTCCGTTCGATCGTCGTGTAGGGCCGGCCCTCGATCCGCATCGCGGCCGTCCCGCGCCGCCCGCCCAAGAGCACGTCGACGATCGAGTAGATCAACGAACTATCGACCGTGATGAGCCCGAAATTGTCCCATTCCTCGGCCTTGAAAACCGCAAGCATGGCCGGCAACGGGATTGAATTCAGATAATCGCCGAAACGAATCGAACTGATATTGTCCAAGCTTACTTCGACGTTGTCTGACGTGAAATTGCGCAGCGAGGTGGACAACATCCGCACCAGACGATCGAAGACGACCTCGAGCATCGGCAGGCGTTCGTAAGACACCATGCCACTGTCGATGATGGCTTCGATACCCGACTTGTCGGTACCTTCGTCGCCACCCTCGCGGAACCCGAGAAGGCTGTCGATTTCATCCTGGTTGAGAACGCGTGCGTTGCCGCCACTGCCGGCGTCCAAATCCTCACCGTCGTCGGCCATTGCGGCCCATTCCGCAGCAACGTCGTCGTCGCCGCCGCCACCCTCGCCGCCGTCAGCACCGTCCCCGTCGCCGCCTTCTTCGGCCATTTCGGCCCATTCCGCGGCTACGTCTTCGTCGCTTACGCCTTCGCCTTCTTTTTCGTCAGCCATTTCCACCAATCCAGCTCGTTACTGCCATCGGACGACGATCGCCACGCAAGCCCCGTGCTATTGCACAAGCATCTCGCGAAACAACACGTCTCTCACCTTCGCCGGATGGGCCGCTGCGTTCACACGCACAAGCAGCTCCTCCTTCACTCGATACAGACCATGGGAACCCTGTAGTTCCTCGATGCGCAATTCGCGGAGAAATACCTGGAAGTTATCGACGATCCGCGGCATCACGGATTTGATGCGCACCTCATCGACGGCGCTTTCAAGTTCCAGGCTGAGCCGCATTTTCAAGAAGCTCGACTTACGGCCGGTTCCGCCAAGGGTAACGACCATTTCGTCCATATCCAGATAATGCGCCGCTACCGGCAACGCGTTTTCGGCTTCGGTCCCTTCCGCGGTCTGCCCGGCTTCTTCACTGCCGCCAAGCAAACCCGAGAAGTAAACGCCGGCGCCCGCGCCTGCGAGCACCACGATGCCGATCACAGCAAACAGGATTAGCTTTTTCTTGTTGGGTTTCTTTCCGGCACCCTCGCCGTCTTCGACATCGCCATCTTCGGCGACGGCTTCTTCTGCCTCGTCCGGTTCATCAGTCATGATCTACCCGCGCTTAATGCTGCCATCAAAGAATCTATGAATAAGCAGCTATCCCCCAAACAGTCGGCAACATAACAAAAAAGAAAAAGAAGAAGCAATAAATAAAAACCGTACCAACTAAGAGTAGGAAAAAGAGTTCCGCGCGAATCAACTATTGTAATTCTAGATTCTACTGCAAATTCCAAATCAAGACGTCGAACCGCACAATGGACCACCGAGTCCGGCACCGCCAGCCCACAACGGCAAGAAATGCCGAGCGAAGCCTGCAAAATTCGACACAGCGGGGCAGTGTGGCGATAATGAAATTCTCTAATCAATTGATTTTATTACATTTCTCGCATGGCACGTCTTCTGCAGCAGTAAACGCAAAAGCAATTGAACGCGCAGAGCAATGGAATCACCGGCCCTAATCACACTATCCCGCCAATTGACGTTGCGCCGTGAAATGGACGTCATCGCGAACAACATCGCGAACATGAACACGCCGTCCTACAAGGGCGAGAAAATGATGTTCGTGGAATATCTGGTCGAACCGCAGAAAGATCAGCCGCTTTCGTTCGTTCAGGATTACGGAATGATCCGCGATATGACCGAAGGGCCGCTGGCATCGACGAACAACCCGCTCGATATGGCGATATCCGGAGACGGTTTCTTCACCGTAGAGACGGAGAATGGAGCGCGGTACACGCGCTCCGGGCGCTTCCAATTGGATCGAGAGGGTCAGGTCGTCAATCAGCTGGGCCATCCGCTGCTTACGGCCGGCGGGCAGCCCATTCTCGTTCCATCGGGATCCGGACCCATCACGATCGCATCGGACGGCACCTTGTCGGCGGGCACGCAAGTGCTCGGCACAATCGGCGTCGTGACGTTTGAGAAACCCAAAGAAATGCAGCGTGAGGCCAATAATCTGTTCAATGCCGACGAACAGCCGCAGGCCGCCACCAACAGTCAGATCATGCAAGGCATGCTCGAAGAATCCAACGTCAGCGGCATCGCCGAGATGACCAAGATGATTGAGATTCATCGGCGATATACGAGCAATCAACGCCTGATGCAGCAAGAACACGATCGCATCCGCCGCAGCATTTCGAAGCTGACCGGGACGCAAAACAGCTAATGCAAAGAAACAAGCAGAACAGGACGTAGGGAAAGCACATGCGGTCACTCAGCATCGGCGCAACGGGCATGCTCGCCCAACAGCTCAATGTGGAAGTCATTTCGCACAACATCGCGAATATGAACACCACCGCCTACACCCGGCGGCGCGTCGAGTTTCAGGACCTTCTGTATCAGAACATGCGGCGGACCGGCTCTCAATCAGCCGACGACGGATCGATCGTTCCCGCGGGCGTCCAAGTCGGCCTTGGCGTGAAAACCGCGGCGGTCTACCGCATTACCGAGCAAGGCAATCTGACGCTGACGGAAAACAATCTCGACATGGCCATTAACGGCGAAGGGTATTATCAAATCACCCTGCCGAACGGCGACACCGCCTTCACGCGGTCCGGCGCTTTCCAACTTGGCGAAGACGGCAGCATCGTCACGGTCGACGGATTTGCCGTGCAGCCGGGCATCACAATCCCCGCCAACGCCATCGATATTACGGTCAACGCCAGCGGCGAAGTGCTGGTCACCCTCGATGGCCAGGTCGCACCGCAGAATGTGGGGCAGGTTCAGTTGGCGACATTCTCCAACGAAGCGGGCCTACTCGCGATCGGTGACAACTTGTTCGTCGAAACGCCGGCCTCCGGGGCCGCGACGACAGGAACACCGGCCTCCGACGGGTTCGGCAGCTTGCAGCAAGGGTTTCTCGAAACATCGAACGTCAATGTGGTGGAGGAGATCACCAATCTGATCACCGCCCAGCGCGCCTATGAAATGAATTCGAAGGTGATCGAAACGTCCGACCAGATGATGGCGACCGTTTCGAATATCCGCTAGGGCCGATAGGAAACCACACCGAAATGTTGCGCACCCGAACCGCCCGAAAATCTTTGAGACTGCTAACGCTGTCCGCGGGCGGCCTGTTGCTAGCGGCAACTCCATATGGCGCCGACGCGGCGTCGCTCCGCTCGCATACCTTGGTGCACGGCGACATGGTACGCCTCGGCGATTTATTCGACGACGCTGGTCCCAAGAGCGAAGCCGCAGTGTTGCGCGCACCAGCGCCGGGTCGGAAGATGACGGTTGAAGGCCGTTGGCTGCGCAGCCTGGCCCGGGCCTACCGCCTGAATTGGCAGCCGGCCCCTGGCAGCGACGACACCGTAGTCGAACGCAGCAGTAATCCGATTGAGCACACGCAGATCATGGCGACCGTGCGGCGGGCGCTGGAGCACCGCGCAGGGCAATCCGACCCATTCGACGTGACACTCGACGACCCCTCTCTAACGATCCATTTGCCGATCGACACACCAGCATCCGTATCGGTGCGGCAATTACGCTTCGACAAACGGAGCCTACGGTTTTCCGCGACATTGCTAGCCCCGGCCGATCGACCGGGCGCTCGCACCGTGCCAATCGCCGGACGAATCCACCCCTTGGTGAGTGTGCCGGTGCTCACGCGCCGTTTGCGCAACGGCGAAATCATCCGCAAGGACGATATCAAGCCGCAGATGATGCGCCGCAGCAGCGTGGGAAACAGCACGGTGCTGGATTCGGAAAACATTGTCGGCATGGGCGTCCGGCGCACGCTTCGCATGGACAAGCCGGTACGGCGTGGCGATATACGCGAGCCGGTTCTCGTATCACGGAACAGTCTGGTCATTATGAAGTACAAGACCGCCAATATGCTGATTACGGCGCAAGGTAAGGCGCGCGAAAACGGAACGCGGGGCGAAACGATCCGCATCCAAAATACCAGCAGCGGCAAGACCATCGAAGGCGTCGTAATCGGCCCCGGCATGGTCGCCGTCGGCACATTCGGAACCATCGACGCCATCGCTGCGAGGCAAACCCGCTAATGTCGCACCCAACCCGACGCACAATCCGCTGTCTGTCCTGCATCTTGGTTGCCGGGTCCGTCTTGAGCGGCTGCAATACGTTGCAGCGCCTCGCCGACATCGGCGCGGAACCCAAGATGACGAACATTCAGAACCCGATGCACAAACAGGGCTACCGGCCGGTCAGCATGCCAATGCCGGCACCGGTGACGGCGCATCGCGAACCCAATTCGCTGTGGCGCCCGGGATCACGGGCCTTCTTTAAGGACCTGCGGGCGACCCGCATCGGCGATTTGGTCACCGTGGTCATTCAAATCGACGACAAGGGTGAATTGGACAACAACAGTGTCCGCAGCCGTGACAACACGGAGGGCGCCGATGCCCCCGCAATCCTTGGCTACGAGACATCGCTCAGCAAGGTTCTGCCCGACGCGATCAACCCCGGCAATCTGCTGGAGATTTCATCCAATTCGAATTCCAACGGCGATTCATCGATCGATCGTGAAGAGCAAATCGACCTCGAACTCGCCGCGGTTGTGACGCAGGTCCTGCCGAACGGAAATCTGGTCATCCTTGGCAGGCAGGAAACGCGGGTGAACTACGAGGTGCGCGAGCTGCAGATCACCGGCGTCATCCGCCCGGAAGACATCACCAGCCAAAACACCATCAGCTATGAAAAAATTGCCGAGGCACGGCTCGCCTACGGCGGACGTGGCTTCATGAGCGACGTGCAACAGCCGCGCTACGGCCAGCAGATCATCGACGTTCTGTTCCCCTTCTGATGTATGCGGGAACCGGCATGACATAGGACAAACGAATTCAGGAATTTGCGTTCGCCCTTATCCTCTCCTCCTCCCCAACGCGCTAGGGCGGCGCAAACAAAGAGGCCGGTGTTCCATTGGATCACCGGCCTCGTTTTATGTGCGTCGCGGAAACGTCCCGCTGCCCAACCACAACTAGTCGTCCCGTCGCGTTCTTTCCATCCGTTCGTGCCGTTCCTGAGCCTCTAGGCTGAGTGTCGCGATTGGCCGCGCTTCCAGCCGGCGCAGGGATATCGGCTCGTCGGTTTCTTCACAATATCCGTAGGTACCCTCGTCGATACGCCGCAGCGCTTCGTCGATCTTGGCGATCAACTTGCGTTGCCGGTCTCGGGTTCGCAACTCAAGGGATCTGTCGGTTTCTTTCGTAGCCCGATCCGCCATATCGGGCACCGCCAGACTCTCACTCTGCAAATTGCGCAGAGTTTCGTTCGACTCCTGTAACAACTCAGTGCGCCAAGCGAGGAGCTTAATGCGAAAATACTCACGCTGCCGAGCGTTCATAAATTCTTCCTCTTCGCTCGGCCTATAATCCGGCGACAGCAGGGGATTCGACATACGTCACTCCTAGCACGGTACCGACTTACGAGCGGCGCGGAATATATAGGCCATAACGAGCCTGAGCAAGCCCCTGGCACTTAAACAAAATTTGATCAGGATTTCAGCGTAAAATTTGCGGCAGATTCCGAGAAAAACTCTATTAAATCAATTGTCTCTCTCGAACTTTGCGAGTTCTACCCGAGCGCGCAATTCTATTTCGTCCAGGATCATATTCAGCTGCGGGTCGTCACTTTGGACACGATGATGCTCGACCATGGTCGTAATTCGCTCCAAGTCCTGCTTCGCAACCCCACCGGAAATGATACCAATTCTTAGTTGATCCAAACTATCCAACAGATCAACCGCCCATCGGCGAGCCTTTTTCCGGGCTTCGCCGTCGGTCGCATCGCTGACCTCCTGAATCGATAGCAAAGCGTCCACGGAATGCACAGGCGCAACCGTACCGATCTGTTCCGCAGCATCGCGATCAGAGTCCAAATGCCTCGAAAATTGCGTTGTCTGCGCCTTGCCGGCCTTCTCATTTCGCTTAACAGGCGACGCCGTCCGGCTCGGGGCGGTACGGTCGATTTTCATGGCCGAAACATACTGCATTTCACCCCAAATAGAAATGTGGTCGCCCAACGCCGATTCCGCGCAAAGGGCAAACTTTGCCGATAGCACCGGCAGGGCTTGCCGAAACGCCCCACAGTCCCGGATGCGTCGGCCCCGCTAAATTATAAAATCGTTTTATATCATGCTCTTAATTAGTTTCAGGATTGGCCGATCCTGGCATGGTGTTCGCTTTGTAAAAGGCAATATTCCCCGGCGCCGATCCGAAGGTTCAATGACCCAGATTTCGTTCCTATCCCCCACCAAGGCCTGGCATTGCACATGTCGAGTCGCCGTCCGTCTTGCCGTTTGCGCTCTGACGTTCGCTTTCCTCTGGACATCGGATGCGGCGGCGCAAGCGCGGATCAAGGATATCGTCGATTTCGAAGGGGTCCGTGAGAACCTGCTGGTCGGATACGGGCTGGTTGTCGGTTTGAACGGCACCGGCGACAGCCTCAGCAGCGCGGTTTTCACCAAAGAGAGCCTGATCGGCATGCTCGAACGTCTCGGTGTCAACGCCCGCGACAACAATCTCAAAACGAACAACGTCGCCGCGGTTATGGTAACCGCCACACTCCCGCCGTTCGCGCGCCAAGGCAACCGGATCGACGTCGGTGTCTCCGCACTGGGCGACGCTAAGAACCTGCTGGGCGGAACGTTGCTCGTGACGCCCTTGCTCGGCGCCGACGGCGAAGTCTATTCGGTGGCGCAGGGCAGCTTGCAGGTCGGCGGGTTCACGGCGCAAGGCGCTGGGGAGACGGTCACCAAAGGTGTCCCGACAAGTGCCCGCATCCCTAACGGCGCGATCGTCGAACGCGAGATCCCCTTCCGGCTCGCCGGCATGAAGCAAGTTCGTCTTTCGCTGCGCAACCCTGATTTTACCACCGCGCGCAGGATCGCACGCGCGGTCAACGCCTTCGTCGGCGAGCGGTCGGCCCGCGTGACGGACCCGGCAACCGTCGAGCTGAGTGTTCCGAAATCCTACAAGAACGCCGTGGTCGAGCTGTTGACGGATGTGGAGCAGCTTCGGGTCGAGCCGGATACCATCGCCAAGGTGGTGATCGACGAACAGGCCGGCGTGATCGTGATGGGCGAGAATGTCCGTATTAGCACCGTGGCGATCGCCCAGGGTAGCCTGACAATCCGCATCACCGAGACACCGCAGGTGTCGCAACCACAGCCATTCTCGAACACCGGCAGCACGGCGATCGTCGACCGCACCGATGTGCAAATCGACCAGGGCGAAGACAAAAAGCTCGGCGTTCTGAACAACGGCGTGACGCTGCAGGAACTGGTCAACGGCATCAACGTGCTGGGGATCGGCCCCCGCGACATGATCACGATCCTGCAAGCCATCAAAGCGGCCGGCGCCCTGCAAGCGGAAATCGAGGTCTTGTAATGGACAGTCCCGTTTCAATCGACCAAGTCACCCAATCGATGACGTCGTCGCGCGCGCCTCAGATGGATCGGCTCAAAGGGGCGTCCGACGAACAGATCCGCAAGACCGCCGAAGACTTCGAAGGCTTTTTCGTCTCGATGATGTTGGAAAGCATGTTCGCCGGTATCAAAACCGATTCCATGTTTGGCGGCGGCCAGGGCGAAGAGGTCTTTCGGTCGATGTTGCTGCAGGAATACGGCAAATCGATCTCTCAGAGCAACGGGTTCGGGATCGCCGATACCGTTCAGCGCGAAATCTTGAAATTGCAGGAGGTGCAGAACTCATGACACCGAATGAAATGACACGCCGCGCGGTCGACGCGACGTTATCGCTGGCCGACGTGATCGACGAGGAAAACAAAGCGCTCGCACAGGCACGCGTTGAACGCGTTTCAGCGCTTCAGGACGCGAAGCAAACCGCCTCCGACATATTCGAGGCTCGCATTCGAGAACTGACGGACAACCCGGACCACCTGACGCAAGCGGCGCCATCCATGCGCCTCCAGTTGGAGGCCGCCAAACAACGTCTCGACGAGGTCGCGACGGTCAATATCAATGCACTTCGATCGGCGATCGAATTGAACAAGCGACTGGCGCAGCGGATCGCTCATTCAGTCGACTGTCAGCGCGTCAGCGCATCGGGATACACCAAAACCGGTGCCTCAGCCGCAGGACAACCGATCAATCACCTCAACGACCCGATGCCCATTTCGCTGAACGAAACCCTCTGACCCAAGACCGGACCGCCCGAGACCGATCATGTCACTTTCCTTGGCCCTTCGAAGTGCTCTTAGCGGATTAAGCGCCGCCCAGACCGCGATTCAGGTCACGTCCGACAACGTGACCAATGCGAATACGCCCGGACACACGCGCAAATTCGTCGAGAACCAATCGCGGCTCATCGCCGCGCAAGGCGCCGGGGTCGACACCGGAATCATTTCGCGCGAGGTCGATGAATTCCTGCTGTCGCAGATTCGCGATCAACAAAGCACTGTCGGCCAATTGACCATACGCGAACGGTTCCTGGCGCAAATCCAGAGCATGTTCGGGTCGCCGGAAACAAATCGTACAATTTCCAGCTCGCTGAACGATCTTAAAACATCCTTTGAGGCACTTGCCGCCACGCCGGAATCGCAAGCGAATGCGTCCGATGTCGTCAATATCGCCCGTCAGACAGTCCAGCTCTTCAACGATCTTAGCAACACCCTCCAGCAACAGCGGACTGAAGCCGACAAGGAAATAGAGCGGATCGTGACCCAACTCGACAGCCGGTTCGAGATTGTTGCGGAGTTGAACGTCCAAATTGCAAATGCGGAAAGTCTCAATCAATCGTCCGCCGCGTTGCGCGATGAACGCGACCGGGCCCTGTCTGAGATCGCAACCAATATCGACATCAGGGTCGTCGAACAGAACGATGGTACCGTCAGCCTGTTTTCCGCCGGTGGCCGCCTCTTGGTCGACCGCGGCTCGGCGCTCGACATAAGCCACAGCGCCGTCTCGCAGGCGAGCGCCAGTATCGCCTATGTCAATCCCGGTGACGCTACCTATCCGGGCGGTGTCACCGGCATATTCGTGAACGGCTCAACGGCGGCAGCCGACGACATTACCGACGAAATCCGAGGCGGCAGTCTCAAGGCGCTGATCGACATGCGCGATACCGAACTCCCGAACCTTCAACGGGAATTGGACGAACTCGCGCAGACTTTGATCGCGGAGTTGAACAAGGGGCATAACGCCGGCACGGCGTTTCCGCCGCCATCGACGCTGACCGGCAGCCAGTCCTTTGGCTCGACCGACGTGTTCTCGGCCACCGGCAGTTTTCGGGTCGCGGTCCTCGATCAAACGACGGGAGTTGTCGTCGAGACATTGGATATTGCGCTCGGCGCCATGACGACCGTGGAAGACCTGCGCGCCGCCGTAAACGGCATGACCAACGTTACCGCCACGTTCAACGCCGCTGGGCGGCTTGTTGTTTCCGCAAATACCGCAGGTCAAGGCATCGCCATAAATGAAATGACCAGCGCCGTAACGACCGTTGGCAGCGAGACACGCGGCGTTTCGCACTTTTTCGGTCTCAACGATATGTTCCAGGCGAATGTCGATGGCACCGCCTATGATTCATTTTCCAGCGCCCGGCTCAATGACAGCACAACGGCTCTCGGCCTAACGGGCACGCTCACCTTCGACGCCGCTGGCGTATCGACCACAGTCGGCTATACCGCCGGTCAAAATCTCGACACGATCGCCGCCAACATTACCGCCAATGGAACACTGGCCGGCGCCAACATATTGGCCAGGGTCGTGGACGACGGATCCGGCCGCCGCCTGATCGTCGAAGACAATGACGGCAATAATTTCGTCATGACCGATTCCAGCACGCTGTTGTCCACACTCAACGTGACGAATGAATCGACAAGTGTTTCCAACGTTGTGACAGTGCGCAGCGATATCACCTCGAACCAGGCTCTGGTCGCTCGCGGCACGCTGAGCAGCGCCGGCGGTCTCGCGGCCGGTAATGATGGGTTGACCGTCGGCGACGGCAGCGCGGCGACTTTTCTCGCCGGCATCTTCGACACCACCATTAGTTTCTCGAGCGCCGGCGGGCTCACCGGGACGTCGAACACGCTATCCGAATATGCCGCCACGATCATATCGGTCCAGGCCGCGCTCGCATCGAACACGTCCAGCGAACTGGACTTCACTTCGTCATTTCTGGAAACGCTGGAATTCCGCAACGGCTCGATTTCAGGAGTCAATATCGACGAAGAACTCGCCAATCTGATCATCTTCGAGCAGGCCTTCAATGCGTCGGCCCGGGTCATCACCATCGCATCCGACATGCTCCAAGAACTGATCAACATCGTGCGATAACGGAGCGAATAGATGGTTGCCCGGATAGGATCCTTCGCAAACCAACAACTTATTCTCGACGCGACGCTGCGGACACAGTCCCAGTTGTCCGAAACGCGGCTGCAGGCAGCGACCGGCAAGAAGAGCCAGATTTTCAGCGGCATCGCCCAAGACTCGTCACGCTTGGTGAACCTGAAGAACGAGGTCGCAAAAGCCGACCAATATATCGAGAATATCGCGACAACCGAGAAACGCCTCACGCTGATGAATCTCAGCCTGGAGACGATCGACGAAATCGCCCGGGAAATGCGCTCGATCACGGTCAGCTCCCTAAACGGCGAAGCCGCCGACACCAATAACCTCACCGAAGTTGCCACACAATTCCTGGACCAAACGGTCGAGCTTTTAAATCAGCGTGATGATTCCCGCTATCTTTTTGCCGGCGGCAAGACCGATACAAAGCCGGTGGACTTGGCCAACGGCGTCTACACCGTGCCGGCACCGCCGCCCTTCGACGCGGTCGTGGACACCGGATACTACGAGGGCGATACGACCACGCAGCAGGTTCGGATTGACGACGGCGTCACCATTCAATACGGCATCACGGCGGATCAGTCGGCATTCGAGAAAGTCATCCGGGCGCTGGACAACATCGCCCAAACGACATTTTCCGTGCCGATAACCGTGGCGGAAAAGCAGGTCCTGAACGACGCAATCACCTTGTTGACGGAAGCAACGGAGAATAACGGCGTCCAGAAGACCATCGGCGGATTCGCCGCGGATGTGGCACTCGACCTGCGAACCATCGACATTCAAGAGGGTCGGCATAACGAGTTCATTAATTTCGCTACGGATTCCATCGCCGACATCGAAAACGTCGATACCGCGGAAACGCTCTCGCTATTGAATTTTCAGCAGGTGCAGCTCGAGGCCTCGTTTCAGATCGTCGCCCGGCTCGGTCAGCTCTCGTTGAGCAACTTCCTCCGATAGCGCCCAGATCGAAGCGCCCACACGACCGGCCCCGGATATGCGTGAAACCATGGCACAACAGCGGTTTTCGGTCTTTAAATGACTCAATCGACTGGGCTCAAGAACCAGAAGGACATCCATGTTGCGTCGGCCAGCCGGTTTCTGACGCGCGCCACCGATGCCTTTCGAGAGGAGAACTATCCGCTCGCCGAAGTCATCCTCCGCCAATTTCTAACGGCGCGGCCCGACGTCGCCCCCGCATGGCACCTACGCGGTCTGACAGCCCGCGCCATGGGCGATAACCGACACGCATTGGAATTTTGCTTGAAAGCCGTGTCCGGGGATTCCGGCAATGCCGACTACTGTGCCGCGCTCGGTGATGTTCTGGAAAGATTGGGTCGGGATCCAGACGCGGTTATTCCGTGGCAGCAGGCCCTTGCCTTGAACCCCAAGGTCGCAGCCAACAGGCTGCGCCTCGCCGACCTCCTCGACAGGCTCGGCAGGAACGATGAATCACTCAAACAGTATGAATGGGCCGCCAAATTGGAGCCCGAGGTTGCTGCAGTCCAGTATGCCTATGGTTTGGCATTGGCGCGTCAGAATGCGTTCAAACAGGCGGAGTCCGTGTTCCGGCGCTGCCTCTCGCTCGACGGCACCGCCGACGCGTCCTTTCAACGAGCACGGTGCCTACAGGAATTGAACCTGCACGACGAAGCGATCGATCAATACCAAGACACCCTGACGCGACAACCGAACCGGGCGGAAGCGCACGTCAACTTGTCAGCAATTTACCGAAGTCTCGGCAACCTCGACAAAGCAGTGGAACAGTGCGAAATCGCACTCGACCTTCAGCCCAACTCCGTCAGCGCGCTCAACAATCTCGGCCTCGCACTATGCGATCTAGGGCAGCATGCGACAGCGGCGACGTTTCTTAGAACAGCGCACCAGGCGGAGCCTGATAATCCGGTAACCGTGCACAATCTCGGTGTCACACTCCACGCCTGCGGCGCCTTGGCCGACAGCGAGCAATACCTACGTCAAGCTCTCGTACTTCGCCCGGACTGGCCGGAAGCCATCCGCAGCCTCGGAAATCTATATCGCGAAACCGGACGTCTCGCCGAGGCTGCAGCGCTCTATCACGACGCGGTCGAGCGGTATCCCGACGACTTCCGAATTCTTGGAAATCTGGGGCTGGTGCAGCTGAACCTGAATCAGCCGCATGACGCGATTGCGACATATCAGAAGGCGATAGCTTTAACCCCCAACCATTCAGGCCTGCGGACCAGTCTGGGAATCGCGCAGCTCTTGGCCGGCGACTTCCAGAACGGATGGCTGAACTACGAGGCCCGTTGGGAATCCGACGGATCCGCACCGGCAAAACGGATATTCCCGATGCCACGCTGGGACGGTGGCCCGTTGGCTAAAGTGTCCGGCCGGCCCAGTCGGCTTCTGGTCCACGCCGAACAAGGATATGGCGACACGCTTCATTTCTGTCGCTACATCCCGATGCTTGCCGCGGAAGACATCCCGGTCGTCTTCGAGTGCCAAGCCTCGCTCGTCGACTTGATGACATCGCTTACGGACGTCGATGCTCGGCTCGACCTTACGGTCGTTGCCCGAGACACCCCCCTGCCCGAGACAATCGCCCACATTCCTTTGCTCAGTCTGCCAGCACATTTCGGAACCAGACTCGAAACGATCCCCGCAGACGTACCGTATTTGAAAGCGCCCCCGGCCACCGCCGAAATCTGGACCCGCCGTCTAGCGGGCGACGGACCTGCGGTAGGCTTGGTCTGGGCCGGAAACGCGGAACGTCAGGACGACTGGATGCGATCGTGCCCGCCCGCCGCCATGGCGCCACTGTTCGAAGTCGAGGGCCTTCGGTTTTTCAGCCTGCAAAAAGACGGGCCGCAGCTGGAAAATGCGAATGTCGAACAGTTGGGGCCGCTGCTCGCCAACTTCAGCGACACCGCCGCGGCGATCGAAGCGCTTGATCTCGTGATTTCGGTCGATACGGCGGTTGCCCATTTGGCGGGCGCGCTGGGCAAGCCCGTTTGGGTCATCCTCGGGGCAGCGGCCGATTGGCGTTACATGCTCGACCGGCAGAATAGTCCCTGGTACCCGACCATGCGATTGTTCCGATCCCCTGAATTGGGCGACTGGACAAAAGTTGCCGGCCAAGTAACCGACGCACTACGTTCCCGCGTCGCACGCCACGATGGCGGTGAATTTTCGCCGAAATGTTGAGGATAAATCGCGCTAGCGATTAACGCGGCATGACGTCAGGCGACGATATCGCCGCCCGCGTTTGCCGTTGCTGGCTGCGGTTGCGTATCGACTGCATCGGCCATGGCAGCGTCCTCACCCACATTCATCATCAATCCTGCAGCGATATTGCGGTTGATGTCGATAAGAACCCGAAGCTTGCGCCCATTGGGTTCGGCCAACGCATTGACCGTGTGTTTGTCGATAAAGACGCTAAGACTAAGAATATTATGGCGAATTTCCTCCGGAAGAGGATTCTCGACCGACGACACATCTGCCTGAATTATGGTCCATAAGCGCCAATTCAGCCGTAACGCCGCACGATAGGCATCGTTGCTCTCGCCCCCAATGGCGGCATCCATCATGCGCGCGGTTTCCAGAAGCGCCTGCGCTTCGGTTTGCCGGGCCGAAGAGCCAAGTTTTTGCGACGACCGGTAGGCTTGGCTGCTGTTATTCGGTTGCATGTTTCAGGACCTCGTTCTCATATTTGATAAGCTTTCGACAAAGCTTCAGCGCTCCATACACATCCCCGACCACGATCTGCTTGCCGATATCTAGAATAAGCGGTGTTGAACTGGGGACTGCGTTGACGAATTGTTTAACCAGTCGACTAAACTTATCTTGATGTTGCTGTTCTTTATCCGGGAACATGTAAAGAAGCTGTACAACAAAGTATATTTTCTTTGCAGGAGTATCAGCTTCCGCTTCCGTCAATATATCGCGTTCGCGAAGAATACTTGCCTTATTCTGAACGATTAGTTCAGCTTTCTCTCCGCCATTCTGGATAACCGCCTGATTGATGACGGTCTTCTCACCCGGCTTCAACACGATTTTTAATGGCATCTCTTGTTCTTCATAAAGAAACCAAAAGTAAATGACACACTGTCACCTAATCAGTAGCAAATTTCATACCACTGACAGATTTATGTTGGGATATTTTGTTATCCAACGATTTGGTTCGTTTTCACGGATGTCGGAATAACAAAATAAAAGCGGGGGCCGAAGCCCCCGCTTTCATTGGATTCACTGTCGTCCTTGACTTTAACCGAACAAGCCGAGGATCGACCGCTCGCTCTGAGAAGCCAGCGACAACGCGTTAATACCGAGCTGTTCACGGGTCTGCAACGCAAGCAGGTTGGCACTTTCCTCGTTGAGGTCGGCCAGAACCAGCTTACTCGCACCGATTTCCAGGGTATTCACCAGATCCTCGGTGAAGTTCAACCGAGTCTGAAGCACGGTGTTGTTCGAACCCAGCGTCGCAGCGTTCGTACGCAGCTCCGTCAAGGCACTGTTCAACTCCGTAATTGACGTATTGATGGCGGCATCATCGGCGAAGTTATTGGTCGCCGCGGTCACTTCGATGCCGGTCGTGGCCGTGGTGGAATCCAGACCAGTAATCGTGAGATCGCTGGTGCCGTCTTCGTTAAACTCGACCGTCAGATTGTCAGGCGTCGCCTGAATCAGGTTCGAGCCGTTGAAGCTCGAGTCGTTGGCGATATCGTCAATCTGTCCCAACAGCGCGTTGAACTGCACCGCAAGAGTCGATTTTTCGTTGGTATCACCCGTCGCCTTCGCCTGGTTCGCAAGACCCTTGGCCTGCTGCACCAGATCGGTGATGGCGTCGATACCGTTAATCGCCGCTTCGATCGTGCTGATCGACAGGTCAACGTCCGACTTCAACGTATTCAAGTCGGCTGCCCGGTTGTTCAGCGCGGTCGATGTGAAGAACGCACTCGCGTCATCAAGGGCCGAGTTAACTTTGAGGCCACTGGACAAGCGCGACTGAGTTCTGCCGATAAAATCGGAGGTATTCTGCAGGGTAAGCAAGTTGGCGCGTACGCCTGCTGATAGGGCTACTGAGTCAGCCATGGTTTCTCCCTTTCTAGGATGTAGACCCGCCGCATTCTGCGGCAGGTAAACCAAAACGGACCGACGGGTCCGCAAAACGACCATGCCGGAAATCCAGCATGGTCGTAGGTTCGTGGTTGCACGATGCAACCATTGCGCCAGTTTCTCGGGGAAACCTTAATGAATTGATAATGCGAGACCTTTTGGTCTCAATATCTCAGAACGCAGTAAATTGGGGCAAAATTTACCGCGCTAGACCGGCAGAAAATTCCTACAACTCGGAATTTCCTTCCCGGCTGCTACTCAGGTAATCACCCCGCGAGCCGGCGCCCTAGGCTGCCGACCCGCCCAATTTTCAAGCTATCCGAAGAGGCTCAAAATGGCCCGTTCAGCCTGGGAGGCCAGCGACAACGAGTTGATGCCAAGCTGCTGGCGTGTCTGAAGTGCAAGCAGGTTAGCGGCTTCCTCGTTGATATCGGCCAAGGTCAGCTTGCCGGAACCTTCCTCGAGCGTGTTCGCCAATTCTTCGGTGAAATTAAGCCGCGTCTGAAGGACCGTGTTGTTCGATCCCAACGTCGCGGCATTGGTCCGCAATTCGGTTAGCGCGCCATTCAACTCGGCAATGCTGGTGTTGATATCGGTAGTGTTGCCGAAATCGTTCGCCGCCACGTTGATTTCAATGCCCGTGGTCGCGGTGGTCGAATCCAGCCCAGTGATCGTCAGATCGCTGGAACCGTCCTCGTTGAAATCCACTTCCAGGTTATCGGGCGTCGCACTGATCAGGTTTGTGCCGTTGAAACTAGAATCGTTCGCCAAATCGTTTATCTGGCCCAACAGCTCATTAAATTGCACTGCCAACAGCGAGCGCTCTGAGGTATCGCCGGTGGCCTTGGCCGTGTTGGCCAAACCTTTCGCTTGTTCGACGAGTTCGGTAATCGCTTCGATACCGGTGATCGCCGACTGCAGCGCACTGATCGACAGATCAATGTTTTCCTTGAGATTGGTCAGATCGTCTGCCCGGTTAGTCAGCGACCGCGCGGTGAAGAACGCACTCGCATCGTCGATCGCTGAGTTGACCTTTAGGCCAGTCGACAGCCGCGTCTGCACGATATCGATTAGGCTGGTTGTGCGCTGCAAACTTAGAAGGTTTGTGCGCACACCGGCTGTCAAATTGATTTTGTCAGCAGCCATATGTCAGTTCCTTTCTGGCGTTGACATTTGGCATTCCTTGCAGCGGTTGGCCGAAGCCAGGTCCACATGCGAAACGCCGATTTCACTATGGTTAATGGCAACCGCCATGCCATCGTGCCAACCGGCGCAACACATTGTTCTTAAACATATAAATTATAGTTGAATTGGTTAACGGAAGAGGCCAGCGCAGCTTTTTGCCGGGCAACTCTTGCCAAATCTGGCATTTCTTACCCGGTCACCTGCTGGGTTGGCCCAGTGTCTTTTAGGACAGTTTGGCAATCAATTGCGCGCAAGCCGTTGGACGCGTCCGATTGGCGCCTCAGGTCATGGAAATTGCGGTAAGTGCGTCGGCTATGCGACGGACGTCCGCCGGCAAAAGGTCAATCCCGAATGGCAGACCAACCATCCGGTCGACCATATCTTCAGTCACCGGCAAAGGATCGCAATCGACTTCGGAAAACATGGGCTCACGATGACATCCTCGGTTCCACCACCGCCGCGCTTCGATACCGGCCTGCTCCAATACCGCTATCGCGGTCTCTCCGGTGGGCGCGTCGAATACCACGTTGCAGGTCGCACTGACCCAGCCATCGCCGAAACCCGGCGACAACTGCAATGCGGGAACGGCATTCATTGCATCGACATAGGCGGCAGTGGTTCTGGCAAATCCGGCCCGAGTCTCGGCCCATTGATCGAGCGCGGCAAGCGCAACGGCCGCGGCGTACTCCCCCAACTTCGCATTGCCGCCCGGCCCAACCGCGCTGCGTTGCCCATGAAAGCCGAAATTCGCCCGCGCCTTGATCTCGGCGATGAGGTCGCCATCGCGGCTGATCACCAGCCCACCCTCGCCCGCCGCTAGCGGCTTGGTCGCATGCAGGCTAACGATTGCCGGCGACACGCCAGGAACGACACTGTCGAACCCAGCCGCCGTATCGATGACCACAGGCACACCGGTTTCTTCGGTCAGGCGATCCCAAGGCGCGATATCGATCGGCGCCCCGAAAGGAGCGACCACCATGACCGCGGCCACATCCGATCCAAGCCGGGTGATCGCATCGCGCACCGCGTCGGTGTCGAGCCGCCATGTCGCCGGGTCAACGTCAAGAAAATACGGTGTAAGGTCGGCCGCCAGTGCCGCCTGCGCCGTCGCGACAAATGTAAAGGACGGCATGAGACAATATCGGCCGTCACCACCTGCAAGCGCGGCAAGGCTGATCGACAGCGCGGTGGTCGCATTGCTGAGACACACGGCCTGATCGCCGGTCACGCCAAACTGCGCCGCGAACCGCCCGGTCAACCGCTGCTCCAAGGGACCGAAATTCGTGTACCAGCGATTGGCGTCGATTTCCCGGAGGTAGGGCATCAATTGCGCGGCGTCCGGAAGTTTCGGCCGCATCAATGGAATTTGCTTGGCATCAGCGATCATGCGAGAGCCTTTGTGACTTTGCCCACAGTGCCGCGTCCTATGTCACGAGTCGAGGTTGCTTGAGTTCCGCCAGCGCCGCCGAAACTTCGCCGACGACCTGTGCCCAATCGGACACCCGCCGCTGACGGAACAGGCGCATCGTCGGATACCACGGACTATCGTCCCGATCGAGAAGCCAACGCCAATCCGGCATCGCCGACAGAATGGTCCAGACGGATTTACCGAGCGCACCGGCAAGATGCGCCATCGCCGTATCGACCGACACGATCAGGTCCATCGACTGCACGGCAGCCGCGCTCCCGGAAAAATCATCGAACCCGCTGCCAAGATCCACGATGCCAAGCAGTTCAAGCCGAGCGGCGTCTTCCGGCGCGAGTTCGGTCTGTAAACTGAACACCTGGATCCCCGGTACATCGGTCAACGGCTCCAAATCAGACAATGCGCAGGACCGAAAGCGTCCACGGTTGTTGGTCAGACTGCCGCGCCAAACGATACCGACTTTCAGCGCCCGCTCGTCCGGCGCCATCGGAACATCGGCAGTTGCCGCCGACAAATACGGACAGTCGGCGGGAATGGAGTCCATGTCGGTCCCGAAGAGGCCGGGCAGACTCATCAATGGTGTCCAGGCATCGACCTCAGGCCGGGGGTCGCCGGGCGCGATCAACCGATCAGCGACATTCGATCCTTCCAAGAGCGTATTGAGCGACGCGGGGCATTCCAGCGTCACATGAGCACCCAACGCCCGAAGCATCGACGCATAGCGGACAAACTGGACGGTATCGCCCAACCCTTGTTCTGCAACAACCAGCAACCGTTGACCCTGCGGGGATGCGCCATCCCATCGCGGCCAATCGACCGATGGAAGCGTCAACCCTGCGACGGCACGCCACCGCCACTCATACAACGCCCAGCCTTCGCGTAGTTGGCCGGACAACAACAGTGCCGTCGCCTTGTTCCATTGGGCCTGCGGCAGGCCGGGCGCCAGCACCAAGGCTTGATCGAGTGCTGTGATAGCCGCCTCACACTCACCAAGGTGTTGCAGCACCGCGCCAAGATTGACCCAGGCGTCGGCATACCGCTCATCAATCTGCAATGCCCGGCGATAACAAGCCGCGGCTTCAGCTGCGATTGGCGCCGCCGAATATGCGTTGCCGAGATTGTAGTGACCTTCAGCATTGTTCGGATCGGCCACCGTTGCCCGTCGTCCGGCATCGATGGCCGCCGCCGTCTGCCCCGATTCGAGCAATGCCCCGCAAAGGTTGCTCCACGCCGGCGCATAGCGGCCGTCCGATTCCGTCGCCTGCCGGAAGTGGCCGATCGCGGCATCCAGGTCACCGCGTTGCCGCAGGACATGACCGAGATTGTTGCGGGCGGCCGCGTGATCGGGGGCAAGTGCCAAAGCCTCCCCGAACGACTGCGCCGCCGCGTCCGGTTGCCCCATGGCAAGCAGCGTGTTTCCCAAGTTGAAGTGACCGTCGGGCTGCGCATAGTCCAAGGACAATCCACGGCGCAACTCTGAAACAGCGGCATCAGCGCGATCCGCTGCCATTAGCGCCGTTGCGAAATTTATGTGAAAGGCGGCGACTGCCGGCGCTTGGGCGATGGCCTTCTCGAACGCGTCGATCGATTCCGTGAGTTCATTCCGTTGCAGCAACACCAATCCAAGCAGATGCCAAGCATCCGGCTGCGCCTCGTCATCGGCAAGGATCGAGCGGCATACGGCCTCGGTCCCGGCGAAATCCTGATCGCGGAAACACGAGAGCGCCTGTTGCAACATGCTTTGCACGGCATTCGACATCCATCATCAGATACAGCGCGGCGACGATGATTAGAAGACGAAAGTTGTCCGGCATTTTCACCATGGCGCAGGGGATCGCGACGCGGGTAGAGTCCGGGCATGGTCACCATCGCCGTCATGCAACCCTATTTCCTGCCCTACGCCGGCTACTTTCGGCTGTTCGCCGCGGCCGACCGGGTCGCGCTGTTCGACTGCGTGCAGTTTCCGCGGCGCGGTTGGGTGCATCGCAATCGGCTACCGGACGGCGCGGGTAATCCGGCCTGGCTGACACTGCCTCTGCGTTCCGATGCGGTGGCAACCCGGATCGCCGATCTTCGGTTCACGGAGGATGCGGCGGCTGCGGTCCAGCAACGCTGCAACCGCTTTCCGCAGCTCCGGGAAGCGGATCACCCACTCCTATCGAAGGTCCTGGACCCTACACCGGATGTCATCGGATACCTCGAGACGCTGTTGCGGCAATGCTGTGGTCACCTGGGCCTGCCCTTCGAGACCACACGGACAAGCAGCCTCGACATCGACCCGGCACTGCGGGGCCAGGACCGCGTGCTCGCAATCGTCGAGGCGCTCGGCGGTGACAGATACATCAATCTCGAAGGCGGCCAAGCGCTGTACGATCCTGCCGCATTTGCCGACCGCGGAATCGAGCTGTCATTCCTGCCCGCGTGGCAGGGATCGACCTGGAGCATCCTGCAACGGCTGTTATCCGAATCGCCCGCTGGCGTGGCGGATGAAATTTGCGGACAGCTCTGACCTATTCATCAACCAGTTGCTTGAGAACGTCATGAAGCGCCCGGACATGGGTCATGTCCTCGAAGATGCGCGGCGCGGCCGCCTCGATACGCTGCTCTAGGTCCGTTCGGAAATCACGATCGATTGCCAGCCGGACCGCGATGTCCACATAGTCTTCGGCCGACTCCGCGACCGTATCGGTAACACCCATCAAGCGATAGAGCGCCAGCGCGTAGCGACCCCGCAGGAACCGGCCGGGCCATGTCACGATCGGCGTGCCCATGGCAATCGCCTGCCAGCAGGTATTGCCGCCGCCGAAGGGCCGCGTATCCAGCGACACATCCGCCAGTTTCACCACGGTCAGGAAATCCATGTGGCTCATGGTCGGCAGGAACCGCACCCGATCCGCCGCGTTGCCCAGCGTTCGTGCGAAACGGGCCTTAATCTTCTCCACCAGGCGCGGATTGTAGCCTGTCGGTAAAAGCAGTAATCCCGCAGGATCCCGCTCCAGGATCCCGGCGAACAACCTATCCATGTCGGGATGCAGCTTGATCAAGGTTTGGGCGCAGAAATAGAGCGGCACATCCTCCGGCAAATCAAACGCGTCCCGTGGTTTAAGCGGGTCCGGAACGGATGGCCGTTCGTAATAGGTCGGCGCGCCAGGCAAACGGACGAGCTGCTCGCTGTAATGCTCTTCCGCGTCGGTCGGCTCCTGCAGGTCGCCGCTGATATAGCGGTCGAGTGCCGGAATGCCGATCGTATCGGGATGTCCCCCCAGGACCACCTGCACCGGCGCCAGCCGTGCGAAGGCCAGGAAATAGGTCATCGGCTCCATGCCGATATCGGTGTAGAGGAGGACATCGAGTTCTTCTTCAGCAATGCGTTGGCGTGCCGTCGCAAGATCCATCGGCAGGGTTACGGCGGTGTCCGCTTCGTCGGCCATTTGGCGCCAGAGCGGGTCGTCCGATGCGCCGACGCGGAAAACCGTCACCGAGAATGAGTCCCGCGGCAGGAATCTGACAACACCGTGAAAACACCATCCGACCGCGTTCGTGCCGAACTGCCGGGACACGAAACCCAGCTTTAACCTGCGACCCGGCTCCCGCGCCGCGCCGCCACAGTGATCCGCGACATACGCCAAGGACGGACACGCCATTTCATACAGCCGCGCCAGGTCGGCCTGCAGGTCCCGGTTGTTCGTGTCGTGATAGGACAGATTGAAGTTGGTAACACCTACTTCACGGTTTGCATCGCGCAGGTGTGGCGGATCAGCCAACAATGCGGCAATCGCATCGGTCATCCGGCGCCGCGCCGACTGCAAATCTTCGGCAGTGTCCGCGACCACCGGCAGCAGTGTCGCCTTCTTAATCCGGACGCCGGCATCGGGCTGTAGCGCAAGCGCGGCGGCATAGGCGTCGTCCGCTTCATCGATATCGCCCACTTTACGCAACGCGTTACCGAGATTCTCGTGCGCCGCCGCAACCGTACCGTCTCGCGCCACTGCATCCCGCAGGCATCGCACGGCCTCTTCGAACGCACCCAGTTCCAACAGCGTAACGCCGAGGTTGTTGCGCGGCTCGACGGCGCCGGGGTCGAGCACGATAGCCGCGCGATACAATGCCGCCGCCTCGCGGGGAAGCCCGATGTCCATGCACAGGACGCCGAGATTGCATTTGGCCATCGCGTCGTCCGGAAACTCCTCCACCAAACCGCGATAGAGGTTGGCGGCAGCCTCGAACCGGCCGGCCGCCTTCAAGGTCGCTGCCAAATTATTCCTGATTCCCGGATTCCCGGGATCGTCCTTCAACGCCCGATCATATTCCGCCAAGGCTTGGTCGGGATTTCCCTGCGCCGCCAGCGTGTTCGCAAGGTTGAACCGCGCCATGGCCGCCCCTGGCTGTATTTCGAGCGCAGCGCGGAAGCTTGCTTCGGCCTGTGCCAGCCGGCCAGCCGACCGGTAGACCGTCCCTAGATTCGACAGAATGGTGGTGCTTTCGACATTCAATGCCGCGGCCCGCTCGATCAATCCAATCGCGGTGTCGACATCGCCGCGCTGCGAAGCAAGCACGCCGCGCATGTGCAGAGCATCCACGTTGTCGGGATCGAGAATAAGAACCTTCAGATAAAGCGCCTCCGCCTCGTCGTTCTGTCCAGCCTGATGCTGTTGTTTTGCCTCGGCCAGAATCGGCGCCGCATCGCTCACGCCGAAACCTCCAGCAAGAAACCGGCAAGGGCCCGGCCGGCCCGCGCATCATCAAACAACACATCGCATCGTTCCCGGATATCTGCGGAGATTTTCGCACGCGCCGCCGGATCGGTACCAAGCCGGACCGCGATTTCTACATAGTCCTGCGGAGACTCCGCTATGCAATCCGACAGATCCATATGCCGGTAATGCGCCAGTGTCCCACGCCCCCGCAACGAGTTACCGGGCAGCGTCACGATCGGAAGCCCGGCTGCGAATCCCTGGTAACTAGTATTGCCACCGCCGAACGGCCATGTGTCGAGCAACACATCGGCGCTTGCCATCACCGCGAGGAACCGCTCGACCGCAACGCGCGGCAGGAACCGGACACGATCTAATTCATCGCCAAAGACCGGACGCCAGCGATCCTTCAGCCGATCGGTTATCACGGGGTCGCTGCCCTCGAAGAACACCAGGCACCCCGCGGGATCACGGCGCAAAATTTCCGCGAGGGGCCCATCCATGTCCGGATGAATCTTGAACAAGCTCTGCGGGCAAAGATAAGCGGTCGCGTCATCCGGCAACCCGAGATCCGCTCGGGGCCGGGCCGCGTCCGGCATGTCAGGCCGCCGGTAGCAAGTCTGAACGCCGTCGAGCCGAACGAGACGTTCACTGTATTGCGACTGCCCATCCTCCGGTTCCGCGACATCGTTGGAGAGATAGTAGTCGACGGTGGGGATACCGGTCGTGACGGGATGCCCCCAGAGGGCACATTGAACCGGCGCCAGCCGGGCATGGGCCAACAAATAGCTCAAACTTTCCATGCCGATATCGGCATAAATTAAAACATCGATTTCACTTTCGGCGATTGCCTTGCGCGCCGGCGAATAGGCATACGGCAGATCGACCACCGTGGTCGCATCACGAAGTTCCGGCAAGACGCTGCCTGTCGACGATGCCGCCGCGAAGAGGGTCACTTCAAACCGCTCCTTCGGTAAATAACCGATCAACCCGCGCATCGTCCACGCAACGGCGTGATCCGAAAAATAGGACGAGAAGATTCCCACGCGCAACGGCCCGCCGTCATCCCGTTTCGCCCCGTCAGCGCAATGCGGCGCCGTCCAATCGAGCGTCGGGCACATCCGACGGATCGTATCGGAAAGATTCTTCATGACATCCCGGTCATTCGCGCCGTGATAGGCGAGATAGAAATTCATAACCGGCGTATCGAGCGGCGGCCCCGGCAAGTGCGTATCTGTCTCGGACAAGGCTTGAATACGGGTCGAGAATCGGTCACGCCAACGTTCGATATCCTCACCTGACTTTGGAATGACCGGCAACAACCCCGCATCCGCCAACAGAAATCTCGGATCGCGCCGCAGGCCGATCGCCGCCGCGAAACCGGCCTCGGCAGCCTCGGGGTCGCCGCGCGCCGCCAGCGCCAGGGCCCGGTTAAAATGCGCGTCGGCATAGGCCGGATTCAATTCAATCGCGCGGTCGAGCGACACGAGTGCATCATCGTAGCGCCGCTGCGCCTTGAGGACATTGCCAAGATTGTTATGCGCCGCGGCGAGGTCCGGCTGGAGTTCGATCGTCTTGCGGAAGGCGGCGATGGCTTGGTCTACCTTACCGAGCGACCGCAGAACGACACCCAAATTGATATATGCGCTGGCACTGTCGGGCCGCAATCGAATCGCCTGGCGCAACGCCACCTCCGCCTCGGCAAACCGCCCTATTGTCCGTAAGGCGACGCCGAGGTTGTTGCAGGCGTCCACACTTTCCGGATCGAGTTCGAGCGCCCGCTTGTAGTATCCAAGCGCGGCCATCGCATCGCCTCCCGCGACGGCCACCGCCCCCGCGTTGACATGGAACATAACCTCCGACGGCTTGACCGCGATCGCGTCGGTAATCCGTTGCAACGCCTCGCGATGCCGGCCCAATGCGTGGAGCGACAGACCGTCGAGATGAAGCGCATCGGCGTGCGAAGGATTCGCGTCGAGAACCGTCTCGAACAACGCCCGCGCTTTCGCATGGTCGCCCTGACGCTGCAAATCGAGCGCGGTTTCCAGAACCTTAATATCGTCCGGCATGGTGCGGCCGTCTACGTTGACGTTTACCCGACGGGCCGGCGGCTGTTAGACTCACCAGCATGAAAAGACTGGTGATCTTCGGCACGGGCCAGATCGGTCAGGTCGCACATTACTATTTCTCGAAAGATAGTGACTACACCGTTGCGGGTTTCACCGTCGATGCGGACTATCTTACCGAGGATACGGTGCAGGGTCTTCCGGTATTTCCCTTCGAAACTTTGGACGAACACCTTTCGCCCGACGACGCCGATATATTCATCGCCATGGGATACGGCGGTCTGAACCAACAGCGCCGCGCCAAATTGGCGGAAGCGCGGGCGAAAGGCTATCGCGCCGCCCGCTACATCTCGACGAAGGCATCGGTCTGGGATGGCTTCGAGGCCCGCGACAATCTGTTTCTGCTTGAGAACAATGTCGTCCAACCCGGTGTAACGATTGGCGAAAACACCACGCTGTGGAGCGGCAATCATATCGGCCACCACGCAACGATCGGCGCGAACGTATTCATCGCCAGCCATGCGGTCGTCTCGGGCGCGGTGACCATCGGCGACAACTGCTTCATCGGCGTCAACGCCACCATCGCGGACAACCTGGCGATCGGCGACGACTGTGTCGTCGGCGCCGGCGCATTGATCCTTGCGGACGCGCCGGACAAGAGCGTTTATTCCGGAGCGGCAAGCGAGAAATCCAAAGTTCCGAGCAACCGGCTTAGAGGACTTTGATGCGGTGGCGGAAACTCGGCAGAATTTTTACCGCCGAGGGGCAACGGCCCTGGATGCACAGCCACACGTCGATGCCCTTCGCGGAGTCGCTGGCGAACGGCCGCATCCGGATTTGGTTCACGCCACGCGACCGGCAGAACCAATCCCATCTCGCCTGGCTTGAAACCCATACCGACAATCCGGCGGCGATCCTGGATTTGGCGGAGACGCCAACGCTCGCACCGGGCGCGGATGGCGCATTCGACGATACGGGAGCGATGGGGTCATGGCTGGTGGACCACGACAATGACCGGCGCCACTACTACATCGGCTGGACACAGTCGGGCGTGGCCCCGTTTCACCTTTCGATCGGTGTCGCGCTAAACCGGGACGGCGGCACGGCGTTCGCCCGGATCGACGGCAATCCCGTACATGATCGCAATCCGCACGACCCGGTCCTCGTCTCGACGCCCTGCGTGCTCGTCGCGGATGGCCAGTGGGTGATGTACTACCTCTCGGCCACCCGATGGCGTTCTGGAAATACATTCCCCGACTACAACATTCGCCGAGCAACCAGTCCGGACGGTTTCGATTGGAAGGCCGACGCCATTCCTTGCATCGACTTCGCTGGCCCTTCCGAATGTGCAATCGCCCGCCCCTGCGTTGTCCGGGACGGTGATCTGTGGCGGATGTGGTATTGCCACCGGGGCGATGATTATCCGTATCGGATCGGTTATGCGGAGTCCGGCGACAGCAGAGCCTGGACCCGGCGCGACGATCAGGCCGGACTGACAGTGTCGGATGATGGCTGGGACAGCGACATGACCGCCTACCCGTTTGTCTTCGATCATGCCGGAAATCGCTACATGCTCTACGCCGGCAACGGATACGGCCGCGCTGGGATGGGACTTGCCGTTCTGGACCAGGACTAGACCGCCGCGTCAGTCGCCGTTGGTTTCATCGCCGAATATTCGGTCAAGATCGACACGGTCGGGAACCCCGTCAAAAAGCAGGTCGTCCCGCGGTTTGTAGATATAGGGGTTGGGATAGTCGCGCGCGGCAAAGCTTGGTTCGTCGAGATTGTTGTAGCGGAAGCTGACGGCCCAGCGAACGCCGTCGCCCTGTGCCGCGCCAGTCCGATGCACCAGGAACATCGAAAAGATCACAAGGTCGCCAGGTTCCGCCTCGATCGCTTGAAACGTCTCGCCCTCGATCGCGGCGGCCTGCACGCAATTGCCGAATGCATGCGGTTCGGACGGCAAAAGCCCGTTACGGTGGCTGCCGGGAATCACTTCGAGCGGTGCGTTATCGGCAGCGGCAGAGACCAGCGGCAACCACGCAACCACCGCGTCGAGACTACCCTGCACGCTGCGCCAGTCCTGATGCGGCGGCGTGCGGTGATACCCGCCGGGAACCTTCAACGCTTCGGAGACGATGTGAACGACAGGACGCGTCGAGATCACCGGCTGCCGCAGCCCCAACCCGGACAGCGTGCCCAAGAGGCGTTCACTGACGCCTAGCCGGTGCAGCGCCGGCAGATACTGGGTCAGTTTCGCTGCAGCGAGATAACTCGGCATCGATTTTTGGAACAGATTGGCCAACGCTCGGTCGAACGCGGGTCCCGTATTGTCTGCCGCCGCCAAATCATGCCGCCGCATCTGCTGGCGAAAGATTTCCCGAAAGGCATCGACCAAATCGCCGGGTTCGGTGCCGTCAAAGAAATTGCGGAGAATAACTACTCCGTCTTCGTTCAGTGCCCGGCGTCGTGCTGTGTCGTCCATGCCGCGACTGTACGTCATGCAGCCTGGGCTTCCAAATATCGAAACGCTGTGCCAGCTTGCATGTATGGCGTCCGATACCCCGAAGAAAACGATCCGCGATCTGCCCTACCGGCACCTCGCAGCCCACTACGAAGCATGCCTCGACCGGCATGGAGATTCGCATTTGGGGGTGGATTGGCCGAATGCCGATGATGCGGAAACGCGCTACCGGGTGATGCTCGACATCGTTCGAACACCGCAGGACGCGCCGGTATCCCTCCTTGATATTGGATGTGGCGCCGGTCACCTGCTGGAGCATATCAGGACCACAGGACGATCGTTCAACTATCAGGGCCTCGACATCTCCGAAAAATTCGTCGACCTCTGCCGCGACAAATTCCCGGAAACCACGTTCCATCACGCCGACCTCCTGCAGGACACGCGCGGGATCGAACCCGCCGACTACGTGATCCTGAATGGTGTCTTCACGGAGAAGCTGAGCCTCTCGCAAGACGACATGGTCGACTTCATGCAGGCATTGTTAACAGCGGCCTGGCCGCTTGCGGTCAAAGGTCTGGCGTTCAATGTCATGTCGGCCCAGGTCGACTGGCAGCGCGACGATCTGTTTCACATGCCGTTCGACGCGCTCGCGGATTTCCTGACCAAGACCCTGACCCGCAGATTTGTCTTCCGCCAGGATTATGGCCTGTATGAATATACCGTCTATCTCCACCGCTGATATTCAGACGACGATAACCCGGCAAAATTTGCCGGGCAGATTCACACCCATCATCTCGGCAGTATTTGCCGGGCGCTCGGCCTGATTGCAAATCCGAAGTTGAGCATAACCGCACCAGCCAAGCACCTTGGGTTGACTGGATCGGAAGCCTTCGACCCAACGCCTCTACCGCCTCATTTAATATTGTATTTTCAATGTCTTATATGGGTCCGTAGACCTGCCATATTGGTCGTCGCCATCAATCCGGACCGACCACGTATTTCGTCCAAAACAACCGAAAAAAAATCGTCCCATTGGCACAACGGTTGCATGCCTCATGGGGACATAATTACCCAGACCCCGAACGCGAATTATCACTGACGTTCAAAATACTTGGTTCTGGGAAGACCCGTCCGGCGCAGAAGAACTTGAGCGGCCGGGCGGCGTTAAGAACGTGCGGCAAAAAAAAATTCTGAACAATGCACCGAAAGGCCGCATGAAACACCGCCATGAACCGGCAGAAAGCAGGTTCAGGAGGGCATTATGGACGTACAATTCGTACCAAAACCGGCCCTTTCATCCGGGTCGGGAGCAACACAGCAACCAGGTTCGACGCCGAACGCCGGCGCCGAATCCAGTGCAAAAGCACTTATCAACAACGCGGTGCCGGTTCCTCAAGAAACCACTAGCCCGTCGGCTGAGCGTCGCCAGGACAAGCTTGGCAAACAGCAGGACGAGTCGGTTTCGGTACAACAGGCCGTCGAAAGCCTTCGTCTCACCAACAGGCGAACGCAGCTCGACTTCAACACGGAGCTGAACAAAGTCTTCCTTCAGATCGTGGACACACGCACCGAAGAAGTCGTCGAGACAATCCCGTCGGAAGAACTGGTCCGTCAACTTCAAGGCCGTTTCAATCCGCCGGTTCAGGCCGCGTTTGACGATTCGTCTGGCGGCATCGTGATCGATCGGTCCATCTAGCCGGACCTAAGCGATCTTGCGCGACGCTCGCCGCGAGCCTTGCTCCGCGGCGGGTTTCTGCACGTCCGGATCATTGAAATCGGGCCTGAGACCGCGCGGAACAATATTCCCCGGTCCGGCAGCACAAATTTCCCATCCGGCAATAAATGCCATTCCCAGTGTTGCAAGACAGGAATAAACCCAAGTTATTTCAATGGATTAAAACTGGCCCGGCTATTGCTCAGTTCCTGGCGTATTGATAAACCGCGTCGTGAGCTGAATGAGCGCAACCGCCATAATCCCGTCCGCCGACCCCGTTGCCCCGCTTTTGTCGGGCAAGAACGGTAAGGCCGCGACGACGGACGAGGAGCAGGCATTTGCCGCCTTGCTCGGCGGTGGATCGATTTCGGATATCGTTCTAGCCAGCCTAGCCCGCCAAGCCGCGCCCGACGCCCGATTACAAGAGAGCGGTATCGCGGAGCGGCCGCTCGATCCCGCGACGCCGCAATCAATCGCAGAGCCAAAGGACCAATCGCGCCCACCACCGCAGCCGGACGCGAACCGGCCCGCGCCTGAAGAGTCGGCGCTACCGTCATCAGAAGCTGCAGTAATAGCGCCTTCGAGCAATCGCGCCGCCCTGGACGAACAAAAGAGCGGCCGCACCGCACCGACAACGCAATCCAACAGCCCCGCCGATCAGCCGGCCACGGCACAACCACGCGCCGCGGCAGCAGCCACACAGCCGCAAACACCCGCTAGCCCAAATTCGGCGCTCCGCGCGCAAGTCACCGACACACCCACAGAACTCGTGTCGCAACCGGCAAACACCCTGTCCGCGAATGCCGCCGTCGTAGCGCAAAAAGCCGCTGACAGCAGGGGCACGAGCGCTGCAGCCGTCGAACCGACAGCCGGCTTAGCCGCCCAGAACGCCCAGCAACGCGCTCTCGGCAATGGACCGGCAGCGAGAACGCCGGGCAAACCCGCCAGCGATGCCGCAGCCGCCAAGGCAACCGTACAGAACAGCCAATCGGCGCCGGCGCCCGCAATTCCGGCGACCGAAGCCTTTAATGCAATGTTGGCCACACAGGCCGCCGCGACGCCGCAGCCCGGGTCCGCGAACTCATTCGCCCGTGCCGAACAGGCCCTACTTGCAAGCAACGGCAGCACGGGACAGCCCGTGGCCCGCCAGACCACCAACCCCACGCCGGTTCAACAGCCCAAGCCGCCCGTGCCGCCCCGGCTCGTAACGAACCAGGTCGCGGTTCAGATACAGAAAGCCGCAGCCCAAGGCTCGGATCGGATCAACATCCAGCTCAAACCGGCTGAATTAGGCCGTGTTGAAGTCCAAATGGATGTCGCTAAAGACGGGCGCGTGACGGCCGTCATCTCGGCCGAACGGTCCGAGACGCTTGACCTATTGCAGCGCGATGCCCGAGCCCTGCAGAACGCGTTGAACGACGCGGGTCTGCGGACCGATTCGGATAGCTTGAGCTTTAACCTGAAGGGTCAAAACCAGGCGCAGGGCGATGACGAACAATCCGCCGCCCAAGCAAATGGCGACGGCGCGTTAGGCGACGAAACCGACGTATCCGGGCCGATCGCCCGGCAAGACGTTATGACCAACGACCGCGTCGACATTGAAGTTTAGCGTAGGGACGCAGCAGGGAATCGATCATGGAAATTGATGTCAACAGCATCATCAATCCCAACAAAACGGAAACCAGCAGCAGTGCGTCGCTGTCGAAACTATCCACCGACCTGGATAGTTTCCTGACGATCCTGACGACCCAGTTGCAGTTCCAGGATCCGCTGGAACCGTTGGAATCGAGCGAATTCACCAACCAGCTCGTCCTGTTTGCACAAGTAGAACAGGACATTCAGCAGAATAAGAATCTCGAGCAGATGGTGTCGCTGCAGCAGGACAACATTGCCGTTGGCGCCCTGTCCTTCATGAACAAGTCAGTCGACGTCGCCTGGCCGGTGACGGAACTGCGGAATGGCGAAGCGTCCTTCAGCTATATCCTGACGAAGGACGCGACCTCCGCCACGCTCAGCATCCTGGGCGAGAACGGCGAACGCGTCCGCACGGAAACCGCCGAAGTCACCGAGGGCAAGCACGACTTCAAATGGGACGGCAAGGACGATAACGGCAATACGCTGAAGGACGGCGTCTACATCATCCAGGTGAACGGGCAGGACGCGAACAACCAGCCGGTCGAAGTCGGATACAGCACCTTCGGCACGGTGACCGGCGTCGCCTTGGACAACGGCACCGCGATCCTGGAAATCGGCGATGTGCAAGTACCTTTGGGGAATGTTACGCGGATCCGCGAGCCTGGCGAAACAGTAGCCGACGACGCATCCAATGGATCCGACGACGAGACGACGGAGGAATCGAGCTCTTGACGATCGTCAGGACGCTCGACGGAGAGAGGACCACCAGAGTTCGACTGAATAAGGGAAGCATGCGATGAGTATTTTTGGCGGACTACGTTCTGCCGTTACAGGTTTGGCCGCGCAAAGCCAAGCGCTGGGCATGATTGCAGACAACATCGCCAACGTCAGTACGACGGGATACAAGAAAGTATCACCGCAGTTCTCGACCCTGGTGACCGTGCAAGCGACGAAAACGCTTCACTCGCCCGGCGGCGTACAGCCTAACGTCTTACGCGGTGTTGACGATCAAGGATTGCTTGAGTCGTCATCCGCAGCAACCAATCTCGGCATTGCGGGAAGCGGCTTCTTCGTCGTCAACGAGAATGCAACGGGATCCGGCAACACCGTCTTTACGCGCGCCGGCGCCTTTGCACCCGACAAGGACGGGAATCTGGTCAACACGGCCGGATTCCATCTCATGGGCTGGCCGATCGTGAACGGCGTGGTCCAGCAGACCAACGTGCTTGGCGCCTTGTCGATCGTCAACGTGGGCAATCTCACTGCTACGCCGCAGGAAACAGCCTCGGTGGCGGTTGGCGCCAACCTGGACGCCGCCACGGCGACCGGCGGCACATTCGATCTGGCGGCAGAGCTCTTCGACCTACAGGGTGCCACGCATAACCTGACAGTCACCTTCACCAAGACGGCCACCGCCAACCAGTGGACCATGAACGGCACCATCGCGAATGCGCTGTTCGACGATGGCGCCGCCGGTGCGGCGACCGTCGCGCTCGGAACAGTGACCTTCAATGCAGACGGCACGCTCGGGGCGGTTGCCGCGAACGCCGGCACCACGACGCTGAGCGGCGACGATCTCGTCTTCACGATGGACTATGACAGCGCGCTGGGAACCGCGGCCGACCAAGTTGCGGTCACCCTGGACCTCGGCACCTTGAATGCGGCGGATGGTTTGACGCAATTCGCCGGCGCGAGCACGCCGAACTTCATCAATCGCGACGGCCGCCAATTTGGGTCGCCGACCGGCGTAACAATCGACGAGGACGGCATCGTTACGGTCCAGTTCGACAATGGTGAGACCCGAAACGTGTTCCAGGTGCCGCTGGTGACATTCAACAATCCGAACGGTCTCGCCGAACAATCGGGGAATGTCTACGTCGAAACGACCGCATCCGGCTCGGCCACCGCTCATGCGCCCAATACAGGTGGCGCTGGCACCCTCGCCCCCTCGGCGCTGGAAGCCTCGACCGTGGATATTGCCGACGAATTTACCCGCATGATCATCACGCAGCGCGCCTTTTCGGCGAATACGCGGGTCATCACCACCGCCGACGAACTGCTTACCGAGCTGGTGCAGATCATCCGGTAACGCCTAACCCCCATTCACGCGAACTTCGCTTCCCGATGGCCCGGCATTCGCCGGGCCATTTCTTTTGTGTTTTAGTCTATATTATTGAAAATACATTATTTTTTATTCCCGCCCGGCCGACTTGCGGGTGTGCTTTAGCCATTTGTTAAAGATTGCCGCGTATAGCTAGGCACTGAATTATTTTCCACATCAGACGGCAAGTCGGACTTAATGAGGCAAGCTGCAGACACAGGCACACAAACTGTCGTCGGACCTGACGGCAGGGCCATGACCATCCACGACCTACCCCCACCGAACACGACCCGGTGGGTGGTTCGTCGCAAGGCGCAGGTCGTCTTTGGCGTGCAAGCGGGCCTCCTTTCGTTGGAGGACGCCTGCCGCCGATACAACCTGACATCCGAGGAGTTCGCCTCCTGGGAGCGTCTGATCGAGCGTCATGGCATCCGCGGACTTCGTGTCACGCGCCTGAAAGAGTATCGCAAGTCGGAAGGCCAGGCCGGGTAACGCACCCACGCCTTGATGGGACGACCCATTGCCCAACCCCTTGCATTGACTCTAAGTATTCCAGCCGCGTCACACCGACATTGGCATATTCACCAAAGAGAACTGGGTTTGAATCGCCGATTCTAGTGCTCGAAGTCTTTCGAATTCTTCTATTCGTGAGGTTTTGAGCAGACTCGCAACGATTCAATTTCACTTTTTTTGGTAGACCGGCAAATTTTGCCGAGTTTTATCTTCATTTTTATTCAGAACTCGTTTAGGTTCCTCTTCATTAAAGGCCGATGCTCGACCCGAGCGTCCTCGAAGTTAAGAATCTCGCCTCCTTTTGAAGTGGTGGGATATGTCGAGTCGGAGGGTCGTCCAGCGGACTTTAGGAGGGGAAGAACCTTCGGGTTTGATCGCTTAGGCGTTCGTTTAGAGGTGGGGTAGGAGTGAACGCATTCGTCGAGACGTTTCGGAATCTCGGTGTCGGCCGGCTGGCCGCCGCCGCCGGCATGACGATTGGTTTGGTTGTCTTTTTCGTATTCTTGGCGACGCGCCTTTCAACGTCGCAACTGGCTCTTCTATTCGATGACCTCAAGCAGGACGATACCGCAAGGATCGTTCAGCAACTGGAATCGATGGAGATCCCGCACGAAGTCAGCGCCGATAACCGCCAAGTCCGCGTTCCATCGGATCAGGTAGCGCGGTTGCGTCTTTCGCTCGCCGAACAGGGCCTGCCGGAAGACGGGTCGATCGGATACGAGATCTTCGATCGCGACCAAACATTGGGTACGTCCAACTTCATCCAGAACATCAATCACGTCCGAGCCCTCGAGGGCGAGCTGGCGCGAACCATCGCGACAGTCAATTCGGTCAGGGCCGCACGGGTTCATCTTGTCCTGCCACGGCGCGAACTGTTCAGCCGCCAACGGCTGGATCCCAGTGCGTCGATCGTGCTCAAGATGCGCGGAACGGGACGCCTCGACCGCGGTCAGATTCAGGCGGTTCAGCATCTCGTCGCGACCGCGGTGGCAGGCCTGAAGCCCGACCGCATCTCAATCATCGATGACCGCGGAACGTTGTTATCCCGCGGCGGCGGTGGTGGTGAAGGGAATGTGGCGGCGTTGAACGCCGAGGAGCGCCGGGTTTCCTTCGAAGGCCGACTGAACAGAACAATCGAACAACTGATCGAACCCAGCGTCGGAATCGGCAATGTCCGGGCCGAAGTCCGGGCCCAAATGGACTTCGACCGCGTCGTGACGAACGAGGAAATCTACGACCCCGAAAGCCAGGTAGTTCGGTCCACGCAATCGATCTCCGAGGCCAATAACAACAAGGAAACCGATTCCGCCGCCGTTAGCGTCGGGCAGAATCTGCCGGACGCACAAGACAACCAAAACACACCCGGCGCTGAGTCCGCCTCGAACCGGACTGAGGAATCGACGAATTTCGAAATCTCGAAAACCAACCGCCAGCATATCCGCGAAGGCGGCAGCATAAAGAAGCTGTCGGTTGCGGTGTTGGTTAATGACCGCGTTAAGGAAACCGCCGAGGGCGAACCGAGTTTCGAGCCGCGCGGCAAGGAAGAACTGGCCAACATCGAGAAACTGGTCAAATCCGCGGTCGGCTTCGACCAGAAACGCGGGGATACAGTTGAAATCGTCAATATGCGTTTCGCCGAGCCGCCACAAATGCTGGGCGGCGTTGACGATGCCATTTTCCTCGGTTTCTCGACCGCCGACCTCCGCCGCATTGTCGAGGTGCTGATCCTCGCTGTCGTTGGCATCCTTATCATCTTGCTGGTCGTACGACCGCTAATTGCCAAAATTTTCGAGACAGGTCCAACCGCGCTGGCGGACGGACCGGCGGCTATCGGCGCCGACGGCCGGCCGCTCCTGACCAATCAATCGGTTGGGCCAGACGGCGTCGCAGTTGCGGGCGGTGCAGGCGGCACGGCTGTCGGACCGGACGGCGCCCTCATCCCCGCCAACGAACACGGCGAAATGCTTGACGTGACCCAAGTAGAAGGCCGCGTCCAGGCATCGTCGCTGAACAAGATCGGCGAAATCATTGAGAAGCATCCGGAGGAAGCGGCAACGATCCTCCGCAGTTGGATGTACCAGGACCAGACCTAGGGACCGGAATGCGCGTACGAGAAGATTACCGTGGCCTGAACGGCACCGAGAAAGCGGCGATTCTGCTGCTCTCTCTCGGCGAAGAACACGTGACCCGTGTGTTCGGGCACATGGACGACGACGAAATTCGCGAACTGTCATCGACGATGGCGAATCTGGGCACCATCGACTCCACTCTCGTCGAACGGTTGTTCATCGAGTTTGCCGAGAAAATGTCATCGACGGGCTCGCTTACCGGCAGCTTTGAAAGCACCGAACGGCTGTTGAACCGCGTTCTCGGCGAAGATCGCGTGAGTTTGATCATGGAAGAGATTCGCGGTCCGGCCGGCCGCACCATGTGGGACAAGCTCGCGAACGTGAACGAACTGGTGCTCGCCAACTACCTTAAGAACGAGTACCCGCAGACCGTCGCCGTCGTCATGTCGAAGATCAACCCGGACCACGCGTCGCGTGTGCTGGCATGCCTACCGGAAAACTTCGCGATGGAAGTCATCATGCGCATGCTGCGGATGGAATCGGTGCAGAAGGAAGTGATCGACGACGTGGAACGCACTTTGCGTAACGAATTCATGTCGAACCTTGCCCGATCCCAAGGACGCGATGCGCACGAGATGATGGCCGAAATCTTCAACAATTTGGACCGCAGTACCGAAGAGCGGTTTATCGGCATGCTCGAAGACCGCAACCGGGACGCGGCAGACCGCATCAAGCAGCTCATGTTCACCTTCGAGGATCTTGCGAAGATCGATGCGGCAGGCATCCAGACGCTGTTGCGGACTGTCGATAAGGAGAAGCTCGGCGTCGCCTTGAAGGGTGCGTCCGAAGCGATCCGCGATCTGTTCTTCGGAAACATGTCCGAGCGCGCCGCCAAGATCATGCGCGAAGACATGGAAGCGTTGGGACCGGTACGGCTGCGCGATGTCGAAGACGCGCAGATTGAAATGGTAATGGCCGCCAAGGATCTGTCGGCCAAGGGTGAAATCACAATCGCCGAAGGCGACGCGGAAGATGAACTGGTCTATTAGGCCGAACCACGTTTGGAGTCCACACGGTGGATGACACGACAACCGATACCGTATCCGAGGAGCCGTCGCGTTACATGTTCGACGTCTCGTTCGATGCGGATCAGATCGCGCGTGCAGAGGCTGAGGCGAAGGCGAAGGAAGAAGAGCCGCCCGAGCCGACATTCACGCTGCTTCAGATCGACGAAGCGCGGAAACAAGGCTACGAAGAAGGTGTCCTGTCCGGCCGCGAGGAAGCGACCAGCGGTATTGAAAACAGCATTGGCCAGACCCTGGAACGCATCGCCCAACAGCTTCCGACTATCATCCAGGCGCAATCGGACGCGAACGAACAAATGATGGCAAATGCGGCGGAGATCGCCGTTACGGTCATGCGCAAACTAATGCCGACTTTGCTCGAACGGCACGGCTCGGCGGAAATCGACGCGTTGCTGTCGGACTGCGTCTCGAATTTGATCGATCAACCGAAAATCCGCATCCGCGTGGCAGCGGACCGTGTTGCGACAGTCGAAGAACGCTTTGAGAGCCTCGTCGCAGCGAGCGGATTTGACGGACGCTTCCTCGTGGAGCCGGACGAGACGATGCAACCGACGGATTGCTGCATCGACTGGCCCGGCGGCGGGATCGAAAAACGGTCCGACGAAGTATGGGCCCAAATCGATACCGCCCTCGCCCGGTTTCTAGCCCAATACGACCAAGATAATCCCGCCCCGGCGCCCATTGCCGACGACGAGGATCAACCCACGGTGCCGGTCGTAGAGGACACAACAGCCAACGGCATGGACGGCATAACCGCCCAACCACCTGCTGACACTTTCGAAGAATCCACTCCGGCGGCCACCGAGCCACCGGCAGAACCGACGGCGATCCTTGCGGCTGACGACACGGCCGAAGCGTCGACCGGTCCTGACGACGTCGCGACCGACGGATCAGGAGAGCCGCAACACGGCGCATCCCCGCCGGACGACGAGACGAAAACAAACGATCCGGAGGCTCCTGCATGAGCTTCCTGACCAATGGAGGATCTGACGATGGCAGATGATGAAAACTTAGAATTGAACGAGCTTGAAGGTGAAGGCGACGGCGGTGACGCCGGAAGCGAAAGTACCGACATGGCGCTCGCCATGGCGGCGGAGGATGCCGGCCGGCCGCAAGGTGCCGGCGACCTGGAAGCGGTCTATGACATTCCGGTTCAGGTTTCCGCCGTTCTCGGACGAGCTTCGATGCAGGTAAATCAGTTGCTTAAACTTGGACGCGGCGCGGTCGTCGAACTCGATCGCAAGGTCGGCGAAGCGATCGACATCTACGTCAATAACCGGCTCGTTGCGCGTGGCGAGGTCGTCGTCGTTGAGGACAAACTGGGTGTCACCATGACAGAAATCATCAAATCGGATCGCAGTACATAACCCGCCGCGAAATTACAAGGTAACGACGGAAACCATGGCTTACGGTACGGATACGGCAACGCGTCTTCGGGGACCCGGTAGGATGAAATCGCCGCCGGTTAGGATGTCGTTCGACGTCGCAACGGTCGTTGGACTATCCGCGGCCTTCCTGCTTATAGCAGTCGCGATCTTCGTGGGCGGTTCACCCGGCGCATTCGTCGATGCGCCGGCGATCTTCATCGTCATCGGAGGCACCTTTGGCGTCACCACTGCCTGTTTCTCTTTGCAGGATATCTTTATCAGCTTTCGAGTTGTTACCGAGGCGGTTTTCCGCACCGCGTCGAACCCGGCCGCAGCGGCCAACCATGTCATGCAGCTTGCCGACATGGCGCGCCGCAAAGGCGTTCTATCCTTACAGGACTTCCTGCCCGACCTAGCGCGGACCGGATTGCTGTATCGCGGCATCACGATGGTCGTCGACGGCAGCACGCCGGAAGAGGTCGAGCGGATCATGCAGCGGGAAATCGACGCGTCCGGAAAGCGGCACACACAAACGGTGAGCATTCTTCGCAAGGCCGCCGAGATTTCACCGGCCATGGGATTGATCGGCACTCTCGTCGGGTTGGTCCAGATGCTGGGGAACCTCGAAGACCCGACCACGATCGGGCCAAGTATGGCCGTCGCCCTGCTAACCACATTCTACGGTGCGGTATTGGCGAATCTCGTCTTCACGCCGCTCGCGTCGAAATTGGAACAGAACGAGATGGAAGAGACGATGGTCAACAACCTCTACATCATGGCTGCAGGATCGATCGCGCGTCAGGAAAACCCACGCCGGCTGGAAATGCTGCTCAACACGGTACTACCGCAGGGGCATCGAATCTCTTTCTACCGGTAAGCCCAGATGCGGGCGTCACAATAATTCAGAAAATCGATCGGGAAACGGGACGAAATTATGAGACTTTTGATCGTAGGGGACTTGGAAGGACACATCTCCACCGCGGGTAAGATCGCCATCTCGCGCGGCGCCAAAGTCAGCCATGTCGACAGCGTGGACGAGGCATTGGCCGCCTTACGGTCCGGCCGCGGCGCCGAGTTGCTCATGATCGACGTTAAACTCGACATCGGCGACCTCGTGGAACGCCTCGCCTCCGAGCGGATCAGCATACCGGTGGTTGCCTGCGGCATCGGCACGAATGCCGACGCGGCGGTCGAAAGTATCAAAGCGGGCGCCAAGGAATACATCCCCCTGCCGCCGGACGCGGATCTGATCGCCGCCGTCTTGGAAGCGGTTGCCGAGGAAAGCCACACGATCATCCACCGCGATCCCGCGATGTCGGCCGTCATCACGCTCGCCGAAAAGATTGCACCTTCCGAAGCGTCAGTGCTGATCACCGGCGAATCCGGTACGGGTAAAGAATTGATGGCCCGCCACCTGCACAACAAGAGCAAACGCGCCGGGCAACAGTTTGTCGCCGTCAACTGCGCTGCGATTCCCGAGAACCTGCTGGAGTCCGAACTGTTCGGTCACGAAAAAGGATCGTTCACCGGCGCCGTCGCCCGGCGAATCGGCAAGTTCGAGGAAGCAAACGGCGGTACGCTGCTGCTCGATGAAATCAGCGAAATGCATCCGCGGCTTCAGGCAAAACTCCTGCGCGCGATCCAGGAACGCGAGATCGACCGGGTCGGCGGCGCGCAACCCATCTCCATCGACGTGCGTATTCTCGCCACCTCGAATCGCAACCTGGAACAGGCCGTTTCAGAGGGCGACTTCCGCGAAGACCTGTTCTTTCGGCTCAACGTGGTAAACGTCGATCTCCCGCCGCTGCGCGAACGCCCCGCGGACATCATGCTGCTGGCCGAGTTCTTCTCGAAAAAATACGCGAAAGCCAACGGCGTCGACAAGAAGCCGTTCAGCGCAGATGCCGAACAGCGCCTGCGCACGCATCCGTGGCGCGGCAATGTCCGTGAACTCGAAAATGCCATCCATCGCTCGGTCCTTCTGGCACAGGAGGACGAAATCGACACTGCGGCCATCATGCTCAATATGTCGGAACGGTCGGCAACAGCCGGCAGCACGGCAGTGAATGGCGACGAGCAGGCATCCGTGCCAATGGTCGGCAAGACCGTCGCGGAAGTCGAGCGCGATCTCATCATTGAAACGCTGCACCATTGCCTGGGCAATCGGACACACGCCGCCAACATCCTCGGCATTTCGATCCGCACGCTGCGTAACAAACTGAAGCAATACACCCAGGAAGGCATCCCCGTTCCGATGCCTGGCGCATCCTAGAGGCACCGAGGTAGGCAACTCGACGCCAACCGCTCATGACCGATTCCACCACCGAAGCGCCCGCAGAAAGCAGCAGCCCCGCCAACGCTGGACTGTCCGGCTTTCAAAATGCACTGAAGACAATCTTGCCCGGCAGGGAGCGGAACGATGCCGCCTTAGCGGTCGGCGTTATCGGCATTCTCGTCGTGTTGCTGCTTCCGATGCCGACATGGATGCTGGATTTCAGTCTGGCGCTGTCGATTACATTCTCGACGGTCATCCTGATGACGGTCCTGTTCATTCGGACACCGTTGGAGCTAAACACCTTCCCGACGATCCTGCTGGTCGCCACGATGTTGCGGCTGGCGCTCAATCTGGCATCGACGCGTCTTATTCTTGCCGACGGATACCAGGGAACGGCCGCAGCCGGGCGCGTGATCGAAGCCTTCGGCAGTTTTGTCGTCGGCGGCAACTATGTCATCGGCATTATCATCTTCGCTATCCTGGTCATCGTTAATTTCGTCGTCATCACGAAAGGCGCGGGCCGGATCGCCGAGGTCGCCGCCCGGTTCAGCTTGGACGCCATGCCGGGCAAACAGATGGCAATCGACGCCGATCTATCGGCCGGTCTGATCAACGAGGACCAGGCGCGGCAGCGGCGCAGCTCGCTGGAAGAGGAAAGCACCTTCTACGGCGCGATGGACGGCGCTTCGAAATTCGTACGTGGCGACGCGATCGCCGGCATCCTGATCACCTTCATCAATATCGTCGGCGGCATCGTCATCGGTATCGCGCAACAGGACATGCGGCTGGGGCAAGCAGCCCAGACATACACATTGCTGACGGTCGGCGACGGCTTGGTCACGCAGATCCCGGCGCTCATCGTGTCCACTGCCGCAGGCATGCTGGTTACGAAGGCCGGACCGCAAGGCTCGGCCGATCAGGAACTGTTATCGCAGCTCGGCGGCTACCCGACCGCGTTGGCGATGTGCACATTCCTGCTTTTGTTCATCGCGGTCCTTCCCGGCATCCCGGTCTTGCCCTTCCTAATCCTGGCTGGCCTCACCGGCGGCGTCTCCTATGCGACCTACCGCCGAAAATTCAAAGCCGAGACCGAGCGCCGGGAAATCGAGGCCGCGGAAGACGCCCCTGCGCCCGCCGCCGAAGAGCCGATCTCAACGGCGCTGCAGATCGACAGCGTGCGCCTCGAGCTGGGATATGGGTTGCTATCGCTGATCAATAACCCGCAGGAACGCCGCCTTACCGATCAGATCAAAGCGCTTCGCCGTCAGCTCGCGATGGAGATGGGCTTCATCATGCCAGCGGTGCGCATTCAGGATAATCTTCAACTGCCGCCTAATCAGTATGTGGTGCGCATCAAGGAAATCGAATCTGGAATCGGCGAACTGCGTCCCAACATGCTGCTCGTGATGGACCCGCGCGGCGAAGCGATCGCGCTCAACGGTGAATCAACGGTGGAGCCGACCTTCGGACTGCCCGCCATGTGGGTACAGGACCGGCATCGCGAGGAAGCCACGTTCCGGGGCTACACCGTCGTCGATGCCCCCACCGTCGTGACCACCCATTTGACCGAGCTCATCCGTGACAACATGGCGGAACTGCTATCCTACGCGGAAACGCAGAAACTGCTCGACGACCTGGACAAGCCGCATCAGAAACTGATCAGCGACCTGGTCCCGAACCAGATCTCGGTTGGCGGCATTCAACGGATCCTGCAGCACCTGTTGACCGAGCGGATTTCCATTCGGGACCTCCCGACCATCCTCGAAGGCATTTCGGAAGCCACTGGGTTCACCCGGAACGTCATGCAGATCACGGAGCATGTCCGTTCCCGCTTGGCCCGTCAGTTGTCGGACAACTCGACCAACGAACAGGGCTTCATCCCGCTTGTGACGCTATCGCCAGAATGGGAACAATCCTTTGCCGAATCGATCGTCGGGCAAGGAGACGAAAGGCAATTAGCCATGGCGCCGAGCACGCTGCAGCAATTCATCGGCGCGGTCCGTACGATATTCGAACAACAAGCGATGCAGGGTGAAACGCCGGTCTTGCTGGTTAGTCCGGGAATTCGGCCATTCGTCCGATCGGTCGTCGAGAGATTCCGGCCGGTCACCGTGGTCATGTCGCAGAACGAGATTTATCCGAAAGCGAAGATCAAAACACTGGGACAGGTCTAAAGGCGTGGGTGGAACGCAATGCGGTTAAAAACATTCCAGGCTCCGAACATGTCCGAAGCCATGAAGCTTGTCCGCGACGAGCTCGGCGAGGATGCAATTATCGTGTCCACAACGGACAACGGCAGCAACGGCGTCCGCATTACCGCAGCCGTCGAAACGCCGGATTTGGACTTGGATTTCGCCGAGACTACTTCGGAATCGAACGCGATCGATCAGATCTGCGATGCGCTTGAGCGGCACGGCACGCCGCAAACCGTCACCGATAGACTGCTCAATACCGCAACCACGCTGGCGTCGAACGATACTATCCAGACATTTGCCGGAGCGCTGGATCTGGTATTCGAATTCGCGACATCGGACCAGCCCACCGACCGGCCGATGATGTTGTTCGGTCCGCCGGGGGCCGGGAAAACGTCGGCGGTGGCAAAGCTCGCGGCGCGCGCCGTCGTCAACCGGACACAAGTCACCTTGGTAACCACGGACACGCTGCGCGCTGGCGCCGTGCAGCAGATCGAAGCCTACGGCGATCGTCTCAAACTTCCGGTCAAGACCGCCAAAAGCCCAGCCGAATTGGCATCCGTCGTCGATAGCGTCGCGCCGGATCAACTCGTGCTGATTGATACCACCAGCGTCAACCCGTACTCCTCGGAAGACCTCGAACGGCTCTCAACCTATGCGGACGCGATCGACGCTGAGCGCCTTCTCACCATAAATGCAGGCCGCGATGCATTGGAGGCACGTGAAATCGCCATCGCCTTTCAAGCCATCGGCCCACGGCGCCTGATCTTCACCGGAATGGATATGTCGCGCCGCCTCGGCAGCCTCTTGGCTATCGCAGACGCCAGTCAGGCCGCCTTCAGCGAGATGTGCCATACGCCGGAAATTGTCGACGGCATACACCGGATCAACCCAGTCAAGTTGGCGCGATTGTTGTTGGAACACGTGCAAATCCCGACGACCCAGAACGAGCGCCGTCCCGATCTCGGCGTCGCGGATCGCCAAGCAACGAGTTGGAAATAAGTATGGCCAGCAATCCTGCCACCAATGTCGCGCAAATTCCGGCCACCGGCCGGAATGTCATTACAATCGCATCCGGCAAAGGCGGTGTCGGCAAGACGTGGTTTGCCATTACGCTGGCACACACGCTCGCGCGCGCCGGACGGAAAGTCCTATTGTTCGACGGCGACCTGGGATTGGCCAATGTGGACATCCAACTCGGGTTGTTGCCGGAGCGTGACCTGGGATCGGTTATCACCGGGAAACGTACACTCGAACAATGCGTCACGCCGGTCGAAGAGACGGGATTCTCCGTCCTCGCCGGGCGTTCAGGATCCGGCAGCCTGGCGCTGTTGCCGCCGCAGCGCCTGACCGCATTGCGCGATCAGTTGCTCGAGATGTCCGGATCCTACGATCACGTCCTGGTCGACCTCGGAGCTGGCGTCGACCGAACCGTTCAGGCGCTGACACCTTCGATGGGTGTTGCACTGGTGGTTGTGACCGATGAGCCGACCTCGCTTACCGATGCTTACGCCTTCATCAAGCTGACGATCGCCGACCGGCCAAAGGCGGATATCCGAATTGTCGTCAATCTCGCGGATTCGACGGCGCACGGCCGCAAGACCTATGAAACACTGACAAAAGCCTGCCGCAGTTTCTTGAAGTTCGAACCGCCGCTCGCCGGCATTATCCGGCGTGACAGCAAGGTTCCCGACTGCATCCGTCATCAAACCGCCATGCTCACCCGTCACCCGAATTGCGATGCTGCGGTCGATATCGAGAAGCTGGCGCGCCCCCTATTGGAGTCACGATGAGCAATTCGGTCCCGCCAAGCGGACCACCGCCGCCGACGCCAACTGCGCCCGGCGCATCGGCTCCAGTCCGCGCGACGGTTCTGCCCACTCCTGATGCACCGGTGCTGACGCAAGGACAAACGCTGTCCGCACGGGTCGTCGCGAACACGAATAATCAACTTGTCCTGCAAACCGAGCAAGGGCGCATCACGGTTCAATCGCCCACGCCTTTGCCCGTCGGCGTGTCCGTATCGCTTCAGGTCAACAGCACCGGGCCGCCATTACAGATAACGTTGCAGCTGCAACCCGGCACGACGGGCAGCACCGGTACACCGCTGCAGAATCAAGCCGCCGCGCCTACGAGCACCGCTACGACACCCTCGACCGCAGCGGCCAACCCTGTCACGACACAAGTCACGCAGGGCAGTGTCCTTCAGGCCACCGTCACCGGAGCCAGTGAAAACCCAGCCGCATCGACGACGGCGAATAGTGCGCAGTCCACGACGACATCCGCCGGCGCTCCAGCCGCACCCAACGCCTCTTCGCCCGCCACGACGACGCTTCAGAACGGGGCGGCACTGACTCTTCGGATCCTCGCCGCAGCACCCCCAGCCGGGGTTCTTCAACCCGCCGCGGCAACGGGTGGCAACCCGCTATTGACCGCCACGGTCATTGGACATACTCCGGCCGGCAATCCGATTGCCCGTGTCGACGGCGCCGAGCTTACTCTCGCAGGAACGTCGCCGTTGCCCGTCGGCAGCCGGCTATCGCTCGAGCTTCTGAGTCTTCAGCCGGCTCTGCGCACCAGCGGCAATCCGCTTCCCACCCTCATCGACCCGTGGCATACCCTGCGGGAGGTGATGGCGATCCTCCAATCCGGCGACGCAGGCATGGCCCGGCAGGCCGCAGAGGTTCTGCTTCCCACCGTCGGACCGCGACTGGCGCCCGGCATGTTGTTCTTTCTCTCGGCAATCCTGACCGGTGATATTCGGCGTGTCCTAGGCGACGATGCGCACCGCCTGTTGTCGCGCAGCGCGCCTACCCTGCTGGATCGCCTGTCCGGCGAACTTACGCAGATGCAGCGCCTCGCCAGTGAGTCCGCCGGCCCCGACTGGCGCAGTTTTTTCATCCCCATCAACACAAGCAACGGATTGGAACAGGTGCGGTTCCACCTATACAAGGGCGACGATGAGACCACTGACGGCGAAGATCGCACCGGTACCCGGTTCGTCATCGAAGTCAACATGAGCCGCTTGGGTGCGTTCCAGTTCGATGGATTTGCGCGGCCCGATCAGGTCGATCTCGTCGTGAAAACCCACAATGAGCTGCCACAGACCATGCGTGACGATATCCGGGAGATTTACACGAACACGTTGTCCGCCATGGGGTTCGCCGGCTATGTCGCCTTCCGGGTCACGCCGTCCTTTGATACGGCCCCGGTTGAATCCACGCTCGACCAGCGCCGGGATTTGTCCGTGTGACGGCAGGATTCGACATATCGGAGGATAGTCCGCAGACAGCCAATCCGGCCGCCCGGCGCAAAGCCCTAGAAACGCGGTCCAACCCCCAAACAAGCCTGGACTATCTCATCGCGATCGATACGCCAGCGACGCCGGAACGCGCCATTCGGCTGCGATACGTTCCGGATAAGCTCCTGCTCCTGCCCGATGCGTTCGAAACATATCTCGCGGCACTGACGGCGTCGGGCGAAACGCCCGCGGAAGAAATGGCGCTCGCGATCATCGAAGACATCAACAATGAGGTCGTGCCGCGTTGGGTCCAGATTCAGATCGAAAACAGTGTAAATGGCCCGGAACCGACGTCCAGCACATACCGCGTGGTGATCGAGGATCGCCAACCCAATTGGGACAACCCGCAGATCATCGCCCGGCCGTCGGATCAGTAGGCACGGCCGTCGACGCTACGGCGCGGAACTACTGCGCCGATGCCCGTTCAATGAGACTTCATCCAATTCGAGTTGGTCCCGCCGCGCCCGGTTCTGCCGCGCGAGAGCTTCTTTTCGATCCAGACTGATTTCATAGCGCTTCAATTCCGCGAACGCGTCGAGCAGACCACCCCGCGCCTCTTCCACCGCATCCGTCGCCTCACTCAGCTCGCCGATGAGACCGGCCCGGCGAACCAAAGACGCTTGTGCAAAACCGCCATAGTCGACCGACCCCAGGTCGGTCTCTCCCGCAGAGATCCGCTCGGCAACAACCTGCGCGTCCAACCGATCGATGTTCTGTTCCAGCGTTACCGCACGTTCTTCAAGATCTTTCACTTCCCGGCGCTTTTCATCCACCAGATATCGGTGATACCGGATCAGTTTTACGAGGGTCTTCACGGCGCAGCACCGTCGCCGGAATCATCAACCGCATCTTCCGGCGACCAAGGCATCCCGAGAATTTCGGCCAAGATTGCGTAGCCTTCATCCAAAGGCGTCCGATCATCCATGGTCTGGCTCAGGAAGGCTTCCAGCGGTTCGTTCAGCGCGACCGCTTCGTCGACGGCTGGATCGCTGCCGCTCCGATAGGCACCAAGGCGAATGAGCTCCGCCATATCATCATAGATCGACATGACCTGCCTTGCCTTGTTGACCAATTGATTTTGAGGGGCCGTGTTGCAGGCCGGCATGGTGCGCGAAATGCTATGCAGCACGTTAATAGCGGGATAGCGATTACGCTGCGCTATCGACCGGTCCAGCACGACATGGCCATCGACGATACCGCGTACCGCGTCCGAGATCGGCTCGTTATGATCGTCACCTTCGACCAGAACCGTGAACAACCCCGTAATCGTGCCGTCCTCCGTACCGGGGCCGGCACGTTCCAACAGCTTCGGTAGTTCCGCGAATACGGTCGGCGTATAGCCTTTGCTTGCTGGCGGTTCCCCGGCTGATAGGCCGATTTCGCGCTGCGCCATGGCAAAGCGGGTAATGCTGTCGATAAGACACAGAACGCTGCGACCTTGGTCGCGAAAATATTCCGCAACGGTCATCGTCAAATAGGCTGCCTGGCGCCGCATCAACGCGGATTCATCGGACGTGGCGACGACAACCACGCTCCGCGCCAAACCTTCGGGACCGAGATGTTCTTCGATGAATTCCTTTACTTCCCGGCCGCGTTCCCCGACCAATCCGATCACCACCACATCCGCCGCGCAATACCGCGCAAGCATCGATAACAGGACGGACTTCCCGACGCCGGAACCGGAAAAAATTCCCAGACGCTGCCCCTTGCAGCAGGTCAGGAAGGTATTGACGCTTCGAACGCCCAGATCGAGCTTTTCGCCAACACGCTGCCGCATCGTGGCCGGCGGCGGAGCGTTATGGATGGGATAACGCCGCGGACCAGACGTCAACGGCTGTGCACCATCAAGCGGCTCGCCAAAGGCATTAACGACGCGCCCCAGCCAGCCATCATGCGGATATACCGCAACATCGCTACCGTGCACCTCCACCGTCGCGCCCAAACCAATACCGACCAGCGATGAGAAGGACATGGCCAATGTGCGGCCATCCCGGAAGCCGACGACCTCGCAAGGAATGCGGTCGCCCGACCGGCCGATCAGATCACAGCGGTCGCCGACCGAGAGATAGGCTTGGACGCCCCCGATCTCGACCAACATTCCCATGATAGCGGTGACTCGACCGTGGACGCGGGCATCCCGGACCCGCGTCAGGTCATCAACCAGGGTGCGCAGTGTCCTCTCCCCTCGCCCCGAGTACTTCAAATGGTCGAATAGAACTTACGTGTTGTTCCAGTCGACTCTCCCCTCGTTCAAAATAGAAACAAAATACTTAAAATGCCAGTTAAAAAGTACTTCGCTTTTTACAGTAGATTTGCTAGAACATTAACCATATAAGTTTACGCAATCCACATTGGGGTCTTAGTGTAGTTTAGGGGAATACCTATGCGGGTACTACTTGTTGAAGATGATCAAGCAATGGCCAAGAGCATTGCTTTGATGCTTAAGTCCGAAAGTTTCGTTGTTGATACGACGGATCTCGGCGAAGACGGTCTGGAGATCGGCAAAATCTATGATTACGACATCATCATTCTCGATTTGATGCTGCCGGATATCGACGGGTATGAAGTACTCCGTCGTTTGCGAGACGCCAGAGTGGACACGCCGATTCTGATATTATCCGGCCTTAGTGAATTGGATAATAAAGTCAAAGGGTTAGGGTTTGGCGCTGACGACTATCTGACCAAACCATTCGAGAAACGGGAACTAATTGCCCGCATTCAGGCGATTGTTCGACGCTCCAAGGGTCACGCCAAGTCAATCATCAAGACGGGCAAGATCAGCGTCAATCTCGACGATCATACGGTCGAAGTGGGCGGCAAGCCCATTCATCTGACCGGCAAAGAGTTCGGTATTCTGGAATTGCTGTCGCTCCGCAAAGGAACGACCTTGACGAAGGAAATGTTCCTCAACCACCTCTATGGCGGGATGGACGAACCGGAACTCAAGATCATTGACGTCTTCGTATGCAAGCTTCGCAAAAAGCTCAGCACGGCATGCAATGGCGAAAACTATATCGAGACCGTTTGGGGACGCGGCTATGTCTTGCGTGACCCGGTCCCGGTCGAAGACAGCCCAGAACAAGTCGCGGAAGCGTCGGCCGCATAATCAGCCGCCGCAACCACCGCAATTTGGTTCGGTTGGTTAAATGTTAAAGCGCGCGCCTCCCTCGGGAGGCGCGCTTTTTTTAGGCTGACTTGAGAGCCGGTTCGCCACCGGAAATGGCATACATGCCACGATGACCGGTAATCGGGACAAACTTGTCCGTGATACCTAATACGGTTTCCGCACCGCCAAGATAGAGAACGCCATCGTTCGGCATGACACTGCTGATGCGGTTGAGAACTTCCGATTTTGTCTGTTGGTCAAAGTAGATCAAGACATTCCGGCAGAAGACGATATCGAATTGGCCCAATACGGCCGTATCATCCAATAGATTGAATTCCTTGAATTTGACCATCGAGCGAATATTCGCATCAAGACGCCACTTTTCACCGACCTGCTTGAAATACTTCACCAGCGTCGCGATCGGCAATCCGCGTTGGACCTCGAACTGCGTATAGAGTCCGGCCCGCGCCCGATTGAGCATGTCGGCGGAGATATCCGTGGCGAGGATTTGAATATCCCAACCCTCCAAGAGATTGCCCAGTTCCTTCAACAGAATTCCGATGGAGTATGGTTCCTGACCACTCGACGCGGCCGCACTCCAAATGCGGAGCGTGCGATTGGCCGCCCGCTTCTCCACCAATTGCGGAATCACCAGAGATCGAAGTTGCTCAAACGGCTTCATATCGCGAAAGAAAAGCGACTCATTCGTCGTCATCGCTTCAGTGATATCGCACAGCAAGTCCTCGGGCCGATCCTCGCGAACCATTGCCACGAGTTCCGGAAGCCCCGCGAAACCGAATTTCCGCGCGACGGGCATCAACCGACTTTCCAGCAAATACGCCTTCTCTTCGGTGAGAACGAGACCCGAACGCTGTTTCAGGATCGCGGATAAGAATTGAAAATCTGCGGTATTCATCTGATCTACACCGACAGTCTACAAATTTTGGGGCCAATTTCAGGAAGCGGCAGAACAGCGTTGCACAGCCCATTCGTTGCAACGGCGCCGGGCATACCCCACACCACACTGGATTCTTCATCTTGCGCGACAACGGTGCCGCCGGCTTCGATGACAACCTTGCTGCCGGCACACCCGTCGGCGCCCATTCCCGTCAAAATCAAGACAAGAACGGACGGCCCATACGCATCCACGATGCTTCGCAGCATCGGATCGACTGCCGGCTTACAAAAATTCTCGGGCGGATCGTCGTTCAGCCGAATCACTTTGTTCACACCGGCGGACTCAACGAGCATATGCAGCCCGCCTGGCGCGACATAAATGCGCCCTCCTTCGATGGCCTCGCCATCCTGGCCTTCCGCACAGGGCCATCCGCTTGCCTGTTCCAGATGATTTGCCAGAATTGCCGTAAACGTCGGCGGCATATGCTGCGTAATCAGGATCGGCAGCGAGATATTATCGGTAATCGATTTGATGCAATTCGTCAGGGCCTGCGGTCCGCCCGTCGAGCTGCCGATTGCCAAAATAGCTGGTTTGGTCTTACCGGCATCGCGCAGTTCAATTATCGAACTCTTGGCCGCGCTGATCGCCGTCGTCCCATTAACCGGTTTCTGCGACTTGCGCCCGGTACGCGGCCCACCGCGGCCACCCAGCGCAATGACTTTCTCAACAAGGTCCCGTTTAAAATCATCGGCTTGGCGAAGTGCTTGCCGGGAACTCGGTTTGGTCACGTAATCGGTCGCGCCCATCCGCAGCGCGCGAAGCGAGATATCCGCGTTCCGCTCGGTCAGTGACGAGGCCATGATCACCGTAAGACCCGGATGCGCCTTGATCATTTGCGGCAACGCCGTCAGGCCATCCATATTCGGCATCTCGATATCCAACAATACGACGTCCACCTTGCTGCGATTCAGCGCCTTAAGCGCCAACGCACCGTCGCCGACGGACTCGACAACCTCGATTTCGTCGTTGCTTTCCAACACCTGCGTAAACAAACCGCGGATGACGGCAGAATCATCGACAACCATGACTTTTATCGATCCGGACGCATTTGCCACTTCGGTTCGCCTTACGTATTGCTGTTCGTTTTTCGGTAAGAGACTCAAATCAAACCAATCTGAGAGAACTTGGTCTGAATGATCTCACTATCGAACGGCTTCATGATGTATTCGTTTGCGCCGGCCGCCAGTGCTTTCTGGATGTGCTCAAGATCGTTTTCCGTCGTGCAGAAAACGACAGCGACTTGATCACCGGCGGGCAACGCACGCAAAGCAATCAGAAACTCAATGCCATCCATAACCGGCATGTTCCAATCCAGGAGAACACCATCCGGCATGCTGACCTTACACGCATCCAACGCCACACGGCCGTCCTCAGCCTCCACGACGGAAAAATTCAATTCCTCGAGAATTTTCCGCGCCACCATCCGAATCACCTTGGAATCGTCAACTACAAGGCAGGTCTTCATTTCGAAACTTCCTTTCCGCGTCCCACGCGATCAACCCGTTGTATCGTCCCGAGCGGAGAACCAATCCCTCAACTTGAAGATCAGAAATCCCGCTGCAGCCATTCAACAACACGTCTGCAATCGTCCCCTCTTCAGACGACGGGTATAAACGACCCGTACCTCGCCTACGCATTCCCCGCGGGCATGCGTAACGTGTCCTGCAGCGTCTGCAACAAACCTTCGCGATCGAACTTGGCAACGTAGTCGGTAAACCCGACTTCGCGACCGCGCTCCATATCGTCCGGCGTGCTGCGCGACGACAGTGCAACCAACGGCACACCCGACCAATTGCCGTCCTCGCGAATTTCGCTAGCGAATTCGAACCCGTTCATTTCCGGCATTTCGATATCGCTGATGATGATGTCGAAATCACGCCCGGATTCACGCATCTCAAGCGCCTCGCCCGCGGTTTCGACAGCCGTCACGTTGTATCCCGCAAGCGACAGCATCGGTGTAAGCAGGTTCCGGAAGAACGCGCTGTCGTCCACCAATAGGACCTGATGCTGTCCGTTGCCGTCCGCCGACGCACCGTGGCTTATGCCGTCCTTGCCGAACCAGTCGCCGTGCGCCTCTCCCAAGAAGTATCCTGTGTCGATGATGTCGGTCGCCGATCCGGATATGATCGCGCTTCCGAAAACACCCTTCTTTTCGGATCCGAGTTCGATCGACAAACGGTCTTCGATGATATCGATGATCTCGTTGACAACCAGACCCATTGACCGGTCTCCGTCGGTGAAGACCAACACCGGCTGCCGCCCCGACCCCGTTTTGATTTCAATATTGTCGGCCACCGGAATAAGCGGCATCAACTTGCCTCGATACTGGGTAATCGGCTTACCGTTGCTGAATTCGATATTCTCGCCTTCGATCTCTTCGAGGCGCGCAACCAGAGCCAGCGGTACTGCTTTCGGCACATCGTCACCACCCTTGAACAACAGCAGCGTCTCGCGATCTTGATCGTTGGAAATTCGGTGTTGCGCTTCGGCGGCTTCCATATGATCGGCCGCTACGACTTCGCCGACTTCTCCGGCAATGCCATTCGGATCGAGGATCATGATGACACTGCCGTCGCCGAGGATCGTGTTGCCGGAGAATACGGAAAGGTTCCGCAAGACCGGCGACGTCGGCTTCACGACGATTTCCTCAGTGTCGTAGACACGGTCGACAATAATACCGAAGACCGATTGCCCAACCTGCGACACGATGACGAAGGTCTCTTCTTCGGCAAAGTCGGTCTCGGCCGTCTCGTCTGTTTCTTCGATCTTCAACAGTCCACGCAGCGATACCAACGGCAGCAACCGGTTGCGCAACCGCAGAACCGGCGTGCCTTGGATACGCTCGATCTTGTGAACCGACCCTTTGCCGGCCAACACGAGTTCCAACACGCTGATCTGCGGCACGGCGAACCGTTCGCCGGCACATTCGATAATTAGGGCGGACACAATCGCCAACGTAAGCGGAATCTTGATCGTGAAGGTCGTGCCTTTACCCTCTTCCGAGTTCAACTCGATGGTGCCGCCGATCATTTCGATATTCGTGCGCACCACGTCCATGCCGACGCCGCGACCCGAAACCGCGGTGACCTCGGTAGCCGTCGAGAAACCCGGCCGGAAGATAAAGTGATGAATCTGCTGGTCGTTCAGCGACTCAAGTTCATTCTCGGTCGCGAGGCCGTTCTTCAGCACCTTTTCCTTGATGCGGTCGCTGTTCAGCCCGGCGCCGTCATCGCTGATTTCGATCACGATATGACCGCCTTCGTGGAAGGCGTTCAAAGTGATCGTTCCTGTTTCAGGTTTGCCGGCGGCAACGCGGTCCGCGTTCGGTTCCAAACCATGGTCGGCCGAGTTGCGGACCATATGTGTCAAGGGATCCTTGATGAGTTCTAACACCTGCCGATCCAGCTCGGTCTCGGCGCCGATCATCTGCAGGTCCATCTTCTTGCTCAGTTCGAGGGACAAATCGCGCACGATACGCGGCAATTTCGCCCATGCATTGCCGATCGGCTGCATCCGCGTCTTCATGACGCCTTCCTGCAATTCCGTCGTCACATGCGACAACCGCTGCAGCGGGGCGGTGAATTCACTATCCTTCTGATGACGCAAAAGCTGAAGAAGTTGGTTCCGCGTCAGGACCAGCTCGGACACCATTGTCATCAGAGTCTCGAGCACGTCGACACTCACGCGGATCGATTGGTTTGCGACAGACGGCCCCTTCGGCGCCCCGCCAGCTGCAGGCGCGACGGCCCCATCGGCCGTGGCCGGCACCGATGCCACCGGCGCATCGGCTTCGGGCTTGGATTCCTTTTCCACCGGTTTATCGTCAGCGGCGACGCTGTCGGCGGCACCGGCGTCGGCACTGTCGTCGGCACTGGCGACGACGCCCGGTCCTTTGTATTCGGCGGCGTCGAACGCAGCCTGCAACGCATCATCCACCGCATCGCTACCCGAGGCTTCCACCTCGGGTTCAGCGGCCGGCTCCGGTTCCGCCGGCGCCGCATTGCCACCTTCCGCAAAAGCGTTCAACTGATCGATCAGATCGGAATCGCTGCCTTCAGGCTCCGAGCCGGTTTCCTCGAGCGCGGTCAGCAGTTCCTTGATACGGTCCAGCGACCCGAGGACGAGGGACACAGCGTCGGGGGTGACCGTCAAAACACCATCGCGGACCTTGCCCAGAACATTCTCGCCCGCATGCGCAACCGATTCCAGACGCGGCAAGCCGAGAAACCCGCAGGTGCCCTTAATCGTATGCACCATTCGGAAAATGTTACCCAGAAGTTCCGGGTCGTTCGGGTTCTGCTCAAGCTTCACCAGCTCGACGTCCAGCAAGTCCATATTCTCGCCGGTCTCGGTCAAAAATTCCTGAAGTAAATCATCCACGATCGAATGTCCCCTGTTCCACGACGCGGACGCCTATAGCGCCGGCCGGTGGTTAACCACTATTCCGTGGGGACAATTTGGCGAAAATTCTTTAAGAAGCAGTAAACTGCCTGAAAACAAGGCGCTTTGCGCGACCTGTCCTACACTGGAACGCGGAGCGTCACCGTCGTGTCCGATGTCTCGGTGATGAGGCCGTTACCGATTTCAGCCGCCAAGGCTGCGGTAAAATAGGCGTGTATGTTCAAGGCAGTAACGTCGTCCTCCGCCACATCCGGGGCTATTGCGGCCGCACAACGCTCGGAGAGACGCGCCTCCTGGCCCTCCCCCATAACGATGATGCAGGGCCGTCCTTCGACCATATGAACATCGGCCGTAATCTTGCCGCCACGCGGTAGGCAGTCCATTGCGAAGACGATTAGATTGAGGATCAGTTTGCCAGCACCCGACGTTAACTCGCCAGCGGCGGCCGTACCGGGCAGCGATACTTCGTAACGCTCCTCGGATTCCACCAGCCCTTCGGCCAGTTCTCGAATCGCCGTCATGCTTTGTAAGGCGTCGTTCCCAGCAAAACCGTAAGCCATCCGGTAATACTGAACGCGAGCGCTCGCCTGTTTCGCGCTGCCGTCGATCAGTCCCATAGCCTCGTCGAACATGGAGGCATCAATTTCACTAATCAACTCAACGCCGTTGTTGACAGCCGCGATGCCCGCAACCAGTTCATGACAAATTCTTGAGCACAGAAGTTCGGCGATACGCCGGTCGACATTCGGTTTCATCAGGTCTAGTCTTTTCGCGATTTCTGAAGCCAATCCACTGGCACGCAACCTAACGCATCGTAAGCCACGGCCCAAGATCTTCTGCCAGGAGATTTCGTCTGGCATTATTCCTAGCCGATTTTAGGGATTGGACAAATCCAGCCCGTAATTGGTGATCGCGCAACGGTGTATTTCAAAAACACCGAAATAGTGACAAGAAACGCGCGACAACTGCCCTATCCATCGTGCGGCAATGCCACAAACGCCCACAAGACACGACATGCCGAAAAACAAGATGATCAACAATGAATGGGCCGGAAACGGCTTGGTCACCGACATGATGTTGCATGACCGATTGGCCGCCGGCGTAATCGGCGACGCCGAGCGCGTCGTCATCGGTTTGAATTGGACATTCGTCCAAGGCCCTGATGGCGCCGGGTTCGCTCATACGCCTGCCCGGGGAACCGCGGGCTGCTATGGATTGCCTAACCCAGGAGGATATAGCGGCAAGGCCTTGGCCGATCTGGCCGCGCTATGGCAATCCGACAACGTGATCGAACGTGCAATCGGAGTCGCCGCCGTCAACGCGCACTGGAACCGGTTCGATCTGGAAGCCAGCCGCGAGAACGGATTGGACTTGCTCCAAGACAAGGGGCAAAAGACTGTCATCATCGGCCGGTTCCCTGGCCTTAAGGAACGATTGCCGACTGCGGCGATTGTCGAACGCGAACCGGAGCCCGGTGAATTCGGGGAAGACGACCTCGATACTCTGTTGCCGGATGCCGCCTATGTCGCCATAACCGCCTCGGCCTTGGCGAACGGGTCCCTGGCACAGATTTTATCGAAATTGGGCGACGGGTTTGCGGTGCTGGTCGGTCCTGGCACACCGCTTTCCAGCGCCTTGTCCAGCGCCGGCATCAGCGCGGTATCAGGATTTATCGCGACCGATCCCGACGCCTGCGCGCGGGTCACGGCGGAAGGCGGCACGGTTAAATCCCTGCGGCCGCACGGCCGATTCGCGACGCTTCAGTTCGCATCAGACTAGGCGTCAGACTGGGCGTCGGACTGGGCATCCCACGGCGCCGAGGGGCCGATCCGGTCGGCGAGGAAGTCGACGAATACGCGAACCTTCGACGACAAATGCCGCCGATGCGGATAGACCGCAAAGACATTTCCACCATCCTGGGTATGATTCTGCAGAATGTGGCGAAGCGAGCCATCACCAATCGCGGACCCGACAGAGAATGTCGCCAGCCGGGCGATGCCGATGCCGGCAATTGCCGCTTCCCGAATGGCTTCGCCGGTGCTCACCGCGAAGTTGCCTGTCACGTGGATCACCTTGTGTGCGCCATCGGGCATCACGAATTCCCAATGATTCAGCGTTTCCATCTGGTTGTATCGTAGGCAATTATGCCCCTCCAGCGCTTCTGGATCCGACGGTTCCCCATTGCGCTCTAGATAGGAGGGCGCAGCGACGACCACGCGGTCGTTTCCCCCGAGCCGGCGAGCGACGAGGCTCGAATCTTCCAGGAAACCGGCGCGGATCGCCACGTCGATCCCTTCTTCGACGATGTCCGCCATGCGGTCATCGAGCGTTAGCTCGACCTCGACCTTTGGATAAAGCTCGAAAAACGCCGGTAACAGGGGCACCAGATGATGCAGGCCGAAATGAATCGCAGAGTTGACCCGAAGCGTGCCACGTGGCTCGGCTCGCACGCTGGCGACCTCTGCTTCGGCTTCCTCGATATCGGCCAGAATGCGCTTGCAGCGCTGGAAAAAGGCCTCGCCTTCCTCGGTCACGCTGAGCTTGCGCGTGGTCCGGTTTAACAGGCGGACGCCAAGACGGTCCTCAAGCCGGGCGATCTTCTTGCTGACGGCCGACGGCGTGAGCCGCAGTCCCGGCGCGGCCGCGGAAAAGCCGCCCTTATTGACCACTTCGACGTAAATCGACATTTCGTCCGATCGATCCATCGACGCCCTATTCATTCCATTAATTCATAAATCATGTTCTTGATATCGTATTTAATATCAAAATGGAATGAATTATGTATATCGCATGCTTGGCGCCCAGCGTCGATCAATCATCCAAAAGGAGAAGAACAATGGCCGGATCAAGAGTTCACGCATACGGATCATCGCAGGAAATCAATTTCGACCAAGCCGTCCGCCGCGCCGAAATCGAGAGAAGTATGGCGATCCGCAACGGACTACGGCGTCTCTGGACAGCAGGACCGTTCGGACGCGCGGCCGCAAAGTCCATCCGCTGACCGAGCGGACCGCTGTTCCCTCCCGATCAGCTCAGCCCAGCCAATAACCGCTCCGCCGCTTCCAGATCGGCGGGGCGGTTTGCATTGAAGAAGGGATCATAAGGATCGGTGGAGAATTCGACAGTCGCCAAGCGGTATCGCCCGGTCCAGATATCGACTTTGCGGATTTCCTCATCGATCATGGCGTGCCGCAAATCGTCCGCCAGTCCCACCGGCCAGAGGCCGATCACCGGGTGCATACGCCCGCCTGACGCCGCGCAGGCCATCTCGGCTTCGTCCTCCTGCAACGCCGTCCACAGCCGTGCTACAAAATCCAAAGGCAGGAATGGCGCATCGGTCGGAATGCTCACCAACCACGCACACGCGGGAGCGTGTTCCCGGGCCCATTCCATACCGGCGAGGACGCCTGCCAACGGCCCGGCAAACCCCTCGATCGTATCCGGCGTCACAGGCAAGCCGGATGCCGCAAACCGCGATGCGTCGCCATTGGCGTTCAAGACCAACGCATCGACCTGCGGCCGCACCCGGCCGACGATGCGATCCAGAATCGATTCACCGCCGAGCATCCGCAGGCATTTGTCGCCACCGCCCATGCGACGTGCCAGGCCACCGGCAAGCAACACTCCTGCAACCGGTTCAATCATCTTGGGGATCGGCCGCCGCCTCATCGGTCCAAAGGACGACGCGGTCCCGCCCCTCGTCCTTCGCGCGATAGAGGGCGCGGTCGGCGCGCTCGATCGTTTCTTCCAACGACACCAAACCATCGACCATGCAAAGACCGAAAGACGCGGTTATCGGCAGTGATACGTCGTCGTTGGCGGATATCGGCGACTTGCTCAACGCCTGGCGAAGCCGGTCGGCGATGGACCGCGCGGTCTCGTTGTCGGTGTTTGGGAGAGCCAGCAAGAACTCCTCGCCGCCATAACGGTAGATACTGTCATACGCCCGCAGGTTTGCGATCAGACGACCGACCGCGGACAACAGGACGACGTCGCCGACGCCATGTCCGAACCGATCATTGACCGACTTGAAATGATCAATATCGCAGAGCCCGATGCAGAACGGCGACCCAGTCCGCAGCGACCGATCGCGTTCCCGGCTTAGTTCCGAGATCATGCTGCGACGGTTATGCACGCCGGTCAACGGATCGAGATCGAATACCGCCCGTTGGAAGGCATCGCGAATGCGCCGAGCAATCGCGCTGAATCGATCGACCTTCTCCATGAAGGCGTCGTAATCGCGAGCCGGCAATGGCTCCCCATCGATCGCTTTGAGTGCAAGGCTGCGGCCGCGCTCATGTTTGTCCACATGCGCGGACCAGAGTTCTTGAAAAACAGGCTGATCGAGCAGATTGCGCGACGCGTGTACATCGAACCAACTGCCGAACCGGCCGAGGTATTGCGCATGCTTGGAGACGACCTCGCGCGCCGGCGGCAACCCGCACACCACCGCGCGATGCCACTTGCGGAGCCAATCAGCGTGTTCTTCCATCGCCGCATCGATCGCGTCGAGAATGTCGCGCGATTCCTCCCGAACCGCGGGGCGTTCTTCCGCCGGCGTGGTCCGGGTCAGGATAGGCGTTTCGTTAGGCTGCGTTTTCGTCAAGGCTGGCCTTGCGCTGCGTCCGTTTCGATTCATCGGGCACGTTGCTCGGATCTTCGTCATAGACGATGCGATCTTTGCCCGAGAGGACGACAAACCGTTTCCCCCGTGCCCGCCCGATCAGCGTCAATCCCGCCTTGCGGGCCAAATCCACGCCCCAGGCTGTAAAGCCGGAACGTGAGGCCAGGATGGGAATTCCCATCTGTACGGTCTTGATCACCATCTCCGATGTTAGGCGGCCAGTGGTGTAGAAACTCTTTCCATCCGCCGGAATATCGTGCAACCGCATATATCCGGCGATTTTGTCCACGGCATTGTGGCGCCCCACATCCTCCATATAGAGAAGTGGCCGGTCCTCTTCGCACAGCACGCAACCATGGATCGCGCCGGCTTCGAGATACAGGCTTGGGCATGTATTGATTTTGCGCGTCAGCGAATAGAGCCAGGATGTCCGAATTTCCGCGTCCTTCGGCAGGTCGATCTCGTCGAATCGCTCCATCAGGTCCCCAAATACAGTGCCTTGGGCGCAACCGGATGTCAGGGTCTTTCGGCGCAGCTTGTCCTCGAAATCCGTCTCGGACTTAGTGCGGACAACCACCGTCTCGATATCTTCCTCGTAATCGATCCCGGTGATCTCGTCGTCTGCGCGCAGCATATTCTGATTCACCAGATAGCCAACCGCGAGATACTGCGGGTAGTCGCAGATCGTCATCATCGTCACGATCTCGCGCTTGTTCAGGAACAAAGTCAGCGGCCGCTCAACGACGACCGACGTATCGACCGCGCCGCCGTCCTGATCAGTGCCGGACAATCGTTCGGTAAGGCGGGGATCGGACGGATCCGGCTGTAAAAGAAACTCTTCCATACCGCATAATATGATGCCTGGGATGGCGTTTGACCACACCCGAAGGGTCTGCGCCGCGATCTACCATATCTGCCTGACAGGCATGCAGTAATTGCAATAGTCGCTATCCGGCAGCGGGTGTACACGACGGCGCCTTATTAAACCCGTCGTGAGTAAGGGGTATGGTGAAAGTCGTGGGGGCGCTCGGCGCCGTTCTTTTCGGAATGGGTTTCCTGTTGCTGGGAAACGGCCTGTTCGGGACGTTGACCGCGCTGCGGATGACGCACGAAAATTTTTCGGCCGCCGCCATAGGTATTGTCATCGCCGCCCACTCGATCGGGTTCGCGGCGGCATGCCTGACCAGCACCCGACTCATCGAGGCAGTCGGTCACATTCGGGTTTTTGCCGGGTTCGCTGCCGTATTGTCCGTGTGCTGCCTCTGCTTCCCCGTCGCGGTCGAGCCGATAGCCTGGATCATCCTTCGCCTCATCTTCGGCTACGCGACCGCCGCCGTCTTCATGGTCGGTGAGAGCTGGCTCGCGGGCGCCGCGCCGGCCGATGGAAAAGGCAAAATCTTCGCGGTCTACATGATCGTGAACAAGGGCGGATTCGGCGCGGGGCAGCTTTTGATAATGCTGGGCGAACCATCCAGCGACCGGATGTTCATGCTCGCCGCGGCGCTTTATGCCATCTGCCTGATCCCGATCGCGCTCGCCCGCATCAAAGCGCCGGAAGGAATTGGGTCGGAACCGCTCAGTCTGCGGTCGCTGTACCGCCTGTCCCCGGTCGGGGTGGTCGGTGCAGTGGGCGCCGGCGCAACCAATTCGTCGCTGCTTGGACTAGGCCCGGTATTCGCCGACGGGCTCGGCATGACGCTGACCCAGGTATCGTTCTTCATGGCCATATTCCTGGCCGGAAGTCTCGTTCTGCAGATTCCCATCGGCCGGCTGTCGGATCGTTTCGATCGCCGCACGGTCTTGTTCAGCGTCACCCTAGTCACTGCTGCAGCCTGTGTCGGAATGGCGTTCACCACAACATCCGAGCATATGACGCTGGCCACTCTGTTGATGCTCTCCGCCCTGGTCGGCGGGTTGAGCGCGACCATCTATCCGATTGCGATGACCCACGCCAACGATCATGCAAAGCCGGAACAGACCGTGGCCTTACACGCCGGATTGCTGCTTTTCTTCGCGATTGGCGCAAGCATAGGGCCGATCGCGGCGTCCCTCACCATGGAGGCGATTGGTCCCGGCGGGCTGTTCGCTTTCGGTGCATGCGTGTACGTGATCCTGGCCATATTCACGGTTTTCCGCATGACGCGTCGCGCACCGTTGCCGGACGACCAGCAAACCGACTTCGTCGCGATGCCGCAAACGTCGATGACATCGCCAAATGTCGCCGGGCTCGACCCGCGGAACGAAGACCGCATGGAAGAAGAAATCTGATCCGGGCGCGACTAGTTCATGGTTTGCGGTTGAGTGTCCGGGTCATCGTCCGGCGCGCCATTCGTCGGGGCCGCCTGATGATGAACCAGCCGCCACCGACCCTTTTCCTGATGGAAGACATTCGTCGCGATCAGATAGTCACCGCCGATTTCCTCGAAGCAGATCACCGTCGCCGTCCCGCCATAGACTGACGCGCGGACATCACGGCATCGAATGTCCGGCGAACTGTCATTCGCCATGATGGATTCCCAGCTTTCCATGATCTCGTCCCGGTCGTGCAACGCATGCCAGCCCGGATGGATGCAGGAAACCGCCACGTCCTCGGCCCAGATGTCATTCATACCGTCCACATCCCGGCCCTGGAAGGCGAGGTAGAACGCATCATTGGCAAATAGAACCGCTTCGTGTTGCGCCATGTCGACGCTACCTCGCTACTCGATTTTGATCTGATGGGCGAAGGCTTTGCCGTCGCTCACCGTCAGCAACTGGAACCCGAGCATCTTGCAGAGATCGAGAAAGGTGAAATAGTCCTCCACCCGTTCTTCCTTGAACAGCGGTGTTGCCCGGGCGACCGCGGTCAGGACCGCCAGGAGCGCCCGCATGCGGTAGAGGGAATCGTAGCTGTCTCCGGTCAACCCGACGATGATCAACTTTTCCGCCTCGGCGCCCTTCGCAAAGATCGCATAGGGCGGGGGATATGGATTTTTGCGGATCATCTCGTTCATCACATGCGTGATGAAAGCGATACGGCTCCGCCGGCTTGCCTCCGGCAGCCTTTCCGCCCGTGCCTTATAGGTTTCGGTCGCCGCCGGCTTGGGATAGTAGTAATTGGCGTGCCGGTCCGCGCTCAACGCCACCGAACTGACCATCAGCGCCGCAAACGCCGTAGCGACCGCTAACCGTCCGCTCTTCGTATTTCGCATCGAATTTCTCTCCGTCGAAATAAATCCATCGTCGTGACTGGCGCAACGATGTGCCATAGCTATACTGAGCCGCCCTGTCCGGCATTGTCCATACGGGTTTTCCAATGAAGAACAATAAGATCGCAATTGTCGCCGCCGACAACCCCGAAGCTGTTCAGGCCGAAAAGGACCTGAAGGCGCGCTACGACCATGTCGATCCCAGCGATGCCGACATCATTGTCGCGTTGGGCGGCGACGGATTTATGCTTCACACCCTGCATGAACACAAGGGAGAGCACGTCGCCTTCTACGGCATGAACCGGGGCTCGGTCGGCTTTCTGATGAATGAGTACGAACCGGACGACTTGGTCGACCGGTTGAACAGGGCCGAACCGGTCAGCCTGAAACCGCTCCTCATGACGGCGGAAACCGCGGACGGCAAAATCAAGACCGCCCCCGCCATCAACGAAGTATCCATCCTGCGCCAGACCCAGCAGGCCGCGAAGGTGCGAATTCTGGTCAACGATGTCGTTCGTCTTGATGAATTGATATGCGACGGAGCACTCGTCTCCACACCGGCAGGCAGCACGGCCTATAACTTGTCGGCCCATGGCCCGATTGTCCCAATCAGCTCGGAAATTCTCTGTTTGACGCCGATCAGTGCGTTTCGGCCGCGGCGCTGGCGTGGCGCGCTGCTGCAACAATCCGTCAAAGTGACTTTCGAAATACTCGAAGCCGATAAACGGCCGGTCAGCGCCTGCGCCGACTATACCGAAATCCGCGATGTCGTCCGGATTCACGTCACCCAGGAACCGACTACACGGGTCAAACTGTTGTTCGACCCGGAACACGACCTGGAAGAGCGGATTATCAAGGAACAGTTTACGCCGTAATTACGCCGTGCCGATTAGGCGGTACGGTCGCGGGCATAATCGCAGACAAATGCGATGAGCCGATCAACATTCGTCCGAAGATCGGTGAACTGCGGCAACCGCTCGAAAGTCGATTCATTCATGTAGAGTGCGCGGTTGATTTCCACCTGTAGGCTGTGGCGTCCGCCCGGCGGATTGGAATAGGCGCGCACCAGTTCCACGCCCTTATACGGATCGTTGACCCGGACAGAATATCCGAATTCGCGCAGGGTATCGCGAACGAAGTGCACGAAATCCGGCGACGATGTCGTGCCGTCGCGATCGCCAAGGACGAAGTCCACTTGTCCACTGCCGTTCAGGAATGATCCCCGGGTCAATGAAGGCATCGAATGGCAATTGACGTGCCAAACGGAATCGAAACGCCGGTGCATATCGTTAAGAACATGAAGAAGCTGGTCGTGATAGGGCCTCCAGTACGTATCGATCCGCCGCCGCACGTCATCGGCGGCGAGCTTGCCGGCATATAGGTTCATGTCGGGCGGGCAAAGGCGCCAGACCAGGCCATGTCCGAGCCGCGCCTTCTCGCCGGGACGCACCGGCTCCGGCCACGAATCGGCCAGCAGTTCCGGATCGAGATCGTCCAGCGACCGGTTCGGATCGATATAGCTGCGCGGGAAAAGCGCCGCGATCAGGCTGGCGCCGTGCCGCGGCGCACTTGCAAACAGTTCATCGACATACATGTCCTCCGCCTTACGCAACTTTTCGACCGGAACGACATGGTCGAAATCCAGCGGATACTCGGTGCCGCTATGCGGGGAATCGAAGACAACGGGGACCGCCGGCTCCGCGGCCGGCTGAAAGTGCAGAACTCCGGGAAGCTTCGCCGCGTCGGACGCGCTTCGCGCCCCGTTTGCCCTAAGCGTCGTCATTCAAATGACAGGCGGATATTCGCCCGGGTGCAATTTCTTTTAAGACCGGTTGCTCAGTCCGGCACCGCTCCGTCGCATGCGGGCAGCGCGGATGGAAATGGCAACCCGGCGGCGGGTCGAGCGGCGACGGAATTTCGCCCTTGATTGGCATGAACTGCCGGCCGCGGTTGTCGATCCGCGGCACTTCGCCCAGCAGCGCAATGGTGTAGGGATGGTTCGGTTTCTCGAACAACTCCTCGGTATTGGCGACTTCCACCACACGGCCGAGATACATGATGACAACCCGGTCTGATAGATGCTCGACCACGCCCAGATCATGGCTGATGAACAGATAGGTCAGGCCAAGATCTTCGCGCAACGTGCTGAAGAGATTGATTACCTGCGCCTGAATCGACACATCGAGCGCGGCGATGGCTTCGTCGCAGACCAGGAAGCCGGGCCGGACAGCGAGGGCCCGTGCAATGCCGATACGCTGCCGCTGGCCGCCTGAGAATTGATGCGGATAGCGCCGGCGGTAGGACGGGTCGAGACCGACCCTCAGCATCATCTCGTCGACGTAATCATCGACCTCGTCGGCATTGACCAGACCGTGAAAGAGCGGCGCCTCGCCGATGATGTCGCGGACGCGAAGCCGCGGATTGAGCGACGACATCGGATCCTGGAAGATCATCTGGACCTGCAACGCCCAGTCGCGCTCTTCGGCCTGCGTCATAGACGCCACGTCCTTGCCGCGGAAACGAACGATACCGTCCGACGCGGGATGGATGCCCGCAACAACCCGGCCCAAAGTCGACTTGCCGCAACCAGATTCGCCGACAAGGCCAACCACCTCACCGTCCTTGACCTGCATATCGACGGCATCGACCGCGTGCACGATCTCTTCCTGGAGGTCACCGCCGACCATGTTGAATATCTTTTCCGCGACATCGAGCTTCTTTTCGAACCGCTTCGAGACGCCATCGAGTTCGATCATTGTATCGGTCATCAGGCACCCTCCACATGCGGATGGAAGCATCGGACGGTATGGTCCTCGGCGATGGGTGCCCTCACGTCCGGAACCTCCTGACACCGCCCGTCGGCCCGCGGGCAACGCGGATGGAAGGCACAACCGCCCGGCATCGCTAGCAGAGACGGCGCCATGCCGGGAATCTGCGCCAGCGGCTGACCCCGTTTGTTATGGCTCGGCACCGACCCGATCAATCCCCGGGTATACGGATGCATCGGCCCGTCGAGCACGTCCGAGATTTCACCAGCTTCGACCACATGGCCGGCATACATCACGCAAATCTTGTCGGCGAGACCGGCAACGACGGACAGGTCGTGGGTAATCCAGATCAATGACATGCCCTTTTCGCGGCACAGTTTCTGGACTTCAAACAGGATCTGGCCCTGGATCGTCACATCAAGCGCCGTCGTCGGCTCGTCCGCGATGATCAGGTCGGGTTGATGCAACAGAGCGATCGCGATCGAGACGCGTTGCCGCATACCGCCAGAGAACTGGTGCGGGTAGGCCTTGAGCCGCTCTTCCGGCGACGGGATACCGACCTGCCCCAGCGCATCCCGGGAGCGTTCGAACGCGGTCTGCCGGTCGACCTTTTCATGAGCCTGAACCGCTTCGATCATCTGCGTGTCGATCCGCAACACCGGGTTGAGCGTCATCATCGGATCCTGAAAGATCATCGCAACCCGGCTCCCCCGAAGCTGCCGCATGCGCTCCTCCGAGGCGGTGACCAGATCTTCGCCTTTGTACAGGATCCGCCCGGAAACGACCTCACCTGGCGGATCGACCAAGCCGATGATCGAGAATCCAGTCACGGTCTTGCCCGAACCGGACTCGCCGACCAGCCCCATCACCTCACCCTTTTGAATGGAGAAACTAACCCCGTCGACCGCCTTGGCGATCCCGCCTTTCGTGAAGAAGTGCGTCTTGAGGTCTTCGACCTGTAGTGTCGGCATTGTCTCGCTCATGACACGGTCCTATTTCGACAGGCGCGGATTCAGCACATCGCGCAACCGGTCACCGACCAAGTTGATGCTGACAATGGTGACCAACAGCGCGACGCCGGGATAAATGCTGATCCAATATTTGCCGCTCATCATGTATTCGAATCCGTTCGAGATGAGCAGGCCGAGCGATGGCTCGGTCACCGGAAGACCGATGCCGAGGAAGGACAATGTCGCTTCAAGCGCGATGGCGCTCGCCACCTGAACAGTGCCGACCACGATCAAAGGCGGCATCACGTTCGGCAGTAGATGCTTGAAGACGATCCGGCGATGCGACAGGGCAAGCGACGTCGCCGCCTCAATGTATTCCTTGTTGCGTTCGACAAGCGCGCTGCCGCGCACAGTCCGGGCGTAGTACGCCCACTGCACGACAATCAACGCGATAATGATCTTGTCGATCCCCTTGCCCAGCGTCGCCAACAGCACCAGCGCGATCAGGATCGCCGGAAAACTGAGCTGAAGATCGACGATCCGCATGATGATGGTATCGGTCCGTCCGCCGAAATAGGCCGCGGCGAGCCCAACGCACACACCGATGAAGAGCGCGATGAAACCGCTGGCCGCGCCCACACCAAGGCTGATGCGCAGTCCATAGAACATGGCGCTCACCATGTCGCGGCCCAACCCGTCCGTTCCCAGATCGGCGGTCGTTCCGTTCATCATTTTTTGGCCCGGCTCCAGACGGCTGTCCAGGATATCGACCGTCGCCAGGTTATAGGGATTGGTCGGCGAGATCAGGGGCGCAAATATCGCAATCAGGATAATCAGAACGAAGACGATCAATCCGGCGACCGCAACCTTGCTCTCAGCGAAGTCCGAAACGAATCGCTGGAACGGGGTCTGGTCTTTTTGCGCCGACGGCTCTGCCTCGATCGGATCGAGGACCGTTGGTTCCGTTACCGCGGTCATGATTTCACGTCCTGTAGGCGGACCCGTGGGTCAAGCACTGAGTACATCACATCGACCACCAGATTGATGATGATGAACATGAACACGATGATCATGAGATAGGCCACGATCACCGGCCGGTCGAGCAGGTTGATTGAATCGATGATGAGCTTGCCCATGCCCGGCCAGGAGAAAACAGTTTCCGTCACCACCGAGAAGGCGATCAACGAACCGAATTCCAGGCCCATTACAGTGATCACCGGAATGAGAATATTCTTGAGGACATGGACCAGAATTACCCGCTGTGTGCTCAAGCCCTTGGCACGGGCGAACTTGATGTAGTCCTGGTGAATGACCTCGCGCGTTCCGGCGCGGGTCAATCGAATAGCCAGCGAAATCTTCAACAACGCGAGATTTAGGGCGGGCAGGAATAGATGCGATAAGCCGTCTAAAGATAGGAAACTGACTTGGACGCCCAGAAACTCCTGCGTATCTCCACGGCCGCCGGACGGAAGCCAGCCCATAATGACGGCGAAGATCATGATGAACATGATGCCGACCCAGAAGGACGGCAAACTGAAGCCCAGGATGGACCCCGCCATGACGCTCTTACTAAAGAGGGAGTCAGGCCTTAGGCCAGCCCACATGCCAAGCGGGATGCCGAATACGATCGCCATCAGTAAAGAGCACACCGCAAGTTCCATGGTCGCCGGCATGCGATCTAATATCAGCAGCAGCGCGGGTTCAGCGAAAATGAACGAATCGCCGAGATCCCCCTGCACCGCCCGCCCGACGAAACTCAAGTATTGCATATGAAAGGGCTTATCGAGGCCCAAAGATTCGATAAGCTTCTGGCGATCTTCCTGATCCGCGTCGTCGCTGATCAATATATCGACAGGGTCGCCGATCAGAAAAACGCCGGAAAAAACGATGATCGACATTGCGATCACCACAAACACGGCCTGCAGCAACCGACGAATGATGTAGACGGACATGGACTAGCTCCGGCCCGATTGCGGAAAAGGCGACGGGCGACCCGTGGAGGGCCGCCCGCCGTTCAAATGCCTAATTGGCTTTCAGCACATCAATGGCAATCGTGCGCTCGTCGGTTCGCGCCCGATACTTGAGGCCAGGCCGCGTCGCCCAGGTATTGACCTGGTAGTGAAGCGGGATGATCCCCTGATACTTGCCGATGGCCGTCTCGGTCGCTTTCGCCAAGAGCGCCTGACGCTTCGGATCGTTGACGGTTGCCAGAGCCTCGATGACGAGCTTGTCGACATCCGGCTTGGAGAACCGGCCACGGTTCGACGCACCGAAGCCCTTGGACTTGTCATGCGTCGTCAGCAACGACTTCAGCGGTGATGAGGCTTCGCCCGTGCCGGAACCCCAGCCAACCAGGATGAAGCTGAACTCCGGCTGGCCGTCCTTGCCGCCTTTCGAGGCACGCTTAAAGTAGACGCTCTTCGGCATCGTCACGACCTTGGTCGGAATGCCGCCGCGCGTCATCATTTGGGCAATCACCTCGACAATCTTGGCGTCGTTGATGTAGCGGTTGTTCGGCCCGTGAATCGTCAATCCGAAGCCATTCGGGTAACCCGCTTCGGCCAGCAGTTTCTTGGCGCCCGCAGGGTCGAACTTCTCCGGCTTCATGGAGGGCGACACGCCGAAGAAACCTTCCGGCAGAAGCTGTCCGGCCGGAATGGCGAGGCCTTCCATGACCCGCGCGACGATCGCATCGCGGTTGATCAACTTGGAAATCGCCTTACGGACGCGAACGTCCTTCAGCGGATTCTTCGCCATCGGCTTGCCATCGCGGTCGGTCACAAACGGTGACTGGTCGCGATACTGATCCATGTGAAGATAGATCACGCGATTGGAAATGCCCGAACTCAGGCGCACCTTTTTGTTCTTCTTCAGGCGTTCGACATCGGTCGTCGGCACGTTGTCGATCATGTCGACGTCACCCGCGAGCAGCGCGGCAACGCGCGCCGGTGCCGAGGGGATCGGTTTGAACGTTACCTTGGTCCACTTTGCCTTGGTGCCGAAATGGTTCGGGTTCGGCACGAGGACGATACGGTCGCCCTTCTTCCATTCCACGAATTTGTAGGGCCCGGTTCCGACCATCGCTTTGCCCTGGTTGAAGTCCTTGGTCGACAGACCCTTGTTCACATCGGCCTTGCCGGACCCTTTCGTACTGTCCGAAATGACATGCGGCTGAGCCATATCGACCGGCATCAGTGGATAGGGCGCCGGTGTCGTGATGTGAATTGTGTGATCGTCGATCTTCTTGAAGGTCTTGCCCTTCAGATAGGTCCGGAAGCTGGAATTGCCGCCGGTATAGTTCGATGCCCGATCGAAGGAAAAGATGACGTCGGCAGCGGTGAAATCCGACCCGTCCGAAAATTTGACGCCCTTGCGGAGCTTGAACTCCCAGGTCGTGTCGTTCACGGTTTTCCAAGAAACCGCCAGGCCCGGCTGCAGTTGTTGTTTGTGGTCCATTTCGACCAAACGGCTAAACACATTCGCCATGAAGGCATTGTTCGGGCCGAGGTTGTGAAAGTGCGGATCCATCGAAGATGGTTCCGAATAAATGCCAATGCGAATGTCTTCGGCCCATGCCCCCGTGGAAACGGCGGCAGCGACGGCCAAAGCAGCGCTGAAACGGGTCATTTTCCGGATCATTGTTAGCTCCCTGTCTCGCGGAAAGTAGTGGTCCTCGCCGGCAATTTAGTGAGATCCCCTCTCGCCAGCGCGATCCTCGATTGATTAGAAAAAATCATGTCGTAAGTCGTAAGCCTTTTCAATAGCGATGACTCTCACGTTTGCATTGAAAAGGCTTGTTTCATAATGATTAGCACGCATACAAACCGAAAGATCAGGACGTCAAACCAAGAACGTCGGCGATGCGATCGACGGCTTTCAGTCCCGATCCGGTCATGACGACAACGGTCGTTTCGCCGGCCTTCACCGTCCCCTCGGCAATCAACTTGCTGAGACCGGCGCCAGCCGCGGCGCATGTCGGCTCGATGAAATGACCCCGCTGCGTGAACTGTCGTAATGCCGCGATGATTTCTTCTTCGGTGACCGCGATGCATTTGCCATCCGTCGACCGGATCGCATTGAGGACTTCCTTCAGGCGGACTGGTTTGGTCGATGCGATGCCATCGGCGATGGTCGGCGCGGCGTCGATCGGCACGGGCTCATCAACGCCCGCTGCATAGGCGGCATAATACGGTGCCGCGTTGACGGCCTGAATACCGTGTATCCGCGGAAGCCGATCAACGACTCCCCTTCGGCGCAATTCCTCGAAGCCGATGTGACTGCCCATGACATTGCTGCCCTGGCCCAGTGGCGTGACGATGTGGTCCGGCACGTCGAAGCCGAGCTGTTCCCAAAGTTCGAAGGCCAGCGTCTTAGTGCCTTCCAGGAAGAACGGCTGATAGTTATGTCCTGCATAGAACCGCTTCTCCGCCTCGGCGAGTGCAGCCGTCTCTACGTCATCGCGCGTGCCTGGCACGGCAACAACCTCCGCGCCCATCGCCGCCATCTGATTCCGCTTGGCAGCGGGCGCGGTCGCGGGCGTGAAAATACGGCAATCGAATCCGAGCGCGGCGCCATACGTCGCCACCGAGGCGCCAGCATTGCCGGATGAATCCTCCAGAATTTCAGTCACGCCGCACTGTTTCAGATAGGTCAACATCACCGAGACGCCCCGATCCTTGAACGATCCGGACGGCATCATGAATTCCGCCTTCATCCGCACTGGCACATCGTCCCATGCGGACTCGAGCAGCGGCGTCCAGCCTTCGCCGAGGCTGCGCAACGGCGGACCGGGAAGCCGCAGCGCGGACCCATACCGCCAAAGCGAATGGACGCTGCCGTCGATCTCGTCCGGTGTGATCCCCGGCCCCATCGACAGATTCACATAGCCGCCATCGTCCGGCGCGCGCCACAGCGGCGTTTCGATGGACCAAGTCGCCTGAGTTCTAGGATTTATGTAACGAACATCGTCGGTCATGCGGCGCAGATTGCTGTCAAAGCGAGGATCGCGCAACGCAAAACATACCGGATACTGACGCGTCATTTCGCCATCCGGAATATCCCCTGGTCCCGCCAGCAGGATTGACTATGCTTGGCGATCCAGCACCCCAGCCGCACAATTTGTCGCGGCGCGCGGCCGAATCTGGCGAGACCGGCCCGGCCGGGACATTCACGGAGATCCAACCTTTGAGCGAAAAGAATCCCGCAAGCCTGGACTGGATAAAGGAACTCATTTCCTTCGACACGACCAGCCGCGATTCAAACCTCGACCTTATCCATCGCATCCAGAGCTATCTCGAAGGCCTCGGCGTCTCATCGACCCTGACCTATGACGACGCGAAACAGAAAGCCAACCTGTACGCCACGCTCGGACCGCAAGACCGACCCGGTATCCTGTTGTCGGGCCATACGGATGTGGTGCCGGTCGATGGTCAGGATTGGGACACCGACCCCTTCCAGGTGCTCGAAAAGGACAATCGGCTTTACGGCCGCGGCACCTGCGACATGAAAAGTTTCGTCGCCGTCTGCCTGGCCTATGCGCCGAAGTTCCTCGAAAAGGGGCTGGAGACACCGATCCATTTCGCCTTTTCTTATGACGAGGAAGTGGGCTGCATAGGCGTCCGCCGCCTGATCGCCATGTTGGCGGATATGCCGGTCACGCCGACCATGTGCATTGTCGGCGAACCGACCGATATGCAGGTGATGATCTCGCATAAGGGAAAATACAGCTATCGCGCCCATGTGCGCGGCCTGGAAGCGCATTCCAGCCTGGCGCCACATGGCGTCAACGCGGTCGAATATGCGGCCGAAACAATCACCTATCTGAAAGGCATGGCCCGCCGCATCGCGGCCGAGGGCCCGTTCGACGAGGAATTCGACGTGCCGCACACCACGGTCCATACAGGGACCGTTCATGGCGGCACCGCGCTCAACATCGTGCCCAAGGATTGCCAGTTCGATTTCGAATTCCGTCATCTTCCCGACCACGATGCCGCTGCTCTGTTCGCGGAAGTCGAAACCTATATACGTGAGACGCTGGAGCCCGAGATGCAGGCGATCGATCCGTCCACCGGATTCAGCATCGAGGAATTGTCGTCGATCCCGGGGCTCGACATGGACCCGGGCGCGGAAGTCGTGACTTTCGCCAAGACACTGGCCGAACGGAATGATCACGCCAAAGTCGCCTTCGGCACAGAAGCCGGGCTCTTCCAGCAACGGGCCGGTATTCCAACAGTGGTTTGCGGTCCAGGCAGTATCGACCAGGCCCACAAGCCCAACGAATTCGTAACGATCGATCAGGTCCGCAAATGCGAGATATTCATGGACCGCCTGCTCGCCCATGCCTGCGGCGACACTTGAGCCAATCCAGTTCCCAAGGAGCCCGTTTCCAAGGAGATGACACCGTGGCACCGACGCGCGACCCCATAGAATTATCGCCCCCCGACATCAGCGCCTATCAGAACGGCAATACCGATATCGACTACGTCACCACCTATGACAGCGGCGTCGCCGGCCCGCATGTCATGGTCAATGCCGTGACGCACGGCAACGAGTTATGCGGCGCGATCGTCGTAGACTTCTTGTTCCGGCAAGGTGTCCAACCGACACGCGGCAAGCTGACACTGAGCTTCGCGAACTATCAGGCATTCCTGAATTTCGACAAACGCCATCCCGGCATGTCGCGCTATGTGGATGAGGATTTCAATCGGCTCTGGTCGCCCGACGTGCTCGACGGACCGCGCGACAGTGCCGAGCTGCGCCGCGCCCGCGAAATGCGGCCCCTTATCGACACCGTGGATCTTCTCCTCGACATCCATTCGATGCAGACGCGCGCGCCGGCGCTCATGCTGGCCGGTCCCTTGCCAAAGGGACGTCAACTCGCCGGGGCGGTGTTGGTTCCGGAATATGTCGTCTGTGACGAAGGGCATGCCGCCGGCAAACGCATGCGGGACTACGGCGACTTCGGTAATCCGGACACCCCGAAGAACGCGCTGCTCGTCGAATGCGGCCAGCATTGGGAAAGCGCCAGCGCGGATGTGGCGATGCAAACCACGCTTCGATTTCTCAAACATAGCGACGTCGTCGATCACGCGTTCATCGACGAACATCTTGCCGCCACGCCGCCGCCGCAGAAATTCATTACCGTCACCGACCCGATTACCATCAAGAGCGATAACTTCACGTTCGTCGACGAATTCGTTGGGATGGAAGTAATCGAGAAGAAAGGGACCGTGATCGGTCATGACGACGCCGAACCCGTCACGACGCCGCATGACGATTGCGTCCTCATCATGCCGTCACGCCGTACGGCGCCGGGTCAGACGGCGGTCCGGCTGGGCCAGTTCATTTCGCTTTAGTCCGCACCGCGTCGGCCGCGTCCTGGTCGCGCAGTTCGGTCTTTAGGACCTTGCCGTAGTTATTTTTCGGCAAGCCGTCGACGATCCGGTAATCCTTCGGTCGCTTGAACCGGGCGATCGTGTCCAGGCAATAGCGATCCAACTCCTTGATGTCCGGTGCTTCGGCGGCCGGCACGACATACGCGACGACGACTTCGCCCCATTCCGGGTCCGGGCGGCCGATGACCGACACTTCCGCAACGCCGGGGTGCCGCAGCAATACCTCTTCGACCTCGCGGGGATAGATGTTGCTGCCACCGCTGATAATCATGTCCTTGGACCGGTCCTTCAGGGTCAGGAAACCGTCCGCGTCCATCACGCCCATGTCGCCGGTATGCAGCCAACCGCCGGCCAGCGCCGCTTCGGTTGCCGCCGGATTGTTCCAATAGCCGGTCATCACGGAATCGCCTCGCACCAGGATCTCACCAGTCTCGCCGTGCGGCAGCGTGACGTCGTTACCGTCGGCCACCCGAACTTCGACGACGCTTTGCGCAACGCCGACCGATCCGAGCCGTTCCTCCCACCGGGGATGCGACCGATCGGCAATCACCTCCCGCGAGACGAACGTGATCGTCATCGGGCTCTCGCCCTGCCCGTATATCTGCACGAGCTTCGGCCCAAACCGATCTAGCGCTGCCTTTGCATCGGCGACATACATCGGCCCGCCGCCATAAATAATCGTTTTCAACGGCGACGTGTCGGCGTCACCACCGTAATCAACCAACCGCTTCACCATGGTCGGCGCGGCGAAAAAGGACATGCCCGGCCAACGGGACATCAGGGCATACATCTCGGCAGGGTCGAAATGCCGGCTTTCCGGCACCACGTTGCACGCGCCACGAACGACGTGCGGCAACAGGTATAGCCCGGAGCCGTGGCTCATCGGCGCCGCGTGCAATATGCAGTCGCCCGGCGAAACGGTGTCGATATCGGCGAAGTAGTTCAGCGTCATCGCCGTTAGCACCCGATGGGTCAGCATCGCGCCCTTGGGTTGCCCGGTCGTGCCGCTGGTATAGAAAAGCCAGGCCACGTCGTCCGGCGCGACCTGGGTAATGTCGATGGCGTCGGCGGAAAATAACGCTTCATAGTCGCACGACCCGACCTCGATTCGATGGTCGAGCGTCTCGATCGGCAGGGCAGATACGGTCTCGGCGAGATCAGCGGACATAAACACTGCCCGGGCACCGCTGTTGCCGAGGATGTACGCGAACTCATTGGGATGGAGTTTCGCGTTGACCGGAACCGCCGCTAGACCGGCGTGCCAAGCCGCGAACAGGATTTCCACATACTCGGGTGCGTTCGACATAGTCAACGCCACCCGGTCGCCGGGGCGCAGACCAAGCTTGGTCCGCATGGCGCCGGCCAGACGGGCCGAGCGGCCGGCCAGATCGCGGTAGCTGGCGACCACCGCATCCCCCAGCCCAAGCGCCGGCTGATCGCCCATATAGGTGCCGGCCCGCAAAAGCCACGCTGCTAAATTCATGAATTTCTCCACATTTCCACCGATTCTGGCAATCGGGCGCGGCGGCGGCAACGGAAAAATCGGCTGCCGAAAAGCGGAGGAAATTCCCAACTACCCCTTCAAGTGGCTTGCCGAAAGCCGCCGCACACCCTAAATAGCTAACTGGCTTCGCTATCGGATAATGATAATTGGCCCCCCAGGACAATGCGCCGATTCTAAACGCCCCTGCGGCCGTTCGTTGGCTTGTGTCCATCACGGTCGTGGCGCATCTCGTCCGCGTGCTCGCCACCGAAAAACTCGATAACACGATTCTCGAGGTCTTCGGCTTCATGCCGGCGCGGTTCGGCCTGGATGGCGCGGGCAGCATCGGCCTGGACGGGCTGCTCGTCATGGCGGTCGGCCATATGTTCCTGCATGCGGATTGGATGCATCTGGTCCTCAACATGGCGTTCCTGCTGGCCTTTGGTTCCGCGGTCGGACGACGCATGGGGGCGATCCAGTTCCTGCTTCTTTATCTTCTCTGCGGTCTTGCCGCGGCTTTCTTCTGGGCTTGGCTCTATCCGCCGCAAGTGGCACTTCTGCTCGGTGCGTCCGGGGCGATCTCCGGCATGGTCGGAGCGGCCGCCCGGGTCAGCATCTGGCCCCCGCAAAGCGGCAGTGCCCTTCCTTTCTGGCGCCGCTCAACGGTGATCTCCTTCGTAGTGATCTGGCTTGCCCTCAATATCGGGTTCGGAATTTTCCCGATCTTCCTCTCTGGGGACTATGGCGGAGTCGCCTGGGAAGCGCATCTCGGCGGCTTTATCGCTGGTTTCTTGCTGATCGGCGTATTCGATGGCCGCGGCCGGATCGAAGTGGTCGCGCCGCCCTACCGTTTCCTGTAAGCCGATTTCCTGTAATAATCACTCTCAACGGCCATCAGGACAGCGAAGATCAAACCGATGAAAGCCCTCGACGCCATTCTTACCCGCAATTCCGTGCCCGCTCGGCTACTGGGCGATCCTGCGCCGGACGGCAAGGATTTGGAGACAATCCTAGACACCGCCATGCGGGCGCCGGACCACGCATCGCTGCGGCCCTGGCGCTTCGTCATTATTCGTGGCGATGCCCGCAAACGTCTGGGTGAGGTCTTCGCCGCGGCACTGTGCCGCCGCGATCCATTGGCCGACGCCGAAGCCCGCCAAAAGGAACTGAACCGACCAATGCGGTCACCCTTGATCGTCACGGTCTGCGCGGAGGTCGTCGAAGACCATCCCAAGGTACCGGTGGTCGAGCAGATCGTGACCTGCGGTGCCGCCGCGCAGAACATGATGAACGCGGCACATGCGATGGGCTATGCCGGCATCATGCTGACCGGCGCCAACGCACACGACCCGCTGGTCAAAGAAGCGCTTGGCCTGAAGGCCAAGGACGAGATCATCGGCTTCCTGTATTTCGGCACGCCGGAATCCGAGCCGCGGCCGAAGAAGCGGCCGGACGCTGCCGACTATGTCGAGGAATGGAGCGACGTCGCCCCAGCCCGCGCAGCCGAGTAGACGATTTTTGCGTTCTTACGCCGGCTAATCAGCCTACTCGATTAAAGCACCATACAGATCGGGCCGCCGGTCGCGGAACAGTCCCCAGGACTTGCGCTGCTTCGCAATTTCATCCAGATCGACGGTCGCTGAAACGATCCCAGGCGCATCGCGCGACGCTTCGGCGATGATTTCGCCCTGTGACCCGGCGATAAAGGATGATCCGTAAAACGTCATCGTTGCGGCATCATGCATTTCCGTCCCAACCCGGTTTGCGGCGACGACCGGGACCATATTGGCGGCGGCATGCCCCTGCATGACCCGTTGCCAATGGTCGCGTGACTGCAACGCCGGATCCTGCGGTTCGTTGCCGATCGCAGACGGATAGACCAGCAGTTCGGCCCCGGCCAAGGCCATCGCGCGGGCACATTCGGGAAACCACTGATCCCAGCAGATCGCAGCCCCCAGAACCCCGACCTTCGTCTGCCAGACCCGGAATCCGGTGTCACCGGGCGTGAAGTAGAATTTCTCCTCGTAACCCGGGCCTTCGGGAATATGGCTCTTCCGATAGATCCCCAAAACCGCACCGTCCGCATCGATCACCGCGAGCGTATTGAAATACAAATCCCCGGCCCGCTCGAAGAAGCTGACCGGCAGAACGACCTGCAGTTCGGCCGCCAGCCGCGCCATGGACGCAATCATCGGGTTGCCGTCAAACGGCCGGGCTAAATCAAAATGTGCCTCTTTCTGGTCCGGGCAGAAATACGGCGTCTCGAACAATTCCTGCAGCAGCACGATATTCGCGCCCTGTCCGGCGGCACGCCGAACCATCTCTTGGGCCGCTGCGAGATTAGCGTCACGATCCCAACCACAGGCCATCTGGGTCGCCGCCAGTGTGACTACTCGCATGATGCCGCCGGTTGCTGTTGGGTGATGCAGTGGATGCCACCGCCACCCCGTACGACTGCGCGCGCATCGATCTGCACCAGCGTGCGATCAGGGAAGGCCGCCTGCACGACAGCCGCCGCCGCTTCATCGTGACCGATCGAGAATTTCGGCATAACGATCCCTCCGTTAGCCAGATAGAAATTGATGTAGGACGCGGCCAACGGGAGACCGCTATCGTCGCGCAAACTCGGCTGCTCAATCGCCGTCACCCTCAACGGCCGTCCCGCGGCATCGGTCTCAGCGTTCAGGACCGTAAGATTGCGCTGCAGTATCGCATGGTTCGGATCGTCCGATGACGGCGCAACCAACGCCAGCACCTCACCAGGCCCGGAGAAGCAAGCCACGTTATCGACATGGCCGTCGGTTTCATCGCCGGTGAGCCCCGCCGGCAGCCAAATCACTTTTCGGATCCCGAGCCAATCGGCCAGGATCGTCTCCATCTTCGAGCGCGAGCCAGGACCTTCCCGATTGGCATTCAAGAGCACGCTTTCCGTGACGATGAGGGTTCCCTCGCCATCGCCGTGAAATGCGCCCCCTTCCAGTACGCAGGGAGCGTCATATCGCCGGATGCCCAGCCGGTCGAGTAATCGGCCAGCCAGCGCAGCGTCTTCGGTATAGCTCGGATACTTTTCGCCCCATGCGTTGAAGCGCCAGGAAACGCCCGCCACCGCCCCCTCGTCATTGCACAGGAAAGTCGGCCCGATATCCCGCATCCACGAATCGTCCAACGGCAAGACCTCGACGGTCACTTCCGGACCGCAGCGCGTACGCGCCTCTGCCGCCCGGTCCGACGGTGCGATCATCGTCACCGGCTCGAAGCGGGCAATCGCCTGCGCGACCGCGGCATAGGCATCGGCTGCCGCGTTTAGCCCATCACACCAGAGTCCGGTCCGGCATGGCCATGCCATCCAGCACCGGTTATGCGGCGTCCACGCCGGGGGCAACCGAAACCCGCGTGATGCAGGTGTTTCCAGCGCCACACTCATTACGAGCTAAAGCCCAATTTATTTCCCCTCGGTGCGACGGCCATCACAGCGCCGCCCGGCCCTGACGGGTATATTGTTAGGGTTAACGGCATTGCCCTCGAACAATCGGCCAGTTTCACGATTGCGGGCAATATAGATGGTGCGAAATTGCGATGACAGTGGAGTATAAACTTCGCGGCTTTACCCTGATCAATAAGCGCAAGGACCGGCGCTTGGAAGTTGATCTTGCTGCACGCGTTGACGGCGATGCGGTGATCGTAAAAGACATCAGCTTCGGCGGCATGGCGATCATTGCACCCGACGCGGACCTGGAGTTCGACGACGACGTTCTGGTCGAAATCAAGCCCCCCAATGGCGGCACATTTTCCCTAAACGCAACGATTGTCCGGGTCGGCGCCGATGACGAATTCGGACTGCGATTCAATGGATTGTCGTCCGATGCTTTCCGTAAACTGGAAGATCTTCAGACCGGCCACAGCCGCCGCAAGCGTCACAGCCTCAAGGCTTCTTCCGCGGGCGTGTAATCGAGCCCGAGATCCTGCGCGACGGCCTCATAGGTGACCTTGCCCTCGTGTACATTGAGCCCTTCCCGGAAATTCGGATCGTCTCCCAGCGCCTGACGATATCCGTCATTAGCCAACCGTAGGACATACGGCAGCGTCGCGTTGTTCAGCGCCTGCGTCGAGGTGCGAGCAACGGCGCCCGGCATATTCGTCACGCAGTAGTGGACGACGTCATGTACCTGATAGACCGGATCGGCATGTGTGGTCGGACGCGATGTCTCGAAACAACCGCCCTGGTCGATCGCAATATCGACCATGACCGCCCCCGGCTTCATCTTGCGCACCATTTCCTCCGTCACGAGCTTCGGCGCGGCGCCGCCCGGCACAAGTACTGCCCCAATCACCAGATCAGCGGTGCAAACGAGCTTTTCTATCGCGTCTACGGTCGAGTAGATCGTGTTGAGTTGTCCGCCGAAGCGCATGTCGAGCTCGTCGAGCCGGCTGAGTGAGCGTTCCAGTACGGTGACCTTCGCTTCCAGTCCCATCGCCATCCGCGCCGCATTGATGCCGGACACGCCGCCGCCAATGACGCAGACACGGCCCGCTTCGACGCCCGGCACACCGCCCAGCAACACGCCGGCGCCGCCGCCTTCCTTTTCAAGGTAGTGAGCGCCGACTTGGATGCTCATGCGGCCGGCCACTTCGCTCATCGGGGCGAGTAAGGGCAAATTGCGATGCCGTCCGGTCACCGTCTCATAGGCGATCCCGACACATCCGCTGGCGAGCAACTGTTCGGTGAGTTCCCGGTCCGCGGCGAGGTGCAGATACGTGAAGAGAACCTGACCCGCGCGAAGCTTGGCGCACTCTTCCGGTTGCGGCTCCTTGACCTTCACAATCATCTCCGCCGCCGAGAAGACCTCGTCCGCGGTATCGACCACCTGCGCACCCGCGGCGCGGTAAGAATCGTCGTCGAAACCGATGCCGACCCCCGCTCGCGTTTCGACCATCACCTCGTGGCCGTTATGAACGATTTCACGCACGCTGCCGGGCGCGAGCCCGACGCGGTACTCATGTGTTTTTATTTCCTTCGGCACCCCGACCAGCATGATTTGCCCTCCCGTGCGCAGCGATGGTCCAACCGGCAGCAACCGTAGGACGGGCTCCAATCGGATGAAAGCGCAATCTTCTACGCGGGTCGGAATTGTCGCAGGGCAGCGGCGACGTCACCGAACAAGGCCGGCCAATCGTCCTCGCACCGGAACAGACGCATCGTCGGGTACCACGGCGAATCGTCACGGTCGAGCAACCAACGCCAATCGGACGCCTTGTACAGCAACACCCACACAGGCAGCCCTAGCGCACCGGCAAGATGGGCCATCGCGGTATCGACCGAGATCACCAAATCGAGGTCCAACATGACGCGGGCGGTATCATGGAAATCCAAGACATCTTCGACGAGATCGGTGAAGACCATACCCGGCGGCGGTTCCTGTTTGCCCGCCGGGCCGGTCTGGAGACCGAAGAATTCGACATTCGGCAAGTTGGCCAACGGTGCAAATTCCCCGAGTGCCCGCGTCCGGTGTTTATCCCGTGAATACCCGGGGTTACCGGCCCACGCTAAACCAATCTTCAAAGCCCCATTCGCAGCAGCCACTGGAATCGGATCGAGACCGTCCACATAGGGAACCGATCCCGGGATGCTGCTCAGATTGCTCTTGAAGACGGACGGTAGACTCATCATCGGGATATGGAGGTCGTAGTCCTTGGCCTCGCGATTTTCAAAGACGCCAGAAATGCCCGGGACATGCTGAATTAGACGAATAACCGGCTTGCGGCATTCGACGATAACCGTTCCGCCCTGCGCTGCGACCATTGGCGCATAGCGGATGAATTGAACCGCATCGCCGAGCCCCTGCTCGCTCCACAGCAGGACCGTGCGGCCGTTCAGCGGTTCACCCTCCCATTGCGGAACGTCAAACTTCCGACCGTAGTCGCGCCGTTGGAGACGCCATTCGAAATGCCGCCATCCTTCCTCGAAATCACCTTCCGTCAAAAGCAGATGGCTGTAGTTGAAATGTGCATCGACATGATCCGGATCCGCCGCAAGCGCGCGTTCGTAGGCCGACCGCGCACCGGTACGGTCACCGATCAAGTTCAGGGCGACGCCAAGATTGTTCAACGCGTTCACATGGGCGGGTTCCGTGTCGAGAACGTTTTGGAATTCGGTGACCGCTCGATCGACATCATCTTTAAGCAGCAGGGTCCGTCCAAGCGAGGTGCGCAGCATCGTGCTGTCCGGCTTTTCTTCCAAACCGACACGCAGCACCGTCTCTGCATTTTCGAATTGCTTCATTTCCGCGAGTGTCATGCCGAGATTGTTGTGCGCATCGAGATACCCCGGCGATAGCTTCAAGGCTTTCGCCCAGGCCTGGCAGGCCTCCGGCGATTGGTTCAACGCGCGCAGCACCAGGCCGTAACTGTTCTGATAGGCGGCGGCATTGGGGTTTGCCGCAATCGCTTTTTCGATCAGCGGCTGCGCTCCCCGGTTATCGCCACGTTGGTGAAGAACCGTCCCAAGAAGGTGCAGAGCATCGGCGTCGTTCGGCGACGCATCCAAGACGCTGCGGTATTTGGTTTCTGCGATATCCAATTCGCCCACTCGATGGGCTTCCATTGCCACTTGTAACGTTTCCTTGGCCGCCGCCATCTGTTCCTCCGAAGGCGCTGGCGCCGCCGGGCGAGCCAACTTGATCCCCGTGAGTTGGGTGAATTGCTCCTGGGAAACAGCGCCGTCGGGTGGCCGCCGGCCGCCGAATTCGACTTCAGCGTCCGGCCGTTTGCGGATCACGAATTCGATCCCGGCCTCCGCGATCGGGGTCAAGGTTTGGTCGAACCGGGGCAATTCATAGCGGAAGCTTGCCGAGAGCAATTGCAGTTTCTGGATATCCGCCGCCGGACCCAGCGCCGACAGCATTGCCAACAAGTTCCGGGAATGCGCGCTCCACGATTCCTGCTTAAATATCGTGAAAGTCCACTTGTGGTCGGAATTGAAGCTGCTGGGGAACACCCCTTGTTCGTACAAGTCTTCGTCGGGAACGGTGACGACCAGATACCCGCCGGGTTTGAGGATGCGGAACCAGTTTTCGAGGCCACGCACCGGATCGTTGAGATGTTCGAGACAATGGCTTGAGTGGACGAAGTCGAAGGTCGCGTCACCGACACCGTCCATCAGCTCCGCATCACCATCCGCCAAGTCCCAGATTCGCACCGATCCCATGCGCGGGAAAAGTTCCCGGTACAGCGACAGCGGGTCGGGCGCACCCCCGATATCGATTCCATCACCGGAAAAATATCGGTTCAGGAAATTCGGGTCCGACTGGCGGCGCGCAATCGATTTGCTGCATTCCTTCATCGGAGAACGAGGCCACCCGACATCGCGCCCAATCGGGCGGTTGCAAACTGCCGGGCCGGAAGCGTCGCAATCAGCTTGGCGGTCCTTTCAGTTCGAGGACGTTGTCTTCAGGGTCCTTGATATAAAGCGACGGCCCGCCGCCCTCCGCGCCGTACCGGTCCGCCACCTCTCCGACGGCAATGCCGTGCGCCTTGAGATGAGCCCGTAACTCGCATTCCTGGAACGGATCGATGCCGATGCAAAAATGATCCATGTTGCGCCCTTCGATTCCCGGCGGCCTGCCGCCGGCCCGGCCCAATTTCCCCTGCATATCGACGAGATCGATAAGCGATTGTCCGGCCCGCAATTGGTAGAGCCCAAGGTCCGGCTGCGCGCGCTCCAAAACGCATCCCAGAATGTCGCAATAGAATCGTTTCATCGCACTGATGTCGATGGCGCGTAGGACCACGTGATCGAGACCTTTGATTCTGAATGGGGCGGTCATGTCAGTCCCCCTTAAGGATGCAGGTTGCCCTGCCTCCGGTATCACGATGTCGATCGTATCGCGGGTCTGTCATACGGTTTCGGGCCCAGTTAGGATTCTGTTCTAGCGCCCAAGAACTTTCCGGTTCAAAGAACGTCATCGTAATACACTAATACCGATTACCGCATCGTCGTCTCATGTCAGTATAACTGTAACATATTTTCTTCGCATACGCTTGTGCAAAGCAAAACTCGATTGCGCGAACTCTTCGCGAGTCGAACTCCCGCACCGATCTCAAGATATGATGTTTTTATCACTACTGAAACCTAATCCCGACGGAATAGGCATCGTAGTATTGGGAAAGTCATCACCAAGGTTTAATAACCTAATCATTCAATTCGAAGTGAACTGTGCTTTCAGCATCGGGTGGCGGTGAACCTCAGCATTTAGGAAATGAAGACTTCGAGAAATTTTTGTCGAGACGGCAATTCATCTGGCCGTTTTTCAATCCGACAACTTTCTCGGTCAATTTCCACCGGCGTTACGGGCTCGGCCCGCCGATTGCGGAAGCGAAGCTAGGGACGATTTTCAGCATGACCTGGGTTGCCGCAGCAGACTATCGACGCGCCAACCGCCTGCAGGAACGGCAGCAGCATCCCTGCCAGGTATACGGCAAGGTCGATCATATCAGCACCGACCTGATGGTCGGCGCGATTGCATCGGGATCGCCGGACGCGAAACTCTCCCATATCGGTTCGAAAACCGCGGCCCGCGCCGCACTCAACAATCTGCGTCAGAATATGCCGGCAGTTCGCCGTGCCATATCGGACGAATCGGGTGACACGGCGCGCGCGCTATATTCAGACATGATGTCGGTCGTATTGGAGCAGCTGCGGGCCGCCGCTTTCGATAACGTCGCGTCGGTCCGTGACCTTGCGACCACGCTGACCGTCTTCGCGGCGGATCCAAGCGGCGTCGCCGCCATGCAGATCGGCGACGGACTGGTCGTCGCGCGCAGCCACGGCCAGGATTACAGCCTGATTTTCGGACAACGGGCCGAAGACCCGAACAACGAGCGCCTGTTCGTCACCAGTGAATCGCTCGACGATGCGATGCGGGTCGGCGTAAAGCAGGGTCCGGTCAACTTCCTCTGCGCTGCCAGCGATACCTTGCGCGATCTTTCGCTGAAGCCCCAGGACGGGCTGCCGCAAAAGAAATTCTTCCGGCCCCTGGACCGTTATACCAGCGTCGCGCCGGACGACAGCGAAGTCCATCGCGGCATCCGCAGCTTCCTGCGGTCGGACCGCCTGAACGATACCCTGGACCACGACCTGGGACTCGCCCTCTGCGGGTACCGCGACCAGGGTGAATTGTTCCGCGCCTCGGCCGCCTAGACCCCGCATTCCACATCGACGGACGCTGCTGCGTGACCTGTGTCACGCGATCGATTTGCTGTGACTGTGTCTGCCCATGATACAAAGAAGGGCCGCCCAGTGACGAGACGGCCTCGATCAAAACAGGGACGAAGGAGCGTGACATGGCAGGACGCGTGCAAGACAAGGTCGCGCTGGTAACCGGTGCAGGGTCGGTGGGCCCGGGATGGGGTAACGGCAAGGCATCCGCGGCGCTGCTGGCGCGCGAAGGTGCGACCGTCTTCGCCGCCGACATCAACGAAGACGCCGTCATGGAAACCAAATGCCTGATCGAGGAAGAAGGCGGCACCTGTCATGCGCATGTCGGTGACGTGTCCAAGTCGGAAACAGTGGCGGAGATGATAGCGGCCTGCACCAGCGCCTTCGGACGGATCGATATCCTGCACAACAATGTGGGCGGATCGGCTCCTGGCGGCCCGGTGGAAATGCCGGAAGACGTCTGGGACCGGCAGATGGACCACAATCTCAAACATGTGTATCTGGTCTGCAAAGCGGTCCTTCCCATCATGGAAGCGCAAGGCAAGGGTGCGATCGTCAACATGTCGTCGGTCGCGGCGCTCAGTTACACGGGCGCGCACCACATCGCTTATGACGCAACCAAGGCCGCGATCATCCGGTTCAGCCAGTCGGTCGCGATTCAGTACGCGGACAAAGGCATCCGCTGCAATTCGGTCATCCCGGGTCAAATGCACACGCCGCTGGTGGAATTCCGGCTGGCGGGCGACCGGGCCGGCGGAGATGTGGAACGGATCATCCGCGAACGCAACGAGCGGGTGCCGATGGGCCATATGGGCGATGCGTGGGATGTCGCCTATGCCGTCCTATATCTCGCATCGGACGAAGCCAAATATGTGACCGGTACCGAAATTCTCGTCGACGGCGGTTTAACGTTGAAGAGCAACTAACCGTTTCGCCCAGCGTTTTTGGTATCCCCCCGTTTTCGGTATCCCCATAGACGCGCTATGCTGATGCGGAGCAAAGTGACGCGCCATCACCGGCGCCAGAAAACAGGTGGGGCATGCCGAAGAAACCGAATATTCTACTTATTACCTCCGACCAGCAGCGGGGCGACTGTTATGGGTTCGAAGGCCGCAAGGTAAAGACCCCGCATCTCGACCGAATGGCGCAGACCGGCACGCGGTTCAGCGCCTGCATTACGCCCAACGTGGTCTGCCAGCCGTCCCGCGCGTCGATTCTGACCGGGATGCTGCCGCTGAGCCACGGCGTTTGCGACAACGGCATCGACCTCGACCCGGCGGTCGGCGAAACCGGTTTTGCCCGACGCCTCGCCTCTTCGGGGTATAGCTCGGCATTCATCGGTAAGGCTCACTTTGCCACCAAGGGCACCTTCGCCCCCACCGGTTCGCCGGAATGCCAATACAGTTCAAAAGAATTCGGCGACGACTGGAACGGCCCCTATATGGGCTTCGATCATGCGGAGCTGATGTGCATGGGCCATTTCCACAAGAAACGAAATCCGATGATGCCGCCAAGCGGCCAGCATTTCGAACGCTGGTATTACGGCCATGGCGAGCGCGACGGCCAGGAAGTCTGGGACTTATGGGGCACGGAATTGCCGCCCAGCACCGGCGCCAATCAGACGTGGCATTCCGCGTTGCCGGAAGCGTGGCACACCAGCACATGGGTCGGCGACCGGACGGTCGACTACCTGCGGCAACACGACAATAACGAGCCTTTCGTCCTGTGGGCCTCCTTCCCGGACCCACACCATCCCTTTGACTGCCCCGAACCGTGGAGCCGCCTGCATCATCCGGACGAGGTCGATATCTCATCGACCCACAAAATGGATTTGGACGCCCGCCCCTGGTGGCACAAGGCATCGCTCGAAGGCGAACCGCAGATGGACGATCCCGAACTCGTCGAGTTCCGCAAGACCGGGTCGCGCGCACCGGTGCAGAGCGAGGCGCAACTCCGCGATATGACGGCCAACTACTACGGCATGATCTCGCTGATCGACCACAATGTCGGACGCATCTTCGACGCGCTGGACGCCTACGGGCTCGCCGAGGACACCATCGTTATCTACACCACCGATCACGGCGATCTGCTGGGCGATCACGGCCTCTACTTAAAGGGGCCGACGCCGTATGAGGGCCTGCTGCGGGTCGGCATGCTGTTCCACGGTCCCGGCGTCCCGGCAGCGCGCATCGTGGACGATCCTGTCTCGACCCTCGACTTGGCGGCGACCTTCATGGACCTCGCGGGCACCGAGAAGCCGGAGGAAATTCAGAGCGAAAGCCTGTTGCCGCTCGTTGCCGGCAAGGCCGGTGCGTCCCGCGACGTCGCCTACAACGAATGGAACCTGGCCGCGACCCGTTGCGGCGTGCCGCTGAACCTACGGACGATCCGCACGAAGACGCACAAATGCACCTTCGAACTGAATTCCGGCGCCGGGGAACTCTACGACCTCAGCAACGATCCGGGTGAGATGACGAACGTATTCGAGGATGCCGGATACAGCACCGTGCGCAAGGAACTCGAAGACATGATGCGCGCCCGGCCCGGCAAGATCCTCAACAGCTTCGCCGATCCGGTTGGGGCAGCCTAAACCATCGAAGACAGGAGCATGCGATGATCCGCGCGATAGTCCTGAACCCGAGTGACAACGTCGCCACCCTGATCGACCGCGGCGGTGAAGCCGACATGTCGGTCGATCTACGCGGTGAGAAGAAAGGCTCGGTATCGCTCCGTCAGGAGGTGCCGTTCGGCCATAAGGTGGCATTGTCCGATATGGCACCCGGCGTCGAAGTCATCAAATACGGCAAGGTGATCGGCGAAACCACCGCCGAAATTCAGACCGGCGAACACGTCCACGTGCACAACGTCGATTCCAAGCGGGGTCGCGGAGATAAGCTGAACTAGACCAACCCGGAGAGATCGATATGACCGATACATTCCTAGGGTTCGAACGCTCCGACGGACAGGTCGGCGTGCGTAACAAGATCGGCATTTTGTCGATCATGGACAACGTCAATCCGGTCACCCGGTCGATCGCCGACCACGTCGCCGAAGCCGTCCCCATCACCACGCTGTTCGTGCGCGGACAAATGGGCAAGGACCTGGAGATCACCTACAACACGCTGGCCGGCATGGGGCGGAGCCCTAACCTCGCCGGTGTTGTCATTGTCGGGCTGGAGGAAACCAGCACCAATTTAGTGGCGGACCGGGTGCGCAATACTGGCAAGCCGGTCGAAACGGTTCTGGTGCAACAACTCGGCGGCACGATCAACGCGATGGCCGAGGGTGTCCGTAAAGCGAGCCGCATGGCGATCGAAGCGTCCAAGCAACGCCGTCGTGAATTCCCGGTCTCCGAGATGATCCTCGGACTCGAATGCGGCGGATCGGACACCACGTCCGGACTGGCGTCGAACCCGGCGCTTGGCCGAGCCGCCGACCGGCTGATCGACGCCGGCGGCACCGCCATCATCACCGAAACGTCTGAATTCCTCGGCGCGGAAGACATTTTTGCCGAACGGGCGGCGGACGAGACCGTCAAAAAGGCGTTCCTGAAGATGGTCCTCGATCACGAGGCGAAGGCGATGGAAGCCGGCGTCGATATCCGGGGCGTCAACCCTGTGCCGGACAACATCCGCGGCGGCCTGACCACCATCGAGGAAAAGGCGCTGGGCGCGATGGCCAAGTCGGGCACCACGCCCCTGGTCGATGTCCTGGAGTATTCGGAAAGACCGAACCGCAAGGGCCTGCATTTCATGGCCGGATCGGCCCCAGCGGTGGAATCGCTGACCGGGCTGGCGGCCGGCGGTTGCCAACTCACCGCCTTCACCACTGGCGTGGGCAACACGATCGGCAACATGATTATGCCGACCGCCAAGATTAGCGGCAATATCAACACCATCCGGGACTTTCCCGACAACATCGACTTCGACGTCTCCGGCATCCTGGAGGAAGACGCGAGCTTCGCCGATATGGGGGACAACCTGTACGACTACATCCTCGACATGGCATCCGGCACGATGACGTCGAGCGAGGTCCTGAAACAGCAGGAAACAGCGATCAGCCGGTACGGCATAACGATCTAATGTTTTTTTCGATTGACCCGTTCGCGCTAGTGGCAAGAAGAGACTTCCGCTGGAGTCTGGCGGTTAGAGGATCGTATAACCAATAGGGCCGTGGTCAGGTCACTCATGAATTAGCCAAGCGTCTGGGTATGGATGATCCCAAAGCGGAAATTCGGAAACGCTTTGAAAAGTATCCCGGTGCTCGGACCGAGGAGGACGACGGCTCGATTCGTTTTTTGCCTTCCTCTCCAGAGGGTTTTGTCGTCGAATTCCATATGGATCAGGACAAATACATTGTTGCTTTCGAGGGCTGGCATGAGCACTTTCGCAATGTAGACGAGGCCCTCAATTGCTTGGCGTTTGGACTTTCAGATGAATGTCGCCTGAAGATCGTATCGAGAGGCGGAAAACCTCACAAATGGATCGTCGAGCACTTTTGTGATGGCGAATGGATTTCCGACAGCGAAACAGGGCACTTACTGTTCCAGTTCTGGCGGTCGCCGAGCGTGGACTATCGACAAAACGCGCTCATAAAGTCGGTCCAAGCTTCCTAGTTTCGTTTATGTAAACTTCCGGTGTCTCTGAATTGCTGATGCAGTGCCCACCGGGGTCAGTATCCCGCCAGCCGCATTTGCCCTAAAATGGCGCAAATCGGCCCGCACCCGCGCGGCCGTCTCCGCTTTCCGTCCGATCCCGGGCCCAACTGGACAGCGCCCCGCCCGCCGCGATACACCCTGTATCAGGCAATTCGACATAAGAAGCACCGAGCCGTAAGGAAAAATCATGACCGACCAGCTTCTCTTCGAGACCAAAGACCATATCGCCACGATCACCCTGAATCGTCCGGATGTGCTGAACGCCTTCACGGAAGAAATGATCGAGGCCTGGGTCGCCGCGCTGCAGGAATGCCGCGATAATGACGATATCCATGTGGTCGTCCTGACCGGCGCCGGGCGCGCCTTCTGCGCCGGCGGCGATGTGCGGGCGATGAAGGAAAGCCCCGATCGGAACAACCCGAACCTGACCAAGAGCCGGCTTTGGGACATGGTGCAGAACATTCCGAAGACGCTGCAGGAAATGGACAAGCCGATCATCGCCGCCGTCAACGGCCCGGCAACGGGCGCCGGCATGGACATGGCGAGCATGTGCGACATCCGGATCGCCGCCGAAAGCGCGAAATTCGCGGAGAGCTATGTCCGCATGGGACTGGTGCCGGGCGCCGGCGGTTGCTGGTTCCTGCCGCGCCTGGTCGGCATGCCGAAGGCGCTTGAGCTGCTCTACACCGCCGATTTCGTCGAAGCGGCGGAGGCCAAGGAAATCGGCCTCGTCAATCACGTCTATCCGGACGACGAGTTGATGGAGCAAACCTATAAACTGGCGACCAAGATCGCCCGCCGCGCGCCGATCTCGGTGCGACTCATAAAACGCGCGACGTATCAGGGACAACGCATCGACCTGGTCACCCATCTCGACCAGATTTCGTCGCATATGACGATTGCACGGTCGAGCGACGACCATATGGAAGCGGTCGACGCCTTCCTCGAGAAGCGCCATCCCGTTTTCAAGGGCAAATAGCGACCTTCTCCCATCAATCGGACGGATTTAAGAAAGCAGCGAGACACGTATGGCGACCGACTCCCCGGAAAGCTCGAACGAGTTTGCAACGATCCACGAAATCATCCGCGCAGCGCGCACCAATCTCACGCAAGGGGCGTGGGACTATATGGCGGGCGCGTCGGAATCCGAAACGACGCTGCGGCGCAATCGGGCGGCGATCGACAAGCTTGCCCTGAAACCACGCGCACTGCGCGATATTCGTGAGATCGACGCCAGCGATACCGTCCTCGGCATGAAGCTCCGCATCCCGGTTCTGCTGGCCCCGATCGGATCGCTGGAGTCCTTCTCGCCGGCCGAGGGCGCGGCCGCATCGGCCAAGGCCGCGGAAGCCTTCGACATCATCCATATGCTGAGTTCGCGCTGCAGTCCGGGGCTGGAAGAGGTCGCGGCGGCGGCGAACAACAACAGGATATTCCAGCTCTACGTACGCGGTGACGACAAGTTCGAGGACGACTTCGCCCGCCGCGCCATCGAGCACGGCTACAACGCCTTCGCCGTCACGATCGATACCGCGGTCTACAGCCGGCGCGAGCGCGACTACGCCAACCGCTTCGTGAAGAAATGGCGTGTCGATATAAGCAATGACGAACAAATCTGGCAGGCGAAATACACCTGGGACAACGTCAAACGCTTCAAGGATACGCATGACATCCCGCTGATCATGAAGGGCATCGCCACGGCGGAAGACGCAGCACTCTGCGTCGAACACGGGGTCGACGGTATCTATATCTCGAACCATGGCGGACGACAGCTCGATCACGGCCGAGGCTCGATGGACGTCCTACCCGAGGTGGTCGCCGAAGCCAAGGGCAAGGCGACGATCATCGTCGACGGCGGCGTGCTGCGCGGCTCGGACATCGTCAAGGCGAAGGCGCTTGGCGCGGATCTCGTCGGCATCGGACGGCTGCAATGCGCCAGCCTTGCCGCGGGTGGCATGGGCGCGGTGGTCCGGGCATTGGAAATCCTGGAGCAGGAAATTCAGATTTCCATGGGCCTCAGCGGCGCCACAAGCTGGGCCGATCTCGACCCGAGCTGCGTGACGACGTCCACGACGGTCGCCTTTCCATCGGTATTCAGCGCACACCAGATGCTGAGCCTGAACCCGAACAAATACTAAGAAGAAGGCTAATTCATCGATGAGCATCGAACCGGCAGGGCAATTCGCCACCGTCCACGAGATCGTCAAGGCCGCACGCAAAAATCTGACGCAGGGCGTCTGGGATTATGTGGTCGGCGGCACCGATACCGAGACCACCTTGCGCCGCAACCGCCAGGCACTGGATTCTATCGCTTTCCGGCCCCGCGTCATGCGCGACGTATCGGCCCGCACCGCCAAGACCGAATTTATGGGTCGCGACCTGCGGATGCCGGTCATTCTCGCCCCGATCGGGTCGCTCGAAACAGTCGAGGAGGGCGGCGGTGCGACGCCCGCCAAGGCCGCCGAGATTTTCGACGTGGTGCACATGCTGAGTTCGCAAGCGGCACCCGGCCTCGAAGGGACCGCCGAAGCGGCGCCGGACAACAACCGGATCTTCCAGCTTTATATCCGCGGCGACCACGCCTTCCAGGACGACTACGTTAAACGCGCGATGGACAACGGCTATTTCGCCTTCGCCGTGACCGTCGATCTCGACCTCTACACCCGGCGGGAACGCGATCTCGCCAACCGCTATGTCCGACGGTCGCGCCGCATGGCGGCCCAAGACCCATCCGCCTATGCGACGTCGATCGGCTATCAGGCCGGCTATAACTGGGACGACATCAAGCGGTTCAAGGACAAGTTCGATATGCCGCTGATTCTAAAAGGCATTGGCTGCGCAGAGGATGCCGCGCTGGCGCTGGAGCATGGCGTGGAGGGTATCTACGTCACCAATCATGGCGGCCGCGCGCTCGATACCGGACGCGGATCGGTCGATGTGTTGCCGGAAATCGTCGCCGAGGTAAACGGCAAGGCTAAGGTCATCTACGACGGCAGCGTCACGCGCGGCTCCGATATCGTCAAGGCGATGATCCTGGGCGCAGATGCCGTCGGCGTGGGCCGGCTGCAGTGTCTCGGCATGGCGGCTGCCGGCGTGCCCGGCCTGCTGCGCGTCCTCGAACTGCTGGAAGAAGAAATCCTCATCTGCATGGGCCTGCTCGGCGTCAACGGCTGGGACGAACTCGATCAATCCTTTATCTGCGCCGCCGATCCGGTGAATGAGCCGACGGTGTTCAGCCAGCATCCGATGGTCGCACTCGAACCGCACACATACTAAAAAAAACAGGAGTTCGCCCCCCTATGCCGGATACGCCCGTCACCCCCCTGCCCGCCAGCACCGTCCTGCTCCTGCGCGACGGCGCCAACGGGATGGAAGTCTTCATGGTCAAGCGACCGACCAAGATGGACTTCGCGGCGGGTGCGCTCGTCTATCCGGGCGGCAAGGTCGATCCGGCGGACAGGACAGCTTGGTTACGGGACCGTAGCGGCCCGATCGGCGACATCGACGATTTCCACCTTTCGCTGCATATCGCCGCCGTGCGCGAAACATTCGAAGAATGCGGCGTGTTGCTCGCCCGGCCGAAAGGCGGGTCCGACCTCATACCGGCCGACCGCGTGCCGGATCTGGATGCCAAATACCGCGACGCGCTGATGAAGGACGAGATCGGCATCGACGAGATGATCGAGGCCGAGAACCTGGATCTCGCCTGCGACCTGCTCGTCTACTACGCACACTGGATCACGCCGGAAATGCGACCGAAGCGCTTCGACACGCATTTCTTCCTCGCACCGGCGCCGCCGGGCCAGGTTGCGCTGCATGACGGCAGCGAGTCACTGGATTCCCTATGGAACAGCCCGCAAGGCGTGATGGACGATTTCGTCGGCGGTGTCCATTTCGTGATGTTCCCGACCTACTGCACGCTCTCGAAGCTCGACCGCAGCAACACCGTCGATGAAGCGCTCAAGCGCGCACAAGGCGAGAAGGTCGTGACCGTGCTGGGCCAACGCGAGAAAGGTCCGGACGGATCGACATCCATGGTGTTGCCGAAGGACGCAGGCTACGACATCTTCGAAGTCCCCGATCCCAGCAGGCCCAACGGCAAACATACGGTTATCCACCGATAACTGCCGTAAGAACCTTAATCTCCGACGGTACCGCCGTCTCGAAGCGCGGCGATCGCCGCCTCATCCATTTCGAGTAAATCGCGCAGCACCTCGTCCGTGTGCTGCCCCAGCAGCGGTGCCGCCACCGGATCGGCGGCGGGCGTGCCCGACATCTTGTAGGGCGTGCCCAGCATGCGCAGGTCACCCGCCGTCGGATGCGGAACAGTCACGACCATGTTGCGTTCGGCAACCTCCGGCGATTCCAGTGCCTCGGAAATCGAGCGTACCGGCCCGGCAGCCACACCCGCTTCGCGGCATTTCGGCATCCAGTAGCCGAGCGGCTGTTCGGCGAAGATTTCGCTCAGCAGCCGCATGAGCTCGTCCCGGTGGGCTAGCCGATCGGGGTTGCTTCGGAACCGCGGGTCATCGATCCATTCCGGCCGGTCGATCACGTCCTTGCAGAGCGAATGGAACAGCCGGTCGGTACCGCAGGCGAGATAGAACATCCCGTCTTTCGCGTGGAATGCCGATGCAGGCACCGCCACCGCATGGGTATTGCCGGTCCGGACCGGATCCTCACCGGTACAGAAATAGCCTTGCGCGATATTACCGAGGGCCGCCGCCGCGCCATCCATCAGCGCCAGATCGATATGCTGGCCCTGTCCGCTATCGCGGCGCGAGATCACCGCCGATAGGATCGACGTGCTGGCGTAAAGCCCGATGAACAGATCGGTCAGTGACAAGGGCGACCGGATCGGATCGCCCGCCGGGTCGCCGGTGATCGCCATCAACCCCATCTCCGCCTGCAGAACCGGATCGAGCCCCGGCCGGTCGGCCATGCTGCCTTCCTGTCCGTAAGACGAAATCGAGCAATAGATGAGATGCGGGTGCCGCTCCTTCATCACATCATAGTCGAGACCGAGCCGCGCCATCACCCCGGGCCGAAAATTCTGGATCAGCACGTCGCATTTAGCGGCAAGTTGGTGAACGATGTCGCGGCCTTCGTCACTGCTCAGATTCAGCGCGATGCTTTTCTTGCCGCGGTTGAAGGCAAGATAGAAATGCGATTCACCGCCGGCCTCGGGCGGTTTGAAATGCCGCGTATCGTCGCCGTGTCCGGGCCGTTCGATCTTGATGATCTCGGCACCCAAATCCGCCAACTGCATGGTGCAGAATGGTCCGGCGACGATGCGGGTCAGGTCGAGGACCCGAATGCCTGTAAGCGGCGGCGCGGCCGGACCGGCATCGGTCATAATTCAACCACCGCCCCCGTCCGAAAGCCCTCCACCGTCTTCACGGTGCTGGCGACGATCTCGTCCATGATCTGCCGGGCCGGCTTGCGGTCCTTCAACATGCCACCGATCTGGCCCGCCGGATTGCTGATCAGGTCATCGCGACCCGCACGCACGGCAGCTTCGTTGAAATCGTCCATCAAAATTTTCTGGTACGGCATCGGCAACGGATCGAGACTGCAGGCGTCCCACGCCTCCGTGATCGGTGTGGTACGACCGCGCATCGTTTTGCCGGTATAGACCCGGCGAATCTGAAAATCTTTCGAATCCCCATTCAAGATGGCGTCCTGTTTCTTATCACCGATATCGCTCTCCTCGGCGACGAGGAAGGCCGTGCCGACCCACGCACCAATGGCCCCGAGTGCCAGCGAGGCCGCGACACCACGGCCGTCCGCGATGCCACCTGCCGCCACGACGGGAATCGGGCTGACCGCATCGACGACCTGCGGAATAAGCGGAAAATTCGCAAGATGACCGGTGTGACCCCCAGCTTCATGGCCCTGTGCCACGACGATGTCGACGCCCGCCGCTTTCTGCCGCTCCGCATTGCGGGGCGTGCCCGCCAAACCCAGCACCACCATTCCTTTTTCATTCGCCTGCGGCACCACCCAGGACGGATCGCCTAGGCCCGCGGCGAACGCCTGCACGTCTTCCTCCAAAACCACACGCACCTGATCCTCGATCAGGTTGGTGGACACGACCGCCTCGTTGTCGACATACACGTCGGGCAAGTCGTACTCCTCCATCAGCGATTTTACGAAGGCGACATGTTCCGGGTATTTCTCCCAAAGCTGGCGGCGCACTTCGGTGCGGGTCGTGCCCGCCCCTTTCGCCAGGCTCGCCGGCAACAGCAAATCCACGCCGATTGGCTTGTCGGTCAGCCGGCGCGATTCACGAATGACCCGCCGCAATTCCTCCGGCGGCAATCCCGAGCCGCCGATGACTCCCATGCCACCCGCTTCCGACACCGCCGCCACCAATGCGGGCGGCGTCGCTTTGCCGCGTGATCCCATCCCCGCCAGCAGGATGGGATATTCAATACCAAGCATGTCGCAGAGCTGCGTCCGCAATACCGGTCGTCCCATTTTTTCCTCCCCGTGACTGCAGCGCCGGTTTGTTGTTTTATTTTTTCGGCGATTCCTGTCCCAGGAACCCTAAACTGCAGCGCTCACACTTTTCTCCTACCGGCCCTTGAAGTCCGGTTGCCGTTTCTCCTTGAAGGCGGCTACCGCCTCCCGATGATCCTCGCTCGACCGCACCACGGTCATATGCGAGGAGATTTGATCCATATGCGTCCAAAGGTCGGTTTCGAGACCCTGCGTCAGCGTCCGCTTGATCAGCCGGTTTGACAGCGGCGCGCCGCGTGCAATCTTGCTCGCGAACTCCAGCGCGCGGTCCATGAACTCGCCATCCGGCCAGACGTGGTTGACCAAGCCGATATCCAGCGCTTCCTGCGCACTGAGGAATTCACTGGTCCAGAACATTTCGAGCGCTTTCGACCGGCCGACGATGCGCGGCAGATGCCACGCGCCGCCTGCGCCCGGGATCAACCCGATACGGGCATAGGTCTCGGCCATCCGGGCGCTTTCCGCCGCGACCCGGATGTCGCAAGTCAACGCCAGGTCCAGACCACCGCCGACTGCGACGCCGTTGATCGCGGCAACGCTCGGCTTGTCCATCTGGATCATGCGCTTGGCGACCATCTGGGTCTGCGTCCACAGCCGGGTCTTCGTCGTCATGGACGTGTTGTCGGCCTTCTCGCCCATGCGCTTGACGTCGCCGCCGCTGCAAAACCCCCGGCCCGCGCCGGTTACCAGCAGCACGCGGATGTCGTCGTTTTCCTGCACCTCTTTAAGATGCTCGACCCAGCCGGTCATAATACCTGGCGTAAACGCATTCAGCGCGTCGGGCCGGTTCAACGTCATCAGCGCGACCCCGTCGGTCACCTCGAACAAAAGATCATCGGACATGGTTGTGGTTATCCCCCTTCGCGGCAGCGATACAGGATGGTCGCTTCCATCTCCTGCACTACGTCGCCGTGTTGATTTTTAATTTCCCGTTTTAGCGTGACGACGCCACGACCCGGTTTGCTGGTCTCGCGCTTCGACAACACCGTTTGTTCCATGCGGATCGTGTCGCCATGCTTCACCGGCGTCAGCAGCCGCCACTTGTCGATCCCCAGCAGCGCCAACAAGGTACCGTCGTTGATCCCGCTGGCGTATTGCAGCCCGCCCGCGATGCCATAGACCATTGGCCCATGGGCGATGACTTCGCCGAAGGGCGTGGTCTTGGCGTATTCGTAATTGCTATGAACTTCGTTGAAGTCGCCCGTGAGGCAGCAGAAATTGACGATATCCGTGCTGGTGATCGTCCGCGCCGGCGTGCTGAGAGTCATGCCGACTTCGAAATCCTCGAAATACATGCCGCGCGACTCGCTGCTCATCGCGCCTCGCTCCCCAGTAGCATGGTGCAGTTGGAGGACAGGATGCCGCCTTCGTTATGCACCAGCGCCACGTCGTGTTTCTTCACCTGCCGGTCGCCCTGATCGCCGCGAAGTTGCCGCGTCGCCTCGACGATGCCGAAGATGCCACCGCCGGCGCCCGCCTGGGCGTGGGACAGCAGGCCGCCATCGGTATTGATCGGCAGACTTCCCTCGATCGCGGTGTCGCCGCGCAGGAACCGCTCGCCGCCCTCGCCGCGCTCGGCGAGACCGAGCTCCTCCATCTCGATGATCGGGACGATGGTGAAGCAGTCGTAGAGCTGCGCAAATTCCACATCGCTCGGCCCTAGCCCCGCCATCGCATAGGCCGCCTCGCCGGACTGGCGGCACCCGAATTCGGTCAAGCTGGGTGCCGCAATTAGATGCTCATGGGTATGGAACTCACCGATTCCCAACAGATACGCGGGCGCATTCGCAAGATCGGGCGCGCGGTCGGCGCGGGTGACCACGAAGGCCCCGGCCGCGTCCGATATCAAACAACAGTCGAGGATGTTCAGCGGTTCAGCGATCGGCTTCGAATTCAGCACGTCTTCCGCCGTGATCGGCTTGGTCATATGCGCGTTCGGATGCCGCAGCGCATGATTCCGCCCATTGACCGCGACCGCCGCCATCTGCTCACGGGTCGTGCCGAACTCGTGCATATAGCGCCGCGCGATCATCGCGTAGAAGCCGGGGATCAGGGGGCCGTAGGGGTTCTCGAAATACGGGTGACCGACGATGGTCAGAGCCGCCACCGCGGAATCCCGGCTCTGCCCGGTCGCCCGGTTCTCACCGGCGCATACCAGAACCGTGTCGCAATGCCCGGCCAGAACGGCTTCGGCGGCGTGTTTTAGCATCACAGCGGGCGAGCCGCCGCCGACCGCGACCGAGGCACAGTAGCGCGGCTGGATGCCGAGATACTCGGCGACCACCGTCCCCAGCATGAAATAGGGCTCGGTCATCGTGTAGGCAGTGAGCACACCGTCGACATCCTTCAGCGTGAGGCCGGCATCGTCGAGCGCGCGCTTACAGGCCTGTGCGTTGAGGCCGAGGCCAGTCATCTCCGGCACTTTGCCGATATCGGACTCGCCGACGCCGGCGATGATGATCTTGTTGCGAAGGCTCATCCGTTCACGCCCGCCTGAACTGCGGCACCTTGGCGCCATCGTCACCGCGGTCTTCGAACTCAACCGTCACCGCATCGCCGATCGCCACCTCGAGCGCATCCGCGCCGACGATGTTCGACATCATGCGCGGCCCTTCCTCAAGGTCGATCAGCGCAACCACATAGGGCGTGCGCTCCTGGAATTCCGGAAAGGCGGCGCGATGCACCACAGTAAAACTATGCACGGTGCCGCGCCCGGTGGCTTCGACCCAGCCCGTGTTGTCGGAGCCGCACTCGGTGCAGAGATATCGGGGGAAGAACCGGAGCGTTCCGCAATCGGAACACCGTTGCAGGAGGAGTTTATTGTCGCGGGCACCCTGCCAATAGGGTGCAGAATCGGCATTCACCACTGGCGCCGGCAAATTACCGCTCATGCACGGGTCCCTCCCATCGAGTTCTTATTATCGTTACCGCAGCCTTGCATGCTGCTGGTCGAGGAAACCAGTATAACCCAATTGAGTTGACGCTAAAAATCGGATTCCCGGGTTGTTTCCGCAATCGGATTTTCGCTCAACGCCCTCTTCCCGGTACAATCGCCGATATCGCGCAACCGATACGGATTTGCGGCATACTTGGACAACCGCGCCAGCAATTGAAACGAGCACCAGTGAGCATCATGGAATACGAAACGATCATCTACGAAGAAGACGGCCCCGTCGGCACGATCACGCTGAACCGGCCCGAAGACGGCAATATGTTCAACCCGACCATGTGTTTCGAGGTCCGCGACTGCATCGACCAGAACCGCCGGGAATCGCGCACCCGAGTGCTCATCCTAACCGGCGCCGGCGACCGCTTCTTCTGCATCGGCGGGCGCAAGGAAGACATGGAAGACAGCCAGACCTATTCCGGCGTCATTCCGGTGCTCGACATGTATGAAAGCATCGAGCGGTCGCAGAAGCCGGTCATCGCCAGCGTCAACGGCTTTGCGGTCGGCGGCGGCAACGTGCTGCAGGTCGTGTGCGACCTGACCATCGCCGCGGAAAGCGCGATTTTCCGGCAGGTCGGCCCGTCCATGGGCAGCTTCGATGCCGGCGTCGGCACCTGGTATCTGGAAGATCAGATCGGTAAGAAGCGCGCCAAGGAGATGTGGTTCTGCAACGATAAATACACCGCCGAGCAAGCCCTCGCGATCGGCCTGATCAACCGCGTGGTGCCGGACGACAAGCTGCGCGAGGAAACAAAAGCCTGGGCGATGCATATCGCAGACCGTGGATCGGTCGCCCTGGCCGCCATCAAGCATTCCTTCAGCGTACGGACCACGGGGGTCAACGGGTTGGGCCGCATGGCGCATGACCTGCTGCTGCGGCAGTATCTCGATTCCGACGAGTCCAAGGAGCTCAGCGAATCCTTCGGCGAGCGCCGGAAACCGGATCCGTCGAAATTCGGACACTGACGATTGTGAGGACGGTCCTGCGATGAACCGCACCCTAACGCTGCACGACCCGGCCTCCGCCGGCCATTATTACGACGAAGGGATGTGGCAGGCGGACACGCTGTATTCGCTGCTAAGCAACCACGCGCGGGACCGCCCGGACGGCTATGCGGTGCGCGACAGCGGGCGGCGGCTGACCTGGTGGCAGCTCAAGGACTGGACCGATTCAATGGCGGCGGTCCTGCACGAAGGCGGCCTGGTCAAAGGACAGCGCGTCTCATTGTGGCAGCCGAACCGGGTCGAGGCGGTGGTGACCATGCTCGCCTGCGCGCGCAACGGCTACATCTGTAACCCGTCCCTTCACCTGAACTATGCCGGCGAGGAGATCGTCGGCTTGCTGGATGCCATCCGAGTGTCCGCCCTCGTCGTGGAAGAGGGCTACGGCGCGGCAACGCCGGACGTGCTGGATAAAATCGCCGCCTTGCCGTCGATGAAGCGGGTCGTTCGGCTACCGGCAGGGCGCACGAGCGGCGACGACTTCCCCGAGATCATGGACTATGGGCGCGAACGACCGGACGCGGACCCTAGCCCGGACAAGCCTTTCTACCTGGCCTTCACGTCGGGGACGACGGGCAAACCCAAAGGCGTGCTGCATTCCGACAACACGCTGCTCGCCAATGCGCGCGACATGGTACGGGATTGGAACCACGACACGGACACTGTGATCCTGACGCTGAGCCCGTTGAGCCACCATATCGCCTGGGTCGCGGCGTCCGAGATCATGGTCTGCGGCGGCGAGATGGTCTTGAACGATCCGCCCGACGGCATGAAGCCGCTCGACTGGATCGTCGAGACCGGCGCGACCTACGTCATGGGCGTGCCGACCCATGGCATGGACATCCTGGCCGACCAAAAGGCGCGCGGCCTCGACCGGCTCGGCAAGGTCGCAACCTTTTACATGGCGGGAGCGCCGATCCCGCCGGTCACTGCAGAAGCCTTTCTAAAGCAGGGCATCAAGCCGCAGAATGTCTACGGCATGACGGAAAACTCGTCGCATCAATACACATTTCCCGGCGACGATCCGGTAACAATCTGCGAGACCTGCGGCCGCGGCGGCCGGAGCTACGAGGTCAAGCTGTTCGCGCAGGACAACCGCGACGAGGAAGTCCCCCTCGGCGAGGTCGGGCAGATCGGCGGCAAGGGTGCGTGTCTCATGCTGGGATACTTCGACAACCAGACCGCCACCGAGGACTCCTTCAACCGCGACGGCTGGTTCCTGTCGGGCGACCTGGGCCGATTGGACGAAGACGGCAACCTCGCCATCGTCGGGCGGATGAAGGACATCATCATTCGCGGCGGGCACAACATCCATCCGGCGCGGATCGAGGACCTGGCAATCAAGCATCCGAATATCGAAAAAGCGGCCGCCTTCGCCGTGCCGGACGAACGGCTCGGCGAGAAGGTCGGGCTGGCGGTCATGCCCGCGGAACAACCCGCACCGGCCGGCGACGACGTGCTCAACCACTTGCACACCGCGGGCCTGTCGAAATACGACATGCCGGAATATTTCATCGTCATGGACGACTTTCCATTGACCGCAAGCGGCAAGATCCTGAAACGCGAATTGGCGGAGTGGGCGCGCAGCGGCCGTATCAAACCCGACCCGATCCGCTTCACCGAACCCGACGCCTAGAAGGAACGAACCGACATGTCCATCGAACTGAGCCGCCGGGACGAATTCGCCATAATCACACTGTCCCGCCCGGAGGCGTTGAATGCGCTCAATGTCCGGATGATCGAGGATATCGGCGCGGCGATCGACGAGGTCGGCGCCTCCGATGCACGGACGCTGATCTTCACCGGCGAAGGCGACAAAGCCTTCTGCGCCGGTGCGGATATCAAGGAACTGCTCGACCGTTCATTGGTCGATGCCAAGCGCGGCGCGGAACTCGGTCAATGGACCTTCGCCAAGCTGGACCGGCTGCCGATGCCGTCGGTCGCTGCGATCAACGGTTACGCCTTCGGCGGCGGGCTGGAACTGGCGTTGGCCTGCACCTTCCGGGTCGCCGGTGCGAATGCCAAGATGGGCCTGCCGGAGATCAAACTCGGCGCGATCCCGGGATATGGCGGCACACAGCGCCTGCCCCGCGTTGTCGGCGAAAGCCGCGCCCTCGACATGATCATGACCGGCCGAACCGTCGACGCGGCCGAGGCCGAGCGGATCGGCCTGGTCAACCGGATCGGCGACGGCGATACGCTCGATGCCGCCATCGACTTCGCGCGGGAATTTGCGGGGTTCAGCCTGCCGGTGTTGGGATTCGCCCGGGAGGCGGTCACCCGCGCGTCGGACAGCCCGATCAACGAGGGCTTGCGGATCGAAGCCGATCTCAACACCCTGGCCTTTCAAACCGAGGACGTGGTCGAAGGCATGAACGCCTTTGTCGACAAACGAAAAGCGGAGTTCAAGGATGCCTGAAGGCGCAATCGCGGTTACCGGATCGAGCCGCGGCATCGGCGCGGCCATCGCGCGCGAGCTTGCCGCACGAGGACTTACCGTCGGCTGCCTGTCGCGCGGCGGTGGACTGCCGGACGGCGCGGAAGCGTCGGATAAATTCATCCCGGCAAAATGCGACGTGACCGATGAAGCGAGCATCCGCAACGCCCTTGCCGCCGTGGCGGACAAGGCGGGCGGCCTTACCGGCGTGGTCAACAACGCGGGCATTCACCGGGAAACCCGGAGCCGCGACCTCACGACCGACGACTATGCCGAAATCATGGAGACGAATGCGACGTCCGTGATGATCGTCAGCCGGGAGGCCTATCCGCATCTGGAAAAGAATGGCGGCCGAATCGTCAACATCGGATCCTTCTACGACAAGCTCGGCGTGCCCCGCACCCTCGCCTACTGTGCGTCGAAAGCCGCGGTGGCGGCCATGACCCGATGCCTCGCCGCCGAGTGGGCCAAAGCCGGCATCAGTGTCGTGAACGTGGCGCCTGGATTCATCGAGACCGACCTAAACCGCGAGATCGTCACGGAAGAAAAATTTCAGACGTGGCTCAATGGCCGGTCGCCGGTCCGCCGGCCGGGCGCAACGGATGAAATCGCCCGGATCGTCGCATCGCTATTCACCGAAGACGTCGCCTTCCTGACCGGCGAGACGATCTATGTCGACGGTGGCCAGGGCATGGCACTGTGAAGGTCTTTTCGCAACTCGACGACACGCTTCGGCTCATCGAGGAGGAGACACTGCTGCTCGACAGCGTCCGCGCGCTGGCGCGCGACAAGATCGCACCCCGCGCGGAGGGACATGACCGCGACAGCAGCTTCCCGTGGGACAACGTCGCGGACATCAACGCGCTCGGCCTGAACGCCATGTTCATCCCAGAAGCGTATGGTGGCGCGGCCCTCTCCTATTGCGTTTATCTCGCCTGTGTCCGGGAAATCTCCAAGGCCTGCGCATCGACCGGCGTGATCTGGGCGACCAACTTCCACGCCATGAAGCCGGTGATCGATCTTGGTAGTGAGGCGTTGCGGCAGAAGTTCCTGCCACGGATGGCCGAAGGCGCGCTGGCCACGCTCTGAATCACCGAGCCGAACGCCGGGTCGGACGCCACCGGCATGCAAACCAAGTTCACGCCGGACGGGGACGACATCATCGTCAACGGCGGCAAGACCTTCATCACCAATGGCGGCGCATCGGACTTCTATCTCGTCTTCGGCAAGTGGAGCGAGATCGACGACGCGCGCGGCGCGATAACGGCACTCATCATCGAGAAAGACACACCGGGCTTCAGCACGACGACGCCAGAGGACAAGATGGGGCTGCGCGCTTCCTCGACCTCCGGACTGGTGTTCGAGAATTGCCGGGTGCCGATGGAGAATCTGCTGGGCAAACCCGGCGACGGCCTGCGGATCCTGCTGGCCTCGCTCAACAAATCCCGCCCGAGTGTCGCGGCACACGCGCTCGGCATCGCGCGCGCGGCCTTCGAAGACGGCGTGGCCTATATCAACCAGCGCAGCCAATCCGGCCGCCGCATTGTCGAATTCCAAGGCATTCAGTTCATGCTCGCCGACATGGCGACCGATCTGGCGATGTGCGAAAACTGGCTCTGGCATGTGGGTCGGCTGGTCGACGACGGCGCGGACGACTTCGGTGTCGAGGCATCGATGCTGAAGATGCGCGCTTCCGACCTCGCGATGCAGATATCGACCGATGCCGTGCAATTCCACGGCGGCTACGGCTATATCAAGGAATACCGGGTCGAACGCCTGATGCGGGACGCCAAAGTCACGCAGATCTGGGAAGGCACCAACCAAGTGCACCGGCAGCTCATCGGCCGCAGTTTCCTGGAAAAGTGACAACAAGAAAAACAACAACAAAGACGGATCGGCATGAAGACCTTCAAGACGCTTCCGGACACGGAGAATACCTTCCATGACCTGCTCAGCTACACCTTTCGCGAATGGCGCGACGGCTATGCCGAGCTGGAATTGGAAGTGCTGAAGAAACACCGCAACCGGCAGGGTTGGATTCACGGCGGCGTCATTCTCAGCCTACTCGACATCGCCAGCACCTTCGCCGGCAACCATAGCGAGGACGGTCCGATCGCTTCCGTGACGATGAACATGTCCTGCAACTTCATCGCCGGCACCCAGGAAGACATCATCCGTACCGAAGGAAATCTCGTCCGGAGAGGCCGCTCAACATTCTTCACGGAGAACCGGGTATTCGATGACTCAAGCGGCAAAATCTTGGCGACCGCGCAAGGCGTCCATAAGATCCTCTGAACCCGGGCCCGGCGCTCAAGGAGACAGTCATGCAACCGTTGGACGGCGTTCGCGTTCTCGACTTTTCGACCCTGCTGCCAGGTCCCCTCGCGGGGCTGCTGCTCGCCGAGGCGGGCGCCGACGTGATCAAGGTCGAACGCGCCGACTATGGCGAGGAAATGCGCCTCTACCAGCCGCGTTTCAGCGATACGAGCCTGAACTTCGCCGTGCTGAATCGCGGCAAACGGAGTCTGGCGCTCGACCTCAAGGATCCGGCGATCATCGAAAGGCTCAAGCCATTGATCGCCGACACACAGGTGATCCTGGAACAATTCCGGCCAGGCGTGATGGACCGCCTCGGCCTCGGCTACGAAACGGTCAAAGCGATCAACCCGGCCATCGTCTATTGCTCGATCACCGGCTACGGACAGGACGGCCCCAAGGCGCAGACCGCCGCGCATGATCTGAACTATATCGGCGATACGGGCATGCTGGCCTTGTCCGGCGACCGCGACGGCGCGCCGATCCCGCCACCGGGCCTGATCGCCGATATCGGCGGTGGCACGCTACCCGCCGCGATCAACATTCTGCTCGCGCTTCGCCAGGCAGAGCAGACCGGCGACGGGACGCATCTCGACATCGCCATGTGCGACGGCCTGTTCGCCTGGCAGTATTGGGCGATCGGCGCAGTCGATAAAACCGGCCGCGCACCGGAACCGGGCCGCGAGATGGTCACCGGCGGCACGCCGCGCTACCAGCTCTACCGCACCGCCGACGGACGCTTTGCCGCGATCGCGGCGCTGGAACAGAAGTTCTGGGACAATCTCTGCGATCTGATCGACCTGCCGGATGCGTACCGCGAGGACGCAACCGACCCCGATGCCACCCGCGACGCCATCGCCGAGATCATCGCATCAAAACCGGCCGATCATTGGCGGCAGGTCTTCGCGTCGCGCGACACGTGCTGCACCATCGTGCAGGACATGGCGGAGGCGCTGGCCGACCCGCATTTTCAGGGGCGCGGCCTGTTCGACCGGCGCGTCGTCGACGGCGAGGAAGCGATCACGGCGATCCCCGTCCCCATCGCGCCGCAATTCCGGAACGACGAGAAAGACGCCAGTTATCCGAAGCTCGGTGATGCGAACGATTTGCTGCCGGAAGAAAGCAGCTAGTCCGCGGCCTCACTGCCGCAGAGCGCGTCGATATCCTGCGCGGTCAATCCCATGCCTTCGAGGATTTCCCGCGTATGTTCGCCGACTTCCGGCAAACGGTAGAGCGGATCCCCCTCCCGGCAGGGCGCGGCGCCCGGAATACTCGGCACGGGCACGGTACCCACGCCAGGCTGCGTGATCATCGGCGCGGCGTTGACCGCCTGCACGTGCGGATCATCGAGCCAGTCGAGCGGCGATAGAACCGGGCTGCACAGCACATCGACCTCTTTCATGCGCTCCACCCACACCGCGGTGGTTTCTTTCCGATAGGCCTCACGCAGCAGCGGCAGCAAGATGTCCTTGTTTGTCGCGCGGCTGTCAAAACTGTCGAAGCGTGGATCATCGGCCAATTCCGGCACGCCGAGGACACGGCAGATTTGGTTGTACTTCTCTTCCTGCAGCAAGGTCACCAAGACCCAGCCGTCCTTCGTCGGAAAAACGCCGCCGGGCACGTTCGGCAGGCGCGGCGGGCCACCGGCAAGATAGTGCTCAAGAATGTTCGGCGCGAGAACCGCGGCGGTGGTCTGCATCAGGCTGATGTCGAGATAGCGACCAGCGCCGCTGCCGCCCCGCCCCAATAAGGCCATGGACACCGCCTGGAAAGAATATAGTCCCGTCAATAGGTCGATGAGAAAGGCCCCGGTCTTGACCGGCTCGTCGTCGCTGGACCGGTTGACCGACATCATGCCGGAGAAAGCCTGTGCCACGGTATCGGTGCAAGGCTGGTCCCGATACGGTCCTTCCTGCCCAAACCCACTGATCGATACATACACGATGCCCGGGTTCTCCTTGGCAACCGCGTCATACCCGAGACCGAGGCGGGCCACCGCCCCCGGCCGGAAATTCTCGATAAAGATATCCGCTTCCCGGGCCATACGGTGTGCCACATCCAGCGCAGCCGGTTGTTTAAGGTCCAGGACGACGCTTTTCTTGCCGCGGTTATACGACGCGGACAGCGCCGTCTGGGTGCCGTACCGCACTCCGATACCGCGTATCCAGTCGCCCCTCGGCGGTTCGATCTTGACCACCTCCGCGCCATATAGCGCCAACAACATGCCGCAATGCGGGCCCGCGATTCCCTGACTAATATCGACGACCTTCAAGCCCTTCAGCGGCAAATCCATTGTGATTTCTTTCTGCATCATTACGGGTGCTTACCCGCAAAGCTATAAGAGGACAGGGCCTACCGCCAAGCCTATCGACGGAACGAAGCAAATTTGTACGGACAAGTTGCCGGATTTTTGACCAGACGATAAAGTCGGCTCGTTCACCGGCCTACCGCCAACCGCCGCAGCAGCACCTTGTCGAGGAGTTCCATCGTGCAGCATTCCGCCGCCAACTCGAACGCACCGGACCGGACCCGGCAGCTCGCCGACGAGGCGACCGGCTTATCACCCGGCGACCTCAGCATCGAGGATATCGCGCAACTCCGCCGGCTCTTGCTGGATCATCTGGGCGTCTGCGTGCGCGGATCGTCGCTCCCCTGGGGCGAGGCCCTGAACGCCTGGGCGAAACCCTACGGAACGTCCGGCCCCTGCATCATCTTCGGCACAGACTTCCGGGCGCCTCCGCCGGTGGCCGCCCTCGTCAACGCAACGGCGGCGCACGGCCTCGAAATGGACGACACGCATGACGAATCGATCACCCATCCGGGCGCGGTCGTCATCGCGACGGCGCTCGCCGTCGGCAGCGCGGAAAAACGCAGCGGCGGCGAGATTTTGGCGGCGATCGCGGCGGGATACGAGGTGATGGCGCGGATCGGCCCGGCCGCGGACGTCGCGAATATGATCGAACACGGTTTCCATCCGACGGCCCTGTTCGGCGGGTTCGGCGCGGCCACCACAGCGGGCAAGCTGCTTGGCCTCGACGCGGCGGGCCTGTGTTCAGCCTGGGGCTTGATGCTTTCCATGGCCGGCGGATCGATGCAATTCGCGGAAGACCCGCACGGCACGACCGTCAAACGACTGCACGGCGGCTACGGCGCGCATAACGGCACGATGGCGGCCCAGTTCGCGAAGCTCGGCATCGACGGGCCGAAGCAGGCGTTCGACGGCACCTACGGCCTCTGCAACATGTACGGCCAGACGCCACAGCCTGAGAAATTGGAGAAGGCAGCCAACGCGCGATTAGAAATCCACAACATCAGCATCAAGCCATACCCCTGCTGCCGGTTGTTCCACTCTACGATCGATGCCCTGTCCGAGACCACCGATGGAATGACGCTCGCGCCAGACCAAATCGAAAAGATCGTCGTCGGCGGTCCGACGATCATGGTGACGCAACATCTGATGCGCCGCCCGACCAGCGTCATGGCCGCGCAATACAGCCTGCCTTTCACGCTTGCGACGAGCCTGCTAAAGGATCCGCACGCCTATGAATCCTACGCGGAGGATCAACTGGGCGACGAGGCGATCCTATCGCTCGGCGATCGCGTCGACGCCGTCGTCGAAGACAAACTCGACGACGCCTTCCCGGCGCATTTCGGAAGTTGGGTCGAGGTGACGACGCGCGACGGCAAGACCCGCCGCGCCGACGTACTCGACAGCTACGGCACCGCGGCCCGCCCGATGCCGGACGACGCGCTGCGCGATAAATTCACCGGACTGGCCGCCACGGTCATGCCAGATCTCGATCCGAAAGCAGTGTTCGAAGCCGTCGACGCCTTTCCCGACGCCCCGAACGCCGACACCTTGGTCGGCTTGTTCGCGCGGGCATAGCCTCCACACGCAATCGATCAAAATTACAGGACGACACATGCCGGTTCTCAATCTCGACGACGATGCGAAAAAGGTCATGGAAACCATCGAGGGCGGCGGTATCGCCGTTCTCCAGCTCGATGTCGCCTATCTGGTCTGCGGCAATAAGGCCGACGCCATCGCGCGCATTTTCGAAGCCAAGGGCCGCACCTTCGAGAAACCGAACGGTATGCTCGCAAACTTCGAGATATTCGAACAGCTGCTGATCACCTCCGACAAGGCGAAAGACGTGACACGCGCCGTGACGCAGGATTTCGACTTGCCGTTATCGGTCGTGGCGCCATTCCGACCCGACGCGCCGATCTTGGCGGGCTTGGAGCCATTCGCGATCGAACGGTCGACGAAGGCTGGAACGCAGGACATCCTTCTGAATGCCGGGCCGCTGGCCAACAAACTGGCCGAGATGAGCCTCGAGCGCGGTACGCCGGTCCTGGGGTCGTCGGCCAACCGGTCGGAGACCGGCAGCAAATTTCGCGCGGAAGACGTCGATCCCGAAGTGCGCGATGCGGCGGATCTGATCATCGATTACGGCCTTTGCCGCTATCACAACCCGATCGGGACATCGAGCACGATCATCGATCTTGCAAACTTCGAGGTGTTGCGCTGGGGCGTCTGTTTCGATCAGATCGCCGATATCCTGCAGCGCTTTTTCGACATTGAGCTAGCGCCAAGCCCGCACCAATCGACCGCGGCCTGATCCCGGTCTAGTCGGCCGCGAGGCAAATCGCACTGTCGAGGTCCAAAAGATCGTCAGCGGTTTCAAGCCCCATAATCGCCTTCCGAATCCGTTTCGTCCGTCGTTCGCTGACAGCCCGACGCGCATTGTCCTCGAACTTCTCGGCGACATGTGTCGCGGAGATCGGACTGAGATCGGACCCGCGATTATACTGCTGACTGTGCTTCAACTCTCGTCCGTCCGTAGTCCGGATCGAAATGGCGCCGGAGAAATATTCCGGGAACAACGTCCCATCGGTAATCTCGTAGCTGACCCTGTCGCTGAGCGTGGCTATGCCCGGATCCAGGAATGTCGCCGGCTGGATTTCCGACAGAGTAAACCTGCCCCGTGTGAGCGCCGCGGCAATCGTATAGTGGATGCTGAACTGCGAAGAATAGGAGTTCTGCGGCCGCCGTTTTCTGTTTTCGGGCTCGCAGATCGCCATTTGATCCTTATGCACATACGCAGTCACCGATTCAATGTCGTCCGATGTCAGGTTATGCTCTTCGCGCAGAGCCAATGCACAATCGATAAAGGCATCGTTCCAGTTACATGCAGGATACGGCTTGAATCCAACGTTGATAATTTCCCATTCCTCGCCCAATCCGTGAGAACAGGCCTCAACATCGGGCTCCGTTTGGTCGGTCATACAATTGTAGAGACCGTATTTGCCTTCGTAACAGGTGCGCGGACCGGTAAATCCGTGTTTGGCCCATGCCGCCGACGTAATGCCATTCGCGGCCGCCAGCCCCGGATGGACCCGCTTCGACCAAGCGCCGTCGGTGTGATACTCGCGCATCCCGCCGGCCATGCTATGCGCTAGTCCCTGTGCATGCGTGAGTTGTTTTTCGTTCAGGTCCATCAGTCGGCCTGCGATCATAGCGCATGCATATGTTCCGACAACAGAGGTCGGATGGAAGCCGGCAACATGAAAACTGCCGCCGGCTGCCTTGGCAATTCGTGTGCCGGTCTCAATGCCGACGAGATAGGCGGCCAACGCATCGCGTCCGCTCTTTCGCTGCGCCAACGCGACGGCCAACATCGTCGGGACGGCGCTCGACGACGCATGAAATATGCCGGACGTATATGTATCGTCGAAGGCAAGGCCGTGGATCAACGTACCGTTCACCATAGCGGCATCGCGCATCGGTAGCCGCGCCGACATCCCAATGACCGGTGAAGGTCCGTCGCCGGCCAATCCGCGCGCGGCCACTAAGGCCCGCTGCCCGAATTCCCGTGTCGTCGACGCCAGAGCAACCCCAAAGCTGTCCAGGAGATGAAGCTTGGCAAGATAGACGACATCGTTCGGAACCCGCTCGATATCGAACGACGCCGCGAATTGCGCAAATTTTTCCGATACGGACGTCGATTTCGCGCCAATATTGCGCTGAAATACAGCAGGTTTAATAACCGTACTCACTAAAATCTCCTTCACCGCATATCGGTGGAATAATTGCCACGAAACCGTGTAATTGAGAATACTGGTCTCACGGAGAAATAAAGGGTTTGTAACGAAACGTAAACCGACCAAAACAAAGTTAACGGAGTCGTAACCGTCTGCACAATAGGTTGCAGTATGGCCGCCTTCACTGGGTCGACCGGCCCTTGGATTTCCGCATGACAGCCTACGATTATGATCTTTTCGTTCTCGGTTCCGGCCCGGCGGGTCAGCGCGCCGCAATTCAGGCCGCCAAGCTGGGAAAGCGAGCAGCGGTAGCAGAACACCGCGCTATGGTCGGCGGCGTCTGCATTAATACGGGCACCATTCCCAGTAAGACCTTGCGTGAAGCGGTGCTCCATCTCTCCGGCTACCGCGAACGCAGCATCTACGGCGCGTCCTATACGGTTAAACACGACATCACGATGAGCGACCTGTTGTTCCGCGCCGACCAAGTGATCAAACACGAGATCGACGTCACCCGACATCAACTGCAACGAAACGGCGTCAACGTCATCGAAGGCCGGGCCTCGTTCAAAGACCCTCACACCCTGTGCCTCGCCACGCTGAACGGCCACGCCGAGCGCGAAGTCACCGCCGAGAAGATCATTCTCGCCGTCGGTACCGAAACGACGCGCGACCCGCATATCCCGTTCGATGGCCAAAGCGTATTCACGAGTGACGATATCCTAAGTCTAGAGACGCTACCGCGGACTCTAGCGGTGATCGGCGCCGGCGTGATCGGTCTCGAATACGCAACGATTTTCGCCGCGCTGGGCGTACGCGTCACCGTCGTTGACAAACGGCCCCGCCTATTGCCTTTCGTCGATGCCGAAGTCATCGACGCGCTCGTCTACCATATGCGCGGCTCGCGAGTCACTTTGCGGATGCAGGAAGGGGTCAAGTCGGTCGAACGCGGCACCAACGGCCACAGTGACCGCATCTGCGTCGAATTGGATAGCGGCAAGAAGATTTCCGCGGAGAAGGTCCTATATAGCATCGGCCGGACCGGTGCGACCTCGGCCTTAAACCTGCAAAACGCCAACCTCTCGACTCTCGACCGGGGTCTTATGGAGGTGAACGAAAACTTCCAGACCGAAGTGCAGCATATCTACGCCGTCGGTGATGTCATCGGGTTTCCGAGCCTTGCCTCGACATCAATGGAACAAGGCCGGCAGGCTGCCTGCCACGCCTTCGATGTCGAAGCCGAATCCGTACCCGACCTTTTCCCGTACGGAGTTTACACCATCCCAGAAATATCCACGGTCGGGCGCAACGAGGAAGAATTGACCCGTGACGGTGTCCCTTATGAGGTCGGCAAAGCCGAGTACAAGGAGATCGCCCGCGGTCAGATCATCGGCGATACCACCGGCCTCCTGAAACTGCTGTTTCATATCGAAACGCGCGAGTTATTGGGTGTTTGCATCCTCGGTGAGGGTGCGAGCGAACTCGTGCATATCGGTCAGGCGGTCCTGGCGATGAACGGCAAGATCGACTATTTCGTTGATACGGTCTTCAACTACCCGACCCTGGCGGAATGCTATAAGACCGCCGCCTTCGACGGCATCAACCGCCTCTCCTGACTTCTCGTTTCCGCCCTCGCAGGGGACGAACTTGACACGACCGGGCCCGGAACGATGCAATAAGCACCGTTCCCAAATGTTTCCCTGTCACCACCGCAAAGCGCGAGGCCCCTTCGAATGCCCAAAACCAATATGCCGCCAAAGACTGTCGACACTTTCGACGAAATCTACGACGTGGTCGTCGTCGGCTTCGGTTACGCGGGCGGGGTGGCGGCAATCGACGCCCACGATGCAGGCGCAAAGGTCCTGTTGATCGAGAAGATGAACGCACCCGGCGGCATCTCTATCTGCGCCGGCGGCGGCATCCGCTTGTCGAAAAACCGTGACTCGGCGCTGAGTTATTTCGAGGCGACCAACGACGGCACGACACCGCGAAATGTCCATGAAGCCTTCGTCGATGAGATGATGGGTCTGGAAGAATATGTCCGAGATTTGGCCAAGGTGAACGACGGCGAAATCACCCTCATCGACCGCCCGGGCAATTATCCATTCCCCGGACATGACGAGATGTTCTTTCTCGAAATCGGCGACATCCCCGGCTTCGACGGCGTCACTGCCTATCCAAGCGCCCGGTCACACCGCAACGGCACGAAGCTGTTTAAGGTGCTGCACGACAACGTCAATAAGCGCGGCATCGAGGTCCGCCTCGGCACCGCCGCACAACGACTGATCACCGACAACGGCAATGAAGTCCGCGGCCTTTGGGTTGACGGACCCGACGGGCGGAAGGCAATCGGCGCGCGCCGTGGCGTGATCCTTGCCTGCGGCGGATTCGAGGCCAACTACGAGATGCAGCGTCAGTATTGGCAAGTACATCCGGTGATCACTGCGGCCTTCCGCGGCAACACCGGCGACGGCATCCAAATGGCGCTCGATGTCGGCGCGGACCTCTGGCACATGTGGCACTATCACGGGTCCTATGGATTCCGGCATCCCGACCCGGACTACCCGTTCTCCATCCGTGTTAAGCGCCTGCCCGACTGGACCCCGACGGTTCAGGAACCCGAGGTCGAGATGGCCTGGATTCTCGTCGACAAGGGTGGCAAGCGATTCATGAACGAGTATCTGCCCTACGCACAGGATACCGGGCATCGTCCGCTCGATCACTACGACCCGGCCTCGATGTCCTTCCCCTACGTGCCGTGCCACATGATCGTCGACGAGGTCGGCCGTACGCGTTACCCGCTGGGCACTACGATCTTCAATGATACCGAGATCGAGCCGTATTTCTGGAGTGACGACAACCAGAAGGAAATCGAGAACGGCATCCTGAAGAAGGCGGACACCCTGGAAGAATTGGCGGAACTGCTGAACTGCGACGCGGCGACGCTGAAGATCACCATCGACAAATGGAACGCGGCCTGCGAGACCGGCAAAGACGACGACTTCTCGCGAAGCCCCAAGACCATGATGCCGATCAAAGAAGCGCCCTTCTATACCGGCATGATCTGGCCCGTCGTCTCCAATACCCAGGGCGGCCCGGTCCATGACGAACGGAACCGTGTCGTAAATCCCTACGGCGAACCAATTCCTCGCCTTTTCGAAGCGGGCGAATGCGGCGGAATTTGGGGATTTCTCTACTGCGGCGGCGCCAATCTTACCGAGTGTTTCGTCGGCGGGCGGATCGCCGGGCGCGAAGCAGCTTCCATGTCACCCTGGAACGACGGCTAAAATCTGCGGACATCGGCAAATTTCACAGTCTCGCCGCAATTTCGCCCAAACTACCGCCTACCGTTTCCAAGCTTGAGGATTCGAGAGTCAGAGACTGAATCTGACTGGCACATGTGATCCAAGAGACAGGGTTCGACGTAAACGATCTAGGGGGATGCATACCCGCGGCGAGTGGTCACTCACGCACCCATCCTGAGGGCTGCTTTCTCGGGTGTCCCCCTGGCGACCAATTCCCTCATAGTTTTTGGTCGTCCCGGACGTGTCCTGGCTGCTTGTATTTGTTAAGCGGAAAGGTGTTCCGGACTGTGGAGGCCTCGTTGTATATAGGCGGACAACGGGGCCTCCCTTCATTTAGGCCCCTCTCTTAATCCGTGCCTGAGGGTCGGCGGCACCATCGACCGTATTGAAGCGGTCGACCCGAAACGCCTCGATCGGCAATGGCGTCTCGCCATCCACGATCAATTCCGACGTGATGCGGCCGACGATCGGTCCCATTTGAAATCCGTGACCGCAAAATCCTATAGAATGGAATGCGTTCGGCGCATTCCGGCTCGGTCCGATGACCGGAATTTGGTCCGGCATCATACCTTCGATCCCCGACCAGCAGCGCACGACCGGCACGTCCCGCATATGGGGGAAGACATCTACGACCGTGCGGGCACTCAGTTTCAATCCTTTGAAATTGAGCGTCGTCGTTTCCGCATCCCGGTCCGCGACGCCCCGGTGCCCACCGCCGATAACCACCGTGCCGTTGGTGCCTTGTTTGAAGGACAGCAGTCGCCCGGCCAGACCGACGACCGGGTCGAGGAAATGCGGCACGGGTGCTGTGACCATCATCATCGGCGCTTCCGGAGACAGCGGCACGATATCGCCCATCATGGCCGCCAACTGATCGCCCCAGGCGCCCGCGCAGTTGACCAGCGTCTCGGCCTCGAAACGGCCAATTGACGTGCCGACTTCCCAGCGCTCGCCCGTACGATCGATCCCGAGAACCCGGACACCTTCGTGCAGCGTCACGCCCAACGCCACCGCCTTTTGGCGGAACGACCAGGTTGTCCGGTAAGGGTCAGCGAAACCATCGCGCCGCGACACCACGCCACCAACGCAATGATCGGCAACCGCCGGACAAAGGCGGCGTAGCTCGGTCCGGTCGATAATCTCCTCATGATCGAAGCCAAGCGACCGCACCATCGCCGCGCGTTTTTCCAGCTCGGCCAGTTCGGCATCGGTCTCGGCGATCTTGACCTGTCCGCTGACCTGGAATCCGCAGTCGTTGTCGACCAGGGACTCGATGCGGTGCCAAATCTCCAGGCTTTCCACCGACAGCGGAATCTCAGCCGGATGCCGGCCCAACCGCCGCACCCCGCCCGCATTCACGCCCGACGCATGCCGCCCCGCCGCGTTCTTTTCGATAAGCAGGACGGACTTTCCGCGCATCGCCAGATGCAGCGCGGCCGAACAGCCATGCAATCCCGCACCCACGACGATGACATCATACATACCGATACTCCTGACGCTACTCTGGCAATGGTATCGCTATTCGCCCTCGAAGTCCGAATTCGGTATTCAACGAAGGTCGAAAACCTCCGTCGAAATCACCGCTCAAGGCCGCATCGTCCGCCGCACTTCACCGACCTGCGTCTTGGTCACCTCATAGGCTTCTTCGACCCAGTCGCACAGGATCGACCGGGTCTCCCGAGGGTCGATGATGTCGATAACCGAGAATTTCTCGGCAGTGCGGAACGGCGACGTGAATTGGGTGTAGTGCTGCTCCAGTTCGGCGAGGCGTTCCTCCGGATCGTCAGCAGCTTCCAGCTCTTTCCGATGCGCCGCCCAAATGCCACCCTCGAGCGGGATCGATCCCCAATAGGCCGAAGGCCAGGCGAAGCGCAGATTGACCGACCGTTTGCGCCCGTGCATGCCGCCGGCCAAGCCGAATGCGCGGCGCATGATGATCGATACCCAAGGCGTCTGGCTTTGCTCGATCGCGCCCAGGCATTTCATCACCGCGCCAATCGTGCCCGCATTCTCCGCCGCGACCCCCGGCATGACGCCCGGTTGGTCGGTGAAGTTGACGATGGGAATATGGAAGGTGTCGCAGAGGTCGACGAATTTCTCGACCTTGATCGCCGACGACCGGGTCATCGCGCCGCCCGACCGCATCGGGTCGTTCGCCATGACGCCGACGGTATAGCCGTCCAGCCGCGCCAGGCAGCAGACCGTCGACGGCCCGTTGAAGCGGCCAATCTCAAACATCGAGCCTTTGTCGAGCACCATGTCGAGAATGTCGCGCACCTTGTAAACATGCCGACGGTTTCTCGGGATCACGGTCAGAAGTTTTTCCTCCGCGCGTTCCGGATCATCATCGCTCGGTTTGCGCTCCGGCACCGAGTAGACGTTGGTCGGCAGATAGGACAGGAAGCGCTGGACCTGCTCGATGGCGTCGTCCTCGTTCTCGGCCACATTGTTGACCGCGCCACCGTCGCCCGCCTGGACCTTCCAACCGCCCAGCTCGTTCTTATCGACATCCTCGCGCAGCGCCGCCTTGACCACGGGCGGTCCGGCCGCAAAGACCTGACTCGTTTCCTTCACCATGACCGAAAAATGCGACGCGCTGACCTTGATTGCCCCCAGCCCGGCACAGGACCCGAGCGCCACGCCGACCACCGGCACCGTTCCCATGAGCTGCATGACCGGCCAGGTGGGATAGCCCGGGATCTTGGTCGATCCCGTCTGCTCCAGCAGTTTCACGCTGCCGCCAGCCGTGTCGACCAGCCGCACCAACGGCATCTGCATCTCATTGGCATAGCGCTCGGCATACACCCATTTGTCCGAGATCGTCGCCTCCGACGAGCCGCCGCGAATCGTAAAATCGTCCGCTGACACGACCACGCGCCGGCCATCGACCTTACCTCGGCCTATGATCGCGTTCGACGCTGTGGAATCGACGAAGTTACCGTCGGCATCGTATTCCGCCTTGCCCGAGATCATGCCGAGTTCCCGGTAGGTGCCGTCGTCCAGAAGCTTTTCCACACGCTCGCGCACGGTGTATTTGCCGAGCTTGTGCTGATAGTCGATGCCCTTTTGCCCGCCCAGTTTGCGGGCGTTTTCGCGGCGTTGATTCAGTTCGTCTACTTCGGTTTTCCAGCTCATGGGTTCCGTTGTCTTTTCGATTGGATTGAAGTAGGACAACCTTTCAGGTTTCGGGGTCGTCCTGGCCCCGCCTTTGACGGCAGAGCGGTGAGATGCATCCTAGAGTCAGCATTTCATCCGGACCGCCGTCAAGCGCAGCACGCACATTGCACCGTCGGCAAACGAATTAAAGGAGAGAACCGTGTACTCGCTCACGGAAGACCGGGCGAAGGAATGGCTTGCAACATCGAGCCTCCCTGCCCCGCGCGGCAAAGCCGCCGCATCGCCCCAAGAAGCCTCATACATAACCAATGAATTCGGCGGTAAGGCGGTGATCAAGGCGCTGGTCCCGACCGGCCGGCGCGGTAAGGCCGGAGCGGTACGCCTGGTGGACAGCCCGGAAGAGGCAGAAAAAGCCGCTGCGGACATGATCGGCAGCGAAGTCCACGGCTTTCAGGTCGAACGGGTCTATGTCGAAGAGCAAGTCGACATCGCGGACGAGTTCTATCTCAGCTTCACCATCGACTGCTACCCGCCGAAATTGCTGGCCAGCCGGCAGGGCGGCGTCGATATCGAGGAAACCCACCGCACCGACCCCGATGCCATCGTCTCGCACGACATCGACGCGATCGACGGCGTCACGGAAGCCGTCGCCACAGATATCTGGCAACGCTGCGGCGTCGATGCGGCCCAGGTGAAGACGCTCGCCCCCCTAACGGTAAATCTCTACCGCGCCTTCGTCGCCGCCGACGCGGTGATGATGGAGTTGAACCCGATCGCCCTGGATGCGGACGGTGCGCCGTCGCTGGTCGGCGCGATGATGGGCATCGACGAGAATGGGCTAGCGCGGCATGAGGACTGGGCCGACGATGCCGACGGCAGCCTAATCGCCGCCTGGCGCGGCTTCAACGAGCGCGAAAAGCGGGTCGCCGAGGCCAATCGAAAGATCAAGGGCGGCGCAATCCGCTATACCGAACTCGATGGCGACATCGCTCTGCTGGTCGGCGGCGGCGGGGCCGGATTGTTGCAACATGACATGATGCTGGCCGCCGGCGGGCGACCCGCGAACCACACGGACACGAACCCGGGCGCCGGAATCGAGGAGAAATTCAAGGTCGTGGCCAACGCGATCCTCGACAATCCGCAAGCGAAATGTCTGCTCGTCAGCTTCAACCATCAGCAATTGACGCGCTGCGACCGCAAAGTCATCCCGCTGCTCGAAGTGCTACGCGAGCGCAATGTCGATGCCAGCAAGTTCCCCATCATCATTCGCCTCGTCGGCCCCGGCGAGGAAGAAGCGCACGCCCTGGCCACCGAGTATCCCGGTATCGTGTATTTGCCGTTCGACGCCTCGCTCGACGATGCGGTCCAGGCCGCCGTCGATACCCGAAACCGGATCGTTTCAGAAGGAGGCGCAGCATGAGCATCCTGATCGACGAGAACACCCGCGTGTTGGCGCAGGGTCTGACCGGAACGCAAGGACGGCGCGATGCGCGGTTCTGCCTCGACTACGGCACCAAAATCATCTGCGGCGTCACCCCGGGCAAAGGGGGTGAGGAAGTCTATGGCCTACCGGTTTACGGCACGGTCGCGGAGGCCGTCGCGCAGCACGAGATCGACGCGTCGGTCATCTACGCGCCACCGATGCGGACCAAGGACGCCATTCTCGAAGCCATCGATGCCGGCGTGAAACTGATCTGCGCCCTCGCCGAATTCGTGCCGCGCCACGACACGGTCATCGTCCGCGCCGCCGCCGAGAAAGCCGGTGCAGTGGTTGTCGGCTGCAATACCAATGGTCTGATATCCGCAGGCAAAAGCAAACTCGGCGCGATCGGCGGCGACGATCCGGACGAAGTATTCGTGCCCGGCCGGGTCGGCATTTGCTCGCGGTCCGGCGGCATGTCCGCGGAACTGGCCCTTGCGTTGAAACGTGGCGGGCTCGGCGTGTCGACCTGTATCTCCATGGGCGGCGACGTGACCCCCGGCACACCGATGGTGCGTTATGTCGAGATGTTCGACGCCGATCCCGATACGGACGCCATCGTCGTCTTCGGCGAGCCCGGCACGTCGGCGGAGCATGAGGTCGCGGACTTCCTGCGCGCCGGGAAATGCAGCAAGCCGCTGGTGGCGCTGCTCGCCGGAGAGTTTCAGGAGAACTATCCGGAAGGCGTCAGCTTTGGCCATGTCGCGGCGATGATTCAGTCGGAGTCCGATACGGTTTCGGCCAAGCGCAAGATGCTGGAAGACGCGGGCGCGCATGTTGCCCGATCCCTGGGCGACATCCCGAAAATCATCAAAAAAGTCTCATAGCCCGGATACAGAAATCCACCTGCTGAGGATTTTGGCGTTTCCCAAACGGATGTTACTCTGCGCGCCACCACAGACACGCATCGCAGGGATACTACGTGCGCCTGGAAAATACCTTCGACGTTCCCGTCGCCCCGGCGGAAGCATGGCGGATACTGACCGACGTGGAACGGGTCGCGCCCTGCGTCCCAGGCGCGCGGCTGACCGAGGTGCTCGATGACGACGCCTATAAGGGCACGATGCAGGTCAAGCTGGGTCCGGTCAGCCTTGCCTTCGACGGCAAGGCACAATTCATCGAGCGCGACGACAACGCCCACACCGCGAAGCTGCGCGCCAACGGCCGGGAGACCCGAAACCGGGGCACGGCGGACGCCGACGTGACCTTCGCGTTGGAACCGCAGGGAGACGGCACGCTGGTGCGGATCGAGACTGAATTGCAGCTTTCCGGCCCGGTCGCGCAATACGGCCGCAGCCAGGGCGTCATCCTGAGCGTCTCGGAAGAGATGATTGACCGTTTCGCCGCTGCGCTGAAGAAGGACATCCTCGCCGCCGACACGTCCACCGCGTCGGAATCTCCCGCGAAATCGCCTGCCGCGGAAGCCCCGCCACCAGCATCCGGGGTAAGCATCGGGTTCGGCGCAGTGATGCGCATGATCCGCCGGTTTTTCGCCGGCTTGTTCGGCAAGGCCTGAACCGATGAAGCCATCACCCTTTTCCTATCACCGGCCGGACAGCGTCGACGAGGCCCTCGGCCTGCTGACGACACTCGACGATCCGAAGATTCTCGCCGGTGGGCAATCGCTCATGCCGATGATGAATTTCCGTTACGTCATGCCGGCCAACCTGATCGACATCAACCGGATCGAGGATTTGAGCCGGATCGAGGACGCGGGCGACATGCTGCGGATCGGCGCGATGGCGCGACAGCGGGATCTCGAATTCTCCGACATCGTGAAGGCGCGCTGCCCACTGCTGCATGCCGCGCTGCTGAATGTCGGCCACGTCCAGACCCGCAACCGGGGCACGATCGGCGGCAGCCTGTCGCATCTCGACCCGGCGGCGGAATTGCCGGCCGCGCTGATGGCGCTTGATGCGACGATGCATGTCGGCAGCAAACGCGGCACGCGCGACGTCGCCATCAAGGATTGGGCGATGGGCTACATGACGCCCAATCTCGAAATGGACGAAATGCTGACCGCGATCACGATCCCCGTCTGGCCCGAAGGGCATGGCGCCGGCTTCGTCGAATTCGCGCGTCGTCACGGCGATTTCGCAATGGCGGGCACCGCCGCGATGCTTGCCCTGTCGCCGTCCGGCACGATTGTGCGCGCGGCCCTGGCAGTCACCGGCGTGGATATCGGCCCGGTACGATTGCATGACGCCGAAGCGATGCTGACCGGCCAAACGCCGAGCGACACGCTCTTCGCCGATGCGGCGCAAACCGCCAGCGCGGTGCCCGGCCTCGACGACGTGCATGCCTCGAAAGAATATCGGCAAAAACTCGCCATCGTCATGACCAGACGCGCCTTGGCACAGGCCCATGCTCAAATCCAAGGAGGTGGCGATGACTGATCGTATGACCATATCGCTGACCGTAAACGGCGATGAAGTCTCGCGCGAAGTGCCGGTCCGGATGACGTTGGCCGATTTCCTGCGCCATGAGCTGGAACTGACGGGCACCCATCTCGGCTGTGAGCACGGTGTCTGCGGCGCCTGCACCATCCTCATGAACGGGCGGACGGCGCGATCCTGCCTGACGCTGGCGGTACAGGCGGACGGGCAATCGATCGACACCATCGAGGGCATGGCCGATGGCGACGACCTGTCACCGCTTCAACAGGCCTTTATCGATCAGCACGGCCTGCAATGCGGCTTCTGTACGCCGGGGATGCTCGCCACGATCACCGAATTGTTGAACACCATTCCCGATCCAACGGAACAGGAAGTCCGCGAATGGCTGTCGGGCAACGCCTGCCGCTGCACCGGCTACCAGGGGATCGTCGATGCCGCCCTCGCCGCCGCCAAGACCCTGCAGGAGAGAGCCTCGTGAGTTGGGTCGGCAGCTCGGTCAAGCGGGTCGAAGACCCTGCCCTGCTGCAAGGCAAGGGCCAGTTCGTCGACGATATTCATCTGCCGAACATGGTCGAAGCGGCGATCCTGCGCAGCCCCTACGCCCATGCCCGGATCGGGACGATCGACGCCACCGAGGCGCTCGCCATGCCCGGCGTGCACGCGGTGATAACCCATGCCGACCTGCCCGCCGAATTGCAGACGCCGATCCCCCTGCTCGTGCCGAACCCGGCGATTCACTATCCGGTGATGCAATATGTCCTGGCCAAGGATGCCGTGCGGTTCGCGGGGGAAGCGATCGCCGTGATCGTGGCCGATGACCGCTATATCGCCGAAGACGCTGCGGAGCGGATCATGGTCGACTTCGACCCCCTGCCCGCAGCCGGCGATTTCCGCGCCGCGCTGGAACCGGGTGCGCCCACGGCGCATGCGGAGCGTGACAATAACGTCGCCGCCGAATTCAGTCAGGCCTACGGCGATATCGACAGCGCCTTCGCCAATGCAGCACACGTCTTTCGCGAGGAATTGTTCCAGCATCGGGGTGCGGGGCATCCCATCGAATGCCGCACCATGCTGGCCGCGCATGACACAGTCACCGATACGCTGACCATCTGGGCCAACACCCAGGCGCCGCATCGCCTACGCGATGTCTATTGCCGGATGACCGGGGCGGCGGACAATCAGGTCCGTGTGATCTCCCCGGATACCGGCGGCGGCTTCGGGTCCAAGGTGCAGGCCTACCCAGAACATATGGCGATCGCCGCCACGGCAACGAAACTCCGCCGGCCGGTCAAATATATCGAGGACCGGCGCGAACATTTTCTCGCCACCCATCAGGAGCGCGACCAGCTCTGGGACGTGGAAATCGCCGTCGACGCGGACGCAAAAATCCTCGGCGTGCGCGGCACGCTGCTGCATGACAGCGGCGCGTATCTGCCCTGGGGCATCATCACGCCCTTCATCTCGGCATCGACAACGCCGGGGCCGTATGTTCTGCCCAGCTACAAACTCGACGTCACCTGCGTCTTCACCAACAAGGTCGCGACGACGCCGGTGCGCGGGGCCGGACGCCCGCAGGCGACCTTTGCGATGGAACGCCTGATGGACCGCGTCGCCCGCGAACTGAACCTGGACCCGGCCGAGGTGCGGCGGCGCAACTACGTTCCAGCAGAGGCGATGCCCTATGCGGTCGGCCTGACCTTCCGCGACGGCAGTCCGGTCGTCTACGACAGCGGCGACTATCCCGCCTGTCAGGTGAAGGCGCTGGAGCTATCCGGCTACGACGCCTTCCGCGCGAAACAAACGGCGGCGCGGAGCGAAGGCCGATATATCGGCATCGGCGTCGGCAGCTATGTGGAAGGCACCGGCCTGGGTCCGTTCGAAGGTGCCACGGTCAAAGTCACACCGGGCGGGCATGTCATCGCCCAGATCGGCGCGTCGGCGCAGGGACAGGGTCACCGGACCATGTTCGCGCAGATCGTCGCCGACCGGCTCGGCGTCACGCCCGACGACGTCACCGTGACTGGCGGCAATAGTTCGGACCTGGCGCACGGCATCGGCACCTTCGCCAGCCGGGTGACGGCGAATGCGGGATCCTCGGCCCATGTCGCAGCCAATAACGTGCGGGACAAAATTCTCAAGATCGCAGCAAACCTGCTGGAGGCATCCGAAGAGGACCTGGAGCTTGAAGGCGGCCGCGTTTTCGTAAAAGGCGTGCCCGAGATGGGCAAGAGCTTCGGCGAGATTGCCATCGTCGCGAACGGCATGCCCGGCTTTTCGATGCCCGACGGAATCTCGGTTGGGCTCGACGACACGACCTACTTCAAACCGGAACGGTCGACCTATGCCAACGGCTGTCACGTCGTCGAGGTCGAGGTGGATATCGAGACCGGCAACGTCGAGATCCTGCGATACGTTACCGCGCATGACTGCGGCACCATCATCAACCCGATGATGGTCGAAGGTCAGGTCGCCGGCGGCGTGGTGCACGGCATCGGCAATGCCCTGTTCGAATGGATGCGCTACGACGACAGCGCGCAGCCGACGACGGTGAATTTCGGCGAGTATCTGTTGCCGATGGCGGCCGAGATGCCAAACATCGAGCAAACCCATATCGAATCGCCGACGCCTTTGAATCCACTCGGCGTGAAGGGTGCAGGCGAAGGCGGCACGATCCCCGCCGCCGCCGTCATCGCGTCCGCCATCGACGATGCATTGCGTCCCTTCGGCGTCAAAATCACACAGGTGCCGGTAATGCCGGAATACCTGCTCGACCTGATCGCGCAAGGGCGCGGCACCGACTAATCAACCATACGATCAAAAACGAATTCACTCGGAGGACAATATGGCCAAGGAAATCCTGATCGAAAAGAAAGGCCGGATCGTGCACATCACGCTCAACCGGCCCCGCAAGGGCAACGTGATGAGCACCAAGATGAAGGAGATCCTGACCGATACGGTGGACGGCCTCGGCCGCGACGGCAAGACCTGCGCCATCGTGCTGCGCGGCAGCGGTAAGGATTTCTGCCACGGCCGTGAGCAAAAGCTGCCCGGCGGCCCGCCGAAGAACGGCTTCGATTTGCATGCGCGGGCCATGAGCAAGATCCTCGCCGTCTACACCGCCTTCCGGAACTGCCCGATCCCGATCATCTCGGTCGTGCACGGCAAGGCGCTCGGTTTCGGCTGCGCACTGGTCGGCGGGTCGGACGTCGCCTATGCCTCGGACCAGGCACGGTTCGCGCTGCCCGAAATGCTGCATGGCACCGCGCCGACTCTCGCCATGGCGGCGCTGGCCAAGGTCGCGCCGAAGACGGTGACAGACCTGGTCTATTCGGTGGAAGAGATCGATGCGCAGACCGCGCTGTCCTCTGGCCTGGTCAGCCGCGTCTTCGCGCCCGACGACCTGGCGCCTGCAGTCGATGGATTGCTGAAGCGGCTCTCAAGCTTCGATCCGATCGACATCGCCGCAGTGAAACGCTTCCAGTTGACCGGCCCGTCGCTGCACCCGGACATCATGTCTGATTTGGCGGGCTACACGCTGGCGACGGTGCGTTCACGCCGCTGAGTTCGCCCGCCCTGCATGCAATCCGGCGCGGCGTCCGAAGACCGCGCCGCGCAGCACCGACGTGGCGCCGGGATACTTGCCGTAATACATGCCCATCGTCTCCCCTGCCGCGTAGAGGCCGGGGATGATCTCGCCGCTGGTGTTGAGGACCTGCGCGTCGGCGGTCGCCTTCAATCCACCGAAGGTGAAGGTGTTCGACGAAATGATCGGATAGGCCTTGAACGGCGGCCGGGCAATGGGCGCGGCCCAGTTGGATTTCGGTGGCGCCAGATCGCGTGTCGCCAACCCATCGACCGTATATGGATCGGTCTCACCCTCGACGCAGGCGGCGTTGTAGGCATCCACCGTATTTAGCAGGGCTGCCGCGGGGATGCCGAGATCGACCGCCAAGGCCTCCAGCGTCGCCGCTTCGATCGGCGACTGGTCGGACCGGACGCAGCGCTGCCAATTCTCGATCTCGTCGACCGCCGCGTCCAGAATGCACCAGGCGATCCCGCCCGGCTGTTTGCGGATCGTGCGCGCGATCTCCTCGTAGTTGGCGTCGACCGAGCCCGGCGCTTCGTCGGTGAAGCGCACGCCGTCCTGGTTCACAAGAATGCCCTGGGTGAAAATCATCACGATCGGTTCGGTCACGCCCGAGCGCGGATCGATCGGCTGCGCGTGGTATTCGCTGTAGTCGCCCGCCGGGGACGCACCGATGTCGAGGCTCATGCGAATGCCTTCGCCCTTGTTGTAGTAGCCGCCGCGCGCGACCGGCCGCATGTAGCGCCCGCTTTCGCCGAGATAGTGCGCGACCATTTCCGGGTTTCCCTCGAAGCCGCCGCAGGCCAGGATCACCGCCCCCGCCTTCAGCCGGACCAGCCGGTTGTTCTTGCCCGTCGCGTTGAGACCAACGACGCGCCCATCGTCGTCCTGCATCAAAGATTGCGCCGTCGTCTCGTAGAAAAACTCGGCGCCGCGTTCCTCGGCGAGCGGGGCCATCGTCTCCACCAGGGCCAGTCCGCCGCCGCTGATCGAGATGCGCGGGGACGACCGCGCGGTCAGGCCGAAATAGTCGATGTCGCCGAAGCGGACGCCCTGCTCCTTGAGCCAGGCGATGGTCGGCGGCGCGCCTTCTGCGAAGGTCGAGACGAGTTCGGGATCGGCGAAGGGCATGGTCTTCACCACGCCAGGCCAATTCTCGTAATCCGCGGCGGTCTCCGCGACCATCACCGGATCGAGGTGATAACCTGAATTGGCGGCGAACATATCCTCGAAATCGGGTGAAATCTCGGTTTCGCTCGACATGCGGATGGCCGCGGTCGTGTAACGCGTATTGCCGCCGCGCTCCTCCATCGGCGCGCGTTCCAGCACCGCCACGCGAGCGCCCGTTTCCAGCGCCGCCACCGCGGCCGACAGGCCCGCCACGCCGCAACCGACTACGACGACGTCGAATTCCTGTGTCTTGCTGCCCGACATGCCTCGAATCCCGCTCTGTGGTAATGTCCGGACAAGTTAATAGCCTAACAGCAATGGCAGCAAATACACGGAGGATCACATGGCCCACGACGGCGTCCGGGACAACCCTTACACACGCGGCATGGCGGAGTTCGTCTCCGGCCTGACCTATGACGATATTCCGGCCGAAGTGCGCCAGCGCATCAAGCTACTGATGCTCGATTCCTTGGGCTGCGGCCTTTACGGCGTCGACCTGGAATGGACCCGGATCGTTCGGGAAACGATGCAGGCCATCGACCACACGACGGACGGCTGCCGCCTGTGGGGCACCGACCAGAAACTCTCCGCGCCGCATGCCGCCCTAATCAACGGCACCATGGTGCAGGGCTTCGAACTGGACGACGTGCACCGGCGGGGTGTGATGCATGTGGGCGCGGTGGTTTTGCCCGCGCTGATCGCGGTCACCGAGATGAAGGGCGGCCTCAACGGCAAGGACTTCCTGACGGCGGCGGTCGCGGGGTACGAGATCGGACCGCGCGTCGGCATCTGCATGGGCCAGGAACATATCGGCCAAGGCTGGCATTCGGGTGCCACGCTCGGTGTCTTCTCCGCCGCGGCCGGCGCGGCGCGCGGGCTCAACCTCTCATCGGAACAGACGATCCACGCCCTCGGCGTCGCCGGAACACAGGCCGCCGGTTTGATGGCCGCGCAGTACGGCGCGATGGTGAAACGCATGCATGCGGGCCGGGCCTCGCAAAGCGGACTCTACGGCGCGCTGCTCGCAGCGAACGGCTTCACCGGCATCGTCGACGTGCTGGAAAGCGAGTATGGCGGTTTCTGCTCCACCTTCTCGCGGTCCCAGGACCGGTTCGAGCTGGCCGAACTCACCAAGGGTCTCGGCAGCGATTGGGAGACCATGCGCATCAGCTTGAAATTCTATTCCTGTGTCGGCAGCAACCACACCACGCTGGACGCCATCCGCACGATGCAGGAACGCCACCCCTTCGGCGCGGAGGATGTGGAGCGCTTCGTGGTGCATGGATCGCAGGTGACGGTCGATCACGTCGGATGGGCGTACAAGCCCGAGGGCCTGACCTCGGCGCAGCTCAACCTGCCCTTCTGCGTCGCGACCTACATGCTGGAAGGCGACTGTTTCGTCGAACAGTTCACCGAGGACTGCGTCGCCAACCCGGAGCGCATGGCCTATTGCGAACGGGTGGAAACGATGCACGACGCGGAAATCACCGCCAAAGGCTCAACCGCCCGCCACGAGGTCTGGGTCGAGACCTTCCTCAAGGACGGCACGCATCTGCAGGAACGCTGCGAAGCGCCGCGCGGCAGCGAGTTCAGCTTCGCATCCGAGGCCGACGTCGCGGCGAAGTTCGAGAAACTGGCGATACATACCCTGCCCAATGCGCAGATGGCCGAACTGCGCGACGCGATCCTGAACATGGAAGATCTGAAAGACGCGGGCGACATTCCGCGACTGTTGAGCAAGGGGTAGCGCGACGGCCTGATTGTCGACGTGCAACCGCGCCGTCAAAAACTCATCAGTTTCATCTGGCTTTCCGGATAGCGCGTGCCCTCGGTCACGCCGATCTCGAACACCGCTTCCAGTGCGGCGCAATCCGCATCGCCGAGCGACACATCCAATGCCGCGACGTTGCTTTCGAGATGCTGTTGCCGGCGGCTGCCCGGAATCGGCACCACGTCGTCGCCGCGCGACAGCACCCAGGCCAGCGCAATCTGCGCCTGCGTGCAGCCCTTTTCGGCGGCCAGCGCATCCAGTGGTTCCAACAAGGATAAATTTCGGTTCAGATTCTCGTCGTGGAAGCGTGGATGATCGTGCCGCCGGTCGCCTTCCGGCAGGTCGTCCACCTGCCGCACCGCACCGCTCAGAAAGCCACGGCCCAGCGGCGAATAGGCAACATACGACACGCCGAGTTCCCGGCAGGCAGGGAGGATTTCCAGTTCCGGCTCGCGTGACCACAGCGAGTATTCGGATTCCAACGCGGAAATGGGATGCACTGCATGGGCACGGCGCAGGACGTCGGGCTTGGCTTCCGATAACCCCAGAAAGCGCACCTTGCCCCGCTCGACCAGCCGCGCCATCGCGCCGACCGTATCCTCGATCGGTACTTCGGGATCGACCCGGTGCAGGTAATACAGATCGATCACGTCGACACCGAGCCGCTTCAGACTCGCATCACAGGCGACCGGTACGTAGTCCGGCCGGCCGTTGGTACCGCCGCGCTGCCCTTGCGGGCCGCGAACGTTGCCGAATTTCGTTGTCAGGAAGACATCGTCGCGCCGTCCGGCGATCGCCCGGCCGACAACTTCCTCGTTATGGCCGCCACCGTAGGCGTCCGAGCTGTCCAACAGGGTGACGCCCAGGTCCAGCGCACGGTTGATCGTCGCCGCAGCGGCCTCGTCATCACGCGGCAACCCGTCGGGAGAGAACCCGGCGCAACCGAGACCGATCGCCGAAACCTGCGCATCCGTTCTGCCGAGCTCGCGAAACTTCATCCGGCCCTCCTAGCCCTCGTATTCCAGAATATCGAAACCGTTGTTGCGGTCGAGCAGGAAAATCAGGCCGCGCTCGTCCACTTCGACGTCGTTGCTTTGCGGGCTGACCTCGCCCGCAACCGGCTCGGGGATGAAGGAGCCCACCTCCCGCGGGATTCTCGGGTTCGCCACATCGACGATCCGCAAGCCGCCGCTAAACCAGGTCACGTAGACCAGCGTGCCGTCGAGCTTCTCGCGGAATTGATGCGCACCGAACCGGCCCGGCGTCCGGCTCCAGGGCGAATCCATCTCGCTGACATGGAAGGTCGAGAGCGGCTGAAAATTGCCGATGTCGGTCACGTCGAACAGCCACATGCAGGCATGCGCCTGTCCCGGAATATGGTCATGCTCCTCGTCGATGCCGACGGCGATCCGCCGCCCGTCGATCGGCGCGTCCAGTGGCATGATCGTATGCGACGGCTCCATGAACGGCGGATGATAGTCGTGCTCGCCGATGAGTTTCGGATTTCGCATGTCGGACACATCGAGCACCCGGAACCCCGCTTGCCACATCGCGGCCCATAGCTCGTCGCCGACTTTCATCGCGTGATGCAGCCGATTGCTGATGCCCTTCCAGGTCGGCGTTTCGCCGCCGGCCAGATGCTGTCCCGGCATCCACCAGCGCGACACTTCGGTCGGCTTGGCGGGATCGCGGACGTCGTAGATCACAAGGATGTTGCCGACATATCCCTCCATCTCGGTCGAGATGTAGGCGTAGTTTTCGTCCGCGTCGAATCGGTGGACGCCAACGCCGTGCGTCCGTTCGTGATGGATCAGTTTCGGATTGGCCTTGTCGGAGATATCCCAAAGCCGGAAGCCGCCGTCGTCATAGCCGAGCTCGCGCGCGGCATCGAGCTCCGCAATTTGATTCTCCGCAACACCGAGTGCAGACGCCAGTTCGGCATTGCTCGGCGCACGTCCCAGGTCTGCCGCCAGTGACGTTCGAAGATCAGGCAGTTGATCGCCTTTGCGCCGAAAAGTTCGTTTGTTGCGCTCCATGTTGGTGATCATGATATCGCCGTTAACCCGCACCTTGTGCGAGTGGGAACCGTCGCCGTCGAGCTCAATGGCGCTCACGACGCGCGGGTTCTTCGGGTCCGACACATCGACGATCGAGGTGCCGTGCGGCGGCTCCATATGACCGATATAGGCATAGTGACCGTCGACGATAACCTGCCCACCGCCCGGCATATCCATATGAGCGATCCGTTTCACATTGCTGGCAACGGCCTGCTGCGCCATCGTGCGGTCCTTTCCTTTGGGTTATTCGGTCGTGCCGCCGAGTTCCGCCTCCTCGCCGCGGCGTAGGGCTTCCCGCGCGGCGGTCCGCTTCCGCTGGCGTTCCTTGAAATACGGAATCGCTAAGGAGAGTGCGAGGCAAACCCATAGGGCATTGCCGATATTGGACGAGAAAATCACCAAGATGTCACCCTGCGACATCTTCAGTGCCCGCAGGAAATATTGCTCCAGCAGCGGTCCGAGAATAACACCGATCAGGATAGCGGCGACGTGATAGCCGGTCTTGCGCGCGATATAGCCGATCACTCCAAAGGCCAATGCCAAATACATGTCGAAAACATAGGCGCGCGGCACGAAAGAACCGACCAGCGTGAAGGAGATGATCACCGGCGCGATATAGATCGTCGAGACCATCGTCACCCGTGACATATAGCGCGCGAGTGGAAACACCGTCAGGATCATCAGGAGGTAGGTCACCGTCATCGACGAGAACACGCCATAGGCCAGCAACGGTTTCTGGATGAAGAGATCGGGGCCAACCGTCGTGCCGTGAAACTGAAGCACGACCAGCATGATCGCAGCCGTCGCGCCGCCTGGAATACCGAGGACAAGCAAGGGCACGAGCGTCCCCGAGGTCACGCCGTTATTCGCCGATTCGGGCGCAATCAGACCTTCGATATGGCCGGTGCCGTAGAGCTCGGGCGTCTTGGAAAAAGTCTTCGACTGCTGATAGGCGACGAAGGACGCAATCGCCGCGCCGGCGCCGGGCACCACGCCGATGACGAGCCCAATGAGGCTCGTCCAGACGATATGCCACCAGCGCTTCAAGGCCTCGCGCGCACCTTCGAACGTTTCCGCCCATTTGGCGTCGCGCATCAATGCCTTTCCCTTCTCGGACAGGATCGATTCGCCTTCGATAATCAGGAACGCCTCGGAAATCGCGAACAATCCCACGAGCGCGGGAATCAGCGGCACGCCGTCGTATAGTTCCAGAAATCCCAAGGTGCCGCGCGGCGTGGCGTAGACGTGATCCGCGCCGATCGCGCCAATCATCAGCCCGAAGAATCCCGCGATCAGACCTTTCAGCGTATCGCGGGCGGCGATGGTCGCGATGAGAGATATGCCGAACAGCATGATAACGATCATCTCGACGCTGTGCAGGTAGTACACGACCTGCGCCACATAGGGCATGACGAAGAGCACCACGATCGTGGTCAGCAGCCCGCCGAAGGTCGAGGAGACGAAGGAGATAGCCAGCGCCTGCGGCCCCTTCCCCTGCTTGGTCATCGGATACCCGTCGAGCGGCGTCGCCGCCGCCCCGGCCGTGCCCGGAATATTGACGAGGATCGCCGGAATGCCGGCCCCCATCCGCGACGAGCAATAGAGCGCCACCATGAAGACCAACCCGACCTCTTCACCCATCGCAAGTGTCAGCGGCAGAAGAATGATGATCGTGTTGGCGGCGCTGAACCCCGGGATCGCACCGACGATCAAGCCGAGGAAGATGGCGGGAATGATGACCCACCAAAAACTGAAGGTATGGGCAAATAACTCTACAAAGAAGGGAAAGCCGACGTCGTCCATATCAGCCCCCGCCCACGGACGCGGTCAGCGCCTTGAACACTTGCTCGAAGGGGCCTTCGGGGAACCGTCGCTTGAAGGCCACGACGAAAAGCAGATAGCCCCCGACGGACAGAACGACCGACAGGACCAGAATCAGCCGCTTGTTCGCACGCTCCCACCCGGATAGCAGCGACATGCCCAAGAAGATGAACAAGAACGTCGTGATCGTGAAACCGAGCCAGTCGATGAAAAAGATGTAGGCCAGCGTGAGCGCAAACAGTGCGAAGCGGCGTGGTGCGATCGCTCTCGGCGCCAACAATCCCCCCATGCGCAGGTCGGCTTGACCGCGTGCAACCCGAACCCCCGTGATGACCATAAACGCGGCCGACAGCCCCAGCAGGATCGAACCCACGAAAAATGCACTGACCTGGGCGGTCCAGGGCGAATCGATGATGGTCGAAAAATAGTAGAGCGTGAAAAGGATAGCTGCGACGGGAATTATCAGATCAGGGCCAAGCGACTTCTTGCCCGGCCCATCGGGCGAAGGCTCAACGGACATTTTGTACCCTTCCCTGTATCACATTGAACTGTCTGGGACGGCGACTATCGGGGGAATGCCAGCAGGGTCGACTGCGCTGACTGCGCATAAACCCCAGGTGCCATTCGGACGAGACCGGCGACCCATGCAAAGCATCGGCCGCCGGTTAGGTCACCAAAGATCCGCCGCTCAGGCCTTACCGCTCAGCAGGTCTTTATACTGTTCACCGATCGCCATGATGTTCTTGGCATAATCGGCGCACTCCTTCGGATCGCCATAGCGAATCAGCTCCCATGGGGCCTTGGCTTTCTTGACCGCAGCCTTGTAGTCCGGGTCCTTAAAGACCTTTTCTGCGGTTTCCTGCAGAATCTTGAAACGATCCGGATGCTTGTTGACCGCTTCGGTCTTGATCGCGAAGGCACGGGCCGACACAAGCGGCGGCAGTTTCATGCCGAAATGCTTGTTGGCCAGCGGCGCGTTGTAGAGCCGCTTCATCAGGTCTTCGCTATAGGTCTGGTCGTCGAAGATGAGGGTCGTACGGAACGCCTTGTAGCGCTTCGCCGATCCGGACAACGGCAGCGCGCCGAAATCCATTTCGCCCGACTTGACGCCGGCATAGGTGTTCTTGCCGCCCGACAGCGGAATTAGATTGAACTTAGCGCCGGTATGCCGCGCGAGGGCCAGCACGCCAAGCGACGCGGGATGCGCGATCCGGCTCACGCCGACGTTCAATGTGCGCTTCTTGCCTTCCGCAACAATGTCGTCGATCGTCTTGAACTTGCTGCGCTTCGCATCGACGAAAATACAACTCGGATCGACGTCGACCCGGTTGAAATAGACATAGTCGCCCGGGAATTTGAACCCGGTCGGTTTCTTGACGACCCAGTTCAGCGTCTCGGGGCCCATATTGCCGAACAACAGCGTGTAGCAGTCCGGCTTGGCGATCCCCATGTATTTCTGATAGCCGACACGACCAGCCGCGCCGGGAAAGAAGGACGCTTCCATATCGGTCTTGAGATACTTCTTCCACACGCTCCAGAAAGCCCGGAGGTTCCGGTCGGCGCCGCCGCCTTCGCGCGTCGCGACCATGACGCTCAGATTCCGCGATGGAAATGTATCGGCGAAAGCGCTCGCCAAGGGTGACGCTGTCAGCGCCGCGCCGCCAACGGCGGCTGCGCTTCCCTGCAGCATGGTGCGGCGATCAAGGGTGAATTTTCCCGATGTCATAAATCATTCCTCCACTATTCGAGTTGCGCGCGCTGCTTTATCTTCAAGTCTTTTTCTGCGCACTAATTTTTGCGCTACCGCCAAGCGGCACGTTCTTGTTTTCACAAGAATGCTAGGCCGTGAAGATGGGGGGAGGCAAGCAGTTTGACCGAATCAGCGTAACCGATCCGCGGGAAACCATTGCGGTGTCTGTGAATCACCGACTCATTACAAACTGACAGGGGCAAGCTCCTTAGGCGCAGCAGCGGTAGCTGGATACTAGTGCAGCTTCTTGCGCAGCGTGTTCAGGCTACCGCCCCGCTTCACCGACCCGGGCAAATCATGCCCGACCACATCTTCGGCCAGTCGCGCCGCGTCCAAAAGCGCCTCGAGATCGATGCCGGTATCGATCCCCATTTCCTGGCACATGAAGACAAGGTCCTCGGTGCACACGTTGCCGGCAGCCCCTTTGTGACCGGCAAAGGGACAACCGCCTAAACCGGCGACGCTCGAATCGAAACTGTCGACGCCCATCTGCAGCCCGGCATAGGCATTCGCGACACCAAGGCCGCGGGTATCGTGAAGATGCAGCGTAATCCGCCAATCGGGCCAGCGGTCACGCACGGCGCCCACGACCTGCTTGACCGATTCCGGCGTCGCCCAGGCCATGGTGTCCGCCAAGGACAAAATGTCGACCTTCACGTCGTTTTCGTCCGCGATGCGGCGAATGGACTCGGCCTGCTCGATCACTTTCGCTATCGGTACGTCGCCTTCGAAATTGCAGCCGAACGCCGCCATCATCGAACCGCGGAAATAAGTGATGCCGTGCTCCTTATAGAGCGCGATCTGATTGTGCTGGACCTTTTCGTTGTCCGCATAACCGCGGTTCTGGTTCAACTTCATGAAGGTTTCCGAGGCCGACGTGCCAATTGACCCTTTCAGGAATAACCCCTCCGCCGCCAAGGCGCGCTCCAGGCCTCGTTCGTTAAGCCACAGCGCCGTGTAGCGTACGCCCTCGCGCCGGGCGATCCCCGAGACGACATTCTCGACATCGGCCCATCCGGGTACGCGTTTCGGATTCACGTAGGAACCGACCTGGATTTCACCCAACCCAGTCTCGGACAGGGCATCGATCAGTTCGATCTTTCGCTCGGTCGAAATTGGACCTTTTTCGAACTGGAAGCCCTCGCGCGGGCCCTCTTCTTGTACATCGATACGCTGCGGTAGATCAGACATGTTTGCCTCGGATTGGTCTCTTGGTTCGATTCGGCTTGTAGCGGCATTGCAGTGCCTCAACGGCCCGAATGTCAAGCGAGCCACAGGCAATGTAAATTGAAATAATCATAAGTTGATCCAACAATGTAATACCGCAATCTTAAGAGGGCATTCCGTCGTCACAGCAACGGTGCAGCACCGTTTTCCGGCGAATTTGACGCCAGCATCCGCAGTACACTTGCCACATGCAAGAAATGTTGTTTAACGTGTCAATATGTATCGGAGGTGTCGATTGTCTGGAGAGACTCGCGCATTAGGCGTCGAGGTGCCGTTTAAGGTACACTCCGAAAATTCAATCGGCATAATTTGTATGTCGAACTTCGACAGGGAGGTTTGTAAGTAATGTTAAAGAAAATGACGCTTGGCGGCGTGGCGGGAGCCTTTGCCATCGCTGCCGCGGCAGTCGGTATTACGGCGGTTCCCGCCCAGGATGCCGTTGCTGCCGATTTCTCAGGTAAGCGCATCACCATTATCGTGCCGTTCAACGAAGGTGGCGGAACCGATAGCTACACGCGCTTCATGCAGCCGTTCTTCACGAAATATCTTCCGGGCAACCCGAAGATTCTGGTCGTGAACAAGCCGGGCGCCGGTGGCATCCTCGGCGGGAACTATTTCCAGAACAGGGCCAAGCCGAACGGCGAGACGGTCTTTGCGCTGTCCACCTCGACCATTTCGAACTACGCGCTCGGCGATCCGCGCGTGAAGTTCAAACTGAACGAGTTCATTCCCATCATTCTGTCGCCGCGTGGCATTACGCAGTATGTGCGGAAGGATCTCGGCATTCAGAACGAGAAGACCATCAAGGCCAAGATCGCGAAGATGCGGTCCTTTACGCCGGACGAGTTGATCTTCGGTGGCAAGACGCCGACGTCAGGCGGCCTGAACCTGCGTGTCGCGCTGAGCCTGCTCGGCATCGAGGTCAAGAGTGTCTGGGGCATGAAGGGTAATGGCCCGATGGCGCTTGCCTTCGAACGCGGCGAGTTCACGGTTAACTACGACAATTCTCTGTCGTTCAAGAACAACCGCAAGAAGCTGATTGCGGACGGTATCGCAGTTCCGCTGTACACGCTCGGCGTGGTCAATGCGGACGGTAAAGTCGTGCGGGACCCCGCGCTTCCGAACGTTCCGCATTTCTTGGAAGTCTACAAAGAGGTTAACGGCAAAGACCCGAGTGGCGACGCCTACGAAGCATGGTATTCGCTCTATCAGATGAGTGTGACCATGTCGAAGTCCTGGAACCTGCCGGCCGGCACGCCGAAGGACATCGTCGAAGCGTTCCGCACGGCGGCGAAGAAAATGCTGAAAGACCCGAAATTCCTGGAAAGAAAGGAAAAGATGTTCGGGGCCTATCCGCAAACGATTGGCGACGGCGCATACGCAATTCGCGATGCCGCTACGACCCTTTCACCGACCGCCAAAGGCTGGCTCGGCAAATACGTCAAAGCCCGCTACGGCGTGACTCTCGGCAAGTAAGTCGAAAGTCATTGATTAACCTAAGTTCCAACGCCCGGCGGTTTTCCGCCGGGCGTTGGGGCATAGTGCTTAGATTAAATAACGTAAAAAAATCGCACCGCATCTTCGAGCTATGCTCAGACAAGCGGTAAGCTAGGAAAACGGCCATGCCTGAAATTGATTTCTTTTTCCAAGCCCTTACGGACATGTTTACGCCGACCCATCTGTTCTTTCTGTTTTTGGGGACAATCTTGGGCCTTATCGTGGGTATTCTGCCGGGACTTGGCGGCATTGCCGGCTTGTCGATCATCCTGCCGTTCATCTTCGGCATGGAAGAATCGCATGCGCTTTCCATGATGATCGGATTGCTCGCTCCAACCACCACATCAGACACATTTCCATCCGTGCTCATGGGAATACCCGGTACCGCGGGATCGCAAGCGACGGTCGTGGACGGTTTCCCGATGTCCAAGCGCGGCGAAGGTGCGCGGGCGCTCGGCGCCGCGTTCACCGCGTCGCTCTTCGGCGGCCTGTTCGGCGCGATGGTCCTGACGGGCGCAATTTTCGCCGCCCGACCAATCATTCTCGCCATGGGCTTCGGCGAGCAGCTTCTCCTTATCGTTCTGGCGCTCAGCATGATCGGCATGCTGACCGGCACCAGCGCCCTTAAAGGGCTCGCGACCTGCACCTTCGGCTTGTTGCTCGGCAGCATCGGCGCCGCGCCGGCCACCGGCGAATTCCGCATGACGATGGGATCCATCTATCTCAGCGAAGGTATTCCCATCGTGATTATCGGCCTCGGCATGTTCGCGCTGCCGGAAATCGTCGACCTGCTTCGCCGCGGTTCTGCAATCTCTGAAACAGGAACGCTCGGCAAGGGCTGGGTGCAGGGCTTTAAAGACGCATTTGAGCATAAATGGATCGTCCTTCGTTGTGCCGTCATCGGCTGTATCGTCGGTGCTCTGCCCGGTCTCGGCGGGTCGGTCGTCGACTGGATTGCCTATGGCCATGTGGTTCAAACCACCAAAGATCGCGAAGGATTCGGCAAAGGCGACATTCGTGGCGTGCTCGCGCCAGAAGCCGCCAACAACGCCAAGGAAGGCGGTGCGCTGATTCCGACCCTGCTGTTCGGCATTCCCGGATCGGGCAGCATGGCTATCCTGCTCGGCGGATTTATCCTAGTCGGCGTCGAACCCGGCATCACGATGATCACCGAACATCTCAACCTTACTTTCGTGATGATCTGGTCGCTGGCCTTGGCCAACGTCATCGGTGCAGGCCTCTGTCTCGCCTTGGCCAACTACGTGGCCCTGCTGACAACGATCCGGTATGCGCTCCTGGCGCCGTTCATGATCATGCTGATCTTCTTCGCAGCCTTCCAGGCAACACGCGATTGGCAGGACCTGATCGCCCTGTTCGTCGTGGGTACTCTGGGCTGCTTCATGAAGCGGTTCGGCTGGTCGCGGCCGGCGCTGTTGATCGGCTACTTCCTGGCACCCCGCCTGGAGCCGAAGATCTATCAGGCAGCCCAGGTCTACGGCTGGACCTTCTTCGAACGCCCGATCGTGATCGTGCTATTTATCCTTACGGTCCTCTCGATCTATTCGGCGTGGCGCTTCTCGCCGAACCGCGGCAAGACCTATGAGCAGGAGGGGCCGCACGGCTTCGGCGACAAAAAACCACAGCTCATGTTTGCAGGGGCCGTCGTTGCCTTTGCAGTATTCGCGCTGGTCGACAGTTTCCAATATCACCCACGCGGCGCCGTCTTCCCGATGGCCGTTTCGGCGATCTGTCTGGCCCTATCGATCCCGCTGATCTTATCTATTCTGCGGCAGAAAGCTGCGGATGCCGTGCTCTATGACAACGAACGTGGTCTAGTCGTCGACCAAAACCCGTATCACTACCTGGGCTGGATCATCGTCATGTTGGCGATTGTGGGCCTTGTTGGCTTCCCGATCGGCTGCGCCCTGTTCATCTTCATCTTCATTACGAAGAAAGCGGAAGGCTCGATGCTCCGGAACGCGATCCTGGGAATCGCAGGCGTGTCATTCCTCGGCATCATGTCGCACTTCCTGACCCTGCGCTATCCGCCGGGTCTGCTACAGGCAGTCGTCGAGATGCCATGGTGGCTGGGCGGCTAAAGCTAGGCGGCCTAAAGAACACCAAAGGGAAAGGCGGCTACGGCCGCCTTTCCTGCATTTAGGCTATTAATAACGGCTGCAGGGCGCGCGCATTGTCCAGCGCCTCGATCGACCAAATCTGATCGATCAACGACCGGCTGCGATCGTTGCCCAGAATCGGCGCCATTAGGTCATGCGCCTTCCGGTCGACTTCCGCCCGCTCCATCGGATTGTCGGGGGTGCCACGGACAGCGTCCTGCGTTTCCGTCAATGACCGTCCGTCGGTCATCCTAATCTCGACCTCAGCGGTCCGGCGTTCCCGGTCCGATTGCGCGATCAACTCGATACGGTCCCGCATCGCCTTTACGGCGGGATCGTCCATCCGCGCCTCGTCATGCGACGACGCGAAACTCACCGTGCCGTCCAACAACATAATGGCGACCATATGCTGGATACAGATATCCGGCATATGCCGATTATCGACAACGCTATGTTCCAGGTCCGATAGACGCAGCGATACACGGTCGACCGACTCCGGCACCACCTCGTTCTTGGCGAGGATCGCCTCGATACAATCCAGCGGTGCCTGGATCGGCGACCCCACCGACCATTTCTTGATGTTGGTCAGCATCACCTCAAACCGCGTGCCCAACCCATCGGTCAGTTCTTCCAGCTTGGGATTGTCGGAAAACGCGAAGAAGAAATTACGCGGACCGGAAAAGACATCATCCACGCCGGTAAAACCGCACTGCACCATCGTGGCGGAAGTCACGCCGTTCCGCCCTGCCATGCCGCCAAAATCAAAAGCCTTTTCGATATGATCCAGGTCACGCTGCCAGCAATTCACACCGGACGCCTGTTGCGCGGTGTAGGACAGCATCCAGCGCATCTGATCGGCATTGAGGCGCGCCAAGACGGCGGCCGATGCCGCCGCGCCGAACAGCGGGGCGAACGTATGGGTGCTGTGCCCGGCGTCGTAGAAGCGGTGCGTATCCAATGAAAAACTAATTCGCGCACCGATGTCGTAGCCGAGGACGACCGACCGCAGCAACGCCTCACCGGAAGCCTGCTCCCGTTCCGCCATGGCGAGTGCCGCCGGCACGACACCGCATCCGAGATGACTGCGTGACGCCTTATGCGAATCATCCGTTTCGTCCGCATGCGAGAGCATCCCGTTCGCTAACGCCGCGTTCACCGCCGTGGTCATGATCCTGCTGCCGACAACGACAGCCTCTTCGGTACCGCCGAGGGTCGCAGCGTAGCGCAAGGTCATTTCGCCGGGATGGAGCCGCGAGCCGGACACCATCGCCGCAATCGTATCCAGAAGATGCTGCTTTCCTTTCTCTGCGACTTCATCGGGCACCGGGCGCGACAATGCATCGGCGAGATAGGCGCAGAGATCGCGCATGGGTGGGCTGATCTCGGTCGCTGGATCGTTCATGAGCCTGAAATATCCTTCCGAAACTTAATCGCCGACTCTCAACCGATCGATGAACGGGTGCACCGAATCCGCGGTATCAAGCGCCCAAACCCGTTCCAGCACGTCCTTAGCCGCAACTTGACCAAGCACCGGCGCGGCCAGCCCAAGAAATTTCTCTTGCAGCCGGTCGTCGGTTAGCTGATTCGTCGCGGAGCCGAGCGGTTCGTCAACCTGCTTGGTGAAGGACCGCCCGTCGACGGTCCGAAGTTCGACGCGCGCCGGCCGCTTTTCCGGATAGGTCGCGTCCAGCGCATCGTCGGCCGCGACCCGCACCTTGTCGCAATGGCGCAAGACCGACTCGTCACGCCGGCCAGCCTCCCAAAAGTGCGACAGCACCACCGACCGGTGCTGGATCGCCGCTGCCAGGATGAAGGGATAACTCATCTGCGCGGTCGTCATCTCGCTCCAGCCGATGATGCCATGGGTCGCCGCCACCCGATAGGTCGCGACATCGATCGACGCCACGTCATCCGGCGCGAGATCGTTGTCGATCAAGATGTCGAGAACGGCATCGATGCCCGGATGGAGATGACGGCAGCAAGCATATGGCTTCACATAGCAATCGGCGATGGCGAAACGGGAATTCGTCTGACCACCGGCCTGGAAGATATCGGCATCGGCTCCCACAGCGTCGTCGCCGGCGAATGCGTGGAAAAAGCCACTGGGAATCTCCAACACATCCGGCGCACCCTGATGACCCTTCGCAGCCAGAAGTGCTGACAGAATCCCGTCCCGCGCCGCCAAACCCGGATGAATGCGTTTAACGTCTCCGCCGTCCACATAGCTGCGAATACCCGATGAGCTGCTGGCGGCCAATCCGAACGCGTTTTCGAGCGTATCGGCGTCGAAACCCTTGAGCACAGCCGTGACCGTGGCAGCGGCAAACACACCGACCGTCGATGTGTTGTGGAACCCGCGCCAACGGGGCTTTGGGTGGACGAGCGCGGCGATGCGCGCTGCGACTTCATACCCTGCCACGATCGAGGTCAGAAACCGTTGACCGCTGGGATTGACGGTCGCGGCGACGGCAAGCGCCGTCGGGATCACCACGCATCCGGGGTGCACGGAACCCGGCCGAAATCCGTCGTCGAGTTCCAGACCGTGACATCCGGTTCCCATCAGAAAGGCCGCCGACAACATGTCGGCCCGAAGACCGGTGCCGGCGACGGGCACGTCGCCCGATACGCCGACGTCGGAAAGCGTTTCGGCAGCGATGCGGGCGACATCTTCTTGGCTACCGGCGACGCAAACCCCGATAGAGTCCAACGTATGCGCCCGCGTTCGGGCGAGCGTCACGGGGTCAATATCGTCGAAACGAAGGTCAGCCGCCCAGCGGCAAAGTGCTTTGGTAGGCCCAATTTTGTCTTGTAATACGGCGTGCTGCACGCTCATGACGCATCCCTTTCGGCGTCCGGCTGCACTCTCGGAGGGCGGTCGAAGACCGCAAACCATCCGGTGACCGCAGCAGCCGATTCGCCCCGATTTGGTGTGGTTCCGTGAACGCGGATATGATGGCACGGTGCCGGATAACCGCGCAAATCAGCGCGTGAAGCGGAATAAATTGCGGCCACAAGAGATTTCTAGAGAGGACCCATCGCGATGCAGCAAAAATTGATACTGGTCGGCGACATCAATCTATTGGGCGTTTCCGATCCCACCATTCCATTCGCCAAGATAAAGGATACGCTGCATGCTGCCGATGTGGTGTTCGCCAATCTCGAGTGCTGCTTTTACGAGCCTGCCTCGGAACGCTCCGTAGAGGACGAGGGCTTCTACGCCCCGATGGCGACGGTCGAGGCGCTCAACATTGCCGGGGTCCACGGGATCGGCAATGCGAACAACGTCAATTTCGGCGCACCGGCGATCCGGGCGTCCCTAAAGGCCTTGGACGGCGCCGGCGTGCCGCATTGCGGCGCCGGCATCAACCGGGAGGCTGCCGCCCAGCCGATCATTATCGAGCGGGATGGTGTGCGATACGGCTTCCTGCAACGCAGTTCTGTATTCCACTCCCATGGTCACCAAGCGACCGACGATTATCCCGGGATTGCGACACTCCAGGCCCATACCGCCTACCGCACACCGATCGAGAATCTCAGAACTCTGACCCGCCCAGGCATGCCGCCGGAAATCATCACATGGGCCGAACCCGAGGCCCTGGACCAGTTCCGTTCGGATATCGCCGCGCTTCGGCAAAAGGCTGACATCGTCGTCGCCAGCAACCATTGGGGATTGGACCGGGAGATCCTGCAATACCAACGCGAGATCGCTCATGCGGCAATCGACGCCGGCGCCGACATCGTCATGGGGCATGGCCCGCATATCCCATTGGCAATGGAGGTCTACAACGAGAAACCGGTGTTCTACGGAGTCGGCAGTTTCTCCTTCGAGACCGGGCACCGGGCACAAAAGCATCCGGATTGGATCGGGCTCATGGTCGACGTGTCGGTCACGGATGGGTCGATCGACCAGGCGGCCTTTTCCTTCGTCCGGCACAACGCCAAGAACGAGACGATCCAGCGCAGCATGCGGGACGAAACGGCGGAATTCGAAACGCTGCGCGCCAGCTCCGCCGACCTCGGCGTCACGTTAGAATTGGACGGCGACCGCGCGATCGTCTGGTCCAAAAGCTGAACGCCGAACCGCAATTAAGCGATCCGGCGTCCGTGCCTCACGAGGGAGTAATGTGATAGGCGTCTTAGGAGTGGAGCGTATGCTCAGACACGCTGCTGATGCGCGACATCCTTGATTTACAGCCTGAGCAGATCCGGTTGGCACGCCGGTCTTCCGTCTCAAAGGGCTGACTGCAGGTCATGCAGGGGATGACGTCGCCTTTCGGCTCCGCACCTTGCGCCGCGGCGCTGCGTCCGGCCTCGGTCGACCGTTCGCGCGTTGTCCGGGGAATATCGGTCGGCAGCACTTTCTCACCGATCATCACAAGTTCAAGGCAGTGCAGCAGCGCCTTGAAGGAAACCTGTTTCCGCAACAGGGCGCTCGCTTCATAGTCCTCGCAGATCGTCAGCCAGTCACCGTCCCGCTCATCGCTGAAGGAAACGATGCCCACACCCGGCAGATTGCTGTTGAGGTAACGAAGCTGGTCGGCAGCCGTATCTAATTCGCGCGCCAGGTCAATAAGGACCAGAACCGGCGTATCGGCCGGCGACATCGTCGGGTCCAGTTCGCGCTGGTCGGCGACACTGGCGGTCACCTTGTATCCGTTCTCTTCCAACAGAGCCTTTAGGCCTTCGCGAAAAAACTGGTCGCTGCTGACCAAGCCAACTGAGACACAATTCATTTCGACACCCCTGAATTCGTTTTCTCGAAGCCAACGACCGTAGGTAGCATCCCCACTCCAACGGCCTCATCCCTTCGAATATGTACCTACTTTATCGGATGATCCGTTTGGGGTGTATTCAGATTTAGAGGTAATTAGGACGAATTTTAGATTACTGCTTTTGATCTAGTTTTGGGTCATAGATCCTATACTTTAGGAGTACCGCCATTAGGCTAGCAGCCGTCTAAGCCTTGATTTTACTGAGATTCAACGCCCTCTAACCATGGCCTAACGAGGCCAAACGAAAAGGCCCAATCAGCCTTTATGGTTAATGCTCAGGACGCCAATGCCGCGATACTGAACCGCTCCTTGGCAAAGACGACCCGGGCGGCGTCATCGGCGTGCGTTCCGACATGCGCATCGATGATGTCGAATCGGGGTTTGAGCCCCGCTTGATTGGCGATCTGGATGGCCAGCCCCGGCCGGGCATTAATTTCCAGAATGAGTGGCCCGAGATCCCGGTCGAGGACGATATCGATGCCTTGATAGCAAAGCTTGGTTAACTGCTGCGATTTTGCCGCGAGCAGCAGCATCTCGTCCCAATAGGGAATAGTTAGGTCCGAAACAGGGTTTCCCGTGTCCGGATGCTCGGAAACCATGCGGCTGTTCCAGACCCCAGACAGCGTCGTGCCCGTTCCCATATCGATGCCGGCGCCGATAGCCCCCTGATGGAGATTGGCCCGGCCCCGCGATTGGCGGGTCGGCAACCGTACCATCGCCATGGCCGGAACCCCGAGATATGTGATGATCCTGACATCGGGCACGCCCTGATACGCGATCTTTTCGAATAAAGGGTCGAAGCGAACCCGGTATTCAAACAAAGCCTTATCCGGTTGCCCGCCAAGGCTGTAGATACCCGCCAAGATCATGTGAACGTGGTAGCGGATATCGTCCAACGTCATGATCTCGCCGGACGCGAGCCGGTAGCGGTCACCCGACCGGCTGACGATAACCAGGATGCCGTCGCCGCCGCTGCCCTGAGCCGGTTTGATGACGAAATCATCCAATCCGGCGATACGGTCCGCGAGTTGCTTGATTTCATGGTTATTGCGAATGACGTCGTACAATTGCGGCACGGCGAGGCCCGCCGCCTTGGCGATTTCCTTGGTCAAAAGCTTGTCATCGACGGCCGGATAGTTTTCGCGGGCGTTGTTCGGCAGGATGTACTGGGCGTTGCGGGCATTCAGTCCGACAATGCCCAGCTTCTTTAAGGCTTTGTATGTCTGCAGCATCAGTTGGCCAGCTTGGCGAATTCCCGGAACCGCCAAAGCTCCATCAAACGGTACCCGCTGTAACGGCCGAGGAGGATCGATACCGCAAGCAGCACGATTAGGATCTCCGGATAGACAAAGAATAGATGCTCCAGAAAACTGATCGTCATGACGAAATGGCAAAGCGAGGCCGCCATAAGACTGCCCAAACCTTGCTTCAATGCGGTCGCCGGCCCGTTCTCGTCCCAGACGATCGACATACGCTCGATCGTCATCGTGATGATCACAAGCGGGAACAGAGCGACAGACAATCCCCGATCGACGCCAAGCTTGTGCGTTAATACGCTGAGGAAAGTCATGAGAATGATCACGACGATCAGCACGCAAGCCAGCCGCGGTACGACTAACAGCTTCAGATACTCCAGATAAACACGCACTAACAGACCGGCCCCGACCACGATCGTGAATAAGAAGAGGCCCCACAGCAGCGTAGTTTCTCGAAAGGAAAGGGCGATCAGCACCGGCATGAACGTTCCGAACATTACAACGCCAATGAGGTTGCGCAGCACTACAAGGACCAAGACCCCAAGCGGCACCATTAGGATCACGCGAAAGACCTGTTGGACATCCAGCGGCAACGTAAACAGCGAGAATTCCAACAGGTTGCGTTCCATGAAGCTCAACGGCACCAAGGCCGATCGGCCGGCGGTTTCCGTCGCACGAGCGACCGTAACCAGCGTATCGATGGTGCCCATGATGTTCGTCTGGACGAAGGGCGCGTTGCCCCGCCACCACGGGAAATAGTTTTCCGGCAATCCGGGCTGCTCGGCGTTCGGACGATAGGGGCGCCAGAATCCGTCGCTATACGCCTCGATCCAATGGATGAAGCGAACGTTCCGCGCGCCGGGCACAAGGCGAACACCATGCACCACCCGGGCGGCAACGCCGGCCAGCGCAAGAACATCGACCGCCGCTCGTGCGACCTGCTCCTGCGAGTTTTGATTATCCAGCAGCACATCCACCCGGTCATCCGATCCGGCCATCTGGAGGCGTGCAAGGATCGCGAGGACGAGCGTCGGCGTGTCGGCCGACTTGGACTTCGCGGCGTCGAGGACCGACTGGGCCGCCAGCAACTTGGCGCCGACAAGACGGATTGTCGCCTCCGGCGGCGCCTCCTCCATCGCGATATACTCAGTCGACCGCGGCACGAGATGCGCCACAAAACTGGCGTAGAGCACCTGTTCGCCTAACGCGTCACGGATGGCAAAGACCGACTGGCGATTCTCATCCTCGACCTGGGTGAAGAGTCCATAGCCGGGCGCCACGAAATTTTGATCGATGATCGCGAAACGGCCGGGGTTATTAGGATACTGCAACACGACCTTTGTCGGCCCCATGCCGGCGCGGAAGGCGATACGCGTTTCGACCTGCCAGGTTTGCGACGACTCTTCAGGAGTCAGCGGCAGCCCCAATCCGACATACTTGTATACGAAGATGGAGACCCCCAGCACCGCCAGCACAGCGGCGAGAAAATACGGATGGGTATTCTTCATCCTGTACCCGGCTTTTGTCCCCGGCAAATCGGCTCTTTGATAAATTCGCGCGACGGGTCGACTATCACTTTTCCTTTCATTGCGGACCGGCCAACGAGCAATGGATAATTCAAGTGCGATCGCTTGGCGAGGTTAACCTCTACTTCCCGCAGTACGTTGCCTATACAGAGCGGCAGCATTACGACAGGACGAGGCGTCGTTTTCGTCGCCGACCGCTTGATCCAGGCAATGCGGAAGATAGGCCGTTCAAACGTCACGGTCCGGCCCTTCCTATTGGAGACGTTGAACCGGACCCATTTCTTCCCGCCGCGGGTGAATTCGACGATATCGGCCGCATCGATGGACGTGTTCCTGGCCCCCGTATCCAATTTCGCTTCCATCAGCAAATCTTCAGGATGGATGCGGACCCGTTCAATCCAACCCATAACCGCAGGGTCGGCATTCAGCGCAGAGCCCGATCCCAAAAGCAAAATAGCAAGAGTCGGAAGCAGCAATAGCTTGTGGAACCGTCTGACTAGCATGTCGGTATTCGGTAACCTCGGTGCAATTAATGGTTCGAATCGCAGCAATATTATCAGATGCCGCGGATAAATTCTCCTGGCAGCTACCACTTAAATAACCGGAGGGAACTGTCAACCCCGCCCGGCATCATATGAATGGAACAATGCCGTGAACATATACAGGTAGGCAACACCGCTTAGAGCACATCGCGGCCGCATACGGAATCGAAAAGACGGCGGATTAAATCCGCCGTCTTTCGTCGTTTGGCTTTCCCGCCTGTGGGTCGAAGACTAGGCCTCGATCCGTGGCGGCATCCGCGTGCTTTCCGGCGACGGACCACGACCGGTGAGGCGCCGTATGTAGCGTTTAATAGCACCTCCAGTATCGTCGTCCATATCGCTGGTATACGGCGCGTAGCCGATGACACCAGCGCTCTTGCTGGGGCTCACCTGCGTCAGGATGAAGCCGCCGAGCGACGTCACATCGATGCTCTCCAGACGCCGTGCCGCGGCAACGGCCAGGTCACGCCGAGTCCGACGCCACTGCAGGACAAAGACTGTGCTATCCACCAACTTCGCGATGATATGCGCGTCGGTAAGAGCCAGGACCGGGGCCGAGTCGATGACGATCAGGTCATAGTCCCAGGCCAGCGTGTCGAGGATGTCCTGCATCTTGGACGATTCGATGACCTTGGACGCATTGCCATGCCCGCTGCCCGCGGAGATGAAACTGATCCCCCGCTTCGTATCGTCACGAATGACGTTCTTAACATCGAGGTTATCGGCAAAAACGTTGATCAACCCTTTGTCGTTGGCGACACCCAGCATCTTATGAATCTTGGGACGCTCGAAATCGCAATCGATCAACAACACTTTCTTGCCGGTGCTCGCACAGAAGGTCGCGTACCACATGGCAAAGGTGGATTTACCTTCCCGCGGCAAGGCCGAGGTAACGAGCAGCGTCTTCGGATGGCGCGACTCGTTCGACAGGTAGAGCGTAGATCGTACGTTCTGTATTGCTTGATTGAGGCGTGAGTACGGGTTCATGAGGCGCTTATGCTCGCCGGGCTGCAATGTCGCGAGCGCCTTCTGCGTCCGCGGCAGCACGCCGAGGCACCGATAGCCAGTAATCTTCTCAACCTCTTCCGCCGTTTCAAAGTTGCGCCGCAGTCCTTCAAGAACCAAAGCCGCCGCAATCGCAAACAACGCGGACAACATCGTGGCAATCGCCAACGTCTTGCCGGTCTTCGGGAAGGACGGCTTGCGCGGCGGCTCGGCGAAGGAAACGACACGGGCCGTCGGCTCGATCATTTCTTCCCGCGCACTCGTTTCACGCAGGCGGATGATGAAAGTCCGGTGCAGTTCGCGCTTCGAGGTTGCTTCCCGCTCCAGCTCGCGCAGACGAATTTCCGACTTGTTGATATCGATCGCCTCGGTTTCGAGTTTGCCGAGGCCGCGCTGCAACGACGAGAGCTTCGCCCGGGCAACAGCAACTTCGTTCGACAATCCTTCGACGATCTTGTTGATCTCTTCCCCGATTTTGCTGCGCAAATCGCGAAGTTCATTGCGGATCTTGATCATCTTCGGGTGCTTCGCACCGTACCGGGTTGTCAGATCCGACCGCTCGCGAATGAGCGTCACTTCCGTGGTGCGTAAGGACTGGATCAGCGGAGAGGCCAAAACATCCGGTGCCGCGTTCATGCTGCCCGGGACCTTGAGCAACCGGGAAACTTGCGACAAGCGAGCCGCTGCCGTCGCTTCGTCGGCACGGGACTGCACAAGCTGCGAGTTCAGTTCCGCCAATTGCTGTGCCGTGACGCTGGTGCCCTTCGCTTCGATCAATCGTGATTTGGACCGAAAGGCCTGCACTGAATCTTCCGCGGCCAGCACTTCACCCTTCAGTTCCGCGACTATCACCGCCAGCCGCTCCGTGGCTTTCTGAATACCACGCTTCTGGTATTGCACCTGATTGGCGAGATAAATACGCATCAGAGCATTGACCACCTTCGATGCCTTCAACGGGTCCCTGGACTCGAATTCCACATCGATAATTCGGGCGCGCTCGGTCGCCTTGATGGTCAGGTGTTTCGCGAACCGTTCGTTGATATGGGCGCGGTCAATATTCGGGGTACCGATGACAACCCGCTCGTTGATCTTCTTTTGCTCTTCCGGCTTCATCTGCGGCTGTTCTTCTTCGTCCCTGAAGAAATCCTGGACAGTCTGCTCAACGGTGAACAGGAACTGCTGCCAAGGCGATTTGTCCTCAAGGGTCTCTTGCCGCAGGGCAATATTAAATTCCGGGTCTTCGTATAGAGCAAGCTCCTCGACCACCATGCTGGCGAGAATGCTCGACTTGAGAATCTCGACCTCATTGGGCACGTCGGCAAGATCCGACTTCGCCGCCTCGACGACCGAGCTAATGTTGGTCACCTGATTGGCGCGGTTGTCGAGCAGCAGTTGCCCCATCGCCGTGTAGGTCGGCTTAACGGAAAACAGGAACACCGTCGTAATGGCCAACGCGATACAAACGATACCGAGCATGATGCCCCAACGGCGGCGAAGCCGGTCGAGGACATCTCTGAGGCTAACCTCATCTACGGGTTCCGGGGTTACGTCGATAATCGGGCGATCAACGACGTCATCTTGATTGGGCTGAAAGGCGATCTTACGTTGCATTATTTGAGACTCGTCCGAACAGGGTTCCACCAGGTATCGCGAACACTCACAGGATTAGAAGGCAGACCAATCAACCGTCGCACCGGGCCGCCGGATTGTTTCCGGCTTGCGTCCCCGAACGGATTAGACTGATTCTGCATCTCCCCTCTTTACACTCCCAAGCCAGCCAAGCCGGCTCAAAAAAAATAATTTCACACTCTATTTTTTTACTGGAACCGGCAGTCACACAGTTGCCGGACCAATCGTTAATTATCTAAAGAATGTATACCCCATAGCCAGATTCGATACGAAAGGAGCAAAGGCGGTAATAAAAAAGTAAATCGGGTCAAAAAAGGCAAATCTGCGCCTAGAATTGATCGGACGACAACCAAACGAAACCGTTCGACCGCACTTTCGCCCTGCGCCCCAAGACCGAGGGGAAAACTGTCTTAAAAGAATCGCTCTGGAATCATGATCGTATCGCCCGGCAACACGCGGAAATTACCGTTGGCAATTTCCTTCGCCTGAATCTTTTGGGCACCGTCACGCGTAATCACCCAAATATTGGATTTTGCGCGATAGGTATACCCACCCGCCATGGCGACCGCGTTCATAAGCGTCAGCCCGCTGCGGTATGCATACCCGCCCGGCGACTTCACTTCGCCCATGATGAAGAACGGCCGATAGGTCAACACTTCGACGTTGACGGTCGGATTCTTCAGGAAGCCTTCCTGAAGTTTTGCAACGATTCTCTTCTCCAGCTCACGCGCCGTCCCGCTTCCAGCCCGCACTTCACCAATCAGCGGGAAAGCCACCACGCCGGATCCGTCGATCTCATATTCGCCGGTCAGGTCGGTTTCGCCGAACACTGTTATGCGCACCTTATCGCCGGCGCCCAAATTATAGGTGGCGTCGCCGGCCCATACGGGTGCCGAAATTCCGACAAACAGGAAAATTGCAAAAATCGAACGCATCATTTTCATCATGACAGGCGCCTTTAAAGTCGTCGTGTCGTTGCTTCCAGGTTCATATCATTGATGCGAAAGGCGCTATTAGGCACCCCGGCGCATCCCCCGCGGCAGGGCCAAATACGGCCACGCCCGATTAAAACTGTAGATTTGATTATAGTAAGAAGTTCAGAGAACTAGGCTGTGCCTTTAGTATTACTACTAAAAACTGACACTATCGCTCAGCCTCAGTATTTGAGGATCGGTCCCGCCCTCGAAACGCGTTACTGCGATGGCAGCCGGCCCCTACCTATCCAATCGATAGAATGACCAATTCAGCATGCAAACGGCCGCGTCGATACCATCATCGACGCAGCCGCGCATGTAACGAATATGGACTGGTAGAGCGCTTTATAGTTGTGCCTTCAAAAAGACCGACACGATGTTACGGATCAGATCCTGATTGGCCGCGTCGCTTTCCCGATAACGGAAATTGTAGGCCGCGCCGAGCGTCAGGTAGCGGTTCCACAGGTAATCCGCGGAAACACCAAAACCGTAGTTTGTCTCTTCGCGCGAAATGCCTTCGTAGTCGTCATATCGGATTGACGCTTCACCACCGAGAATGAGATTTCGCAGCAGCTCGTGATCGACACCGACGGTCCCCGCCGTGCTCTGGTAGCCCGACGAGCCGGATTGCGTCGACTCGACGATTTCGCTGTTAATGTCGAGCGTAACCGTCGTCAGCCCGGTCGGAATCCAGGTCAGCTTCGAACCGACGACCGGCCCTCTGAGGGTATCGAACCGCGAATCGTCGAAGTGCCGCTGCCGGTATCCGACGAAGAAATCGCCGAACAACAGCCCGGTGAGATCGACTGCCGCGCCACCAACGATATCGAAGCCTTCCGAATCGCGTTTGAACCCGGCGTCGTCGCGGCCCGTTTCATATCGGGTGAATTCACCGTCGACGCGAACGAATGCTTCGTAGCTCGGAATGATTTCGTACCCGACGCGGACACTCGGACTGACAACCAACCGGTCGCGGTCATCGTTGTTGATGTCCACGGTGGAGGTCGGCGTGTCGTCGTAATCGAGATACCGGACCGCCCCGCCACCAGAAACAGAAACCCGATTGAACTGGTGCCTTACGCTGGCACCGGCATCGTACGATCGAAAGATTGTCGGTTCCGTTCCGCCAACATCATCCGGATCGCTTCGTTCTTCATGCTCGCGGGCGAACCCAATATTGCCGCGCGCGATCGTGCTGCGCTTGATATCGAGACGACCGCTGGCAGAAGCCCGCACGTCCTCAAAGTTTTCATCCGTATTGTCGGCAAAAAATCCGACATCGCCGCCGACGCTCAGCGCGACTTCATGATTGTTCCAGTCCGACCGAACATCGAGTTCGGGTCGGAGCTGGAAAATGAAGTCGTCCGTCTCGTTGCCATCAGTAGCAAAGATGTTGTCGTTGTAACTGAGACCACCGGTTAAAGACGGAAACACCAAAAACCCGCCGCCTCGTACGCCAAGTGCGTCGAGTTCCGGACGTGCCCGCGAGCGTACTGTCTCACCGCGCGGAACATCGGAATCAAATACGCTACCGCGGCGCTGATCATCGGAATCGAAAATATTTCGATTATCAGGAACAATCTGCGCGTTTGCCGCCGTGGCAGACATCACGCCGATGCTCAAACCCAATCCAAGCCCCACAAAACTACGCGCGAGGTTCTTTGACCCCATGCGCAAAACCGGACACGAGCGCTTTCCCAACATAGCCCCTTCCCATCAACCACATAACTGTTGCGGTAATTTACCCTGAGAAAGCGCGGGCTGACAAACCCTCACTACACAACTTTTAAGATTGTCTAGGCGACTGTGACAATTAGATAACACTGCCCGGCAAACACGCCAGGGCGCCGTTAACCATAAAGGTAAAGGTGCCCTACGCGGCCCCCGGTGACGGCAGCAGCTCGATATCATCAACTTTTTCGAGCAATGAATCCGGCATATTGGCCAAACGGCCGACATTCTTCATCATCACGATGGACCGCATCGTGGGGCTGATGAAGCGATAGCAGGTCCCGCCCGACGCCTGCACCTTTTCCAGAATAGGCGGTTGACCGCCGCCATTCTTGGAAAGCTTGCTCAATGCCTTATGCAACGGCAATTCCACCATGGAGCGTCCAATTGCGTCGAAGGAAATCTGGCTCATGCTGTCGGTCGAGAAGAGGCCGTTAGGATCGGTCGGCGTCTGCACTGCAAGATACAGCGTATCGTCGATAGACCGCCCCCTATTGGACCCGCATAAATCGTCGTAGCAGGCGCTGAGTTTCGGATCGACCTTGTTCGCCGCGATCCCAACGATCTCGGCCAGGTCCTGCAGTTCTACATCGGACGCATAGCGCTGCGTCGCCTTACGGATCGACAACAGACAAAGCCATTGCAGCGCCGACGGAACGCCTTGCGACAAATGGATCAGCGCATCGACGACGGGATCGTCGAACCTGATGCCAACCGATGCCGCACCGCGCCGAATGATATGGCCGCATTCCTCTTCGGTCATGGGTTGCAGTTTGAGCCATGTAACATTCGGAACCGTCTCGAACGCATCCGGCAGGATATCTATCGCCCGCGCGCCGCGCGCGAAAATCAGCAGAGATAACCAAGCGCCCTGATCGGACAGGACTTCCATGAGTTCGGCAATCTTGACCTTGAAGTCGTTGCACTCGATACGCTCGAAATCATCAATCAAGACAACTGCTTGATTTTCCGCGAGTTTTTGAAATACCCGAATTGCGGACGGGACATCGAAAACTTCGTCTTCGATAAGGTCGATGAGATCCATAGCGCCAAGCCGTTTCTGCAACAGATCACCAACGGGAGCCTCCGCAATGCGGTCGGAGAACTGTTCGAGAATCGACCGCATGAGATGTTCGAAAGTGAGATCGGTGGAGCACGTCACACGCGCGACCAGATAGCCCGCTTCCTTCGCGCATTCACCAACGATGTTGGCCAAGGACGTCTTGCCGATTCCTTTTTCGCCGAGAAGCACGACATGCGTCTTCTCTTCTTCGACCGCTTGAATGATCGCTTCGATCATATCGCGGCGACCAGAAAAATCCTTATAGGCGCGCTTCGGCCGTGTCGGCGTGAAGACGTCGCGATAGAGCTTCGCAACCTCGCCGGAATAATTCAGATTGCCCTGATCCCGGCGCCATAGCCGGGCGTTGGCGACGATGTTGAACGACGGCACTTCCGGAAGGGTGCTTTCATGCTTCGCAAGCTCGGTCTGCCGAAATGAGACCGTCCGCAGCATCGTGCTCTTCTGCTCAGCCCCGCTGAGATCTTCCGCTTCGTCGGCAACCGCGGCGTACGGCCCTTCATTCTGATTGTCCGCCGGCTGGCGCCGCTCGGACGCGGTGGCGTCGGCGCTCAATCCGTCGGCCGCCCCTAACTGCGGTTCGTCATCAAGCATCTTCCTGCCCCGTTTGGACTGGACCGACTTGCCTGATTTCCGGTCGTCACGACGAGAACTGCCGTTGGTTGTATCTCCTGGCTTGCCGGCCGCCGGCAATCCAAGGATCGGGTCGATCATTTCAACCACGTCAACGATTTCCGACGGCGTTGCCGTCCGCCGATTCTTGCGCAAAAGGCGGATAAGTCGCGTGAATATCTTTTTGTCAATCGGGTGCATTACAAATGGGCCTCAAGACAGCCGAAATTTAGTATAAGTATTTTTAGAAACGAATCTCTACTCGATTTCCCGTCGACTAAGTTTTCTAAGGTAAATCAATATTTTGCAGAGACAATTTCGCAATAGTGTTACCACCTTTGCAGTTAAAATCCCGACGCAAAGCTGATCTCCTCAGAAAGCCTCGGTCTCCAGGCGACCATTCGTCCACATACCGCGGACGCCGACCGCCAATACCCCCATAAGCCATAGATTTTGAGACGATGGCAGTTACCAAAGGGGTTATTTCGAATGGATTAATGTCAACAAGACGTTCTTAGCCCAAACTCCGCCCGGTTGAGACAATTCTTGTGGGGCATCCGGCGTGAACGGGCTAGCCCCGAGGGGAGTTTCCAGTATGGGGGACCATACATTAGTGATTGGACCGAGGGTGAGTCGCGGGCGTGGAAACGTCGCGAATCTGCTGAATTCTGGTCGGATTATCCCTATTTTTACAATGATTTATTTGAGGCAGCCTTGCCAAATTCAAACTACCCATCCTGCGCCCAGATGAACGGCGACTTCACCGCTACACCCACGGGAGGCCACAACGCCGCCCACTTAGGGGATGAGCTTCGGGTCGGCATTCGTGACGACTCGGCGCCGCAATTTGGCAATCAAGGAGATTTTCAGTCATGTGCGGAATAGCCGGTCTATACGGTATCCCGGCCGACGCGGACGTATTGCCGCGCATGCTCGACGCGATCGCCCATCGCGGGCCAGACGCGGAAGGTGTTCACGAAATTGTGAGCCATGGCGCGGACGTCCGGCTCGGGCATCGTCGCCTATCGATCATCGATTTGTCGGAAGCCGCCAACCAGCCGTTCGAGAAAGACGGCCTGATCATCGTCTATAACGGCGAGCTCTATAATTATAAAGAACTGGGCCAGGAACTCCGCGCCTCGGGCGTACGGTTCCGGACCACCTCCGACACCGAAGTCGTCCTGGAGGCATGGCGCAAGTGGGGCGCCGATTGCCTGAACCGCTTCCGCGGTATGTTCGCCTTCGCGATGCTCGATACCCGCACCGGCCGTCTGGTGCTAGCGCGCGACCCCTTCGGCATCAAACCGCTGTTCATCGCACGGCGCAACGGCGGCCTTGCCTTTGCGTCGGAACTGAAAGGGCTCACGCCGGCGCTCGGCAACGACCTCAAGGTCAATACAACGGCGCTGATTTCGTCGCTGATGTATTACTGGATCCCGGAAGGACACTGCGTCTACGAAGGCGTACAAAAACTGCCGCCGGGCTACTGGGCCGAGATTTCGCCGAACGGCGACTATCGCGAGCAGTGCTACTACGATCCGCAGCGCGAGTTGATCCACGACTCCTATGAAGAGATCACGGTCGACCGGCTGCGCACGATCATCGAGGAATCGGTGGCGGCCCACATGGTCGCCGACGTGCCCGTCTCGGCCTTTCTGTCCGGCGGCCTCGACTCCAGTCTGCTCACGGTGATCGCGGCGCGGCAGGGCCACAATGTTGAAGGCTATACGATCTCCTTCCGCGAAGAGGATCAGAAGCTCGAGGCGATGCCCGACGACCTGTTCTACGCACGAAAGATCGCCAAGGCTAACGACCTGAAACTGCATGAAATCGAAATCGCACCGGACGTGGCAGACATGCTGCCGCGGGTGGTCGACATGCTCGACGAGCCGATCGGCGACGCGGCCGCGATCAACGCCTACCTGATCTGCAAGGCAGCCCGGGACACGGGGACCAAGGTCCTGCTGTCCGGCATGGGCGCCGACGAACTGTTCGGCGGCTACCGGAAGCATCTCGCCTGCATGCTAGCCGCTCAGTACCGGAAGGTTCCGGGCTTCGTACGGCAGGGCATGGTCCGTCCGACCGTCGACCGGCTGCCGGTCGCATATAAGGATCGCGGGTTCCGCACGGTGCGTTGGGCAAAACGCTTCCTCGCCTTCGCCGACATGCCCGAGGAAACGGCATTCCGGCGCAGCTACACCCATTACGGCGTGCCCGAATTCCATGAACTGCTCAACCCGGACTTGCACGGCGCGGTCGACACGCTCATCGACGAGCATGCCGACCTGTACAACGAGTACCGCATGGCGAACTGCGGCGATCAGGTCAACAGCATGTGTTACACCGACACTCGCCACTTCCTGCCGGGCCTGAACCTCGCCTATACCGACCGGGCCAGCATGGCTGCATCGACCGAGGTTCGCGTTCCCTATGTCGACCGGGAAGTCGTCGCCGCCGCCTTCGGTATCTCCGGTAAGCGCAAGATCGCCGGTCGGGAGACCAAATCGATCCTCAAGAAGGCGGCCGAGCACTATCTGCCCAAGGAGATCATTTACCGGCCCAAGGGCCTGTTCAGCGCACCGCTACGCGCCTGGATTCGCCGCGATCTCAAGGAAATGGTCGAAGACCTGCTGATCGAGGGCGATATGGTGAAATCAGGCTTCCTGAATGGAAAGACCCTGCGCCGCATGGTTGACGAAGACCGCGCCGGCACGGCAGACCGCTCGAAGGAAATCTGGCAGTTGATGACGTTGGAAAGCTGGCTGCGCAAACAATCGGCGTCGCTATAACCACAACGAAAAAATAACCGTTATCCCGTAATTCTTTATCGCAACGATACTTAACAGGGTGTGTTCAGGCACAAGACCATGAAGCAAATTGCACAAAATTATAAATCGGGAGAAATCTCCCTGCTCGACGTTCCCGTCCCCGCCTGCAAGTCCGGCGGCGTGCTGGTGCGCAGCGACTATTCGCTCATCTCCATGGGCACCGAGGCCATGAAGATTCACGAAAGCAAGCTGTCGCTCATCGGCAAGGCGCGGGCCCGGCCTGACCAGGTTAAGAAGGTCATGCAGACGATGGCGCAGCAGGGCCCGGTCGCGACCTATAAGAAGGTCATGAACCGGCTCGACAGCTATACGCCGCTCGGCTACTCGCTCTCCGGCGTGGTGGTCGCGGTCGGCGCCGGTGTCGAGGAGTTCAAGGTTGGCCAGCGCGTTGCCTGCGGCGGCAACCAGTTCGCCTTGCACGCTGAATACAACTGGGTCCCGACCAACATGTGTGTCGCGATCCCGGACGGGGTGTCATCGCTGCATGCCAGCTACGCCACCGTCGGTTCGATCTCGATGCAGGGCTTCCGCCAATCCGAAGCGACGCTCGGCGAAACCGCCTGTGTCATCGGCCTCGGCCTGGTCGGTCAGATTCTGGTGCAGATTCTTAGGGCCGCGGGCATCCATGTCGTCGGCATCGATGTCTCCACCGAACGCTGCGACCAGGCGGTCGCCAGCGGTGCAACGGCTTGTGGCATTCCCGGCCAGACCTCGTTCGACGCGATGAAGGCGACATTGATGTCGCTGACCAACGGCGCCGGCGCGGATCACATCTTCCTAACCGCGGGTGGCAACACCAACCAGCCGGTCGAAATCGCCGCCGAACTAGCGCGGGACCGCGCTCGCATCGTCGACATCGGCAAGTGCAAGCTCGACCTGCCCTGGAACGCCTACTACGAGAAAGAACTGGATGTTCGCTTCTCGCGGTCCTACGGCCCTGGCCGCTATGACCCGAACTACGAAGAAGGCGGCATCGACTACCCGATCGGCTACGTCCGATGGACCGAGCGGCGCAACATGGCATGCATCATCGACCTACTCGCCGCGGGCAAGCTCGACTTCGACGTGATCACGAGCGATGTCGTGGACTTCGACGATGCGGTCTCGGTCTACGAACGGATCAACGCCGGTGAACTAAAAGGCCTTGGCGTGGTCTTCAAATACCCGCTGGAAGGCGCCGAAGTGGAAGCGATTCCCGCACCACGGCCCGCCCCGGCGCAGGCACTGCGCCTGCATCCGTCGGGCATGGACCGGGTCCGCGTGGGCGTCATCGGCTGTGGCAACTACGCGACGACCATGTTGCTGCCGCATCTCAAGAGCCGTTCGGACGTGGACCTCGTGGAAGTCGCCACGGCGACGTCCCTGTCGGCGGCCAACGCGCAGTCGAAATTCGACTTCGACCGCATGTCGACCGATTATCAGGGCCTGCTTGCGGATCGTGAGATCGACGCCGTGTTGATCGCCACCCGCCACGACAGCCACTCTTATATGGTCTGTGAGGCATTGCGCGCCGGAAAGGCCGTGTTCGTCGAGAAACCGCTTGCGGTTACCGCCGAGCAGTTGGCCGCGGTCCGCGACACGATCCATGAGACCGGCAACGACCGACTGATGGTCGGCTTCAATCGCCGGTTCGCGAAGGTCATGACCGGCTTGAAAGACGCCTGGGGCGACTGTGCCGGACCGCAGATGGTCCATTACACCGTCAACGCCGGACCGCTCGAGGCCGGCAGCTGGTACAACCAGACCGACACGCAAGGCACGCGGTTTGCCGGCGAAGGCGGCCACTTCATCGACACCGTGTCGTGGTGGCTCGGTGCCGACCCGGTGTCGGCACATGCCATCGCGACGCCGGACGATCCCGACAACCTGATCGCCCTGCTGACATACCCGGACGGATCGGTCGCCAAGATCGCTTACGCGACGAATGGCGACCCGAAATACCCGAAGGAGATGATGGAAATCTTCGGCGACGGGCGGGTTGCCCGCTTGCAAAACTTCAAGCGCACCGAAGTGTGGCGCAACGGCAAATGCAAGACGATGCGCGCGGCCAACATCGACAAAGGGCAGAAATATCAGCTCGAGGCCTTCGTCGATGCGATCAAGAGCGGCGGCGAAATGCCGAACCCATTGTCATCGCTGATGGCGACCACGGCGGCGACCTTCGCTGTCGGGCGCAGCATCGCCTCCGGCAAGCCCGAGCAGGTCAACGCCTGGGAGCCGCGGGACACGGACGATGAAACCCTTCCCGAAGCCGGAGCCGCGCAATGAACCTGACGTGGTACATGCGGCGACTGGCCCGGATGTCCCCAGCGGAGATCAAGGGCCGGGTCGGCGACAGCTGGACGAAACGCCAGTGGCGAAGCCGCCAGATTCGGCCGGGTCAGGAAGACCCGTTGACGTTGCCGGCCTCCGTCGCGCCGTTTCCGACGCCGCTCCGCGATTTCGACCCCGACACGCTGTCGGAGGACGGCCGGGCACGCCTGCTGCGCGCCGCCGATGCCGCGCTTGCGGGACGCTTTCATTTCTTCGACCGGGAACATGACGACCTGAACCGCGATCCCGACTGGTTCTTCGACATCCGGTCCGGCCGGCGCGCACCTGACGACACTTATGCCTTCGATATCGACCACCGCAATGTGGAGCAGGTGGGCACGATCAAGTATGTCTGGGAACCGTCACGGCACTATCAGCTAACCGTCCTGGCCGCGGCCTATCTGCTGACATCGGACGACCGTTATGCGGATTTCGTGGCCGACCAACTCCGGTCCTGGTGGAGCAACAACCCATTTTTGTCCGGCGTCCATTGGACCAGCGGCATCGAATTGGGCTGCCGTCTGATCTCATGGGTCTGGATCCGCCGGTTGCTCGACGGCTGGCCTCGGGTAAGGGAACTGTTCGAGGAGAATCCGGATTTCCTGCGTCAGCTTCACCATCATCAGGATTATCTAGCGGCGCTGCCGAGCCACGGCTCGTCGGCCAACAATCACGTGATCGCCGAAGAAGCCGGCCAGTTCGCCGCGAGTTGCGCCTTCCCCTTCTTCCCGGAATCGGCGACATGGCGCGAACACTCCGCCACCGCGCTCCGGCGCGAAGCGGAACTGCAGACTTTCGCTTCCGGCATCAATAAGGAATTGGCGTCCAGCTATCACGTCTTCGTCCTGGAGCTTTTCCTTGCGGCCGCCGTCGAAGGCGAAGCCGCCGGAACCCCGCTGGGCTCGCCCTTCTGGCATTGCATCTGCGCCATGACGGATTCGCTGGCCGCGATGATCGACGTGCGCAGCCGTCCGCCCCGTCAAGGCGACGGCGACGAGGGCCGCGGCCTGGTGCTGGACGATCCGAACGCCAACCCCTGCCCGTCGCTGCTGGCGACCGGTGCGGCGATCTTCGGACGACAAGACTGGTGGCCGGATGCCGGTCCGGACGACCTCCGCACCCTGGTGTGGCGGAACCTGGTCGACGGCCCGATGCCGAGCGGCGCACGGCCGGACGGCATGCCGCATCGTTTCGAAGATGCCGGCATGGTCATTCTGCGCGACAACACCGGTGGCGACGACGAAATCTGGTGCCGCTGCGACGAGGGCCCGCACGGGTTCCTGTCGATCGCGGCACACGCTCATGCGGACGCCCTGTCGGTCGAACTACGCTGCGGCGGTGTCGAAATCCTAGTCGATCCCGGAACCTATACCTATCAGGGCGAAGCCGAGTGGCGGTCCTACTTCCGTTCCACGATCGGGCATAACTGCCTGGAACTTGGTGGCGAAGATCAATCGCAATCCGGCGGGCCGTTCCTGTGGCTCAAATCGACCGATGGCGAAGCAATCGCGGCCGCCGGCCTGCAGGATGGCGACGAGGCGGTCTGGACCGCGGCCCATCGCGGCTACGGCCGTTTAACGCCATCGGCGCAGCATCAGCGCAGCGTGAAGCTGGTGCGCGGCGACGGCCGGATGGTCATCGAGGACATCGTGGAAAGCTCGGGACAATTGGATTGTCGCCTTGCCTTCCATCTCGGCCCGGAAGTCGATTGTTTCCTGGATGGCAACGTGGCGCAGTTGCGCTGGCAGACCGCAGACGGAACACGGCGCGCGACGATGCAATTGCCCGTGTCTTTAGAATGGTCCACCGTGCGCGGACAAACCGAGCCGCCACTCGGATGGTACTCCCCCTGTTTCGGCGCCAAGATGCCGATCACGACGCTGGTCGGAAAAGGTCAGACCGGCGGCGGCGACTCTCTTATCACCGATATCAAAATTGATTTGAAGGATCGAAGCGTGTCCCGTGCGCCGGCTGAAGCGGCCGACGCCTCGAACGTTTCGTAGAATAAGGAAAGAACGAAAAATGGATATTGCAATTTTCGGCCTGGGCTATGTGGGCGCCGTCTCGGCGGCGTGCCTGTCGAAGGAAGGGCATAACGTCATCGGCGTCGATTTCAACGACAGCAAGACCGACCTTATCAATAAGGGTAAGAGCCCGGTCGTCGAGAAAGACGTCGACGAGATGATCGCCGAAGCGGTGAGCAAAGGCACGCTGCGGGCGACCACGGACAACCGCGCCGCGATCCGCGACAGCGAACTCGCCATCGTCTGCGTCGGCACGCCGAGCGCCGTCAACGGCAACCTGAACCTGGATTTCGTTCAGCGCGTCTGCGAGGACATCGGCGAAGAACTGCGCGAAAAAGACGGCTTCACGGCGATCATCATCCGCAGTACGGTTCTGCCCGGCACGCTTCGGACCCTGGTGATCCCGACCCTCGAAAAGGCGTCCGGCAAGAAAGCTGGCGTGGATTTCGGCGTCGGCTTCTTTCCGGAATTTCTGCGGGAGAGCACGGCGGTCTACGATTTCTACAATCCGCCAAAAGTCGTCATTGCGGCCAGCGACGACCGCACGCGCGGGATGCTCGAATCGCTCAACGCCGACTTCGATGCCCCGCTGAGCTGCGCCGACTACGAAGTCGCCGAAATGGTGAAATACGCCGACAACACCTGGCATGCCCTGAAGGTCGCCTTCGGCAACGAGATCGGCAGCATCAGCAAGGCGATCGACATCGACGGCGGCGCGGTAATGGACATTTTCTGCCAGGACACGAAGCTGAACATCTCGTCCAAGTATCTCCGGCCGGGCTTCGCCTTCGGCGGCTCCTGCCTGCCGAAAGACGTGCGCGCGCTCAACTATAAGGGCCGCAGCCTCGATCTGGAACTGCCGCTGATCAACTCGATCATGCCCAGCAACCGCAGCCATATCGACCGCGCGATGCAGATGATCCTGGACCTGAACGAGAAGAACGTCGGCGTCCTGGGCCTCAGCTTCAAAGCGGGCACGGACGACCTGCGGGAAAGCCCGATGGTCGAACTGGTGGAACGTCTGCTCGGCAAGGGTCACGAGATCCGCATCTTCGATCAGAACGTCAATCTCAGCCGCCTGGTCGGCGCGAACCGTGCCTATATCTACGAGCATCTGCCGCATATCGCGAAGCTGATGGTCGACGAGATGGACGACGTGGTAACCCATGGCGGCACCATCGTGATCGGCAACAGCGACGACCGCTTCTCGGAAGTGGTCGGCCGGCTCAACGACTCACAGCGCGTCATCGACCTGGTGCGCATCGAAAACGAAGCGAAGGCAAATGGTGGCTACAATGGCATCTGCTGGTAACGGCCGACGCGTTCTGATCATCGTCCAGAACCTGCCGGTCCCGTTCGACCGGCGGGTCTGGCTCGAGGCAACATCGCTAACCGAAGCAGGCTACAGCGTTAGCGTCGTCTGCCCCAAGGCGAAGGGCTACAACACGTCCTTCGAAACCCTGGAAGGCGTCGACATCTATCGCTACGACCTGCCGATCGACGCCCAAGGCGCGCTCGGCTTCGTCATGGAATTCGCGTGGTGCTTCATCCGCAGCTTCATGAAGTCGGTCCGCATCGCCGTCGCCGGCCGCGGCTTCGACATAATCCATGCCTGCAACCCGCCCGAGACGTTCTGGCTGCTTGGCTGGTTCTGGCGGATTTTCGGCAAGCGCTTCCTGTTCGACCACCACGACCTGTCGCCGGAAATGTACGCGGCGAAGTTCGAGCGTGAGGACGGGCTGATGTACCGGGGCCTATTGTTCCTGGAACGCATGACCTTCCGGACCGCCGATGTGGTCATCACGACCAACGAAAGCCACAAGAAGATCGCGCAGGACCGCGGCGGCATGGCCGCTGACGATGTCTATGTCGTGCGGTCGGGTCCGGACGTGAGCCGCTTCAAGGTCTACGACCCCGACCCGAGTTGGAAGAACGGCAAACCGTTCGCGCTCGTCTATCTCGGCGAGATGTGCAAGCAGGACGGCGTCGACCACCTGGTCCGCGCGGTAAAGATTCTGCGCGACGATCTGGGACGGAACGACGTCCACGCCGTCTTCGTTGGCGGCGGCCCGGAACAGCCGCTGCTTAAGGAATACGCGGACGAACAGGGTGTCGGCGACATTTGTACGTTCACCGGCCGGGTCAGCGACGAAGACCTTTGCCGCATCCTCTCCTCGGCCGATGTGGCCGTCGATCCGGACCCGAAGTCCGACTGGTCGGACAAGAGCACCATGAACAAGATCATGGAGTATATGTTCTTTGGCCTGCCGATCGTGTCCTACGACCTGACGGAGCATCGGGTCTCGGCGCAGGACGCCGCGATCTACGCTGAATCCAACTCCGAAGCCGCACTCGCCGAAGAGGTCGCCAAACTGCTGGACGACCCCGAGACGCGCACGCGTATGTCGGAATACGGCTCGAACCGCGTCCGGGAGAAGCTGGTATGGCAACACTCGGTCCCGCCGCTGCTGTCCGCCTACGACGCGATCTTCGGCAGGTTCAAGAATCCACGTGGCAGCCAAGACAAATTGCAGGTCGCCAAGGACGGTCATGGCGGATAAGACGACGCAAATCGTAATTGGTTAACGGTAATTTAATGACAATTGCCGAGGCTGTGGTCCGTGCCAAAGGTCCAGCCTCGGCGCCCAATTTATATTTTGAGTATTAGGAGAAGGCAAAGTGCGTAAGCGCGTATTGGTAACCGGTGGCGCCGGATTTCTTGGTTCGCATCTGTGCGAACAATTGTTGGAGCGCGGCCACGACGTTTTGTGCGTCGACAACTATTTCACCGGCACGAAGGACAACATCGCCCATCTCCTGGACAATCCTTATTTCGAGGTCATGCGCCACGATGTGACCTTCCCGCTGTATGTCGAGGTCAACGAGATCTACAACCTCGCCTGCCCAGCCTCGCCGGTTCACTACCAGTTCGACCCGGTGCAGACGACCAAGACCTCGGTCCATGGCGCGATCAACATGCTGGGACTGGCGAAACGGGTCCGGGCGAAGATCTTTCAGGCGTCGACCAGCGAGGTCTATGGCGATCCGGACGTTCATCCGCAGACCGAAGACTATCATGGCAACGTGAACACGATCGGGCCGCGCGCCTGCTACGACGAGGGCAAGCGCTGCGCCGAAACGCTGTTTTTCGACTATCACCGCCAGCACAAGGTCGACATCCGCGTCGCGCGTATCTTCAACACATATGGCCCGCGCATGCTGCCCAACGACGGGCGCGTGGTGTCCAACTTCATTATGCAGGCTCTGCAGAACCAGCCGATCACCATCTTCGGCGACGGTAGCCAGACCCGTTCATTCTGTTATGTGGACGACCTGATCCGCGGCTTCTTGGGCATGATGGACGCGCCGAGCGAGGTCACGGGTCCGATGAACCTCGGCAATCCGGGCGAGTTCACGATCAAACAGCTGGCCGAGAAGGTCGTCGAGATGACCGGCTCGAAGTCGGAGATCAGCTACCATCCGCTTCCGCAGGACGACCCGACCCAGCGCTGCCCGAACATCTCGGCCGCAAAGAAGCATCTCGACTGGGAACCGAAGGTCGCCCTCAATGAAGGATTGGTGAAAACCGTCGCGTTCTTCGAAGATCTCCTGCGGCGCAACACCTAACGCAATACACCAAGGCCAACTCTAAGGCCTAGAAATCAAAACGCCGCCGGTCAATTCCGGCGGCGTATTTCGTGTTCGATGGCATTCAAATATGCGGACCTAGGTTGCATCCTACAGGAAACAACGATCAGCGCATGGCTAAGAAGGGCGATTGCTCAGACGGCGGCGGTGGTCAGTTCCGCGGTTGACTGCAATACCATTTGCCCGATCCGTTCGACGGTCTGGAAATTGTCCAGTTCGAGTTGGTCCGGTTCAACAGCGAAGCCGAATTCGCCTTCGAGATGCATAATCAAATCCACCAGCGCCAGGGAATCGAGAATCCCTTCGCCGATTAAATCCGTCTGTGGTGTAGGAACTGTCAGGTTCAACTGATCCGTTAGGATCGTCAAAATCCGATCGGTCGTTTCGCTGCACCCACCCGATGCTACGTTATGCTTCACTTTACTCCTCACTCTCCCGCCGAGTGCCTCTATTGCAATGTGCCGTTTATCTTATTCTTGCGCCGATGAGGCGTCGTTCCGCCTCGTTCCACCAATCTCGTGTTTGTTCATCAGCCAATTTATCGAAATGGACCCGATCCACCAGTGTCGCACCGATACGGTGACATTTTCGTTGGCGCCCGATTTGCTGAAATCCGTTCTTTTCCAGTACCCGGATCGACCCAACATTGTTGGCCACAACCCACGCATTCACGCTTTCTAATCCGAGCGTTCCGAAGGCGCAGTCTAAGGCTTGTTCGACGGCTTGACTGGTGATCCCCTTCCCTTCATAGGACTTCTCCCCCAAAACATACCAAAGCGTGCCCGAGCCAAACATTGGCGCAATGTTACTAACACCAATCAGTCCGATCGGCGCTGTTTCTCCGTCCACGCCGAATACCATCAAGTCATGTATGCTGCGTTGTGACATCGCCGCTAACGCTAGAGGCGACAGATTTTGCACACCGCCCCCGAAATCCAACCAGGCGCAGTTCCGCTCGTTCGACAGCCATCCGGCCGCCAACTCGAGGTCGTGGGGTTCAAGCGGTCTGACCCAAACCATCACTAAACCGCTCTTTGAGGTTCTTACGGTCAATCTTGCCGTTGGCGTTCTTCGGCAGCGGATCCATTACGAGCCACCGAGATGGCAGCATGTAACTCGGCAATTTTTTAGTCAGCGCCCGCCGCAGTTCCGCCGGCGAGAGATCCTCCGAGTCCATGCTCGCATACGCACAGCAGATAATGGCGCCTTCGAACCCTTCACCCTCGATTGCAACGATCGCCGCCTCGCCGACCGCATCGACCGCGTTGGCTGCAGTTTCGATCTCGCCAAGTTCGATACGGTATCCACGCGACTTTATCTGACTGTCCGCGCGGCCGAGGAAATAGACGAGACCATCCTCTCCCACGTTGGCCAGATCACCGGTCTTGTAAATCCGCTCCCCGGCATCGTCGCTTCGAGGGTCGTCGATGAATACCGCCGCCGTCTTGGCGGGATCCTTCCAGTACCCGGGACTCAGGCCCTTGCCGGCGATATAGAGATCACCGATCTCACCATCAGTCACCGGCTCGAGAGTCTTCTCGTCCAGCACCAGCAGTTCTTCGCCACCACAGGCCGTTCCGATCGGCGTCTGCCACGATGCGTCCGGCGGACAGGACGGCACGGTGTAGTAACTGCTCGCGATCGTCGCCTCGGTCGGGCCGTACAAATTGGTGAAGGTGACGTGCGGCAGCCGTTCCATCCAATAGATCAGTCCCGGCGTCGGGAACACTTCACCGCACCAAAGCAGACGCTTCAGGTCAGGGAAATCGTCCTGTTTCACCACATCGAACTTCATCATGTAGGACAGCAGCGACGGCACCGAGAACCACTGCGTCAGCTTCGACGTCCGGATGAAATCAGCGATCTTGTTGGGGAACAGATTCAACGAGCCTGGAACCAGATACAGCTCGGCGCCGGCGGAGAGCGACCCGAAAATATCGAATGTCGATAGATCGAAATGCAACGGCGGCTGGCCGGAATTGCGATCGTCCGGACCTATCTCAAAATAGCGCCGTCCCCAATCCACAAAGGACACGACGTTTTCATGTGAGATTTGCACGCCTTTCGGATCACCCGTCGATCCGGAGGTAAATAGAATATGCGAGGTGTCGCCAGGCCCGCGCCGGCAGTCGAACGCCATCGCCGGCATCTGCGCGATTTCGGATCCGGTGAAGGCAAAATCGACGCCCGCGGCCGCACCAAGATCGTCCGCGAGGGTGCCACATTGCGCCGCTTTTGCTTCAGGCGAAATTTCGCGGAGCGCGGCGAACTGCTTGACCGATTCCTTCGACACCAGTATGGCCGCCGGCTCACACGCTTTCGCGATACGCGCCAGCCGTTCCACCGGGCTTTCCTGGTCCATCGGCACATACATGCAACCGGCCTTCAATGTGCCGAGCATGGCCGCGATCGTTGGAATTGCCTTGGGCAACAACAGACCGACGCGATCGCCGGGTTTGCAGCCCATTTCGCGCAACATCTTCGCCGTGCGATTGCTCAGAGTTTCCAGGTCGCCGTAGGAAATCCGGGCGGCCCCCATCACCAGCGCGGTCGCGTCTGGGCGCGCCTCCGCCTGACCGGAGACAAGGTCCTGCATCAACATGGCGGCTACGCCCCTACCCTCTTGGACGCTTCCGCGAAGGCACGGTCCGTGTGTTCCAACTCTTCCTGGTTCGGCGGGATATCCAGGATCACCGTCCGGTAGCCGCGGTGGTAATACTTGCCGATTTCGTCACCCAGGCGTTCGTAGCTGCCCACCAGGTAGGGGCAGAAGGTCCGATAGTTCTGGAACGGCCCAAGCCAGTAAGGGCTGCGACCTTCGCTCGGAGAGCTCTCGCCCTCGATTTCCGAAAGCTGCTTGTGCCAACTTGAATCGCTGACATTCATGGCCAGTTTGTGCGTGATTTGGCCTTTGCGGTCTTCCGGGAATCGCTCAAGCGCGACACGCCACGCTTCGTCGTCGCTGTCGCGCGCGACAATCCCGACGCGGATACCGCATTCCATCGGTTCGTCGATCGCGTCCGGCGATTCATCAGAGGGCGCCTTCGGATATTTGATCGCCGTCGCCTCGATATCCCGCGCGGCCTGCAAGCCGGCGTCCGACGATCCGGAAATAAGAATGCCGGGAAACAGTTCCTCCGGCAGCGTCGGCGTCAGTTTCAGGTTTTCGACGTTGTAGTATTTGCCTTTGAAGGTGACGGGCGCCTTGCCCTCCAGCAACCGCCGCAGGATCAGCGTGTATTCGGTCGTTCGGAGGTAGCGGTCGTCATGCGGCGTATCATCGCCCAGCGCGAGCAGGTCGTTCTTGAAACCACCCGCCAGCATGTTGAGGCAAATTTTGCGGCCATACATGTGCGCAAGCGTCGCGATCTTCTTTGCTGCGGTGTAGGGGTGCATATAGATCGGCTGGACGGCAACCAAGGGGCACAGCGTTTTCGTGTGCTCCAAGATGAGTTGGGAAACGTGCCAAGGGTCAACGAGGCCATTGTCCGTATAGACCAAAATGCCTTCGCATCCGAATTCCTCACTCCACTTCGCGACCTTAACCGTTTGATCGACGTAGTCTTCCCGCGGCAAGTCTTTCGACTGGGGTGATGTGGAGTAAATCTTGAAATGCTGGCGTTGCAATGATGGAGCGCTCATGTCTGCGAATCATTTTCATGTAAATATATGACTTTACAGTGGAATTGTGCCCACGATATAGAGAAAGATGGAATCCTCTTTTCGTGGTACCACAATTTTGCGTGGTATTCACATACCGCTACTTTCCCCGCTTCAGACTCTATATTCAAGTACCGTCAAACGGGATACGGCGCCAGCCCTTCACCTCGATAAAGGACGGAAATAAGGTATTGGCCTTCCGGCATTTTTTCCTTACCCGGCCACCAGAATGCGATATCCGTTCGACCGGTCATGAAACCGATCTGCCGCAGCGCATCGACCAGCAGCGGACAAGAAAAGCGCGCATCGATCCAATCCGCACCACGTTTCGCGAGATGCGCAGACGTCTCGCTCAAAATCCATCCATAGATGGCCGGATCCTTCACCGCCGATTGGACATGAAAAATCTTGGCGCCGAAACACGGGCCTTCCGGATAGATTCGGCTGATCGTGTAAGCCACCGGCTTGCCACCAATCGAAAATTCGAGCCAGACAAAATCCCCGAACGGCTTTGGCGCCGCCGCATACCAATCGAAGTCACTCGGATTCGTCAACTGCGTGATGCAATACCCATCCGCCGGTGGAACGATATCCGGTATGTCGTCAGCGTTTACGATCTCCCGAACGGCCGCGGATGAGGATGGCGCGGGAATTCGTTTGGGTGGCCGCACCGTGAAGCGGAACGGCAAAGCCGCAAGCCGCGGCAACTCGCCGACACTTTTCAACATCCGGTTCGCAGCCGCTTTCACAAGGATGCTTGCCCTGACCGGCAGAACCATCTGATGAATCTCGGGTAACTGCTGCCATTTCAAGCGATGGAATATCGACGTGACATAGTCATTCACCGTGACGGCGCAAATGGGCTCGGGCCGGGCCATCAAGGTTTGCAGAACGCGAAAGCTCGCGAAAGGCCGATATTCCGGCTCACTGATCCAAAAATCGGTTTCCCGCACCTGGGTTGGCGTCCCATTGACCGCGTACGGCCGGACCGACGAATGGATCATGGCCACGCAACGGTCCTCGTCCAACGCCAATACCGTCTCGACCTCCTTCTGTTGCAAGAACTGCCAATCAAAATATTCGTCGATGAAGGCGCGCGACCAGTTCTTCCGACGGAGGTAGGACAGGTAAATTTCCTCCATCGTGTGCATATTGTCACGATCGAGTGAGGTATAGGCGAGCGGCATGTTTATCCATTTCAACTAGGCGATGCCGGATGCGAGGCCAGCCGGCGAACTTGCAATTTTCACGAAAGGTCGTACCAGCCCTGAAATGAACAGAACATGGCAATTCGCGAGCGTCGGCAATAGCGAGCCGCTGAGAATCTATCAAACTTTATGGTGAAATCAGCGAAATTAATCCGACTTAACACTTATTGCGCGGATTAGAAATAATATTAACTCGATATATATTATCACATATTTTCAAATTATTGAATTACCAACATAAAAAATCAATCCATATAGTAATAATATGATCAATTATTATAATATAACTTTATCTCGACATCGGCAACATAAGTAAATATCTTAATATACTTCTCTTAGTCATTATGCTGTGAATACTTTAGAAAGTCGTATATTCAAATAGAAATTTCAATAAAGCTTAATTTTATGCTGGCTATTTCTATATAAAAAAAATGCACATAAGGTTGTTATTTCAAAATATTAATATTCACAGTCTATGTATTTCGAAATTCGAATCTTCAATTCGAGTGTCACGCCACACCTTGGGCCTTATTTTTTCATGCACCAACCTACCCTTCGAACACAGGCGTACCGATAATGCCGACCATCGAACCGCTGGCCGAAGACTTATGCCGGATAAATGATGCGTGCCGCCGCAATGTGCCATAGGTTTGCGTCACCGGGGCGCCAGGCAATGAATGCGGCCGCAGCTTGCCGCGCCCCATCTGAAACGTTGCCGCGCCAAATCGTCTTGAGCCACCGACACCGATGACACAACCCGAGCCATCCCAGCGCAGCTACAGCGAAACCACAACCCGTGGCGCGACGATGCTGTTCTCGACCAACCTTGCCGCCAAATTTCTTGGAATCGGCACGCTTTACGTCACCGGTTTGATGCTGTCGCCCGAAGATTTCGCCCTGTTCGCGATCGCCGTCGCATGGGGTGAAATTTTCGGTTTTGTCACCAATGGCGGCCTGCAGAAGATTCTGATTTACCGCGGGAAAGCGTTTCGCCACCTCTACGGGCCGCTCTGCGGCCTCTCGTTCATGATCAATATCGGGCTGCTCGCGATCGTTCTGGCAATCGCACCGGCGATCGGCCGAGCATACGAAAGCGATGACGTAGTCTGGCTCTTGATTATTATTGGCGTCAGCGTGCCGGCCGAAACGATACCGCGATTACTCCGCGCGGAACTAGCCGTTGGCTTGCGATTTGGCGAGCTATCCGTCCTAAACGGATATTCGGCGCTGATCCGGAGTATTGCCATCATACTACTCGCCGTGTTCGGCTTCGGCCCCTACAGCCTGGCCTGGCCGTTCATCCTCGTCGGCGTTTTCGAATGGATATTCCTGCTTCGCTACACCCGGATCGACTGGCGGCCGACCCTTCCCAAGCTTCGCCTCTTCTGGCCTACCGCCCGACAATGCGTCTGGATCATGCCGGGGTTGGTCGCCATGTCGCTGATCGGCAACGGCGCGTATATGGTGATCGGCGCCTTCGAGGATAAAACAACCATTGGGCTCTATTTCTTCGGATTTCAGCTCACACTGGGGGTCTTCACGGTCGTGTCCCAGAGTTTGTATTCCGTGTTTACGCCGTCACTCGCGGCCCTGAAGAATTTGCCGGAGCAACGCGATCGCGCCTTCGTCCAATCGATGGAGATGAGCACCTTCGTCATGTTCTTCCTCGGCTTCGCGATCGCCGCGGTGGCCGAGCCGACAATCGGGTTGGTGTGGAGCGGCAAATGGGACAACGCCATCCCGGTGATTGAAATCATGGCCATCACGGCGACACGCCCGGCGGTGACACTCGTCGTCCGCGCCATGCTCGAAGCGCGCGGGTTTTGGAGAATCACGACGATGTTGTCGTGTTGGGATGCCATCGGCATCATGGCGGCGGCGGCAATCGGCGTATGGATCGGTGGACTTCTGGAAATCACCTATGCGGTCGGCGCCTATTCCGTCGTAAGCGCCATTGTCTACCTGCTGATCGGCGCCAAATACGTTTCGGTTCCCATCCACCGGCTTCTCAAAACCGTGTATTGGCCCTATCTCATCGGAATCATCGGATTGGCCGGCGCATGGGGCGCGGCCGCCGTGCTGCCGGCGCCGGGCCACGCCATATTTAGCGCGGTTATCAACGGTACGATTTACACGACTTGCTTCGGTCTGGCCGCCATTATCCTTCAGCGGCAGCTCTGCCTAAACGCAATGCGCGCGGTCCGGGATATGGTCCGAAACCGACGCTGATACGTTGGGCCGGAACTGCGTTAAGAGAACGCCGACGCGAGCCACCCGGCCTAAGACGAGATAGCCTCGAAACTGACCATTTCCCAGCTTTTCCAACACTCGGGATGGTCAAGGACAATCGGCGCAAGCTGGTCCGCATATTCATCCGCCACCGATTGAAAATACTCCGCGCCTTCCGTGCCGGCCCTGCCGAGCGGACGGCCAACCTGGACGCAATAGCCACCGTTGCCGTCCCGTACCGCGAACACCGGCAGCAACACTGCGCCGGTCATCTGCGCCAGCTCCGCGGGACCAGTCGACAAATTAATCGTGCCGTTCATGAAAGGCGCCTGCACGACCCGCTGTGCCTGGTCACCAACGGTGATCGATACGACCGCATTCTTCTGCAAGCGGTCACGCAATGTCATCAAGGCGCGCACGGGTCCGCGGTCCAAGATCTTTACCCGTTCTTCGAGAAAGCGGTCCTCGACAATTGATTGCAGCGGATTGAGAAATCGCATGCCGAAACGGGTAATCGAATAGCCATGTGACGGGCGGCTCAGATGGGTGACGCCGAAACCCGCTTCCGCGAACGCGATCTTGGACACCAAGTCGTTGAACGTGAAGTTGCTCATCCACAAAATCACGCCCTTGCCCTGCGCCAACCCCAGATCGATGTGATCACGGCCAACAAGACGGGTCTCCGGTAGCCATCCACCGGGCCTGTAACAGCGGAAATGTTGCAGTTGGCTCTCACAGTGAGCTGCCATGCTCGCGCGAACGACCTTATCCACATCGAAATCGACAGACGTCCCTGCAACGCCCGAGATTTCGCGGGCGCGAGCCGCCATTTCTTCGGGGCGCATACGCATATCGATCTCGGCCAGGAGACTCGACAACCCAGACCAGAACCCCACGGGAATTATCCACGAGGCCAAGGCGATCAGGGACAGCCGAACCACACGAAACGCATCGCCGACCGAAATTAGGCGAACATGCTCAGTCGACTTAACACCAGGTTTGAAAGGACTCGTCACATCAGCCATATCGTGTCACATTCAATTTTATAACTCAATGATTTATATGTATTAATTAGACCATATCAAAAAGAATTGAACCTTGAGAATAAGCCTTCACCACGCCCCGGCAATATCTCCAAGGTGGTTAGTTGGGTACTCGAAAGGGTTATTTATTTTTGCTAAGGGGCGGTCATACTCAGGCTGTAAAATTATCGTAACAATGTCATTGATATGAACCTGCGCGAACATTTGCCGGCCGACCTCCGCTCCGTTGCGCGCTTGATCAACCAGACTGGTCGGGCCCAGTACCGGCGGGCGCAATACGCGGCAGCCCATCGAAGCCGTGCCCATCAGTCGAAGCAAAAAAAAATCAGCAACGAAAGCCATCCGGACGTCAAAGAATCACTGCTGGCGAATGGTTTCGCCGTCATTCCAGGAGCGATTCCCCAAGAAACGATTGAGGCGCTCAGCGCCGAAATGGATGCGGCACTTGCGTCGAATCAGGTATTTCCCGTTTGGCGGACCCAACAAGACGACAGCCGTCCGGCCTATTTGTCTGCTGCCGAACTTGCGCGCGGCGAGGACTATATCGCCAAGCACGCCAATGTGGCCTATGTCGAGAATCCGCTCATTACGTGCCAATCGACGCTGGATATCGTCTTTTCGGACATAGTAATCGACATCGCGACGGAATTTTACGGCGCGCTGCCGGCGGTCACCGGATGCAACCTGTTGAAGAGCTTCGTGAACGATTTGCCGGAAGCTGGTTACAACATGTTCCACGTCGATGTCCAAAGCCCGAAATTCATTAAGTTCTTCGTGTACCCTAGCGACGTGGACGAAGAATCAGGACCTTTCTGCATCGTAAAAGGCAGCCATCGCCAAAAACCTGCCGGTTGGCGAATGAACAACAACAGAACGTTACAGGACATCGAAAACACATATGGCACCGGTTCGGTCCACCGTATATCGGCGCGGGCCGGCGATCTCGTCGTCGCGAATCCGACCGCATTCCACCGCGCGCAAAAACCGCAAAAACACGCGCGCCGCGCCTTGATGATCAACACCGGTCTGCATCCAATTCAGCGTGCAATCGGCGATGAGCCGATGATCCGCGAAGAGAACTACGAATCAATGACCCTGAAACAAAAGTCATTCGCAGATTTTATTCGCGTATTATCGCCGGCTGATGAGAACAAATGAACCATATAAAACAGGCAATTAGAGTGCCGAAGGTTTCGATTCCGAATTCCAGTGATCCCGACAGAATTTCGCTGATGCAGTTTTGGCGGGATCGTAATATGGACAGTCAGCTATTGTTGGATCGTCTCACGGTCCACAACGTTTCAATTTTCTTCGCCTATGCCGGGTACCGGCTGAACCTGTCTGCCAACCACATCTCGGCGGGGTCGGGCCTTTTCAGCCTGTTGGCTCTCATCGCGGCCGCCACGATGGGAACCGATAGCGCCACGGTGCCGGTGCTGACCATATTCGCCCTATCGCATTTTTCTTACATGCTGGATTGCGCAGATGGCCAATTGGCGCGCGCCACGGGAACCACATCGCCCTATGGCGCCTTCCTGGACCGCGCCATGGACCTGGTCGGCATACAGCTGCAATACAGCGCCTTTTTCATATTCATATACCGGTACTACATGGCCGCCGGCTCAACATTCGAAGCTCAGCTATGGCTCTTCGGTGGCTTGGCATTCGTGTTCTTCTATCTGGCGCGCTTCACCGTCTGGCAGTTTTTCCTGCATCTGATGCCGGAAACCTATGAAGACAGCAAGGGCGCGCCAAACGTCGCCAGTGAAATTCTCAAGGGCTTAATCGATCATCAGGTCGTGGTCCTGACAATGCTTGTCTTCCTCATCTCACCGATGGCGTGCTTGGCAATTTTCACATTTCAGGCGCTGCTGCTGTGTGCCATTTGGCTCCGCTATTTCAAGCGCGGGCTCCAGTACACAGCCGACACCAAATAATCATCCCAAGAGCCGATCGTATCACCGCGGAAAGTCTGTTTTCGGCGTTAACGATCCATCCATAGCGACCTCTCTATAGTGCGATGGCGCTTGATAGACCCCTCAAATCTATACGATTTAGGAGCGGTTTCCTGGTATGCTGTATATTGAGAGATCATGAATATCCTATTGGCCCACAACTATTATCAGCAGGCCGGCGGCGAAGATACGTGCTTTGCCGCCGAAGCGAAGCTGTTGCGGGACAACGGACACAACGTGATCTGCCATACAGAAGACAACAAAAACGTAGGAAAATTCAACTATATTTCTTTATCTGCCAAAGCAATATGGAATAAACAATCATACTCAAAAATAAAAAATACCATTCGAGATAATAAAATAGAGGTTGTACATTTCCACAATACTTTACCGCTCATCTCGCCGGCGGCTTATTACGCAGCCCGATCCGAAGGCGCCGCTGTGGTCCAGACCCTTCACAACTATCGCCTGATCTGCCCGTCGGGAATTATGACGCGCAACAATCGCGTCTGCGCAGATTGCGCAGGGAAGGCCGTGACGTGGCCAGCCGTCTTGCACGCGTGTTATCGCAATGATCGGGTCGCATCGGCCGTCGTGACGACGATGCTCGCCACACACAGGGCCTTGGGTACGTGGCATAAGAAAGTCGACGCTTTCATCGCTATCACGGAGTTCGCACGCCAGCGGCTCATAGACGGTGGAGTTTCCGACCGCCTCATCACCGTCAAACCGAATTTCGTTGATCCCGACCCCGGCGTCAGCACGCAATCCGACGGCTACGCGTTATTCCTCGGGCGGTTGTCGCCCGAAAAAGGGATCGAGACCATGCTGGCGGCCTGGGAGAAGCTATCACCCGGGATGACCCTGAAAGTCGTCGGCGACGGTCCATTACGCGACACCGTCAAGAACGCGGCTGCCCGAAATCCGGCGATCGAGTTCATCGGCCGGGTCGAACGGGAACAAGTCTTCGCGCTGTTGGAAAAATGCGCCTTTCTGGTTTTTCCGTCGGAATGGTACGAGACCTTCGGATTGGTTGCGATTGAAGCTTTTGCCAAGGGTAAACCCGTCGTCGCGTCACGGCTTGGCGCGATGGCCGAAATCATCCAGGACCATCACACCGGGCTCCATTTCGAGCCCGGTGACGTTCAAGACCTTGCAGAAAAAATTCGATGGGCGGCCGATCACGCCGACGAAATGCAGGCATACGGCCGGAACGCACGGGATACTTATCTGGAGAAATATTCCGCCCAGAAAAACTATGCCGCGCTTATGGCGATATATGCATCCGCGCTACAGCACGTGTCCGCGCTAGGCGAATAGAAACGTACCGGCGATCAACTGCGGCAGGTTAACTTCATCGGCTGTGCTTGCTTCACGATGAGCTGGCCATTCGGCTCCATGCCGTTTTCCTGAAAAACTTTCCAGGTTCGAAATCCGTCGAGAATTGCAAATCCGGCCAAGTCGGGATTCGGAATGACATAGGTGTTCCGGTCGAAGCGGTTGTTGGAGTCCGTGTCGAACCACTTTTCCTGATAGTCGGCAATCATGCCATTCCGACCGCGGTTCCCCAGATGAATGATCCGGTTGTTGTGTATATAGTTGTTCTGGCTCAAGTATTCGCCATATTCGCCGGTGCCGCGCTTCTGATGGATGATGGTGATCCCATTGCCGTAGCCGGCAGCCACCTCGACGACATTGCCGTACACTTCTGTGTCCTGGCTGTTCAGCACCAGGATTTGCGCACCCCAGAGCCAACCGTCCCGGTCGGTAGCATTCTGAGCGACGACATTGTTGCGGATCACCATCGCGTAGGAAATTTCGTTGGCGATGCCGACCCGGGCATTTCGGAACACCCGATTTCCTTCGAAGATCGTATCGATGTTGTCGATGTCGTTCCACATCCCGACACCGTTGTTGTTGTGAATGCACGAATTGCGCACCACAAGATCCCGGGAGTTATCGAACTTGAAGCCGCCGGCTTCCCAACCATAGGCGAAATTGGCATAGTTGTTATAGGCGATCTCGACGCCCTCGATGACGGCATTGTCGCCGCTGCCCGCCATCCCCATCTGGCCATTATTGCTGTAGGAACCGCCGGATACGCGCATCTCCTTACCGATGAACAAGCCAAGGCCATGGTTCCAGCGCGCGCTGACATTGGAGACGATCCAACGTTCGCTGCGTTTGCCGTCGATCGCGCCCGACTGTGCCTGGGACGCATATTTTTCGACGATCAGGTTTTCGAGCCTTACGTCCGTCGAGCGGCCGGTAAAGGCGACCGGCAGGTAGCTCAACTCAATCTTCGCGCCCTGCGGATCGTCAACGATAAAAGCCTGGTTCGCCTCGTAGTACCACGTGCCTGCGACCAGCTTGTCCAAGGATGCGACGCGGTGAAACAACCGGTCGTTAAAAAACAGATCTTCCCTGAATTTGCACGTCTCGTACCCCTCATTGCAGTCGCCGTGCGGCCGCAGCGGATTGGGTAGCCCCGCCGCGATCCAATGATCACCCTCACGCCGCCACTTGTCCACGATAGCCGCACCGCTGATGATGACTTCGCCGGTACCAAAGAACTGCTGACGATCCTTCGGTACGATGACGTTCCCCCGGTATACGCCGGGCTCGAACACGAACATCGTCCCGCTGGGATGATCTTCGACGACTTTGGCGACGTTATCGCCGGGGCTGACGACAACCTGCTTGTCGAGCGGGACCCGCTCGGAGAAAGCGGCAGCGCCATGGCTCCGAAACGCGTAGCCTGCCGCGCCCGCCATCAACACGATCACGGCGATCGACAGCCATTTTGCGGTGGTACTCATGCTTTTAACTAGTTCCGTCATCCTGTCCTCGGCTGGAGCCGTCGCCACGGTGGTAAATTATGCAGATGCGCCGCCGACGAATTCCTGCCGGCAGCGCGATCCGAGATGATTTTCGGTCAATTTTGAGCCGGCAGCACACCCCTTTAGGGGTAATTTAGAAGATCATTCGTAGTAAAACCGCGGGGTCCGAATAAACCCGAATTTAACATGAACACAAACCATGTATATTACGTCCATTTATAATAATTATTTCATATTATAGGTAATTTAATTCATGTTATATAAATACTTATCCATTCTATTCTTAAATAACCTAAATTACATTTAGATAATATTTTTCTTCCAAACACTTTACGCACTCTATTGTGGCGAATCACATTGTTTCGAGCGACGTAGACGTCGTAGCCTACCTGGTTACGTAAGCGGAGCAACCAAACATCACTACGATTGCCGTCGCAGGAGGGGACGATAGAAAGCAACGAATCACACCGGAGTAGAGGGCGAAGAAGCGGTGCGGGCCATTTCGCCCGCCTAACAGCCAAATCACTCGCAATGTCGACGAAATCTGACTAGAACACTCACTCTGGGGTCACACTCGGCTCGGCAATACACAGCCAGTTTTAGACTATGTCGCCTTTCGAACCGGCGTAGAAAACGCACCCGGAAACCAAACGAAAATAGCTCCAAATGGGTACGGCGATCGGACTATATGCACCCTTCTCTTTGCAACGCATGATCCAATTCAAATTAAGAGCTACACATATAAATTCCGTTGTAAAACAATGTGATGTTTCGGTGACCCCATGATGAACGAAGCGGCAATTAAAGATTTTTGGAACACGCATCCTTGCGGTGATCAGCAGGTTGGTGGCCTTAAGGACGACTACGAAGATTTTTTTAATAAATACGACGCGTTCCGCTACAACACCGAGAGCCATATTTTGCGGTGTCTCGACGAAGTCGATTTCAAGGACAAGCGTGTGCTCGAAATCGGATTGGGTGAAGGTGCGGACAGCGAGCAGATTATCCGCCGCGGCGGGCGCTGGAGTGGCCTGGACCTGACCCCAGAGTCCATTTCCCGGCTGCAGACGCGCATGGAAATCCGCGGCTTGGATTACGACGAGTTGAAATGCGGCAGCATTCTTGATGCCCCCTACGAAGACAATTCCTTCGATATCGTGTTTTCTCATGGCGTGCTGCACCACGTTCCGGATATCCATCAGGCGCAAAAAGAAATCGCCCGCGTCCTGAAGCCGGACGGCAAGCTCGTGATCATGATGTATGCGAAGGTGTCGCTGAACTATCTGCTGGCGATCTGCGTACTGCGACGGCTCGGACTGATGTTTCTGTATGCGACGGGTATTAGCCTCGGCAAAATCTACGACGAGCACTACGAACTCGCGAAAGAGGTTGGCCTACTTAAGTATCTGAAGATGGACAATTTCATCCATCGCAACACCGATGGTCCGCTCAATCCGTACAGCAAGGTCTATACCGCCAAGGAGATCGAAGCGGACTTCCCATTGTTCGAAATGGAACGCGCCCACAAAGAACATATGCACGCGCCGCCGTTGTCGGTGAATCACCTGCCGGGCGCCGGACTGATGGGCTGGCATCTGTGGGCCCATATGACGCCGCGGAAGTGAGCCTTCGGACGACCGACCGCCAGTTCGTGACGACGTAGCAGCGGCAGGCCGAAAGAGACAAATCTACCAAACCTAGAAACATTTCGACCAAAAAAGGGTGCCGACCGGCGCCCTTTTCGCTGTGCGCCCGAGCGACTCGCAGCACATTTTCTTTGAGCCTTCCCACCCTTGCAACGGACATCATCGCAGATCACAACGGCTTTAAAATACGGCCGCACGACGCCCAAGGAACCGATTAGCAGGACGTTAGGGGATGCGGAGACGCAGTGTCGCCTCTGGAAACGTCATCGCTGGGCCTTCCCGAACTATTGATCCTGATAGGTGCAAGAAGTCGAGGCTCGGGCGACGTCTACAAACGGCCGGGCGACGCGCCAGGCTCAGATCGCAGCGACGCGTTCGACTGCGCGTACAGCAACCGCTGTTCTTCGGTCAGCGCGACAACGAAGCCCATCAGTGACCAGAACCAGATTCCCCCCTGGGGGCCTTCCAAATAGACGTCGAAGGACGAGTTCACCATGAACGCCGACATGTAGGCCATACACCAGATGTTGAGGTCCGCCAGGTCATACTGACCCAGCGATCGCATTCGGAAATACCCTTGCAGCAACAGCAAGCCGACCAACCCGAGGAAGACGACCCACAGCACCAAACCCGGCATGCCGGAACGCGCCAGGATCGTCAGATGGCCGTTATGCGGGCTCCGGTTCTTCGTTGCATCGGCGAAATTGTGCACCTTGGAGAGATCGACGCCATAGCCCCGGCCGTCCCAGAAGAAATCGCCGTGCACCGTCTCCTCATAAATCTTCGTCCACCATTCAATGCGCCAGGACGCGGTGCCCGTGAGTTCCGACTTGTCCGATTTAGAGACGACGCTCTCAATGTTGTCGAGAATTTGCTGGACCGAGAAGTACCGATCCCCGCCAACAGGAACCTTGATGTCAAAGGCAAGCCCGAGGAAGACGACGATCAACGCTGGCAGGATGACACGGTTCAACCGGCCCATCGGCTTGAACAGGAGAACGATGGAGCAGGCTAGAAAGACCGACATCATGCCACCACGGTTCCGGGATCCGGCGGCGATCACACCGATCCCCCAGACCATCCAGAGACTGAATTCCTTCGCCTGCGATATCCGCTGTCCCGGCTTCAAGAACCGCCGATGCAACCCGAGTCCGAGAAACGCAGCGACGCCGGCAAGATGCACCGCCATGTCACCCGGCTTCATATGGATCATTGCGGTTTCCGTTCCTGGCCACTTCGGCAGGATGTCGGCCGCTTTCTGGCCCAGCATATAAAGAATAGGCGCAATGACCAGGAACCAAGGCATCCAAGCGGCAAACCATCGCGGCACCGCGCCGACCAAGCGGCCCTGCAGCAGCGCTCCAGCAATAAACACCGCATAAAAGGCGTAGCCCCAGACCACCGCATCGCGCAACGCGTTCAGGCCAAACGCCTCGATATACGGGAGTGTACGGATCGCGCCCCACGTGATGAACAGGATGATCAGCCACATCAGTGGCGACCCGAACATACGGCTACTATAGCTCCCGGCCAGTAAGAGAAAGAAGCTGAATGCCAGGAAAACTTCACCGATAAAGATCGGCGCCACGCCGACATAGGCGAAGCCCTTGTTGAACACGGCATAGCCGATCAGGAGCACACCCACAGCAATCAGGTAGAACCGAGAGACCGACATTATCGCTCCGTTCTCAAACGCCGCGCCCCGGCGCAGGTCTGGCGATCTGGGATTTGCATACCCACCACAACCTGGGAAGACCTGAGAGTGAGCCGCACCATCCGAAATCTATCGCTGAAAATTTCCATTTGCTCAACTTAATGATAACGGCCGGCCACGCCGAACTGACCGATCAAACGACTGCGCTTCGACCCGTCATCTGCTCGAACATCCGCCCGTCGATGCGAATATTCTCAATGTTATAACTCAGTGTCTGGCTCAAGTCCCACGGTGATCGATTGATAAAACGCGCCGTCGGCGCTTCGTGAAGACGGCCCGGAATGGCGTTGCAGACTGTCCGAAAACCATTCTCCAGGCAGAAATCCCGGAGATCATCGGTGAAATTCCGGCGCATCCCAAACGGATAGGAAAAATCGGTGACCGGTTGCTGGATAATATCCTCCAGAATTTCTTTCGAAATCATGATTTCCGATTTTGCTTTTTCCTCCGAGATCGCTCCCAAATCAAAATGGGAATGACTATGGCAACCAATGGTATGGCCGGCCGCCGCGATTTCCCGGATTTCATCCTCCGACAAAGTTACCCGCTCCCCGGCATGCCGAATCCGGTCGAAAAACCCGTCGATCGCATCCGCATCGGCCTTGCCGCGAATTGGCAATGTATTGACATAAAATGTGACCTTGGCACCCAATGACTCGAACAGCGGCAACGCCGCATGCCAGCTCTTGAAATTGTCGTCGAAGGAAATAAACAAAGTCTTTCCATCGTCGCGTTCAACGAACTCGTCCGCACTTACGAAATCGTAGCCTTGGTCCGCCCAATATCGTATACAGTCGCTAAAGATCGAATACTGGGACTCCTCCAATTCATGGAAGTATAGTCCTAGCTTTTCAGGAACATCACGATATGCGACAGTTTTGTGTACTTGGCGAATTGCCATTTGAATTGAGCGTTTCAGGCTCATCCGTCTCGAGTCCTTATTAGTTCTGTACGAGCATCTGTTTTCCGGCCTAGATCAACAGCCGTCATCGTAGTTGAATTCGTGCGGCGCAGGCCTCATCCTTTCGGATTAAGTCCATATCCCGTCAACTAAAGCTTGTGGAAGTAATGCTCATCGAAGCAAGACCGTATATCGTTATTTGGGAAAGAAATCGGATTATAGGTCATCGGCCGTTGGTTGAATGGGTATGAAATTCGGGACTTAGCGCATAGACTGTTAAAATTCATGCAGCGATCCTGTAAACCATCATGGATCACGCAAAGAATACCCTTCCGATTATCAGTGAATAAAGTGACTGTCGTTTATAGGTTAATCAACCTAAAGTTACTATTGGAAAGAAAAGTCAATCGAATCTATGCGTATTCTACTGGCACATAATCGATACCAGCATAAAGGCGGCGAAGATTCTGTATTCCTCGCCGAGGGCAACCTGCTGCGCGAAAACGGGCATGAGGTGCTGGAATATACGAAATCCAATGACTCCATCAAGCAACACGGCTCGATTCGCGTTGCAATCGATGCGATTTGGTCAAACCAGTCCTACAAGGAATTGCGGAAAACCTTTCGAGACAGCAAACCCGACGTCGTCCATGTCCACAATTACACGCCGCGGATATCGCCCGCGATCTTCCATGCGGCGCATGCGGAAAATATTCCCATCGTTCAGACGTTGCATAACTTCCGCATGGTCTGCGTAGACGGCATGTTGATGCGCAACGGTGCTATCTGCGAAAAATGTGTCGAAAAGCGCGTAAAATGGCCTGGCGTAATGCACGGCTGTTATCGCAACAGCCGCCTCGCCAGCGCAACGGTCGCAAGCATGTTGTCGATCCACCACGCGCTGGGAACCTGGCATAACAGAGTAACGCGCTACATTACATTGACGGATTTCCAGCGCAACAAATTGATTGCAGCCGGATATCCGGCCGAACGTCTGGTCGTCAAACCGAATTTCTGCCCAGACTCGGAAGTGATCACAGCGTCCAATGTAGATCGCCGCCGCGGCATGTTCGTTGGGCGGCTCAGTAACGAAAAGGGCATCGATGTCCTGGTCGATGCTGCCCACAAATGCAGCACGCCAATCGACCTGGTAGGGTCAGGTCCGAAGCTTGAGGCCGTCCAGGCTGCAGCACCGGACAATCTGCATGTCCATGGATACGTCAACGACGACGATATGCGCCGTATCCAAGAGACCGCACTGTTTCTCGTACTGCCATCGATTGTCTACGAAGGGTTTCCAATGGTCATTCCGGAGGCCTTTTCGATGGGCATTCCGATCATCGCATCCCGTCATGGCGGCATGCAGGAAATCATAGAAGACGGGGTGACGGGCCTGCATTTCACCCCCGGGGACGCCAACGATTTGGCGGAAAAGATCAAATGGGCATCGGATAATCCTGACAAAATGCGGGATTTTGGACGGAATGCCCGGCATGTCTATGAAACAAAATTTTCGCCGGCGCAGAATCTTGACATCCTGACCGGAATTTACCGGGATGCGATCGAAGAAGTGGCACCGGCCCGCGCCCGGGCAATTGCCTGAGACGGCATCACGCGCTCATATTTGGTTCTCTCGACACCGTACTTTTTCTATATTGCAGGAGAGAACACCGCCACGGCGGATGGGCAAAAAAGGCGCGTAATACTTGCCCAAAACTACAATTAATCTGATTTCTTACTATCGTATTTATTAATGAAAATACTTAATATTTCGATCGAAAATATTGTTAACAAATAATCCGAAAGAATACTTGATGATTTCAGCATATGTCTTAAACATATGCTTCATAGAACAAGTATCGACGCCACTATTCTCTAATTTTAAGGTGATCTCGTGCAGCTAGAAAAATTCAACAATCGCAACGTCTTAGTGATTGGCGGGGCGGGCTATATCGGTTCGGTCCTCGTTGGCAAGCTGATGCAGGCAGGCGCTAAGGTTCGCGTGCTTGACCATTTGATTTACGACAATGGTTACTCGCTTCAGCATTATTTCGACGAACCCAATTTCTCGTTCATCAACGACGATTTCTGTGATGGCAAGGTTCTCAACAGTGCATTGGATGGGATGACGGATGTCGTCCTTTTGGCCTCGCTCGTGGGTGATCCGATTTGTAAGCGCTATCCGGAATTGGCCGTCAAGGTCAACCGCGACGCGACGCATCATCTAATCGATTCAATGGCGGAAAAAGGCACCGAACGCTTCACCTTCGCCTCGACATGCAGCAACTACGGCATTCACGAAGGCGACGCGCTGGCCACCGAAACGTCGGACTTGAACCCGCAGTCGATCTACGCGGAGACCAAGATTGCCGTCGAGACCTACATTCTCGAGAACGCGGCGAAGCTTCCGTATTCGCCGACGATCCTGCGCTTCGCGACGGCCTATGGCTTTTCGCCCCGCATGCGGTTCGACCTTACCGTCTCGCATTTCGCGAGCGAACTCGCGGTCGGCGGTTCCTTGGACGTATACGACCCCGACACGTGGCGGCCGTATTGCCATGTTCGCGACCTCTCGAAAGCGATCATGACCGTCCTGGCCGAGGACAAAGCCAATGTCAGCGGCGAAGTGTTCAATGTCGGTGACACCGGCCAGCAGTTCACTAAACGGATGATCGTTGACGAGGCGCTCAAGCATATCGGCGAGCGGGAAGTCAGCTATGTGTCCGGCGACACGGACCCCCGCAACTACCGTGTCTCGTTCGACAAGGTCGCCAAGCAGATCGATTTCACCTGCGACTACAGCGTCGAACGGTACGTGCCCAGCCTGATCAATGCGGTTCAGAACGGCGTCTTCACGCCAAGCCGCAGCGGCAATCGGTATGGCAACTACGAGATCCCGGAATCGATCGCGAAAGTTGCTGCCGGCTAAAAACCGGTCCGTTACCGCACGGCATTCAGATCGCCGAACCAAACCGCTCCACGCCATCGCGCGGGGCGGTTTTCTTTTGCACGACGATTAAATTTTCGCCGACCGTCCGACCAAGATCCGCCGGGACGTTGCCCGGATATCTGCCAGAAAACCTACCCATTCCCCTGCCCCCATTCTTAGCCGCAGATCGGCACGCCGAAACGGAAAAGGGCGCCAACCGGCGCCCTTTTTTCAATGAGTATCGTACCGGATAGTCGGTACTGGCGGGTCGGCTAGGATTTGCCCAAGGCGTCCTTCACGGCGGTTACGACACGCGTGACATCGTAGGAATCGAGACCAGGATGCAGCGGCAGCGTCAACTGGCGCGCGCCGAATTCCTCGGTATTCGGCAGACTGATTTCGCCGAACCGCTCCAGAAAGTAACTGAAGGTATGGACCGGCGGGTAGTGAATGCTGCTTTGAATGCCTTCGGACTTCAAATGCTCCATGACGGCGAGACGGTCGGTATCGACCGGCAGCACCGTGGGCATGATATGGCCGGATGAGATGTGATCACCATCGAAGGGCACAACCATCGTGTCCACCGAAGCGCCGAGCGCCGTCCGGTATTCGCCGATGATCGCGACCCGCTTGTCGTTCCACCCGGGCAACTCCTCGAGCTGAACCAAGCCCAACGCGGCGCGCAGCTCGTCAATTCGGTAATTGAAGCCGCACTCGACAACATCGTAGCTGACCGCACGGCCGCGAACGCGGTCCAGCGTAACGCTGGTCATACCATGCGTCCGCATCTTACGAACCCGTTCCGCCACGCCAGCATCCCGCAGCAACACCATCCCGCCCTCGGCGGTCGTCATGTTCTTGTTGCCGAAGAAGCTGAAGGCAGCCGCGTCGCTGCCGTGTCCTGCCGCCGGAACGCCGGCAACATGCGCCGCGTCCTCGATCAGGAACAGGTCGTGCTTGTCCGCGAAACGGCGCCATTCGGCAACGTCCATCATGTAGCCGCCGTAATGCATAATAACGACTGCGCGCGTGCGATCGGTCACCTTGGCTTCCGCGTCGGCAAGCGACATATGCGGGCGCACGGCGGATTCGACATCGACGAAAACCGGGTCAGCCCCGGCGTGCATGACGGTGTTCACGGTCGCCACGAACGTCATCGACGGCACGAGTACTTCGTCTCCGGCCCCAACGCCAAGTGCGACCAGACTCAAATGCAGCGCTGCCGTCGCGGAACTCACCGCAACGGCGCGCTCTTGATCGGTCTGATGCAACTGACCGAACGCGGTTTCGAACTGGCGCACGCGATCTCCCATCGTGATCCAGCCGCTGTCGATCACAGCGTTGAGCGCATCTTTCTCTGCCTGGCCCAACCGGGGCGGACCAAGCTCAACGATACTGTTCTTATCCACGGTTACCTCGATTTATACTTAGAGAAGTCCCTGCGCGGCCTTTTCCTGGGCCCGGCGCAAATCTTCGATCCGACCAATGTCGATCCAGTTCTTGGTGCGATCGAAAGCCATGACCCGCTCCTTTTTCTCGAGCAATGTCTCGATCAACCGATCGAACCCATAAGCCTCACCCTCGGGCACGTAGTCGAGAATCCGCGGCTCCATGCAATAGACGCCGGTGCTCACGCAGAATTCTTCGGTCGGCTTCTCACGGAATCCGAAAACCTGTCCGTCGTCGATTTCCATCACGCCATACTCGATCGAAACCGATTGTTTCGCGACGGCGACAGTCAGCAGGGATTCCGATTTCCGGTGAAACTCGATGAAATCGCTAACGTCCATATCGACCGCAACGTCCGAGTTCGAGACAATGAAACTGGTATCCAGCTCAGAGGCAAAGAGGCGAAGTGGGCCGATCGTCCCCAGCGGTTCCGTTTCCGTGATGTAGTGGATTTTCAGACCATAGCGGCTGCCGTCGCCGCAATAGCTCTTGATCAGGCTGCTGATCTTGTTCTGCTCGCTCAGCGTAATATAGACATCGTCGACACCGGCCAAGGCAAACATCTCAATCAATTTGTCAGCGACGGTTCCATCGCCAATCGGCATCAATGCCTTCGGCAATACCGTCGAATAGGGATAAAGCCGGGTCCCTTGGCCACCCGCTTGAATGACCGCCTTGATACCGCTCATCGAAATCCATCCATCTGTTGGAAGTGCCCGTTCAAGCTACTTCATAAATGAATCAGTACTTAAATCGGTGGGGTCAAGATATGCCACATTGGTGGTACCCATTCTCAGATTATGGGACCGGTCGACGACAGGCTTGGCCGTCGGAAGAATTTCCAAATTAACTAAATAATATCAATCTGTTATAATATCGTGCCGCCGACTAGCGACTGTCAGCCGGTACGCTTGCCGACTGTCCGCTGTCGCCAAAATCATCGATTGTATCGGCATGGCCGGAGCACGGCGACGACGGATCGCATGTCGGTCCCAACTCATCAAGGATTTCCGAAACGGTGGTATCGACCGACGTCCGAAACGAAGCCACGTTGGACTGTAGGGACGCAGCAATTTCCGCGCGGTTCGCGAACATCGACTTGATGCTCTCCAGCAAGGCGTCAGCGCTGAGACTGCCCAAGTCATGGACATAGTCCTCCAGATTAAGGCTGCGCAAAAGACCCCGCGTCTTGGTGCCCTGGTATTCGATCGCGATCGATGGTGTTCCAGCCGCCGCGGCCAACACGCAGGAATGGAACCGAGTTCCGATAACAATCTCGCATCGCCGATAAATATCGGCCAACGCGATCGGACCTAGGTCTTGGTCGATCACCTGCACCGGAACATCGCGTCGACGTAGCCGTTCGCTCAAATCGTCGATGAGTTGCATGTCGCTCGAGCCGTGGAACGTCGTCATATCCTGCAGAACGAAAACCGGCGTCGCACCGAGATCCTTATAGGTTCGCTCCAAAGCGTCCGTGAGGGCTGCGGTGTAGCTCTCCATGAGTGTGCGACCGCTGGAACCGTTCAGATCGCCATAGGGCCAGTTGACGACCGTAATGCCGACCAGCTTGCCGGTCACATGCTCCAAGTAGCGGGCACCCGACGGCTCCGGTTCGGTCAAGAATCCGATATCGGGCATGACCGTGACATTTTCCGATAGGCCGAAGCCTTCCAACATCGCTCTGCTGATATCGTCGCGCACTACAACCTTGGAACAGCGTTTCAGGATATCGCGGACACGACGGCCGTCGTTCTCACTCCGAATTCGGCCAATGCTCTGACCCAAGACGACGACCGGTGTGGTCGACCGCGTGCTAACGGAGATCATTTTGAGGATACGCCAGAAATACAGCCGGCCGCGGAGGCCGCCGGGCTCATTTCCTATATCATGCCCGCCCTTCATCAAGATCAGATCGGCTGATTGCAACGTTTCATACGCCCGTGCCTGACTCGGGAACAGCATGCGCGCGACCCCTAATGGCAGGAAGGGGATAGAAAACACGGCGACTATACTCTTGAAAAGGCGGAATATTGCGGGAACATCCGACAGAATCCCGCTGGCGGTGTCATCTATATAAGGTGTCGGCAGAACCCCTTCGCGAACCTCAACGTTCTCTTGGCGGACGAACCGCGCGTGGTATTCAAAGCGCTTGTGGTCCTCCTGGTACATCGAATGGAGGACAATTTCCGCGTCGGGATAGTGCTGGCGAATCTTCCTGATGGTCGCCAACAAGACAGCGACCACTCCCTTGTTCGAATCGGAAAGGCAATGGGTTATGACCACGCGAAATTTGCGTGTTTTCTTACCCGCACGCCAATCGGTCCGCAGAATCCCCGGGACGGCGGGCATCAGGAAATTCAATATGGTTTCCAAAAATTCCATTATGCTACAATCAGTTACCCTTAAAAATATCTGCCCGTAAATTGCTTTCTACGCAGCACCTGCGGTGGATAACCGCCGGACCCGAAGTCCTCACTAACTCGGCTAACGCGGCATTGAGTCATCGAATTTCACTATAATGACCCATTAAAAAAAAAGCCCGTCATTTTACAATATACGACTGCCCTAACGGCATGAAACTGTACTAAATATCCACCCTAAACGGGTATATTCGGAAGCCATACACTTATTAAGTTAACTGGATACCGACTTCAGTTAACTTAATGTCTCTATAATTGAAAAACACTATACTATACTCAATTTTAAGTTAATCAATCTGTGCTCGGAATGGATAATGCTCCCATCAAGGAATGATTAAGGACGGCGCGGCACCGAAATTAATACGGTGTTTATATAAAATTGAGAGAATTCGATGAGACGTTCCGTATTCGGTTGAATCCACGCAAAATTTTCTTTCCCGCGGCCAAGTGTCCACACGATGAAGAATGCCTTGAATATCTTACATCGGCCATTGTCATATCCCAGTGGCGGTTCGAGCCTGCGCAGAGGTAGTGGAAGCCGCCCGTATGGCGATCTTTACCAGGACGGCAGGCCCAATGCGCGAATGCCGCTGGCGTTCATCAGCTAGAGTGGAAGATCCGGCTTGTTCCAGACACTGATCGATCGATTCCGCTCTCATAGCAGCCTGAATTGGGCCCTTTCGGACCAGGCGGTCGTTAGTGCGTCGAATCTTTTGACGTCCGTCATTGTTGCCCGAATGGTGGGCATCGAGGAATTCGGGCGTTTCATGATCGCGTGGATCGTTATCCTTCTTTTCAAGGACTTGCAGACATCCCTGCTCGAACCCACGTTGATGAGCATCGGGCCGAAGCAGAAGCGGGAAGACCTGCCGAAATACTACGGTGCGGTCTTCACGCAGCAGGTTTTATTCACCGCGGCGAGTTTTCTAGTGGTTCTGATCGGCATGGCCGCATCCAGCGGCTTTTTCCCGGACCTGAACCTATGGGAACTTGTGCTGCCCCTCGCCGCCGCAGTCTTTGCCGATGAATTACAGGATTTTATGCGACGGTATTTTTATACCAACAACCGGCATGTCGCGGCTTTCTTCAACGATTTCATAAGTTATGTCAGCCGCCTCATTATCCTGTTTCTGCTATGGCAATACGCCCCAGTCCTGAGCGCGGGCGTGCTATGGGTCCTGTTCGGGTGCTCCATCGTCCCGGCCGCCTTGGGGATGTTCATGCTCGATCGGTTCCAAATCGATCGCGCATGGTTGGCCACCATCGCCGAACGGCATTGGGCGGTGTCAAAATGGACGGTCGGCACATCCATTCTGCGTTGGCTCGCCGGGAACCTGATTGTCCTGATGGGGGGGGCGATGCTCGGCGCACAGGCGATCGGCGCCGTCCGGGCCGCAATGACCATTCTCGCCCCCAGAAATGTGTTGATTAACGGCCTGACGAATATTGTTATCGTGAAAGGGTCGACGATCCTGCACCACCACGGCACGCGGGACCTGCGGCGCTATCTCGCCAAGATCGGCGTCTTCATGACGGCATTCGATGTCTGTATCGCGCTTGTCGCGGTGATCTTCGCCGAGGAGATCATGTTCTATGTCTACGGTCCCGAATTCGTCCCATACACCTACCTGATCTACTGGCTCGCCGCGATCAACGTGGTCCAGATTACCGCCTTTCCTCTCGGCGCCGGCCTCAAGATATTCGAGTACACCAAGCCCTATTTCCTGAGCGCCATACTCGAAGCGACATTCGGCATCCTCGCCTCATACTTCCTCGTGCTGTATTTCGATCTGCATGGCGTGATGATCGGTCTCGCGGTGACCTGCGTTATTATGATCGTCTGCCTCGTTGGGCCTTGCCTAAAGCGATTGAACGCTGCTCAGCCGGCTATACCGTAACGCCAAACAGTCGAATTCACGGACATCCGAACAGATGTCCGCATCCGGATTTGATCAGCCTACACACAGCGTTCTAGCTCGAAATCGCCATGCCTCGCACAGGCGAATCATACAATAGCCGTTGGCTCTCATCCGGTTTGATGTAATTGTATTGGCGATAGAAACTTAAGATTGACGAGTATAATTTTTCGCATTCCTGTACTATCAGGTCCCGTCATTCGGCGCACCTCGAATGCGACGATTAACCAGGACGCTAGCGCTTTCATAATGAGTCGTATAAGACCGAACTATTCCGTCATGGGACAATGTTCCCTGGCACGCATACAACGATCCTCTACGAGGGCAAAATGATCCCTTACGGGGCACCAGCGATTCGGGCGCTTTTACCGGCAGTTTTGATCCTGCTCGCCGTTGCCGGCACCGTGACCGCGGCCGACGACTCCGCTCGTCGTTTGATCGCGCAAGCAAGTGCGCCGGTCGGGAAAGGCACCCGATCCGAGATCCAGAATGTGCAGCGGCTTCTGAAATTGCTGTCCTCGCGGTATCCCGGAAAATTCGCGAGCGCCGACCCCAAACGCGTCGACGGCGTCTTCGGCGACGACACTGCGATTGCGATCAAGAACTTCCAGAAAACGTTCGGCGTATCCACGCCGCCCCGCAACAACGAAGCGCTCGTTTCCGAAATACTGGCGGCGCTCGCCCGCATGTCCTCGTTGAAACCGAAACAACCGCAAGTCGCGACGGCAGCAACACCAAAAGCACAACCACCTGCGCAGCCCAAGGCAGCGACAGCGAAGGTGCCAACGGTTACGGCACCACCGGTTCCGAAAGTTGTCGCCCCGCCGGTCCCGAGACCAGAAACCAGAACGACGCCCCCGGCCGAGACAAAACCTGCCAAGGGCCCTGTGCCGAAGGTTGTCGCCAAACCGGTGACCCAACCGCCGGCAAAGCCGCCTGTACCGAAGGTCGCAACGCCGACAAGCACAAGCAAGCCGGCGAAATCGCCGCCAAAACCCGTTGTGGCGCAAAAGGCAAAGCCCAAAAAACCGACGCCCGCACCCAAACAAGTCGCACGCACCAAGCCCGCAAATGATCGGCTGCTGTATTTTGTACAGGTCGCATCGCTGCGCGATTCGCAAGCCGCTAAACGGGAATGGCGGCGCATTCGCGATTCCAACCGCGCGGCGCTGGGAGCGGAGAACGTCTATTACGAAAAGGCCAACATCAAAGGGCGCGGCGTCTTCTACCGCATTCTCGTGGGCCCGGTCCGGGACCGGGAAACTGCCGCCGTTTTATGCTCGCTGCTTAAGCGGAACGGGCAGACATGCGTGACCACGCGACGGAACCTGAGCGCCATCAAGGATCCGAACGCTATGATCCCGTCGGATCCGAACAAGCCGGATCAACGATCCCGTCTGGACGACGACAAGGAACTCGCCGAAGGGGTTGGCGTGTCGCAGTCCGCAAAAACCGCGGCAAGCGATTCGACGGCATCCGAGAAACCGAAGACAGAAACACCTGCGACCGACAGCCCGCTGGTTTCGCAAGCCGACCAGCCCTCCCAAACTCCGCAACCATCGACTGCGGCCACCGCGGATCCGTCAGAACGATCCAAAACCGATGCAGGTGCTGCGAAGCCGGTTCCTCCTGAAGCCGCCACCGACGAAACAAAACCGAAATCGGGCGGCCAGGAGAATAAAGACGAGGACCGCAAGATTGCCGTCGCACCGTTGCCGGCGGCACCTCCAGCACCGGCCGCGAAGGCAGACTTGCCATCCGACGCCGGTAAGACGGCCAAATCGCCTGCGGACACGCGCGAGCCGGCGCCTGCGGCTGGCTCGGAAAAGTCCACCGCAGCGTTGCCGAAACCGACCGGGACAGCTTCAATCCCGGCACCACCCGCAATGCCGAATCAGTCGGATGCGGGACCGGTTGCGGACTCGGCAACGCCGACACCGCCGGCCGCCGCGGCGGCGAATAAGACTGCCGGGGGAACGCAGAGCACGGACAAATCAACGTCATCCGCCGGGACCCAAGACGTCGCGATAGCACGCCCCGCCGCTCCGACATCCGAACCGAATACCGCTCAGCCGACCGGTACCAAGGCAAAGACGCCGTTGATCAACGTGAATATCCAGTTGGACAGCTGGGACAGGATCGCAGTTCCGGCGGGGTTGGCACTTCTGCTCATCGCCGGCGTGGTGGTCTACAGCAAACGCCGCCGGAAGCAAAAATCAGCGTTCGCTCAGATATTCGGAACCGATGATTTGTCGCTGGATTTGGGCGCGCACGCCGCCGGTGCGAGTGAAACGCTCGACGCGCTCGAGGAAAACTTCAAGAGCGATCCCCTCCGCCGTGCGCGGCGAATCCGTGACGGCTTTCTCCATGATGTACTGGATGGGGAACTCGGCGAGGTCACGCCGAACTACTCCGTCGAGTCGGCGATGCGGATCAATAGTGAACTAAAACATCTACTGAGCGCCAAGCCGGACGACTACAAATCGATCTTCCTGAACTGGATGTTTCTGTCTGAAGTGGGCACCGCCCTGCACCAGAAAGATATCGTGATCGATCAACTGGACAGCGATATTGGCCGAGAGCTCACGCTGCTCCAGAACTATTTCAAGATCCATCTACTGGAGCTGGATGACCGGCATAGCCTCCGGGAAAACCTACCGGGAATCTTTTACTGCCTCCAACTACCCCCCCTGCGCCAACGCGAAACCGCGGCAATATCGGCCGCCTAGACATTCCCCACCTGTTGGCTATAGCTCATTCAGTCGAGTAAAAGTTGATATTTTTCAAATAGTTATGTTCTCATAATCATATAAATTTTATCGAAAATACAATCTATCTACCCCCAGTTCTTTACTACTATTGAGACGTCCTATAACCCCCAATTCACTTTGCGCCAGAAATCTAGGCGAATCATACTGACAATATAAAGGGTTACGGTGTTGTCGGGATGCACCTGACCGCGTCTGTTCGGTCAGTATCCGCATCTCAAACTTTCTAGTCCGTATGGGTGGCCAGCTCATTTTTCGAGCTGTATGGGACGGAGTGGAAAGCGAAGGATACCGGCACGGCCCCTTATTAAAAATTGCCTTTCAATTAAAGGGCTTATAACGACGATGTCAAAATTGAGGGGGGAAAGCGTAGTGCCGTTAGACTCGGTCATCGCCAAAAGCTTTATTGATTTCCGTGACCTCGCCCGCGATTTGCGCGAGCGCCGTTCCATTTGGCTTATCATGCTTCTGGCGGATGTTGTCGCGCTGGAACTCTGCGTTTTGCTCGGCTATTTGACACGCTTGGCGCTCAGCCCACTCTGGCCGATCGCCATCAGCACCGATCAGTTCGCCGCCATTGCGCTTGGTGCCCTGGCATTACCGGTCGCCCTACATTTCATGGGCATGTATCCCGGCTACGGCATCAGCCCGATCGTACGGCTGCGCCAACGGGTCATGGCCAGCTTCGTGTTGTTCGGCGTTCTCATCGCCTGGAACTATCTGGAGCGGAGCGAGGAACTGTCGCGCGGCATATTGGTTGCATCGATGGCCTATGCGCTGATCCTGCCCTTCTTGATCGAAGCCGTTACCCGAAAGATTCTCATTAAGCTCAACATGTGGGGCCAACCCACGATCGTTCTGGGCGCCGGCGACACCGGCACCAACATGATCGAACTGCTGCAGCGCCGCCCGGAGCTGGGCATGGTGCCGGTGGCGATGTTCGACGACGATTCGACAAAATGGGGCAAGCAGGTCGGCGGCGTCGAAATCCTCGGCCCACTGGCCCATGCCGCGTCGCTCGACCAGGCACGCATTCGAACCGCGATCCTCGCCGTGCCGATGGACGACGGTCAACTGGCCGTGGACGTCCTGGACAAGCTCCGTTTCGAGAATGTCATCATCGTGCCGCGCTTGTTCGGCGTACAAAGCCTGTGGGTCTCGCCGATCGATCTCGACGGCGTGGTTGGCCTGCAGGTCACGAATAACCTGTCGCAGGCGCATAACTTCGTCATCAAACGGCTGCTGGACTACGCCATATCGATCCCTGCGGCGATCCTGTCGCTGCCGGTTCTGCTGGTCTCCGCGCTCTGGATCATGCTGGTCGACGGCGCACCGGTCTTCTTCACGCAGGAACGCCGCGGTTTTCGCGGAAAGACCATCAAGGTCTTAAAGCTGCGCACCATGTACCGTGACGCCGAACAGCGGCTGGAAACGCATCTTGCGGAAAATCCGGAAGCCCGCGAGGAGTGGCAACGCTTCTTCAAGCTGAAGAAGGATCCCCGCGTCCTGCCGGGTGTCGGCTCCTTCCTGCGCCGCACCAGTCTCGACGAACTGCCGCAGATCTTCAACGTCCTGCGCGGCGACATGTCCCTCGTCGGTCCGCGGCCGTTCCCGGAATATCACCTGTGTCATTTCGACAAGCGTTTCTGCGACTTCCGCGCCAGCGTGCAACCGGGCCTGACCGGGCTGTGGCAGGTCTCCGCGCGAAGCGACGGTGACCTCGCGGTACAAGAATCGCTCGACAGCTACTACATCCGGAACTGGTCGCTGTGGCTCGACCTCTATGTCTTGATGCGTACGGTCGTAACGGTCGTCCGCGGAACCGGCGCCTACTAACCAGCGCCGATCGGGAATAAAAAACCCCGGATGCCGCGGCATCCGGGGTTTTTCTTATTCGGTGTTTTGAGCGCTATTTCTTCTTGCGCGACGGCACGGTAGCGGCCACGGCCGGACGCCCCGCCACTGCCGCATACCAGCGGCTGAGATTGGTCAGACTTTCCGGAATACGAATCTTTGCCACCCGCCCCAGGTCGAAACCGCAGATGGCGGTGATATCAGCGATCGAATAGTCATCACCGGCAATGTAGTCCCGGTCCTTCAACTCGCCATCCAGCCACGTCATCCGTTCTTCGATCGTGCGCCGACACAAATCTGCGAAGTCAGGTACCTGCTCGATCCGGTCTTGCCAATAGGGGTGGCCGTGACGGAAGGCGAAGGAGATGTTGCCGACAACCTCAAACTCCATCCGCCGGTTCCACATTTCCACGATCGCCTTGCCGGCGGCGCCGGTCCCGAAGAGCGGCGGCTCAGGCTGCTGTTCTTCGAAATAACGGCAGATCGCAACGGATTCGGCGATGCAGGTGCCGTCGTCGAGTTCAAGAACCGGCACGCGCGCAAGCGGGTTCAACGCTACGAAATCCGGATCGAAATTCTGTTTCGCGCCGAGATCGATTTCGACCGTCGGCACGTCGATGCCCTTTTCGCCTAGGAAGATCGCAACCCGGCGCGGGTTGGGGGCAACGCTGCTTGTGTGGAGTTTCATGCAACACCGTATCGGTTTGTTGGCGTGAATTTTGATATGCGACGCAGTTTAGCCGGACTTGCCGGGCAAGGTCGAATGACCCGCTAGCGGATGACGTGGGTACTCTCCGCTCCCAGCACCGTGATCGTTTGATCGATCATCTCTTCCAAGCTGAAGTTCTCGACGATGCGCGCCCGGGCATCGGCGCGAATGGCGGCAGGGTCGGCGTTCAGCCGGTCAAGCAGCCGATCGACGCCGTCCGCGAGCGCAATCGGATCCTTAGCCGGAACGACCTCACCCGTATCCCCGATGATCTGGCGCGCATCGCCAACATCGGTCGCGACGCAGGGCACGCCAGCCGCCATGGATTCACCAAGGACATTCGAAAATCCTTCTCCGAACGCAGACGACAAACAGACGATATCCAGCGCTGCCAAAATAGCCGGCATATCGACCCGGGGGCCTAAGCGGTGAGCCTGATTCTGGAGATTCCGCGATTCTACCAGTTCGTTCAATGCGCGGTTATCTTGGCCGGTACCAGTGCCAACAAGCACGAAGGAAACATCCTTCCCACGATCTGCCAACTGCTGCATTGCCGTCAGAAAATTTTCATGATCCTTCATGGGATCGAACCGCGCCGGCAACCCGACCAGTATATCTGATTCCTGAACGCCGAGTTCCGCCCGCACGGCGAATTTCTTTCCGGCGTCCGGTTTGAATCGCTCAACATCGATGCCGTTGGGAATAACCATGGCCCGGTCCAATACGATTCCGCGCTCGAGAGCCGTCTCCAACCCCCGTTTCGAGTTGGAAATAATGCGATCCGCGAAACGCGATAGGCGCGCCTCGACCATGTAGCTCAGTCGAGCCATCCAGTCATAGCGATCAAGCTGCATGTCCGAGGCGCGAATGCCCCAGATGATACGGGGACGATCCGGAGCCGTTCCGCGCGACAGCGTAACAATGATGTTCGCGGTCGGCAGATACCCATGAAGGATCTCCGGTCGCTCGGCCCTTAGGCAACGGCGGTAGCGAAGTCCAAATCCGAGGAAGTCCCAACGACTACGCTTTGCAAGACTGACGTGCCGGACCCCGGCCTCGATCAGTTCCGCGGCGAATACGCCGCCATCGTAAAACGTCACGACCGTCACATCATGCCCCCGTTCCCGCAACCCAACGGCGAGCGCGGCCAACTGACGTTGCGCGCCGCCTAGATCCAGCGACCGGACAAGAAACATAACTTTCATATGAGAATGTGGTGTATCGACCTACAACAGCGTCTTTGAGTACGGCTGTGCCGGCTAGCCTAGTTTCTGGAAGACGAACTCGTTGCAACCATGACCGTTGCGCGTCCGGAGTTTCCGAAGCACGTAACCCTTCTTCTTGTAGAACTCGAAAATATCCTCAGGCGTGCTTGCCTCGAAAGGGTATCCGCCGACCCAGTCGACCACATCGCGCCAGGGCGACATGCCACGTTCGCGGGAATACTCCCGCCAAGCGCGAACGGGGTGACCAAGCAGCACATCGCGTAGGAAGGCCTTGGCCCACATGCGCACGAAGCACGGCCACAGGACCAGAAACCGGAGGTAGGGAGGCAGACTGACGTAGGTCTTCTTTACGCACGTCCAGCGCCGCGTCGGCCCGCCTTGGTGATTGTAGATCGCAATAAAGAGCAGACCGTTCTCGGCCACCAGGGAATCGACGTTTTCGAGCGCCTTCCACATCGCGCCGGTATGATGCAGGACACCCCAGGAATAGACGATATCCCACTGTCCCAGCGTGCCAAGGAAATCAGGATCAAGCGCCGATCCGGCCGAGATTTCCCAGTCCGGATCGTCGCGGCGGTACTGGTCTCGTAAGGCCTTTGCGCAAGCAACGGAAGCCGGGTCGACATCGAAGGACCGCACCGCCGCACCGAGCCGGCGCGCAACGAGCGAGAACAAACCACTTCCCGATCCGATATCCAAGAACCGTTTGCCGGCAAGACTGTCGTGCTCGAGCATTTCGACGAGCGACTTCTCCGCTTTAACTATGCGATCGTCGTCAAGATCACGAAGAAACCGTTGCCAATTTTCGCCGAAGGCAAATACGTCGGTGCCCTTGGCCGTCTGCGCGTATTCAGTCACGATGTGGTCCATTCAGTGTCGTCAGTAAGCCGATCCACCGGCTTTCCCGGAGCCGAGAGCAGCCCGCGATATAGGTTTTCGTACCGGCCAACGCAATCGTCGATCGCGAACAGCGAGTTTGCACGATCCCGGGAGGCGGCACCCAAGCGTTCGCGCAAATCGGAACTGCCGGCCAGTTCCCGAATCGCCACTGCCAGCGACGCCGGGTCTCGTGTTGGCACCAAGCGTCCAACTGCATCATCGCCGATCGCCTCACCGTTGCCGCCAACCGCTGTGGCAATGGTCGGTACCCCCGCCACCAGTGATTCGAGAACCGCGTTGGAGAATCCTTCCTGGTGCGACGCGAGAATCGAGATATCCGCCGCACCATAGAGCCCCACGACATCCTCATAGTCGCCCAGGAGCCGCACATTGGATCCGATGCCGAGTTCATCGGCATAGCGCTCAAGGTCGGCCGCAATACCGCTATCCCGTCCCGCGCAAAGCAAAACCCAAGGCTGTGGCAATTCAGCCGCGATACCCGACAGTGCCGCGAACAAGTCCCGATGTCCCTTATAGGGAATAAGATTTGCGACCGAGACCAGCACCAACGCGTTGTCGTCTATGCCCAGATGACGACGCATCGTGATCCGGTCCTGTTCGGTCTTCACCGTACCGACCGGCACACCGTTGTAGATCAGTCCGATACGATCCTCGGGCACACCCTCTTCCGCGAGTTGCTCGATCACCGCGCGCGAATTTCCCAACACGGCTTTCATACCGCGAATAAGGCGGCGTTCAACCCGCGCCAGCGTCGGGTTATCCGCTTGATAGTCGCGTAACGATCGGCGGCTCGCCAACACGACGGGATGCCGGGCAAGCCGCGCCGCCGCCCCCCCGATGACAGTCGCCATCGGCAGGAAGCAATGGCAGATGTCCGGCTTCTCCTGCTTGATGATCTTCCGTAGCCTGAGTATCTCGGTGGCATACACCGCCAAGCCGCGAAACGGCGGCGGTAGCTTGGTGACCAACGGTTGGTTGCCCAGTGGAAAATCTATGGTGATGCCGGCGTCCCGGATGGGCTGCGCCATCGCCCCTTCATCACCAAGCGCGTAAACCCGCGGCCTGATCCCCCGTGCAAGAAGCCGCGGCAGGAGCAACGACAAATGCCGTTCGGTCCCGCCGGTCCCGAAGCCGCATGCGACCACGAGCAAGGATATGGGATCCTTGTGGTCAACGGCGCTACTCCGCATTGGATCGCGCGGCAGGGAAGCCGAGCCGTTCGGCAAGCGCCTTGAAACGCCCATCCCGCTCCATCACGGCAGCATAGAAGTCGAAATTTGCACTAGCACGGCCATCCACGACACGGCGCAGGCGCATCACCGGCGGCATCGGTTCCGGCGTCCACCAAACGGGATGCGTCAACACGTGCAGCCGCGGAAAAGGAGGTTCGGACAACACGTCCTCGAGCCGGTCATAGCGCCAAATTCCATTCGAGTCCGACACGTATTTGTAGCCATCCTGATAGGCCTTCGTACTGGAATTGAGCATGCCGCAAATTTCATCCGCGCGGTCGAGCCGCGACTCGTGCAGAACGTAGTTGTGGAAGGACATCGTGGTGACGGGCACGCCGGCGACCGCTTCGATGAGACGCTTTTCCAACCCGATACGATCGAGGATTTTTTCTCGTGATACCGCCTCGGCCTCCAAGCCGACATCCATATCGAAATGCAGGCCGATTTCGTGGCCCAGCCCAGCAATTTGCCGAATGACGACACCGGTATCGGGCTCAAGGATATTGTAGTAGCGGCTACTGACGAGCACATGATAGATGCACCGCAAACCGAGCACCGCTTCTATCTTCGCAAATGCGAGGGCGCGCTGCGGGCTATAGTCTACATCGTGCCGCCAAATCACGAACGGCGCTTCCGGCGCAGCGCCATATGACTCGAACCGGTATTTCGACGCCGCGAGTTCGAGCAATCGTCCATAGTTCGCTTCGGTAAAATCCTTCTCTTCGGCGTGCTTCTCGCCGGCAGATGAACGGGTCATCGGTATCGGGTAACTCCTATCTTCGACGAACACGACTAAGGTCGTGCGAGCCTACTTGCCACTGCCAGGGACTCGTTTCGCAGGGTTGCCAAGCACCTTCACACCGGGATCTACCGGGCGCATCACGACACTCCCCAGCGCGATATGAGCACCGTCGCCGACCGAAATGTAATCGATGATGGTCGCGTTCGGTCCGATCCAGACATCCGCGCCGATGGTCACGCTGCCGGACACTACGACGCCGGCAGCAATAAAGGTACGTGTGCCGACACTACAGTTGTGGGCGATGTGAACGTGGTCGTCGGTTTTTACATGATCACCGACCGAGGTTTCGTCGAGGGCTGCCCGCACCACCGTGCAATTTGCGCCGATTTCGACGCCATCGCCAATCCGGACCATCCCAATATGCGGAAAGGAGATCGGCGTGTTGTCGTGGTCGCGAACAAAGCCGAACCCGCGCGCGCCGATCGTCGAGTTGGGTTTGATAACGCACCCGCTGCCAATGACCGTCCGCGCTTCGATAACCACGTTGGCACCGACCCTGGTCCCAGGCCCGATCCGCACATCGTCACCAATGCATACCCCGGCGCCGAGAATGACATCTTCTCCAAGCTCGGCAGTGCCCGAAACGGTTGCTACGCCTTCCGCGGGCTCGGACACCTCTTCCGGGAAATATGCATTTAGCACCTTGCAAAACGCCAAACGAGGATTGTCATTGGATACGACAGCACATCTCAGATCGGGCGCGATCTCCGGCGTTGTGACACATAGAACCGCCGACAACCGGTTCAACACTGCAATCGCTGATGCATCGGCTTTATTCAAAAATACGACTGCCCCCGGTTCGGCCGACGCCAATGAACGGGCAGCGGTGATTTCGATATCTGATCCAGTTAGAGACCTACCCAGGAACGAAGCGATTTTCGACGCGCGGATCATGTCGAATTCTCCGTTGTGCTGTCCTGCGCGGCTTGAAATTCCCACAAACGCCTGAACGGACCGTCAGTTCGTATTAGGGCGTCGAATTCTCCGGACTCAACGATCTGCCCGTCCTCGAACACCAGGATACGGTCCGCCTTCCGCAAGGTCGAAAGGCGATGCGCGATCATAACGATCGTTACTTTGCCGCGAAGTGTATCGATCGCCCGAAGAACCTGTTGCTCGCTTTCTGAATCCAGGGCACTGGTTGCTTCATCGAGAATGATCAAACGCTTATTCCCGTACAATGCTCTCGCGAGACCGATCCGTTGACGTTGCCCGCCCGACATGCGCACGCTCCGCCCACCGATGACCGTATCGTATCCCTGGGGAAACTCCTGAATGAAACCATTGGCGTTTGCGAGTTTCGCCGCGCGCTCGACTTCTTCCAAAACAATATTCTCGGCGCCCCAGGCAATGTTGTCGGCGACTGTCCCCTGCAAGAACAGCGTCTCCTGCGCCACATAGCCGATCTGATGACGCCACGCACGAAGATCCAATGCTTGCACCGCGGTTCCATCGATGTTCACCACCCCATCCGCCGGCACAACGAGCCCCACAATCGCATCCACGAAGGTGGATTTCCCCGCACCCGATGGCCCGGTCAAACCCACGACGGAACCCGCGCCGATATCAACCGATACATTGGACAAGGCAGGATGCTTGTCATAATGGACTGAAAGACTGACGGTCGAAATCGCGGCAGGGTTCGAAGACTGGGGGGCGACACCGTCGCTGCGATGTTCTGCGGCACTTGCCGCGCCTTCATATTCGCTATGTACGGATAACAGCGCCGGCGCTGACAATGCGAAAGATTGCCGCAACTGCTGAAAAGTCGAGAGCTGAACATACAGCCGCAGAAACACGTATATGGACACGATAATCGAGGCGACGCTAACCGTCGCGTAGGTTAGCGCCAGCCAAACGCCCAACCCCAGCATTACATAGCCAAGAGTCATGTAGATGAGCATTATGACCGCAGGGATGATTCCAGCGGTCACGTATGTGCGCCGGTATCGCTCGATCGCATTTTGCATAACCGATTGAGCGATCCCTTCCGTTGCAGTCGCTTTGATCAACTTTGCGCTTGCCAGAAATTCCTGCACGTGATGCAAAAGCCGTTCCGACACAGTCGTCACATCTTCGCCGACGCGTCGGCTTGTTCGGCTCAACGGCCGGGTCGCAAGGTAGACTCCCAACCCGAATACGCTGAGAAACGCAACCATCTGCCATGCTGCGGCAAGCGATATCACCGCGTAGACCAGAATAAACAACGCCGAATTGATCAATTGAAGCGCGAGGCTGAGCGCCGCGCTGATCCGCGACGTTTCACTGACGATAACATTCGCCTGCCGGCTGGCGTCGGTCCGCATGAGATACGGCCAATCGGCCGCGATGACCCTGTTGAAGAGACGGTGACGCCAGTCGGCTGTGTAGTGGTTTGTGCACGACACCTCGAACCAGGTTTTGGCGAACGTCGCAATTACCTGAAGCACCAGCACCGAGACAATCAATACGAGCAAAGGTTCCAACTCGTCTGGGATCGAAAGCGTGGAGAGTACTTGATCCACCGCTTTGCTCAGAACACTCGTGTCTGAATCACTGCCTAATCCGAAACGGGACAAAAGCGGTAGCAGCATTGTCAGTCCAATACCTTCGAGGAGCGATGCCAAACACATCACGAATACCAGCAACGGCACCCGATACCCGAGGCAACGATAACTATCGCGCATGACGGCGCTAAACATCACATTCCGATTTGACTATTGAATGATTCAATTTTTCTACGAGTCCAACAATTCGAACACGCCGCCACGCCAACGACTGCCGGCAAAGGTACCCTGCTGGATACGCGCAAGTGCCGACGCGATCTGCCGTCCCCGCGCGGCCACGCTGTGCCGCTCCTGAACCAAATGAAGGCCTGCATCGGCAATCGCCTGCGCGCGATCCATGTCGGCCGTCAGCCAAGCATGCGCATCTAGAACATCGCCGCCACTGCATACAACGGCATTCTCCTTGTCCACGAACCCCAGCTCCGCGAATCCGTTCGACCGCTCACAGACCAGGACGCATCCGTTGGCCGGAATTTCGTAGTATTTGCGGATCGGCCAATTGACGAAGCTGCCGCACGTGAAGCTGAACCTCGATTGTTGGAGTGCCCGGCGGAACGCCCATTGCAGCAATTTGATCGTGGCGTATTTGTTATAGAGGTTGACCTTCAGCTTCTGGGCAGCGCCAAGGATATACCTGATCCAATCTCCGCTTCGCTCAAGCCCTGCCTGGTCAAGGGCCTCACGGGCCATAACGCGCGCGTCGTAATCAGCGCCAAGAACACTCCAGTCGAATCGACGGGCGGCGAGCCGGGTTCCGTCAATTTCAGCTTCGGAAATGAATTGTGGGCAAGAGATGATCTTTTCGGGGCGCCGCTTGAGAAACTCGAAGTACCGGTCATTGCAATGACCAAAAGCCAATAGGTTTACGCCACCTTCAAGCATGCTTGCCGGGTCCAGGCCGGCAATTGTGTCGATGAACTCGACACCCCAGGTCACATAAAAGTCGCTTATCGATTCGAGTGTTTCGAGCCGTTGGCTTGAAAAATTGTAGTAGTCGGACTGAAGCAAGGCGACGAGCCGCATGCCGTCATACTTTCGCAAAAAATTTTGATAGTCGCGGCCCATGGCGAGAAGGGCCGGATCGAATTTGCAGGCGTGATTCCGGAACCGTAACTCCTGTCCACGATCGAGGATACTGAAGTCCTCGATCGCCGTTTCATCGGACAGAATAAAATCAAAGGGCCCATTCGCCGTAACATACGCCTCTATCCCCTTGCTCAACGCTTCCGGGGGCAGATAGCCAGGGCCATAGAACGTCACGTCGGCAATGGTACGCAGGATATCGCACAGCAGTTCACGGGTCGGATTCAAGAAACCGACGTCGAACGTGAGATAAAGAACCGTTGGACGCCCCTGCCGGTCATTGTCGATCGCAGGCTGAAACTCGGAACCAGTCATCGTCTGACCCGCAAGAGAATGACGATTTGAGTCATCCGCCCAAGACAGCGGTGACGGCGGTGGCAATCCGTTCGGCGGCATGGCCATCTCCGAACCACGCCGGTGCCTCACCGTCCGGAGGGCGGACATTTCGGCATGTCGCCGCCAGATCGGCCGGACGAAATCCCAGCAACCGGTTCCAGCCGCTGCTGATCGTTTCCGGCCATTCCGTTTCTTCCCGCAATGTGAGGCAGGGAACACTCAGCATGTAGGCCTCCTTCTGCACGCCGCCTGAATCCGTGACGATCACACGCGCTTCCGCTTGCGCCCGAATAAAGCGCCCGTAAGACATCGGCGGCACGCAATGGAGACCCGGCCTGTCATCCACGATGCTATTGAGCCCCGCGCGCTCGAGGCTTGATTTGGTTCGGGGATGCATCGGAAACACCACTGGCATCGCCTCCGACAAATCCGCGATGGAATTCAAAAGCGATTTTAGAATTTCCTCATCATCCGTGCTCTCGGCACGATGCAGTGTCACCAGCGCATATCCCTGCGGCGCCAACGTGTCGATCAACGAGTCCTCGATCTCTCGATCACGGATCGCCAGAAGCGCATCCATCATTACGTCACCGACATTCGCCACGATGGGTTTCCCGGTCGGTCGCAACGCCCCGCATGCCGCCTGCGACAATAATCCGGCGCCGGTATCCGGGCCGGCCACGCTTTCCTTTCGCAGGTTCTCCACCGCCGACGCCGTCGGGCAAAACAGAAGGCTGGAAATATGATCGGTCAGACGGCGGTTGATCTCCTCCGGCATGGCCGCGCGATAGCTGCGCAATCCCGCTTCGACATGGATAACAGGTATCGCCATTTTGGCAGCGGCCAACGCCCCGGCGATTGTGCTGTTGGTGTCGCCATAGACCAAGACCGCGGACGGGGCCTCTTCCTCCAGCACCGCTTCGGTATTCTCCAGGATCCTGCCGGTCATACGGCCATGCGAGCCGCTGCCCACGCCGAGGCTATGGGCTGGCTTCGGTAAGTCCAACTCGCGGAAAAACGCGCCCGCCATGTCGTCGTCATAGTGCTGACCGGTGTCTACGAGGCATTCGTCGATACCGGCTTTCTGGAAAGCCTTACAAACAGGGGCAGCCTTAATAAATTGCGGTCGGGCACCGACAATGCTGACAAGCTTCACGATTTCGTCCTGCTTCCGGTCATACCCAAGTACAAATCAACCTCGGCGTCTTTGCACCGTTGCGGCGCATACTCTCGCCAATACAGCTCTTTCAGCCGACCGCCCATGGCCGATGCCTGCGCCGAGTCAGCCAGCATCCGCCCGATCGCACTCCGCCATGCCTGCGGATCGTGGGGATCGACGGCGAGGCCGCTTTGCCCGTCTTCAACCATCTCGGTGTGCCATTCCACATTACTGGTAACCACGGGTTTCCCGATACTGGCGGCTTCGAGCAGCACGAAACCGGACATCGGAATCAGCACCATCTCGGCCCGGCGCAGGAGCGTGTGCACCACGGCGCTTGCCTGCCAACCCAGGAATTTGACATCTGGGCGTCCCGCAAATCGCGCTTCGCCCTCCTCCCGCAACGGCCCATCGCCGCAAAAGCAGAAACATACTTTCCGGCCGTCCGCCGTCTCGAGGTTCAGGCCATCAATCGCGTCAAAGAGAACATCGGTAAACTTATACGGATTCAAGAATCCAACGATCGGTATGATTGCCGAATTCGACGGCAATTCGAGCTTGGCCATCGCAGTTTCATCAGTATCAACTGACTCGATGATTGGAGTGCTCAGCCACGGTATGTGGGCGCATTTCGATGCACTCCGCCGACCAATGATGTTCTCGACATAAGTCTGCGTGAAGCGGTTCGGAACGATAATCCTGTGCGCAAGCTTCAGGACCAACCATTCCATTCCGTAGGAGATGGTCCGGCTGTTGTAGTTATAGGACCGGTTACGCTCCTGCACGATGCGGTTATCACCGCCCAGGGACACTATGAACGGAAGGCCGCACAGCCGCGCGGCAATCCCACCGACGAGGCTTCCCAGATACGGCAGTCGTCCACGCACAATGTCTATCTTCTCGGACCGGAACAGCCGCATCGCCTGGCGCAACGACCGGAAGAAACGAACCGGGCTGAGCCATGCCGAAGGATGATGAATTAACTTAATTCCCTGCGGTGCAAAAAATTCACTAAGACCAATATCTTGTTCATGCGGCGTAAAATGAAAAACCGACGCATAGGCGCGATCGGGATTGTAGATATCCGGTACGTTCGCGAGCACACCCTTCTTCTCCAGGTCCATTAGGCTGGAATCCATGAAGTTCGCTATTTTCAGATCACCGGCACGCCCCACCGACTCCGTTTCGGTGCCACTGCCGATGCCTGCGGCAACAGTAGTCATCGCGGGGCCGCCGTCGAAAATTCTTTATGCATCGTTAGGTCGTAGAGCGCATAACATCCACAGCTATCGATCAACGCAGACTCAGACAACTGCAATTCCTCCGGCTTCGAATAGGCGGTGTCGAGCAGTAGCCGCGTCACGCCATCACGCGCGTAATAGCCCAAGTCATGCTTCAAAACGGGAAAGAACGCTTCAAGCCGATCGTCGAAGACGTCACTATGCGTTCCCCAATAAACAGGCTTCCGCGTGCGATATGCCACCAGATCACATAGGTGGACCGGCAACGCCATCACCTGTGCAGCGTCGTCCGCGGCGACACGGTCCATCAACCGTTCGAGCTCGTCATTCTCCGATCCGGTATTGCCGCCCGCCGTCTGCCGCATCAGCCGCGCAATCAGGTAGTACTGCCGCAAGGTCAACACAGTAGCCGCCGCCGCCGCGACCCATACGACCGGATTGGTGGCCCCTGAAACGGCAATGGCTGTCACGACCAAGCTTGGGGCCAACGCAAACTTGAAATACTGCCTGCCGAGGCCGATCCCGCGCAGTGGCTTAACGAAGTGGATCAGGCCTGCCGTCCCATAGACCGACGCGATCCATGCCCAAAGGAAGACATACACCGAGGATGCCGCCGTTCCGTCCAATTGGGCGGTCGCAAGAACCGGAAGAATGAAATAGTTCTGATGAAGCCCGTCTTTCAGATAGGCCAGCCACGACCCTGACGTCTCATCCCGATAAAAATCCTGCCGCGTATGCCCGTCGCCATAGACCGGGGATTGCCGAACGGAATGCGCGCCAAGCCTTTCCCAATTACGGTGCCAGAACCGAACGATGACCCAATGCCCCCGCAGCACACGCCAGGCGCCCTTCGGCCAAATAACGAAAGGAATCACATAGAGCATGCCGAACAACGATAGCCAGATCCAGGATCCGGTGACGGCGCTAAGAACCGGCAAAGTAAACCAGAGTTGCTGGACCGTGAGCTTATGGCTGAAGAAGGTAGCGACCGCGACCGCGCCGGCGGCGATCAACCAAAACGGGTTTTGTGTCGCGGCGAACCCGGCCAACATTAAAAGGTTGGCCAGAAGCAATCCCAGCGGGCGAACGTTCAGGCTGGCAAACTCCGTCACCAGCCCGGCAACCGCCGCATAGAATATCGCGACGGTAAATGCGACCACAGCCGAAGCCCCAAACCAGACAGCGGCGACATAGATGAGCAAAGCCGAGCCAAGATCGATCAAATGGTTCACGGCCCAATAGCGTTTCTCAAGCCAGCGTTTCGGCAACAGCGCACACAGGATCAGAAAGCCCGGCGGATACCACTGATCTTGCCCCTCCAGCATGAAGACCGGCGGTAGCCGAATGGGCAATCGCTTCCGTTCGCGTAGGCATTCCGCATTGAGGAGAATGTTAAAGGCGTCGCATCCCTGGAAACGGCGCGGCCAAATTGGATAAATCCGTACCGCAAGGAAAAGGGGAATCAACACGGATACGGCAACCAAATGGCGCCAGACGTCAGGGAATTCGTCGGACAGGGGCACGATGAGGTTGCTCCGGCTCGATCGGGTTACAAACTTTGGCTCGGCGTGTTCGAAACACCGCCTAGCAGATCTTCGAGAAAAACGCGTTCCGGAAAATTGATGAGCACACCGCGTTCCCGGCCCGAGAAGACGAAAATACTTCCGGCTGCGGCCGCAGACGCACCGGCGTCTCGGATGGGTTGCACAAGCTCCGTCCGCTCCCCCGCGCCGCCACAAGCGACAACTGGAATTGTCGTCGCCTCGGTCACCTCCTTAATGAGATCCAGGTCATAGCCGTTCATTTCACCGTCATGGTCAATCGACTGCAGCAGGATTTCGCCGGCGCCGGCATCCTCCAGCTGGCGCGCCCGTTCCCCGGGGGCGATCCCGAGTTTACGTTTGGCGTTGGTCACACGGACCTCGTAGCCACCGAAAAGTTTGCGTTTGGCATCGACGCTGCCGACGATGCACTGGGTGCCAAAGGTCAATGCCGCGTCGGCGACAAGGTCAAGATTCTCGGCGGCGGAATGACCGATGACCACTTTTTCAACACCGGACAGGATGATCCGCTCGATATCCGCCGTTGACCGAATGCCGCCACCATAGGTCAGCGGGACCCAACATTCGCCGGCAACGCTTTCGATTAAATCGAAATTCGGACTTTGCCCGGAGGACGTGGCGCCGATATCCAGAAGGACGATTTCATCGACCTCGAACTGATTGAAGAGATTGATGACGTTGACCGGATCGCCAAGATACGTGCGCTTGCCGAAACGCCGCGTCTTGACCATTCCCCCGTCTTCGATCAACAGGCAAGGTATGATGCGGGGAATTAGCATCTGCCACCTGAACTTTGCGGACGGCGATACTCGATGAATTCGAGCAACGCTTCCCGCTGGGTCGGCTTGTCGTCCATCAAGAGCCCGGCGGGCCCGAATTTCGAAACAACTAATTCAATCGAGCGCCGGACACTCTCTCTTGAGCCAGCGACACCACTGACATAGCGGATCTCGTAAGGATCGAAAAACCATGAAGGTGGCGCCGATCCGTCAATGAGTTTAATCAAGCGTGCTGCGACAGCGCGATAGTCGCCGTATGTTTTCGTAAAATTTTGGGCATCATTCGCAAGCTTGGACCGCGCCGCAGGGTTATCCAACAGCACCCGAATTGCGTCCTTGATCCGGTCTGGATGCGTAAAATAGGTGGGTAGTCGAGCCTCTTCGGGAACAACGGAATTCAGATCCTCGATCCCATAACCCCCAACGATAACCGGACATCCGAAACAACATGCCTCCTGCGCAAATACGGCTCCGTGCATATCGCTAAAGAGTTCATCGATTACAAGATCGGCATTACCGAGAACGTCCATGACTTCTGCAAGTGGCCGACCGGTTATCTCTACATAATCAAACGTATAGCCATCCCGTTCCAGATCACGGAGAGCATCGCGAATACGATCCGAACCCTTCAGTTCAACGCTGGATGGTGCATGAACCAAACACAATATCTCGCTATCACGATTCTCCCGCCTGCTCCTTGATAGGGCTTGAGATTTCGCTTCTTCGATCAAATCGAGCTTATGTGGCCCGATTGGATTTCCAAGCACTTGATAGATACAACACGGACCCGTTTGATTGTGCGCCGACAAGGGATTGTCGACGATGATGTCGGCGAAGCTACGCACATGATCCAGTTCCGTCTTCGTTTTCACCGTCCGTTCGTACAACTCGTCGACGGACAGTCCGGCCACATTCGGCGCAAGATATGGTGGCCTCGAATCCGATCCATGATACGTGGCGATTATTCGAACACCGCATTTTTTGTAGAGCCAAATTTCGAGATCGCGGCCGGTGATTGTGTGCCCCGATTTAATAACCACGGCATCAAAACGTAAGGCAATCCAAACCACCAATGCGTGCGACAAGAACATGTATTGATAAGCATAAAATCGATACTTCCAGAACGATGTATCGAGATGCTTATGCGCTTTGAAATATGCCCATTCAGCTATCCGGATGAAGGCTGCACTTTCCCGATGGTTCCATGTTGAATAACTCGGGTTGCTCAAATCCAGGAATTCCGCGTCATGACCGATGGCACGGAGGCCAGCGGTATAGCTGCTGAAGATTCCACAGATATCAAGTGGCGCAAGGAAAACTCGGCAGCGCCCGGATCGGGATGAACGCTTTGTCATGGGTGGCGCGAAAGGACGCTATTTGCCCAATTCACTCGGGAAGCAAAACTTCATATAGAAGCTCTTCGGAACTCGTCCCATTTTCACGAGCACAGAGAAAAATGGTCGCAAAAGTTCGAAGGAACGCTTGTAATTCGGGAATGATCGAAATGTCTTGATCTCTTTCTTCATGCACTCGTCGAACTCGCTCTCCGAAAACTTCAATCTCTTCTTAACGAGAGACAAGAGTTCATCCGGGCAAGTTACAGGCTCCGCTAGGTCAGCTAATCCGTCCCTGCGTGAAAGTTGCCCTGACCGCACAAGCGCTGCGGTTCCAAGCTGACGCAAATCTGTCGTCGTACGATTTGGCAGGAAATATTGGTACCAAAAGGTCGTGTATCGATTCTCCAAATGATGGCCGCCATACCAGACCCAGCCAAAGTCACGCGCAAGCATTCCCTTGGCCTCCTCCTTGTTGTAGGTGATGTTGTAGAGTGGCCGCACCCGCTTAATCTGTTTAACGGCAATCCACCATATGAAGCGAGCCAGCGACATATTGGGATACGTCTTCATTCGCCGCTCCCCATATGCCTTGTGAATAGAAGCAATATAACGACCGTCCATATAGGCCCAGTCGAGCGGCGCTATTCCTTCCGTCCGAAATGAGTGTCCTTCGACAATGTACTTGATTCCGTGTTTTTCGGCCGCGCGATACAACACTGACGCCAAGGCCAGATCGGTCGGTGCCTCGAGATCACGCGAGCCTGAAAGCAGAAAGGACCGCAGGATATCGTCAAACTCCTTGCCGTCGACCACATAGGTATAAAGGTCAACGTCCAATTTATTCACGACGTTGTAGATATTCTGCGTCGCCGTCGGCGAGTTCCACGTATTGTCAAAATGCACGGCCAATGGCTTAAGACCAAGCTCGACCATCTTAACTAGCAAGAATGATGAGTCGCACCCGCCGCTGACACCGACAACGCAATCATATTTTTTTCCCTTGGAATCCTCTTTGATTTCGTCGGCCAAAGAGTCCAGGTACCGTTGTCCTTCTATTCCGTCAGGATATTGCGCTTCCAACTCATCGTGTATGTCGCAGTAATTGCAAACCCCTTCGTCATCGAAACTGATCCGCGGGATTGTTTCGTCATAGGTGCATCGGCTGCACACTTGGATGTTCGAATGAGTCATGGATTCCATATGTACTATGCCAGCCGTTGCAGCGTGCTTTTTAGAACTGTTGGCGCCGGCACGACTTCGCCAGCTACCAGGAGCGACGATACTTTAATCGCCGAGCTCTGCCCACAAGCGACGACAACACCGTCACCGGAGACCTCCAAGACCTGACCAGGCGTCCCGAGATAGACACGCGAATCGATTGCCGACGCAAAAATAGTGATCCTCGTGTCCGCATTGTCATACGTGAAGGCGCCCGGATATGGCGGTGCTTGCGCCCGGATAAAATTGTGGATATCCCGGGCCGATTGTGTCCAATCGATCCGCCCATCGGCCTCTACCCTACGACCGCAATAACTTGCTTGATCATGATCCTGGACTGTCAGTTTTATCTTACCAGCCAGGTAGTCCGACCAAACGGCTGGCAGATCGCGTTCGACTTCGGTTTCGATTTTCCGCAACGCATCGGCGATCGTATCGTCACATGCCAAGTTGACTCGCACCTGATGCAGCAAATCACCATCGTCCATTTCACTTGTAAACTTGAACACTGACGCGCCGATATACTCGTCACCATTGATGATCGACCAGACCAACGGGGCCCATCCCCTATACTTTGGAAGCAGACTGTTATGCAATCCGAAACAGCCTTGCGGTACAGATTCCACAATATCAGTAGGGAGAATCCCGTACCAACCACAAGCCATCAGTACGTCGGGTGAAAGTTTACGCAGAAGGTCGTTGGCCATCATCACACTCGGCGTGACCGTCAGTTCCAATCTGGCCTCCGCGACAAATGTCTGGAAACCATCAAGCGCGCAGCGCGGATCATCCTGATCATCGGGGCAGATTACATGCCACCGTACCGGCACCTCGGCGCTGCATAGAGCCTTCAGTACCGTCAATCCGAAACTTTTGCTGCCCAGATAAACAGCTTGATGTTGTGCGAGCGGCACTGACCGTCCCTACTTACCAGTGCGCCGATACGACTGGGTTAGATTTGATTTCAGAATATCAACCACAGCTGCGACATCGGCCTCTTGCATGCCCGAAATCAACGGCAGCGTCAGTGACTGATTTTGGGCGGACAAGGCGTTCGGCAGGTCACCTGATTCATAGCCGAACCGCTTGAAAGCCAGATGGTCATGCATTGCATAAGTCCCAAGCGTAACTTCGACACCGTCCTCCTTCATTGCTGCGATCAAGGTATCGCGACAAATATCATCGTCCAGCAGTATTACAAATGATTGAAACGAACATTGTTCTTCACGCGCACTCAAAGGGAGCGCGACTGCATTCAATGGTTCCAATAGCTGCAAATAGAGCCTCGCGATACGACGGCGTTCATCAACGATCGCATCTATGCGCTTCAGCTGCGCCAAACCGAGTGCGGCCTGGATCTCGGTCATCCGATAATTATAGCCGTTGTCGACGAAACGCATGCCGGTATTCGAGGAGATGCCGCCATGTGTACGCAGGATGGTCAATCGCTCAATTACGGCGGCATCGTCGGTCGTGATCATCCCACCCTCGCCGGTTGTCAAAACTTTTCGAGGATGAAAACTGAACGCAGCCGCATTGCCAATCGAACCGCATCTGAATCCTCCTGTGCTAGATGCGATTGCACAAGCCGCATCCTCAAGAACCAGAAGTCCGGTATCTTCAGAAAACTGCTTGATCTCTTCCCCGGACACGGGCTGCCCAAAGGGATGAATGATCATGATCGCTTTCGTCTTCTTCGTAACCTTCGCCCGCGCGTCATCCAAATCCAAATCAAACCGATCAGGCAAACAATCGACCATTATCGGCACGGCGCCCGTTTGAACGATAGCGTTTCCGGAAGCAGGAAAAGTGAAATCCGAAACCAGCACTTCATCCCCAGGCCCGATTCCAAAAGCCACCAGACACAAGTGGAGCGCGGTCGTCGCTGAGGTAGTGGTTACCGCATGTTTTACGCCGATATAATTGGCGAACTCACGCTCGAACGTTTCCACGTAATTTCCTGACGTTAGGCGGCCGGAGTCGAGGATCGCCTTGATGTCATCAGCGACCTCATCAAATGAAATATCAGGTTTTATTAGGGGGATCATCGGCGGTTCCGGCTTCGGTACCATTCGACCGTCTTCGATAGCCCGTCTTCCAAACCGGTCGGCGCAACATCACCAATCAACGCCTTCGCCTTGTCGACACCCGCTAGATGCCGACGGACATCGGCGGTTCGGCCGGGCTGCCAGTCGATTTCACCGTCATAGCCGAGGGCCTCGCTGACACCCTCCACGATTGCCTTGATCGTGGTCTCGCGGCCGCTGGCCAGGTTGAAGACTCCGCCTCGGGCATCGTCGCATTTCGCGAAGCGCATCAGCCCGTCGACCGTATCCTGGACATAAACGAAATCGCGCGTCTGCAGACCGTCGCCTTGGATGACCGGCTTGTCGCCGTTGAGAATGCGTTTGATCGTGAGCGGCACGATCGCCGCCAACGCGCCGTCGTTCTGACGCGGACCGTAATTGTTGAACGGCCGCACCGTCGTAACGTTGATATCGTACTGATTAACGTAGGATGCGAGTGCAAGGTCGGCCGCCGCCTTTCCCGCCGCATAGGTCGTTTCCGCCAACATCGGATGGTCTTCGTCCATCGGCGTCCGCACGGCCGATCCGTAAACCTCGGATGTCGAGACGTGGACGAGCCGGTCATAGGCCCCGCCCCGCAGCAGATCCGCCAGGATCAGCGCAATATCAAGATTGACGCTGCATGCGCCGGCAGGATTGAAAAACGAATAGAGCAATGCCTTGGTCGCTAAGTTGAAGACGATATCCGGCTTCTCGGCGCCAATCACCGCTTCCATTGCCGTTCGTTCGCCAGCGTCTTCGCGATAGAGATGGAAACGGTCTTGTTGCTCCGCGGCTTGGTCGATGTTTTCCATCTTGCCGAGGAAAAAATTGTCGACAACGGCAACGCGCGCGCAACCCGCGGCCAACAGAGCATCCACCAGATGGCTTCCGACGAAGCCCGCGCCGCCGGTCACGACGGCACGCTTGCCCGAGAAGTCCGGCCGTTCCGATGCTGTCATTGTCGTTCTCCCTCCTGGAGACAATCCTGGATCAGACGAACAAGGCGCAGTGCCGCCAATCCATCCTCACCCGGCGTGAGCGGCGCCAAGTCCTCCATGATGACCTGCGCGAAATGGCCCAACTCCATCTGCAACGGCTCCGTCCGGCGAACCTGAACCCGCTCCATCGCGATATCCAGCGCGTAGTCGCCGAACTGCGAGACGCCCTTTGGCATCTTCACGGTGTCCTGGAGATAAACTTCGATACTCTGGTCGATGTAGTCGACGTCGATATACCCGACATCTGTCGTTACGGTCAGCTTCCGCACCGTGTTCTGCGTGATCCGACTGGCCGTTAGGCAAGCAACCGAGTCATTGGCAAAGCGCAGCAGGGCGATCACATGATCACCGCCCGGCGACCCGAAGGTGCGAACCGCCTGTGCCTCGACGGAGACAATTTCCGCTTTGACCAGGGCCATCACGATGTCCAGGTCGTGGACCATCAGGTCGGCGACCACGTCGACATCGGTTATCCGCTTGCCGACGGAGCTAAGCCGCCGGGCGTCGATCGCCTGAATGGTCTGATTGCCATCAAGCAGAAGAGACAATTGCTGCACGGCGGGATTGAACCGCTCGATATGGCCAACCAAGAGCTTCGCGTTCGATGCCTGGGCCGCGGCGATCAGATCGGAACATTCTTGCTCCGTCACGGCCAACGGCTTTTCGATCAGACAATGTACGCCGGCCTCCAACATCTGCAGCCCGACGTCCCGGTGCGTCGACGTCGGCGAACAGATACTGACCGCATCCACCTGATCGGCAATCTCGGCCAGCGTCGCGAAAGGACTGCAGTCGAACTGTTCGGCCGCGGCGGACGTGACCGCGGAATCGAGATCGTAGACGCCGACCAAATCGACATTCTTAAGCATTCCGTAAACGCGAAGGTGGTTGCGCCCCATATTCCCGGCGCCAATAACCGCCACCCGCACCGGTCCTTTCATCGCGCCGGCCGTTTTTCGTCCGTTGGTCATCCCGTCACGACCCTTGAAGTTTCTTATCGTTAAGGCGGTCGGAATCCGGCAGACCGTCGGCCGGTGAAACATGCAACCGGTGTCCGGCCATGGTGACATAGTCGACCACACGCGCCGGGCATCCAAGGACCAAGGCATGCGGCGGCACGTCCGCGGTAACGACCGCGCCCGCCCCGACCATGCAATGCCGGCCCAAGGTGACGCCACAAACGATCGTCGAATTCGCGCCGACGCTGGCACCGTCTTCCACGATCGTTTTTTCGATCTGCCAGTCCTCGGCATGGGCTCTCGGCCGGAGATCGTTCGTGAAGGTCGCGTTTGGCCCAACGAAAACATCGTTGCCGATCGTTACGCCGTGATAGACGGACACACCGTTCTGAATCTTGCAGCGATCGCCGATCCGCGTCTCGAAATCGACATAGGCGGACTGACCGATGTTGCAATCCACACCGACGACGGCGCGTTCGCGGATTTTGGTCCAGTTCCAGATCATCGATCCTTCACCGATCTCCGCGGTCGGATGAACGATCGCCGTATCGTCGATATACGTTTTACGAGCCATGAGTATGGTCAGCCGACGGCCCGTTCGGCCGCTTCTTCTATGGTCGATGCGATTTCCGGATTCATCGTGTGCCGTTGCACCGAGAAGGACGGCGGCTTCTCCTTCGAAAGGTCGGGCATGCCATAGCTCGAGCACAGGCGGCAGATATCGATGTTCCCCTGATCCGTCAGGATCCGCCGCCGGAAATCGCGGGACCGGCGGCTGTTGAAAGTGCGCAGTACACCGTCTTCGAAGACATTGCCGAGAACGTGGTGACCGTTCGGATCGCGGCAGCATGGGACGGCATCACCGTTCCAGTTGATCTGCATCGAATTCCAGATCCACACACATTCGTTTTCCGGAATCATCTTCGGCCGGAGCGTCCCCTGATCGAAGGCCTGTTCGTCGTAATACCAATATTTCTTATCGCGTGGCAGATACGCATATCCTTCGAGCATATTGCGGACGCACGGGTCGACCACGTTCGCCACGTCTACGCCGATCTCTTCAGCCCATTTCAGGAACTCAGGCACCTCATGCTCGTTATGACGCATGACGATGAAGCCGACCTCGATCTGGACATTGGACTCCGGATGTTTGCGCCGTTCTTCGATCAGCGCATACAGGTTTTCGTGAGCCTTTTTCAGGCTGCTCGCGACCCGGTACCGGCTATGCGTTTCCTCGGTCATTCCACCGAGCTGGAAACTGATTTTGTTTATGTCGGAATAGATGACGCCAACCGGATCGACGAAATCGCCGTTGGTACAGGTTTCAACGTAAATGCCCTTGGCCCGGGTATAGCGGATCATGTCATAGGCGTGCTTATTCAGGAACGGCTCGCCCATGAAATAGTATAACAGCGAATTTGTATGCTTGGCCGTCTGATCGACGAAGGTTTCATAAGCCTGCTTGTCGAGCATGCCCTTCCGGCGATCCATCTCATTTTTCCCGGTCTCGCAGACAGGGCATTTAGCGTTGCAGGCATTGGTCGGCTCGATCGCAATATGGACCGGCGCCATCAGCGGGCCAACCCGGCCCATCTGCGCCATGCCCGTGTTCCATACGAAAGACTGCCAGCCCTTCGGGTTCGCCTTGGCGATCCGGGAGACGGTTCGAATTTTACTGATGACACCCATTTATACACTCACTCGAATTATCGCTGCACCGGAACTCACCGCGGCCACGTATCGTGAACCGATAGAACTTTACTAAGCGCGTCCGAAAGTGCGTCGCGCAGCGCCGCTTCGTCGGAAATATCCCGCAACTGCTCGGTATGGATCAGCGCCAACTCGCCGTTCTTGCGCGGAATGTGGATTTCCAAGGCGCCTTGAAGGACGCCATTGGCATCTACGCCGGTATCCGCCGCCAGGCTGACGACCGGCGCATCACGACCGCCGAACTGATCCATCTTCAGCCGCGACAACATTTCTTCAAGCGCTCCCATGAGATCCAGATTCCCGGACATCGCTAATATCCATCCGCTACGAAGGTCTCAGAACCGTCGTCGTAAACTAGGACGGGCTGGCCGTCGCGTATTTCGACCTGCCCCAGACGCCGGGCCGGGCTGCCTCCGACGACGACACCATCGGGAACATCCTTGTTCACCACGCTGTTTGCCGCGACGACGCATCCGTTTCCGATGGTAACACCGGCGGTTATGACGCACTGGCTTCCGATGTAGCAGCGATCGCCAATCAAAACGGAGCCGCGCCGCGGGTCGATCGCCCCGCCGGATAGCGCCCAGGCAATCGTGTCATGCGTATAGACATGTACCCCGCATGAAATCGAAACGGTGCTGCCGATCCGAATGCTGCCGCCTGCACCATCGAGCACGACATAGGGACCGATCCAGCTTTCCTCTCCGACCGTGACCGAACCGAAGATTACCGCGCTGTTATAAATGCTCGCCTTCTCACCGAAGCCCAGTTTCCGCGCGCGCTCCCATCGATCGAACATCGCATCCTGGAATGGCAAGCTGCGATCGTACTCGTTTCGAAGCCGCGCATCCTCGTCTTCATAGGCTTGCCGGATTCGGTCGCCCCAAGGCTCGGCCGGCACTGGCTTCTCACCGGTCATTATCCAGTCACTCCTAAAGGAGACCGCACGTGGTCTTGCGCATAGGCAATGAAATTCTCAAAAAGCGCCAGACCAAAACGGTGGCTTTTTTCCGGATGGAACTGCACGCCGAAAATGTTCCCGCTGCGGATTCCGGCAGCAAACCGACGGCCATGCTCGACGGTGCCACAATAATGTTCCGAAGCATCCGGAATGAAATAATAGGAATGGTCGAAGTAGAAGCGAATCTCATCGCCCATCCCGTCATACAGCAGGCAATCGTCGCGATCGCCGATGATGTTCCAACCCATATGCGGCACCCGAACCCGCGCATCGCCCTCGGCCGATAGTTTCTTCAGATGCCCCGGGATCCAACCCAAACCCGGTTCTTCGCCTTCTTCGCTGGAACTCCCCATCAACTGCATACCAAGACACAACCCCAGCACCGGCGTACCCTGCCCCAACACTTTGTCATTCAGCGGTTCGATAAGTCGACGTTCGCGGAATTTCCGCACTGCCGAATCGAAACTCCCGACGCCGGGCAGGATCAAAACATCGGCGGCAGCAACGACTACCGGGTCGTCGCTGATCTCACTGTCCGTTTTCAACCGCCGCAGCATGTTTGCGACGGAACGAACATTGGCGACGCCGCTATTGACGATCACAACTTTCATCGCCGCCGCCCTAGATTTTTCCCGCCGCCATCGCGACGTCACTGGAGCGTTGATTCAAGAATGTCTCGATCCATTCCTCAACGGCCAATAGCGACCAAATCAGGAGGCGGCGGTTTTCGCGCCCTTGCAGGTGGTCCTCGACAAGACTGTGCACGGTGGCGCGATCGACGAATTCAAAGATACCGGCATCCTTGCCCATGATCCGTTTGCGCACGTAGTCGATGCTTTCGCCTTTGAACCAACTCGCATCCGGAGCCGAAAACCCCTGCTTAACACTTTGTGTGATCTCGTCCGGGATGTAGCGCCGCATCGCATCACGCAGCAACAGTTTTCCATCGCGGGTTTTCTGGAAGTATTTGCGCGTTTTCGGCCCGGGCTCGTTCTCGTTATGCGCAACCACTTCGCCGAGATTCCCAAGCTTCATCTCGACCGGGACCTTCATCGCAAAATCGACCAGGTCATTGTCCAGAAACGGCACACGGGATTCGAGACCATGTGCCATCGATAGTTTGTCTTCGACCGTCAACAGGCCGTGCAGGAATGTCTTGGCTTCGAAATAGAGCGAGTGATTTACATAGTCCTGCGGCGTCGTCAGCTTGTCGGCATGCGAGGTAAAGACACCGGCGAATATGCCGCGCAAATCCACCGCATCGACAGTACCGCCGAGAGGACTGAGAAATTTCTCCAGCACGCCTTCGGGCAATAGCCGTTTCCAGTAGCTGTAGTATTTTCCGACATAGTGCGGGAAATCGTCATTGACCACGGCGCGGTAGTACCGCCACGGATAGCCGCCGAACAACTCGTCGCCGCCGGCCCCCGCCAACACAACCTTGCAGAAACGACTAGAGAGTTTTGCCGCGTAAAAATTCGGATAGCTCTGTCCGACGCGTGGCTCCTCGAGATGCCACGTAAGACGCTGCATGCAGCGCTCCATATCGCCGGCCTTGAGCACCATCTCATAGTGCTCCGTGCCGATGTGATACGACATGAACTCAGCGCGCTCGCGTTCATCGAACACCAACTCCAGGCCGGATGCCGAATGCAGGTCGAACCCGACCGTAAATGTCTTCAGATTCTCCAGGTCGCGGCTGGCGATGGCAGTTATCGAGCCGGAGTCCATGCCGCCGGAGAGATAGCTGCCGACCTCGACATCGCTGACCAACTGCCGCCCGACGGCTTGGACGAACAATCGGTCGAACTCTTCGAGATACTCTTCCCGGTCGCCCGCACTATCCGGCTGGACAAACTGGTAGTCCCAATACTGGACCGGGTCTCTCATTCCATCGACGCCATCGGCGCCATCGATAATTTGGAAATGTCCGGCCGGAAAGGTTCTCACATTGTTGAAGAGCGTGCGGTCCGTAAAGAAATTCTGGAATGCGAAATACTCGACAAGCCCTGTGGTATCGATGCCGACGGAATATGCCGGGTGTGCCAGGAACGCTTTGATTTCCGACGCGAACAAAAGGGTGTTACCGACACGGCATGTGTAAAGCGGCTTTACCCCATATCGATCCCGGGCAAGGAACAGTCGTTTCGTGTGATTGTCCCAAACCGCGAAGGCGAACATGCCGTTCAGGCGCGCGACCAAGTCTTCGCCCCACTGCACGTATCCCTTGAGCAGCACCTCGGTATCGGATCGCGTCCGGAAGGCGACGCCCAGCGTTTCCAACTCTGTGCGCAGTTCTCGGAAATTATAGATTTCGCCGTTGTAAGTGACGACGTATCGATCGTCCTCGGTCGTCATGGGCTGCCGCGCGGCGGCGCTGAGGTCAATGATGGACAGCCGTCGGTGACCGAAAGCCACCGCACCGCTGGCGAATGCGCCGGCATCATCCGGGCCGCGGTGGCGCAACAGATCCGCCATGGCATTCACCACAGTTTCCGACGCCGGCGCACCATCGAGGTTCAAGTATCCCGCAATCCCGCACATTGTCGGTTAGCCCTCTATCTTCCGGGCGATCACGGTGATACCCGCGTCTTCGACGCGTTCACGCTCAATTTCCATTCCCGCTTCGTCGCACCACTGGCGGACATCTTCGGCAGATTGGCGATGCGCGTTGATCGGCGCATACCAATCAAAATTGATGTGGTTCATCTCATCGATTTCCATGTCGGGCCGATAAAAGGCTTTGAAGACATGCCAGTAAAAGAGCCGCTGCAAATTTATCTTGCCCGCGGGGATGCTGAGGAGGTCGATATCCTCCGGCACGTCGACTTCGATATCCAATTCGCCAAGGCTCTGGCCTAGCCGGCTCAACGGCTCGAGAGATTTCCAGGCCTCTTCCGGCGCCATCGACTGCAGCTTGTCGCGTATATAGTCATCGGTGAACTCACGGATTGGGCCTTTTCGGCGATAGACATAGAACATGAACCGCCCGCCGGGTTTTAGCTTCGGTGCGAGCGCCAGCAGAGCATTCTTCGTCGAATCCGTATGATGCAGAACGCCTTCCGAAAAGATGGCATCCACGCTTTCAGCCGGTATCGGAAGGTTCGTAATATCGGCCTGGATAAACGCCGCATCCCCGAAGCCGCGTTCGTTGAAGCGAGATTTCGCGACATCAACCGCGGTCGAAATATCCGCCCCTATGTAACGAATTCGGTCCTGGATCGGGCTGAACAATTCCAACGCGGAATATCCCGCGCCGCACCCAGCATCCAATACTACCGGCTTTCCCGGCACATCCTGCAGGAATGCGAATTTTTCGGGCTGGCCATAGCGCTCGATCAGCCATGCCCGCATGTGCGCCAGCCCGCTCTCGGACTCATACGTTTCCCGCCGCTGCCATTTGTATCCGAACGTATCGCGGGTCTGAGCCTGCGTATCGGACTCCGTATCGACGCCGCGCGGCAATCCGTCACGCATCTCAAGACCGAGCGCCTGCAAACGCGACCCGATTTGGCCGGTCTCGCTTGCGCCGAGCAAGGCCCAAAACCAGGCGGGGGTGCCGTCAGAGAGATCGGATGGCGGAGACGACAAACTCGTAATCCTCTTGTGACATTTGGTTATGCAGCGGTAAGGCCATGCTGTTTCGTTCGCAATCGCGCGCGGCAGGAAAATCGTCGGGTGAGAAACCGTATTTGTCCCGAAAATAGCCGAGCATATGCACCCCATGCGTACCCGGCCGGGTCGCGATTCCGTTTTCGTGCAAAATCTGCATGATCTCATTCCGCGGCTTCGGCGCCTGCGCCGGGTCGATATAGGTGACATAGGCCTGCCAGGCGTGCTGTCCCGCTTCCGGACGGGCAGGAGACCGAATCCAGGGAATATCGGCAAAGGCCTCGTCGTAGAATCCGCTCCAACGCTCCCGTTCCGCGATGAATCCGTCCAGTCGCCCAAGCTGAACGCGCCCGACCGCCCCTTGCAGGTCGCTCATGCGGTAGTTGAAACCCAGCAGGTTGAAATCCGGAAGGATGTATGGCTGCGGCCCGTAATGCCGCTGCTCCTCGGAGATGGATGCGCCATGATTACGCAATATCTCCGCCTTGGCCGCCAGGTCGTCGTCGGTCGTGGTGAGCATGCCGCCTTCGCCGGTCGTAATCGACTTGCGCGGATGGAAGGAAAAAGCCGCGAAATCACCGAACCCGCCCGCCGGCCTTCCCTTGTAGCTGGCGCCCGCGGCGCAGGCGGCATCTTCGACCACCGCCACCGTATCCGGCAGAACCGCCCGCAGCCCATCCATGTCGGCACAGAGACCGAAGAGATGGACGGGAATTACGGCCTTCGTTCGCTTGGTAACCTTCTGAGCGATCTGACTGACATCGAGATTGAACGTGTCGCGATCCACATCCACGAAGACCGGCGTCGCGCCGCAATACAGAATGACATTCGCCGTCGCGACCCATGTGAAGGCCGGCACGATCACTTCATCGCCGGGACCTATATCGAGTGCCGCGAGCGCCAGGTGCAACGCCGTCGTGCAACTCGTCGTCGCAAGGGCGTGCCCGACTTCGTGGCGCTTTGCGAAATCCTGTTCGAATGCACTGACTTCGGGCCCCTGCGTCAGCCATCCGCTTTCCAACGGACCCCGCAGGGCCTGCCACTCCTCGTCGCCAAACTTTGGTTTTGCGATGTCTATGCGCCGCCGACTCATGAGCTTGCCGATTCCCTTCGTCCCGATTCATTGAACAACAACACCACCCGCATATGCGCAAAGCGGTACAGCCATAACAATGGTGGAAATATCCTGGCGATGGGGTAAATCCAGCGCCCTTTGCCAAGGCTGTATTTCAACAAATGCACATCGGCGTATTCAAACGATCCGAAATGCCGTTTGAACAGAGCCGCCAATTCGGTCCCAGTCTTATAATTCAGGCTGTCACGGGTGTAGCGAATGTTCGCCGCCGCCGTTTCCGCGGCACTCATATCTTTCTGATACTCATTCCGTACACCCAGCAGCGCCCAAAATCTAAAATAAGCGTCCGATGTGAAGGCACCGCCGAACGGGACATGGATGTGGCATTCGATCGGCTGCCATTTCGACGGAAACACATGGAAGCTAAATCCGTCCTGTTTCAGGCAACGCGATAATTCTGAAAACGCGGCATCCAGATTCTGGACATGTTCGAGAACCTGGTTCGAATAGATAAAATCGAAGTAGTTATCCGGAAATGGCAACGTAATTCCGTCTTCCGCATCACCGAACCGAAACTCCGGTTGCGGACCATCGTCCCGCCGATCCACGTAATCGCGTACATCATAGGCGTGGATGTTTGCATACCCGCGATCCGAAAACCGATACGCGTCCGACCCTGCGCCGCAGCAAAAATCGAGGATCCGGGCGTCCTTGGATAGCGTCAGGCCCGCTGCTCGCACCGCCCTTTCATATACGCTTGCCGGCGGTTCCTGACTCAATTCCTGCGCCAAGGCGCTCATCACCGCGCTCGCTGTCGCCGCGCCTCGACTTCGGCCATGTGCGAAGCGCGCCACTCGATCAGTTCCTGTAGCCCCTCTTCAAGATCCTTCTCGGCCACGAAACCGATATCCGCCGTCGCACGGTCCGGACTGCCGATGCGATTGCGTACCAACGTCGCCTGACTGCGTTCCTGATAGTTGATTGCTTGGTTGCTGCCGGTCAGCCGCAGCAGCATTTCCGCGAGTTCCTTGAGCGAGGTGCGTTTGCCGGTTCCGACATTGTAGTATTGGGCGGCGACGTCGGCCTTCATCGCGCAAAGATTCGCAAGCCCGCAATCGCCGACATAGACAAAGTCGAACGCTTCACTGCCGTCACCGAAAATCGTCGGTCCTTCACCGCGATCCAGAGCATCCAGCATCTTCATGATCACCGCGATGTAGGCGCCTTGATAATCCTGGCGCGGCCCGTAGACATTCATGTACCGCAGCCCGACAACCGGCAGGTCGTAGCGGTAATGAAAAGCGGTTGCCATCGCCTCACCAGCGATCTTCGTCGCGCCGTAGAAGTTCTTGTTGTTGAACGGATGATCCTCGGTCATCGGCTCTTCAAGCGCGTCACCGTATACGGACGCCGAGGACGAATAGACCAGCCGGCCGACGTTGTTGGCGACGCAGGCTTCGAGAACGTTGAACGTTCCGCCGACATTCACCTCGAACGCCGATCGCGGATACTCATGGCACTGCAGCAGCCACAACGCCGCAAAATGAAAGACGCCATCCGCTCCCTTCAACGCCGACCCGAGAATATCGGTCTGACAGATATCCCCACCGACATCGTAAATCTTGACGCGCGGATCTTTCAGCGCCGTCGCGATATTCTCCGACGTGCCGCGCGCGAAGTTATCGTAGACGACGATCTCGCCGACATCTTCCCGCACCAGCCGGTCGACCGTATGCGACCCGATAAGTCCCGCGCCGCCGATGACGAAAAATTTTTTGCCGCGAATGTCCATGTCTCTTTCTTGCCTTTTGCTTTTCGTTTTCGGGTCGAGACCTACAGCCCTTGCCGGACAGCTTCGACAATCCGGTCTTGGGTCGCCGTGTCGAGATAGGGGTGCATGGGGAGCGAAAACACGCGCTCCGATAACCGGTCGGAAACTGGCGTCCCGCCGGTTGCCGACGGATAATCCCGATAGGCCGTCTGACGATGCAGCGGCAACGGATAATAGATTGCCGTCGGAATGCCGGCTTCGCCGAGATGTTTGACCACGTCATCTCGGCGATCCGTTGTCACCGTGTACTGTGCCCACACGGACGTTGCCCCGGGCATCAATCGAGGAGTTCCCACGATATTTCCGAGTTCGGCGTTGTACCGATCGGCGACACGCTGGCGCGCCTCGATCTCGTCCTCGAAAATCGACAGTTTCTGTAGCAGGACCGCCGCCTGCATGGTGTCCAATCGACCGTTCAAACCGATGCGTTGATTGTCGTATTTGTCGGTGCCCTTGCCGTGCGCCCGCAAACTGTCCAACACCTGAGCCATGGATTGGTCGTCGGTGAGAACCGCCCCGCCATCGCCATAACAACCAAGCGGCTTGGCCGGGAAAAAGCTAATCGCTGTGGCATCACCAAATGTACCGACACGACGACCATCGAGAGATGCGCCAAAACTCTGCGCGGCGTCCGCCAGAAGCTTCACATCGTGATCCCGGGCGATCTGCGTGATTTTCACGTAATCCGCCGGTTGTCCGAAAAGATCGACTGCAACGATCACCTTTGGCTGAAGCGATGCAGCCTTTGCCGTTTCGACGGCCGCGACGACGCTCTCCGGATCGATATTGAAGCTATCCTCCAACACGTCGCAGAAGATTGGCGTCGCCCCCAGAAAGGCGACAACCTCGGCGGTGGCCGCGAAGGTGAATGTGGGCAGGATAACGGCATCACCGGGCCCGACGCCCCAGGCCATCAACGCCAACAGGAGAGCATCGGTCCCGCTTGAACAGGTAACCGCATGTGACACGCCGGCAAAGGCCGCCAACTCGCCTTCAAGCTCCCGGACTTCCGGGCCCATAATGTACTTGCCGTGGTCGACGACCCGTATCACGGCGTCATCGATGCGCGCGCCGAGCCGGCGGCGTTGCGCCTTCAAGTCGATGAACGGGATCGGTCCAGCCGATGGATCGTCCGACAGTTTCGCCGCACTGATTTCGCTCTTCGTCATTCTTCCAAAACCTCCAATCGATCTGGACCCGTTTCGTGATATCGCGTTCCGGTTCGGGGGCAAACAAGGTCGTCGCCCAACCGGTCGCCGGCATGCGACACCCATCCAATCCGCCGGGCGGGAATACCGGCCACCAAGGCATGCGGTGCTACCGCCGCCGTCACGACCGCGCCCGCCGCGATCATGCTGTACGCGCCGATATCATGGCCGCACACGATCGTTGAATTCGCGCCGATAGATGCACCGCGCCCGACCGTGGTCGGCAGAAATTCCTCTTTGCGCTCGACCTCGGCGCGCGGTGTCTTGACATTGGTGAAAACGCAGGACGGTCCGCAAAATACACCGTCTTCCAAAGTGACACCTTTATAGAGGCTCACATTGTTCTGAATTTTGCAGCCGTCGCCCACCGAGACGTCCGGACCGATCATAACATTTTGCCCAATGACGCAGTTCCGCCCAATCTGGACATTTGCGAGGATGTGGCTGAAATGCCAGATATTCGTGCCCGCACCGATCGAACACGGATCGTCCACGACCGCCGAGTCATGAACCATGACATCCGGATGGTCCGTTGTTCCTGCCGCGCTCTTACTGTCATCCGATGACTCTCCGGACATCGACAGCTCGGCAGCATGCAGCACCCTAAGGACCCGCACGCCCTCGCGCCCATCCGTCCTCGGTGTGGTGCCGTCGGCCACGCAATCGAGAAAATGCTGGCACTCGAGGCGCAATGGCTCGTCCTGGCCCAACTCGACCGCAACAGCGTCAGCCTTGGCAGGCTGCGGCATGCCATCGATCCAGTCGATCCGGTGAGGATAAAGCAGGAGTTTTTCAGACCATGGCGCGCCGTCGTCGAACACAGCCATCGCGCGATCACCCACCACCACCAGTTTCTGTTCCTTGAACGGATGAAGCCAGGACACGAAGACATGCGCCTGAACACCGTCGGAAAACTTCATGTGAGTGGTCGTAACGTCGGCGATGACCTGGTGCAGATAATTCGCGCCAGTGGCCTCCACCGTTTCCGGGGAATCTCCGACCAGGGACAAGATCATGGAGATATCGTGCGGCGCGAAACTCCACAGGATGTTCTCTTCTCGCCGTACCTTCCCGAGATTGAGCCGGTTGGAATAGATATATTGCAGTCGGCCAAGATCGCCCCGCGTCACGAGGTCCTTCAACTTCTGGAAGGCCGGGTGATACTGCAGCAAGTGACCGACCATAAGGCGGCGGTCGACTTCATCGGCGACGGCACAAAGCTCCTCGGCCTCTTTCGGATCGAGTGCCAGAGGTTTCTCGACGAAGACATGTTTCCCGGCGAGCAATGCCTCGCGCGTCAATGCGCCGTGCATGACCGCGGGCGATGCGATAGCGACGGCGTCGACATCCGGATCATCCAGCAGTTCCCTCCAACCGCGAGCCGGAACACCGGCCGCTTCAGATTGAGCACGGGCAACTTCTTCCGATGGATCATGGATCGCGCAAAGGGCGTTGAGTTCGGCGAAATTTCGCACGAGATTCTTGCCCCAATAGCCGCAACCGGCCACCGCGACCCGTACAGGCGCAGAGTTCTTATCTACCATTCGCTTTTCCGAAGATGCGCAGGGCGGGATCGCCCAATGCTACCGCACACCGGGTGAAACGAAATTTCACCGGGTGCGGGATGGTCAAGTACCATGTTCATGGCGTGAACGTCAAGAAATGTTCGACTTTCGGCTGAAATCGCTATCACCGGTTTTTTGCGCCCCAGGCCCTCATGGGCCATGGCCTAGCCACCCGACCCTTGAATTTTCGCTTCGGCTCAATTTGTGGGAAACTGAACGCTCTCCGGCAAATGCAGACGCACCAGTCCCACGGCATAGGAGGAAAACCATGGCACTCGAAGAAACCCATGACGACGTGATGCCCAATACATCGTCGGTCGTCGTCGACCCGCTCTCCGTCCATATCGGCGCGAACATCAGCGGGGTGGATCTTCAGGAACCACTGTCCCCGCAGCAGGTCACAGATATCCGGGCGGCGTTGGTGCAATGGAAAGTAATCTTCTTCCGCGATCAACATTTGAGCCACGATCAGCACATCGCTTTCTCGCGGCAGTTCGGCGACACGACGCCGGGCCATGTGGTCTACGGCAGCGACGAGGCGCATCCGGAAATCTACGCCGTGGCGAAGAACCGTAAGGCCAACCGGTTCCAGGGCGAAGTCATGTATCGCGCGTGGTCGGGCTGGCATGCCGACATCACCGCCGCGATCAACCCGCCTTTTGCATCGATCCTGCGCGGCGACGTTGTCCCACCCTATGGCGGCGATACGCAGTTCACCAATCTGGCCGCGGCATACAACGCTTTGTCGTCGGCGATGCGCGGCTTCCTCGACGGCCTGCGAGGACAGCACCGGTTCGCGCCGCCGCCGGGCGTCGATGCCTCCGACGAATATCGCGAACTCATGCGCAAACGGACGATGGTGACGGAACACCCCCTCATCCGGGTTCATCCCGAATCCGGCGAACGCGTGCTCTATATCAGCCCGTCCTTTCTAAAAACCATCGTCGGCCTGACCCCGCGCGAAAGCCAGGGTCTGCTCGAGATATTGTGGGAACACGCAGTACGGCCCGAATTCACCGTCCGCTTCAAGTGGGAGCCGGGCAGCATCGCCTTCTGGGACAACCGCTCGACCGCCCATCTAGCGCCGCGCGATATCTTCGATTCTGAATTCGACCGCCAGTTCTATCGCGTGACGCTCTTGGGCGACGTACCGGTCGGGGTCGACGGCAAACCGTCGACGTCGTTGGAAGGCGCACCCATCGAGGCGATCTAGCGAGTACGGGCAACCACACCCCGCTACCCTCACAAGAGCTTGAATGGAGCCACGGGCCGCAGCGATGCTATAGCCATGCATGGACCACCCGAGGAGTTGGATCATGCGCAAGCTCGACCCCACCATCGGCCGCCGGCCCGTCCTGACCGGACTGTTGACCGGCGTCGCGGTGACCCTCACCACCACCGGCGCTTCTTCCGCCGTCCGCTCCGTCCCGACGCCCCGCCGCGCACCCCAGTGGGACGTGTCCGAATGGTTCAACGGCGACGGCCGTAGTGTCGAAGCGTTGCGTGGAAGCGTCATCGTCATTGATTTCTTCCAACTTTGGTGCCCCGGCTGCATTTCCTTCTCTATCCCGCTGATGAACCAGTGGGAGCAGGATTTCGCGGCCGAAGTAAAGGCCGGCAAGCTCGCCTTCGTCAGCATCCACACGGTCTTCGAAGGCCACGGCTATCAGACGCCCGAGCGGCTAAAACGCTTTATCCGCGAGAAGAAAATTCTCCACCCGGTCGGCATCGACCGGCACGTCGCAGGCAGCCATGTCCCTGAAACCATGCGACGCTACCGCACCCGCGGCACGCCGGAGATGGCCATCATCGACACGGCCGGGATGATCCGGCTACAGAAGTTCGGACATTTCGAACCGGCCATGGGCAAAGGTTTGATCCGCCGTTTGCTAACGGAGGCACAAGGCAGCACTGGCGCCCCATATCGGACGTAACGACAGCCCGCTTGTTTTCTCTTTTTCTCTTCCCGCATATATTCGCTAGAACCTATCGGAACCGCCGGGTCACGCGATGCGGCGTCACCCCATCACACCTCAAGAAGAAACGGGAGTAATCAAATGCCCATGATTCGTGTCGAGATGTTCGAAGGCCGCACCATCGAGCAGAAGCGAAACCTCGTGAAGGCAGTGACCGAGTGTTTCATCGAGACCTGCGGCGGCAAGCCCGACCAGGTGCACGTTATCGTCGACGAGTTGAGCCAGGAAAACTGGGGTGTCGGCGGCGAATTGTTCGCGGACAAATAGCGGGACGCGATAGCGGACGTAGACCTTCCCCTTGACTTTCAAGGGTGCCGCAGCCGACCATTTCCCATCGCCGTTTTACAACCTTCCGGCGGGAGACGTGCCATGTTCAGATTTTCCACCGCATCGTTGATCGGCCTTGCATCCTGCATCGTCATGACCGGCAGTGGCGTTGCATCCGGATTGCCCGAAGCCGCGGGCAAGCAACTTGTCGAGGGCGCCTGTATAGCCTGCCATCCGGTCAACCGGATCACCCGCAGTTCCGGCTATGGATCAAAGGGTTGGACCGAGTTGATCGGCACGATGGTCGATCTGTCCGAAGCCGTCGATACGCGCACGCGGATCGTTCACTACCTCACGACACAGTTCCCGCCCAACACCAAACGCGTACCCAAGTTGATTCCCGGCAAGGCACACATCGAATTCAAGGAATGGGTCGTACCGACGCTCGGCCAACGGCCACGCGATCCGATCGAAGCGGCGGACGGCACGATCTGGTGGGCCGGACAATGGGGCAATCTGATCGGGCGCATCGATCCCAAGACCGGCGCGATGAAGGAATATCCCCTGCCCGAAAAGGCGATGCCGCACACGGTGACGATGGATCGCGGCGGCAACGTCTGGTACACGGGCAACAAGAACGGAACGATCGGCAAGTTCGACCCGAAGACGGAAAAAATCACCGAATTCAAGATGCCGGATCCGGCGGCAAAGGACCCGCATTCGGCGATCTTCGACGGCAACGGCATCCTTTGGTTCACCTTGCAGCACAGCAACCGGATCGGGCGGCTCAACCCGGCCACCGGTGACATCAAACTGGTGGAGGCACCGACGCCGGGTGCCCGTCCCTACGGTATCAAGATCGACGAAAACGGAGTCCCCTGGGTCGCCTGCAACGGCAGCAATTGCCTTGTAAAGGTCGATCCGGCGACGATGGCGCTCACCGAAATCAAGCTGCCGATCCCAGCCACGACCGTCCGGCGTCTCGACTTCGCGGCGAACGGCATGATCTGGTACGTCAACTCGTCGCAAGGGCGGCTCGGCCGGTACGATCCGAAGGCCGGCGACATCAAGGAATGGCCCTCGCCCAGCGGGCCGAAATCGCATCCCTACGCCATCGCCGTCATCGACGGGATCGTCTGGTACAACGAATCCGGCAAGCGGCCGGACACGCTGGTCCGCTTCGATCCCAAGACCGAGAAATTCCAGAGTTGGGCGATCCCGTCCGGCGGCGCCCCTGCCGGGATCATCCGGCACATGCGGGCGACGCGGGACGGCAACCTGCTGATCCACCAAAGCGGAACCAACCGCATCATGCGGGTGACGCTGAAGCCGCTTCCGTAACCGCAGGCGCACACCGCCGTGTCCCCCAAGACCACCATCGCCCTGCTCACCGTATCGAGCCTGCTCAACGCGGCAATCGGCGCAGGCGCGTTCTTCTTCGGCATTTTCGCGACAGCCCCGGATATGCAGGACGTGACGATGCGCATCGGCTTCTATGTGGTGAACGGCATTACCGTGGCGGCGGTCGTTTGCGTGATCGCCCCGTGGATACTTGCGCGGCAAGAGCGCGGAACGGTGGCGTTCATCGTTGCCGCCCTGCCCGCACTGCTCATCGTTCTCGCCGTCCTGTCATTCCTGACGCTCGACAGTTGGCTGAACCGCACCTTTGGCGGCTAACCGGCGTCGGCCTATTTCACGGGGATTGAAACCGGGGCGCCACCGGTGATAACGAGGGTCTGGATGCGCTCGTTCTCGACCGCCTTCATGATCGCGTCCGCCCGGACCTTCTCGGAGATCGCCGACAGCACCTGACGGATTTCGCCAGCGTTGAAATCCTTCGGCAACTCGGCGAACAGCTTCTTCACGCCAAGGCCTTCGTTGGCACGGCGTTCCGCTTCCTGCTTGGCGATCTTGGTCAGCACGACCTGACGCTTCAGGTCCTCCTCGGCCGCGACCCGTTCCGCGATCGCGTTCCGGACCTTGGCGTCCGGCAGAATTTTGCGCAGCTGCACCGGCATGATGCTGAATGCCGTCCTGGCCTCCTGCTCGGTGAAGCCGACCTTGATCAAATCCTGGATCAACCGGTTCTCGAATTTCTCCTGCATCAGCGCCGCGACCTCGGGCAGCTTCTCGATGCTGGCTTCGGCCCACGGGAATTGCGATACCGCGTCGCGCACCGCCGACCGCGCCGACGGGAAGATCAACTGCCCGCGGTAATAGCCGGTGCCGCCAACCCGCTGGTAAATCTTCCAGGCAACCCCGCCATTCAGACGAAACGGAAAGGACACGTCGATTTCCAATGGGTTCCGATCGGCCGACAACGCCGTGACGCTCTTGCCGTCGCGCGAGGTCGAGGTGAAATGCAGGCTCTGCCGCCGGATCGTCATCTGCCGCGTGGTGTAGAGCGGGTTGATCAGATGCAGGCCTTCGCCATAGGTCTCGGACTGGACCTTACCGAACAAATCGGCGACCGCGACCATGCCGGGCGACACGGTGATAATGCTGGCCACGAGCGTGGCAATGCCCCAGACAACTGCGGCGACCGGCGGCGCAAACAGCCGCACGCGCCGAACCAACAGACCCGCCACGAAGGCCACAACACAAACAATCGAAATGACGATATAGGCCATGGATCAACGCTCCTCATCGCTACGGCAGACAGCCCTGCCGGCTCGCGAGAAAGGTCGGCCGAAACCCTTGAGAAAGCGTTAATCGGCTGGACTGGTAGCCTGATAGTGCGGCCTCAAATCAGATCTTTGACTTGGGTGAGACTCTCGATCTTGAGAGCGTGTCATGTCGTCGTGACGAGGCAGTAGCCAACGTCATACTCATCAAGGCTAAGCAGCTCGGAATACCGCTGCGCCCACGCGCCGGTGTCCAGATCGCTCGCAAGTCTACACAACCCCTCGGATACGGTGTCGAGCGTCCAGAAGGAAGACATCGCGGCCCGAATTCTGGGATCGAGATAGGCCGCAGGCCGCCGCCAATAGGCGTATAAGAATCCGTCGATACAGTCATGCGGAATGGGCACGGCCGAAATCTCTACCGGCCCGAGCCAATCCCCATACGCCGCCATCCTCGGCATTTGAGCCTCGTCCAACGTCACGAGTTCCGGAATGTAGTCCGCGAGCCAGAACCCCCGATGCGAAGGGTCGTATGTAAGGACGACGACCCGGTCCCGCGTCACGCGACGCATCTCTTTGAGACCTTTCGCTTTGTCGGCCCAGTGGTGAACCGTCAGGATCGCCATCGACGCATCGAAGGAATTGTCGTCGAAGGGTAGGTCTTCCGCATAACCCTGAATGGCCGGCGCCGCCGCGACACCGCGCTGTCGGATCATTTCCGCCGACGGCTCGATAGCCGTGACGCGCCTGTCGGCGGGCTCATACGACCCCGCTCCGGCGCCGACATTCAGGACAGTTTTCGCAGATCCCAGCGCTCTTCCGATCGCCGCCTCAATCCGGGGGTCAGGTTTCCGGAGATCAGAGTAATTGACGCCGATCGTATCGTAGGACGCACGCATAGCGTCGCGTAGCATACGGCGACAGACATGTCATGAAATGTCGATTTGTCCGCAACCCGAAAGTCTGACCCAACTCAGCGCACTCCTGAGTTCGGCCAGAAGCAGAAGTCAGAGGCGGCGCGGAATGTCCCGCTAATAGCCAGGCGCGGACATTTTAAGAAGACTTCCGGCTCATCTCTTGGCCCGCTTCCAAACCACTGGCCAGAGGTCGCACTCTACAAGGTCGCCGGCCTTCAAGCCTGGATCGTGGAGCATGGGCTGGGTGCCGTCCCGAGGATCATAGGTCACCTCATCGCCGCCCCAGCGGGTGATATAGGCGCGCCGCCGCTGGTCGGTGCTTTGGTTGCCAGGCGCCGCATGCAGCGTCAAGCCGTGATGAAGGGTGCAATCGCCGGGCGCCATATCAAATTGGACAATATCGAGATCCCCCCGCATGACTTCTAAATCCGGCAGCGGTTCGAGTTCTTTTTGCTGGTAGCGCCCGTCACCGACGAAAGAGGTGGGTTGATAGCGTTTCCCCCATCGGTGCGATCCCTTGATGTACTCAACGGCACCCGAGTCCGCCGTCACTTCGTCCAGAGCGAGCCAAAGCGTGCATATTTGTGCGCCCTGGAAGGGCCAGAACGGCAGGTCATGATGCCACGGCGTCGGCTCGCTGGTTCCCGGCTCTTTGATCAAGAGCTGATCGAAGAGTACGTTGGCCTTGTCCGCACCCATGACTGTGCCGGCGATGGCGGCTATCGGCGAGTCAAAGACCACCCTTTTGAATCCTTTATGGCGTGGCCAGATAAACATCTCGTTGAAGAACCGTCCCGGATCACCATCTTTTGCCAGATCCTGGGACTGCACCGGGTGACGGTTCTCAGCTGTCAGCATTTCGTCGGCTAAATCCCGCAATTCCTGAACCCAAGATAGATCGAACGCCTCCCGCAGGCAGACGATGCCGTCGCGCTCGAAGTCCTCGGTCGCCTTTGGTCGTATGGCCAGTGGCGCAGTAGTTCGGTCGAACTCGGTCCCATGTATGCTGGTCATGCTAAAAGTACCTTCTTAGTGGCGTCCCCGAAGGAGCGGTCACTGTACGTCGTCAGAGTTTTTCGGACAGCTTAACGCTCAGAATAAGAGAGCGTCTGGCTTCCTGGTTTGATGTTAAGCGGCCATGGCTCGGTGGGGCAAGCCGACCCAATCGCTAGCCATGCGAGTTTTCGCGGATAGCCAAATGGCGACTTTGAGGCGTGAGATGCATTTCGTTCGAGCGAAATATCAGCGCACCACCGGCACGAGATACCTTCTAAATTCTCCGGCTACCTGGCCGCCGCCGGTCTGCCCATCGCTCGCTAATTGGTTGTGGGTCGAGTCAAGATGCTGCTTCTGCAGATAATTCGCCATTCTTGATCAACCGGCGCACGAACTGAATGTGCAACCGTAACTGAAACAGCTGATCCGTATACCCTAGCGGTACTTCGAGAGCGCCAACCTCGGCCTGTAGCGCATCCAGCGTTTTCAAAACACTTGCGCGTTCGGCATCAGATGAACTGGCGCGCGCAGCAGTTTCGGCGGCGCGCACATTTTCGTACCACTTGTAAATCCGACGGCGCACGCGCCATCGCAGAAATGGCGGCGCGAACTTCAAGAATGGCAGCAGCAGGGTAGCGATTGGAATCAGCATCACAATCATACGCTGCACGAGATTGGCGGCCCAGAATGGCAAATATCGTTGTAGAAAACTGGGACCCTTCTCAAAATACCGGGCTGCATCATCGCTAATAGGAAAATCCACGTAGCGCGTCGACGGGAACTCGCCCGGTGCCGAGAATAAACCGCCACCGCCGTGAATCTTGCTAGCCGCCCGCAATAACAGCGAGGCGATCGCCGGGTGTAAATCTTCGTGGGCAACCAAATTTGCGGTCGTAGACAGCAGCGTAACCAGTCGAGGTGGGATATTTTTCTTGAGGTCGATAATTCCCTCGGGCAGCGTTTCCACCGAGAGGAAATGGTACAAACGCGGAAAGGTCTCGGTGCGGGGGAACGGCATCAAGTCTACGCCCGGTGTCGTCATCAGGTCTTGGATAACCGGCGTATTGCCGCCGACATAGATGGCCGCATCAACGTCCCCCGCCAACAAGGCCTTTGCAGCTGCCGCACCTCCCAGGTAAATGCGCTCCACGGCATCGTCGTCATAAGATAGGGAAAGCAGGTTTTCGACGAGGACGCTGGTGCCGCTCCCTTTGGCGCCGATGGCTATACGAAACTCGGCGAGACCGCGCGATGGCGAGAGGCGTTTGTCCGTACGGACGAACAGCCAGAGCGGCTCGGGATACAGGCTTGCGAGCGATACCAGATTGGGATGTTCGTCTTTATTGCCGATCCCTCCCTGTAGGAACGCGACATCGATCTTATCGTCATCGCGAGAGAGGAGCCCTAGGTTATCCAACGATCCTGACGTTTCGATCAGTTCGACGTCGATACCATCGACGGCCAAGGCCGCTTTAAATTGTTCACCGAACGCGGCATACGCCCCGCCCGGCGCACCGGTCGCCATACGAATACTGGACGGTGGTGCGGGCCGAATGAAATAGGCGGCTATCGCAAATCCAACGATAACCAAAAGGACGAATGGCGTGTAAATCTTGATGGCGTCCCTCATTCGTCCACTATCCTCGCTACCGATCGAAATTGCACACGAACAGGGTCAATCCGACATTCTGTCCGCAGCAACTGGTCCGATTGGATTTTAATTGGCGTTCGGCGATGGCGCCAGTACGAGCGTGAACGACAGGCTGGCAAAGAGACAATCAAACATGCTTCCTCGAAAAGGCCGCCTTGGGTCAGAAACAAACATCAACTCGGAGGGAGTGAAATGCCGCTTTTGGGCGATGGGAGGACGTGTCTAACGACGGTCGGAATGTCCGCTAGTAGCCAGAAGCGGTCCCCCAGCGAGGCGCCCATAGGCCACGCTGAAAAGCAAGAGCCGACCCATAGTGGCTATTCAGACGACCTGACATTAACGTCCGTTATCGGATTTGTAAGCGGACGCTCTGGCCCCTACCCCGCAATGTCGGAGATTAACCAGTCGCGCGTCCTGTTCACGAGCACGCTTCAGCTGTCTGGTTTCCACGGTGCGGCGGCGGGCTTCTAGACCGTTCATGCTAGTCGAGAACGGCAAAAGGCCGCCGCATGGGTACCAAATGTCTGGTTTCGACCATTAGAACGCTAAGGCGGCCTGCGCCTCGGCGGCTTCCGCCTGGGTCCATTGGCGGACGGGAGTCGGTGCGGCGACGCGGGTGAGAGGCAGGAAGGTGCCTTCGCCCGGTTCGTCAAGCACAACTGATCCGGCGGGCGAGGTCACCTCGATTGAGCCTTCGGTGATCTGGAAGCCGTAATGCGGCTGGCCGGCCGGCATGCCCACGGTCAGTTCGCCACCGAGGAACACAGTGCCGCGGATGCCGATGATCGCCACCGGTGTTGTGAAGGCGACGTTACGCGGCATTAGCTTGCCAATTTGGCCGGTGGTAAAGCGGAACACACCGCGCACGATGGATAGCGCCTGGCTGGAGTCGCCGCTAGCTGCATAGACGAACTGGTCGATGGTGATACGTGCATTCTCGCCTAAGGTCAGCTTCGACTGGTCGTCGAAACGGATTTGTAGTCGCGCGCCCGGACCGGTGCGGATCTCATCACCTACAAAGACACGGCCGCCCAGCGCCAAATCGCTGGTGCCGCCGGCTGCACTGCGGCTGGCCGTGCCCTTCTGGCGCTCGACTTGGCCGGCCACCTGTTGGGCCTGCGCCGGCTGGCCGCATAACAGGCCAACGAACAGCAGGGCCGCGAGGATTCCGAAACGATGTTTCATGCGGGGTTTTCCATGTGGCCCACGTTCAAGAATATATTGTGAACCGGTCGCAGCGATGGCGCAATCAGCGTTTGGGCAATGTCAGATTAAGCCTGCTTGAGCGGCAGACGTCGCCTTTCCACCCTCGTTACATAACTCAGCATAGCTCCTCTCGATACTTCAAAGCTTCGCCAGGTATCATCCACCTCGCGGCCACGCTCTACGTCCGCTCTGGGTCACAAGCGGACATTCACGGTATTCTACTCAGCTCTAAAGCAGCAGTCCGCCACTGGGTTCGTTTCGTTCTGAGGCGATCCGTGGCTGACTCTTAAAGCGCGTTCAGCGGAATTTTCAGGTAGGAAACACCGTTCGGCTCAGGATTTGGGAATTTGCCGCCCCGGATGTTGACCTGGATCGACGGCAGGATCAGTTTCGGATAGCCGAGTTCGGCGTCGCGCGCCTCGCGCATTGCCACGAAAGCCTCTTCGGAGACGTCGTCGCGCACATGGATACTGGATGCGCGCTCGGAAGCAATCGTGGTTTTCCACGCCGGCGACCGCTCATTCGTTCCATAGTCGTGGCCGACGAAAACGCGGGTTTCCGGCGGAAGCGCGAGAATACGCCGGATCGAGTGGAAGAGTGTGCGCGCGTCCCCCCCAGGGAAGTCGCACCGTGCCGTGCCGAAATCCGGCATGAAAACCGTGTCCCCGGTGAAGACCACGTCGCCCACCTGATAGCAGACGCACGCCGGAGTATGACCGGGCGTATGGAGTACCTTGAGTGTCAGCTCGCCTACCGAAAGCTCGACTTCATCCTCCAACAGGCGATCGAATTGCGAGCCGTCCGCCGAAAAGTCCGCATCGAGATTGAAGATTTCCGCAAACGTCCGCTGCACCGCGACGATCTCCGCGCCAATGCCGCGCTGGCCGCCAAACTTGCTCTGCAGGTGGCAAGCGCCGGTCATGTGGTCGGCGTGAATGTGCGTCTCCAGTATCCAATCAACCGTGTAGCCCTGATCCACGATGAACTGCGCCACCGTGTCGACACCGGTGGTCGACGTCCGTCCACTGCTGGCGTCATAGTCTAGGACGGGATCGATGACCGCGCAGTGTCGGGTTGACGGGTCCGCGACAACGTAGGTGATGGTGCCGGTCGCCTCGTCGTAGAAAGGGGTTACGTCGATAGACATTGCTTTATCGCGCCACTGCGTTTCACACTTTTGCAAAACCTAGCGAGATTTTAACTGCCTTCTTCGATGACCGGATTGACCAGGATCAATTATCGCCGAGGACGCCCCTAACCAGCGAGAAAGTCCGACAACAGGCGGCCTGTCTCCCGAGGCTGTTCCTGTTGGACCCAGTGGCCGGCGCCGGGGACAAAATGAACATCCTCCATGCGCGTAAAGGCGTGTTGCTGCATCTTCCCCAGCGCCCCCGGCCTTTGATAGGCACCCCAGTCCTTGTCACCGGCAATAAAGCAGGCCGGCAGGTCGATGGTCCTTCCGCCGAATAGCCGCAACTCGTCGAGCAATTCATTTTCGAAGCGGCAGCGGTACCAGTTGAGTCCCCCTTGCAGGCCCGTGCGGGAAAATTCCTCGGCATAGACCGCCAATTCGGCTTCGGTCAGCCAAGCATTCGCAGCTATTTCCGTCGGGTTTGGCATGAAACCCGCCGCCGTTTCCGCCATGTTCTGATCTTCGTTCATGATGTAATAGGTCGGCATTTCGGCAATCACCTCCGCGCGCCAGGCGGCCAGGGGATGCGGATCATTGCCCGGCCAATCAGCGCTCTTTGCATGGAAATATCCGCGCAGGAAATCCGATATGCCCTGCGGACATTGGCACATGTCTCGGTCGGCCTGTGGCGTTGAATAGTACCTGTGATAATGCTTCCGCGGCCGGTCCAGCGCCGCCAGCGCCGCGTGAATATCCGCCGGGTCGGCATCGCCAGGCACCGGAAAAGCGGGCGGCCCTTGAAAGGGTGCGCTCATCAAGACGACCTTACCGAACAGGTCCGGCCGAACGACGGCGCAGTACGCTGCCACCGAAGCGCCGAAGTCATGCCCGACAACCGCGGCCGCCTTCGTCACGCCCATGACGCCCATCAAGGCGACGACATCGCGCGTCAGGTTGACCATGTTGAAGGGGCGGAGATCCACATCGTACCCCGGCTGCCAGCCGCTGGTTCGGCCATAGCCCCGCTGATCCGGCGCGATCACGCGATACCCCGCCTCGGCCAGGGGAACCATTACCTTGCGCCAGCTAAAGGCCAGCTCAGGAAAGCCATGCAGAAGCAGTACGACCGGCCTATCGGCCGCATCGTAACCGGCCTCCAACACATGCATCTGGAGGCCGTTCACCGCGTCGACGAAGCGTCCTCGTATCCCCTTCGGCAGGGTAGTGTCTTGTAGGGGTTCCATAGGGTCTCAGGCCTTTCTCTCCCGCCGTTAGATATAGCGAGCCCTAGTTTATGGTTCCTGCTGCCTCTGCGGCTTCGCTCTCTCTCTCATGTCGGAGAGAATCCTAGCATCATATGGGCATCCAAACTGACCGTGTCAGTCCGCGGCCAGCGAAGTACAAAAGAATCCGACCATTGCTTCCGCCCGTGTTTGGTGTGAGATCCAACGAGCCGGGCCATGCTAGCCGAGCCGCGTGGGGTTCAATATCGCGATGCGCGGGAGGAAACGATTGGCGTGGGGAGCACATTTTGGGAATGATCGCTCCCCATGCAAAAATGTTTCGGTCGCCGGTAAGGACGCCGGGGAAGACCATACGAAGTGCAGACCATCTGCGGGCATCAGCCGCGCTTTAGGGCGGCTGCGAAACTGTGGAAAGCAACCCAAAAGCGTAGCAGGGAACGAGGACATGCTGGCACATCCGAATATCGCGGCCCAATACAACGCTTGGGCCAATCACCGCCTGCATGGCATCTGTGCTGAGCTGCCAGGGGATGAGGTGGCGCGAGACCGCAGCGCCTTCTTCGGGTCGATCCTCGGGACGCTGAACCATATCCTGTTGGTCGATATTCTCTACCGAGAGCGCATCGAAGGCATCGATTCCAGCTTCAGCGGACTGGACGACACCCTGCATGTGGACCCGCCGGCGCTATCCGCGCATCAAGCGGAAGAAGACCAACGTTGGATCGCCTTGACGAAGGATATCGACGCCAGCCGCCTGGACGAGTCCTTCGTCTTCTGGACCCTGGGGCTCGACAACCGGGACCGGCGCGAGGTACCGAAGCATATTTACTTCACCAATCTCGCCCAACATCAGGCGCACCACCGGGGCCAGGTCCACAACATGGTGAGCCAAACGGGCCTAAAGCCGCCGTCCCTCGGCTATATCGATTTCCGCATGGAGATCGACCGCTCGCTTATAACGACACCGAGCGAAAGGTAGGAGCCTAGTCCATGCCCGACGTCGTCATTGTCGGTGCAGGCCAGGCCGGTCTTGCCGCCAGCGCCTGTCTGTCGCGTCTCGGGATCGACCACGTCGTCTTGGAGAAAAACGAGATCGGCGCAAGCTGGCGACGGCAACGTTGGGACAGCTTCTGCCTGAACACGCCCAACTGGACGCTCAATCTGCCCGGCCGCGACTACGCCGGCGGCGACCCCGATGGATTCATGGAACGGGACGGTTTCGTCGATCTCCTGGTCGGTTATGCCAAAGACTTTAACGTTCCGGTCCGGCACGGTGTCGAGGTACGGCGCGCCACGCCGGAAGACAATGGTTGGCGGATCGAGACCTCCTCCGGACCGATGCGCGCGCGGGCGATTATCGTCGCTACATCGACCCACCAATCACCGAGAATTCCGCCGGAGGCCGAATTTCTCGATAAACGTATCCTGTCGTTGAGCGCGGCTGACTATCGGGCGCCCGATCGTTTGCCGGATGGCAAGATCCTGATCGTCGGAGCGGCGCAATCGGGCATGCAAATCGTGGAGGACCTGCAAGAGGCCGGCCGCGAAATTTTCCTGGCCACCAGCCGCGTGGGCCGAATACCGAGGCGCTACCGCGGCCGCGACGTCATCTATTGGTACGACCGGACGGGGTTGATGGACAGGCAAGCCGGCGACCTCGATGACCCGCGTCAAATTTTCGGCGGCCAGCCGCAATACACCGGTTGGCGCGGCGGGCACACGATCAGCCTGCAGAAATTCCACCGCGACGGCGTCCGCCTGCTCGGCCGGGTCGAGGGTATCGACGGCGCCGCACTCCGACTGGCGGCGGACTTGCGCGAAAACATCGCCGCGGCCGATCGGTCTTCGGCGCAATTCTGCAGCAACATTGACGCTTTCATCGAACGTCACGGCCTATCCTTTCCCGCGGACGGCGGCGACGACGCCGCGCATGACCCATTCGACGATCTGGAAACCGTTCCAGAACTCGAGGCCCTAAGTTTGGCCGACGAAGGCATTACCGCCGTCATCTGGGCGACCGGGTTCGGTTTCGATTTCTCATGGATCGACGCCGAAACCTTCGACAATTCCGGCTATCCCGTAACCCGCCGCGGCGAGACCACGGCAGAGGGCCTTTATTTCCTGGGGCTCAACTTCCTGCACACGCGACGGTCCGGCATCGTCTACGGCGTCGGCTCCGATGCCGAGTATGTCGCGGGGCGCATCCGATCCTATCTCGACGGTTAGACAGCCGCCTTGCGCCATGTCAGGCACTCTTGCGGGCGCCTGTTGCCCGTACCGGGTTATCCCCTTCCGATTTGATTGAAATTCCGACCGACCATCGGCGACCGCGTAAGGCCCGCTAATAGCCGTCAATAAGCGACTGACACCAAATTTTAGCCGCAGTTGCCTGACCGCCAAATCCCAAAATAATCTGCTGCCTGCATTACCATTTTCTAGAATCCTGCTGTCCAAAATGCACTTGTCACACGAGATCACGAACACCACTTTGTGCGGTAGCGTCCGGTCACCGGAAAAGGTTTATTTTGTGAGTTTCGCGACCAGTAGAGCTGTAAAAAAACGCGCATTTGAGGCAGCATCTTCATGATTCAGAATGCAGGGGGATGTAATCGGTCGCGGTTTCGCTGGATTGGCTATTTGGGCTTCCTCGTCATCGCTGCAATCGTTTTAGGTTTGGGCAGCGCTTTGGCGCACAACATCACTGAGGGCGACGCTGGGTATATTCAGGAGATTTGGGGCGTAAAGCTCATTCCTTTCACCTATCTCGGCGCCAAGCATATGGTGACTGGTTACGATCATATCCTGTTTCTGTTCGGCGTCGTCTTCTTCCTCTACAGGATGAAGGATGTCGCCATCTATGTGAGCCTGTTCGCGCTCGGCCATTCAGTGACGATGCTTACTGGCGTCTGGTTCGGTTGGGGAGTAAACGCCTACATCATCGATGCCATCATCGGCCTTAGCGTGGTCTACAAGGCACTCGACAACCTTGGCGCCTACCAACGTTGGTTTGGCTTCCAGCCGAATACGAAGGCGGCCACGCTGATTTTTGGGCTTTTTCACGGAACCGGCCTCGCCACAAAGATTCTCGACTATCAGATCTCCGGGGACGGACTGCTACCCAACCTGTTGGCCTTCAATGTCGGCGTTGAATTTGGGCAGATCCTGGCACTTGCTGTCATCCTCATTGTCATGGGGTATTGGCGCAAGACATCGAAGTTCTTCAGCCAAGCTTACACAGCGAATGTCGTCATTATGTCCCTCGGATTCATGCTGATGGGCTATCAGATTACCGGCTACTTTGTGGCCACGTAACCGATTGGAGCCACATATGTTCAACGCGGAGAAACCCAGCCTCGAAGAACTGCCGAGTTCGGCGCAACTTCTTCGATCGACCATCGTCGCCGCCCTAACCGCAATCGTGGTCCTCGTGACGGTCGTGCTGCCGGCCGAATACGGCATCGATCCGACCGGTGCGGACAAGGCGCTGGGTCTCAAGGAAATGGGCGATATCAAACGTCAGTTGTCGGAGGAAGCCGCGCGCGACCATGGCGCCGATTTGCGGAAAGATCCGCAACCGATGTTTATCGGCCGTGTGTTCGATGCACTTGTAGGGGCCGCACACGCTCAGGAATCGACCGCATGGACTAACAAGGTAAGTTTTGACCTGGCACCAGGCGATACTCGCGAACTCAAGCTAAAGATGAAAAAAGGCGACGTTGCAGAATATCATATGGTTGTCGAGGGCGGACGTGTGAACTTCGACCTGCATGCTCACGGTAACGGGAAATCCATCACGTACAAGAAGGGTCGCGGCTCTACCGGTTTGAAAGGAGAGATCGTTGCGGCGTTCGACGGAGAGCATGGATGGTTTTGGCGAAACCGCGACAAGACGGATTTAACGGTGACGGTGCAACTTCGCGGCACATACAGCAAACTTAAAGAAGGCAAATAGCCGATTGGCGCTTGCCGCCAGGCCGTGGGGGCCAATCGCCACACGGTGACCCTCAGCCGCCAAGGGTCAAAAGCGGACTAAACATCGGCCGTCGAATTGAGTCCGCATAGTTCCCAAATCTTGACGCAGCTAAATTCTGAAATTGGTACCCGCTCCCAGACTCGAACTATGACGTCCCAAAGGGCAAGGGATTTTGAGCGTTTCGCGCTATGCCGGCACCTGATAAACGCGGCATTCGGTCCACCGGCGCAAACAGCGCTACAGCCCTAACCCTCCTCCAAATATTCGGAGAGTTTCTCTTCCAGAGTGTCCAGAACCCGGCCCAACCGGTTCACGGCGTCATCGATCTCTTCGCGCGTGATGCAAAGCGGCGGTGCGATCGGAATGACGTTGCCGGCGCGGCCGAGCATCCGGTTCTCGCGCATCGTCTGGACGGCAAGCCGATCGAGTTTTGCCGCTTTCGGAAACGGCTCCCGCGTCTTCTTGTCCCTCACGAGTTCAAGGACACAGAGGAGCCCCTTACCGCCACGAACATCGCCGACAATTCGATGCTTGCCTAACGTCCGCAAGCGCTCGAACAGATAGTCCCCCATCTCGGCGGAACGTTTCGCCAGGTCTTCCGTCTCCATGATTTCCAGGTTCGCCAGTGCCGCCGCACAGGAGACCGGATTACCGCCAAACGTGATGAGATGCTTAAACGTCTGGTCGTCCGCGCCGATGAAGGTGTCGGCGACCTTACCGCTCACGATGGCGGCGCCAATCGGGATGTAACCGCTCGTCAGACCCTTAGCAACGGTGCGGATATCCGGCTTCACCCCCCAGTGGTCCAGAGCGAACATCTTGCCGGTGCGGCAGAAACCGGTGATGACTTCATCGCCAATCAGCAGCACGCCGTAGCGATCGCAAATTTCCCGAAGCTTGGGCCAATACCCAGGATGCGGAACGTGGATGCCGGCCGCCGCCGATATCGGCTCGGCAATCACCGCGGCGACGGTCGACGGGCCTTCGTGCTGAATTGCCCGCTCGACATCGGCGGCGCATTCGAGACTGCAGTCGCCCGCGCCGGCGCACAGATGGCAGCGATACGGGGCGGGTTGCGCGACATGAACATTACCGGGCACCAGCGGTCCGAATTCCGCGGGCACACTGCCGCCTCCCGGTCCGCCGCGGCCGAGGCTGGTGCAGGCGAGCGTCGCGCCATGGTAGGACCCGCGCCGGCTGATCACCTTCCAGCGGTTAGGTTCGCCCTTAAGATGGTGGTAGTTCTTGGCGATCTTCAGTGCGGTTTCATTTGCCTCCGAACCGCCGCTCACATAGTAAACCCGCGCGCGGTCATCGCCGGAGTATTCGGCAAGCTTGGCGGAGAGCGCTGCCGTAACGGGACTGACGGTATCGTTCGGGGAAAACGCCAGCGCCATCATCTGTTTGTAGACGGCATCGGCGATCTCTTGCCGGCCGTGACCGATGTTGACGAGCCAGAGGCCGGAGAGGGTGTCGAACCAACGCTCACCGTCCCCATCTTCGACCCAGACCCCCTGGCCACGGGTTACGAGTTGCAGGCCGGATTCCTTCGACAGGTTGCCGGCCTGCTGAGAATGCGGCCAGAAATGCGCTTCCGCGTCGGCACGCGCCTGGTCGATGTCTGCAGTATTTCGTCGCTCTGGCATGACTCTATTCCCTCTGTAGCGAACCGGGCTATGTGCCGTTTCCCAGTCAGTTCCTTCTAAGACTCAAACCGGCCGCGGACCATCAAACCAAATTGCGATCCGGACGGATACTAGATGCGAAGCCTGCCCCAGGATGCTGGCATTGCGGAAAGACCAGGTCGGCGTCAAGCGGGGCCTGGGCCGCACCCCAACAGACCCACGCAATGGTGCCCGCTCCCGGACTCGAACCGGGACGTCCCGAAGGACAAGGGATTTTAAGTCCCTTGCGTCTACCAATTCCGCCAAGCGGGCAAACCCAGTGCGCAGGCGCGCGATAGACCGGCGCACCATACTCAATCTCGGGCGTTGGGGAAATCCACGGTATTGAGTGATATCCGTGCCGGCCGAAAGTGCGCCACAACGGAGTGCATGCATCTGCCGATGCATAATTAATCAAATTGAATGTTTAAAAGGAAATTAACGGATAGCGAGTATAAAATATGGCGTAGCAAGCATTCGGAGTATCTCCATGATATTCGCACGACAGGCCATCGTTGGCGCCATTCTCGCAATTCTCATGAGTTCCGGCGCTTTGGCAGATCAGGTCAGTACACTAAGCCAGAAAACCGCCCTCCAAGCCGCGATGCAAAAACACATCGAGCGTAGTCTCGTCGACGGGTCATATCTCCATTTTGACATGACGGGCGGCGTGGTGCGCGAATTGGCGCCGGTGAAGGCCCATCCCATCATCCTGAAAATGGGCAAGTATTTCGTGCTCTGTTCTGATTTTCAGGACAAGAGCGGAAAGTCCGTCAATATCGACTACTACCTTGCCCGCCGCGGCCGTTCCTACATCGTCTTCCACAGCGAAGTGGACAATCGGGATCAGCTGATGGCGTTGATTAAAAAAGGGAAAGTCACCCACATGGACTGATCCGCTGGTTGGCGGGTCGTTTTGTTGCGCGTGCTTTGCCCGGTACATATTCGATGGCTTCCCAGAAAAGACGCTTCGGACTCTTCGCAAAATATCTTTCGGTGCTCGTACCGGTATTTCTTATGCTTGCGGTACCGGGTTTGACCGCGATCGTCTATTTCGAACTGCGTACTCATGAAGAGACGCTATCGTCGCGGGTGGGAAACCAGGCGGCGCGCGCATCGGCGGCCTTCGTTCGACATAGCGCACAGACAAATCCTTCACTCGCCCGCGATCTGCTCGCGCCGCTGGCTGCGGACCGGGCTTTCCTATGCGCCGAAATCCGCCAACAGGGTCAACGCGAATTCGTCGCCGCCGTTCCGGCCAAAATTGGATGCCTGCAACAGGACAGCGAAAACCGGCTGGATATGGAAATCGACGATGACGGGCAATACACGCTCATCGTCCAGTTCTCCGATACGGAAATTGCCGAGGCCGCCAGGCTACGCCAAACGCTGATGATCCTGGTCGTGGTTCTCGCCTTCCTTTTCGCGACGACCGCGGCGGCTCTATGCTTCCGACAGATCGTCACGCGACCGCTGCAGAATCTTGTCCTCGCGATCAAGAAGAATACCGTCCGGGGCGAACGTGTACCGGTCGAGGTCACGAGCTCGGACGAGTTGGGCGTCGTCGCCATGGCCTACAACGAACTCCTGGACCGCGAGATCGAACGCGAACAGACGCTCAAGGAAACGAACCGAGCGCTAAGCATATCGCAACGCGAGTTCAAGCGACTGAATGCCGATTTGGAGGAACGCGTCCGGTCACGGACCGCCGAGCTTCACGCCCGGGGCATCGCCCTGTCCAACAGCGAACAACGCTTCAAAGACTTCGCGAAGGCCTCGTCCGATTGGTATTGGGAAATGGACGAGACTTTGCGGTTCTCATATTTCTCCGACCGGTTCACGGAGGTTACCGGTGTCGAAACATCGCTGCTGTTGGGCAAAACCCGTGAGGAGACCGGCGTCCCGGACGTAGACCCCGACGAATGGCGCCGCCACCTCGACGCGCTGCACAACCAGCACCCCTTCCGAAACTTCATTCATCCGCGTCAGAAACCGGACGGCACGACAGCCTGGCTGTCGATCAACGGTGTCCCCTATGCGAATAGCGATGGACGATTTATGGGATTCCGTGGAACCGGCAACGACATCACAGACCTCGTAAAGGCACGACGAGACGCGGAGTCCGCGAGCCGCGCCAAATCTGACTTCCTGGCTAACATGAGCCACGAACTGCGAACGCCGTTGAACGCGATCATCGGGTACGCCGAATTGCTGCGGGAAGACGCGCGCGAAAACCACGACCGGCAACTCCTCGACGACCTGTCCAAGATCGACAATGCAGGTCGCCAGCTACTCGAATTGGTAAACAACATCCTCGATATTTCCAAGATCGAAGCCAACATGATGGAAGCGAGCTTCGATCATGTCGCACTGGATGCCTTGTTCGATGGAGTGGCGGATACTATGGGCCCTGCTGTTGCGGCGAAGGGCAACACCCTTCACATCGAAAACAACGCAGACCAATCAACGCTTTACACCGACGGTCAAAAGCTACGTCAGATACTTCTCAATCTGCTCAGCAACGCCGCAAAATTCACGACGGAGGGCGATATCCGGCTGTCCGTCGATCAGGATGGCGATGACTGCTTGCGCTTCCGTGTAACCGATTCCGGCGTCGGCATGTCGGAGGAGCAACTCGCAAAAGTCTTCGAACCGTTCGTGCAGGGGGAATCATCGACCAGCAACAAATACGGGGGTACTGGCCTCGGGCTAGCCTTGTGTAAACGCTTTACGAAGTTGCTAGGCGGCCAGCTGGAGGTCGAAAGCCATGAAGGTGCCGGCACCCAATTCACGATCGTGTTGCCTATCCAACAGGCTAAAAGGTCGAAACCCGAAGCGGCGGTCGCATCATGAAGTCAGTCGCCGACACTCCCACGGCCAGAATCCTGATGGTCGAGGACAATCAATTGAACCGCGATATGTTGGGCCGCCGACTGACGCGGCGCGGTTTCGATATGATCTATGCAATCGACGGCGCTACGGCACTGGAGGCGGCAGAATCGGAATGTCCCGATTTAATCCTGATGGACATCGGGCTCGGCGAGGATAATGGACTAGAGGTCACACAACACATTCGCGCACGCCATTTTGGCGGAAGCATCCCAATCATTGCGCTAACCGCTCACGCAACGGCCGCTGACCGCGAGAAATGTCTCGCCTTCGGATGCAACGATTTCGAGACGAAACCCATAGAATTCGAAAGGCTGCTCGGCAAAGTTCTCAGCTATATCGATATGGGGGAATTCAGAGAATGAAACCCACTCACCAGAATTCCAAAACCCGAGTTCTAATCGCGGACGACAATGAAACGAACCTGGAGCTAGCGCGGCGCTGTTTCGAGCGTCTCGATTGCGAAGCTGACGTCGCGGCCGACGGCCTGCAGGCAATTCACGCCATGCAGAATGCGCCGTATGACATCGTTTTTATGGATTGCCAGATGCCGAACCTCGATGGCTTCCAAACGAGTAAGCATATTCGGGAATTCCCCAATCAACTGAAATGTAAAGATGGGATTCCGATAGTCGCGTTGACGGCGAGTGCGACCGAGGAAGTGCGCGAAGCATGTCTGACCGTTGGCATGAACGATTTCATCACGAAACCGTTCACACTCGATCAACTCCGCAACGCGCTTTCCCGATGGCTACCGGAACGGTTTCAGGTTGAACGGGACAACGATGACGCCGCCAGCGACCACACGGGATTAAGCGGCTACGTGCAGGAAACGTCGATCGTCAACGGCATCGATAAGCATGCGCTCAATTCCCTTCGGATACTCGATACGACAAACAACCCTTACGGATTTGTGAATCTTGTCAGCACATTTCTGGACAGTTCGAGAACTATACTCGATCGACTTCGCGAAGCTTTCGATAGCGCAAACGTCGAATCAATCGCTCAATTGGCGCACTCATTGCGCTCAAGCAGTGCCAACCTGGGTGCCGTCGGGCTCTCAAAATTATGCCATGAGTTGGAAACCACGGCCGGTCCGAATAATCTGACCGAGGTCGGTGCGCTCATCGGCGCAATCTCGGACGAATTCGAAAAAGTATGTTCGACCCTAGCGATTGAACTTACCAAATCTCATGGCGCCGCACCGAATCGCGTTCCGAGACCGGCCAAACCGGCCGACGGTGATGCCGAGGTGATCCTCCTCGTTGACGATGACTCAACGCAGCGAGCCATCGCTCGAGGTTATCTGGAACAAGCGGGCTTCAGCGTAGAGGAAGCGACCGACGGCCTGCTAGGATTGGACCTCGCACGGCAATTGCAACCGGATCTGATCCTCCTTGATGTGGTCATGCCGAAGCTCAATGGCTTCGAGGTTTGTCGCCAAGTCCGCGACGATAAGAATTTGACGCATACGCCGGTTTTGATGACCACGGGATTGGACAACACTGGCGCCCTCGATCGTTGTTTCGAAGTTGGCGCGACCGATACCCTCACAAAACCAACGGTATGGAAACTGTTGCAATATCGCGTGAAATTCCTGCTTCGGCGGCATCACGCCGAACAAGAACTCCGCGACGCGAAATCAAGAGCCGAGGCTGCGGACACGGCAAAAACGCATTTCCTGGCGAACATGAGCCACGAACTACGAACCCCGCTTAATGCGATCCTCGGGTTTTCCGAAGTCATCAAGGACCAACATTTCGGATCGGATGGGATCACTAAATATCAAGAATATGCAAAAAACATCCACGACAGCGGCGGGCATCTCTTGGGCATTATCGACGATGTCCTCGATATGAGTAGAGCGGCATCCGGCAATCTCGAACTTGCCGACGAAGCCGTGGACCTAAACGAGGCCATCGGCGCAGCGATCATGCAAATCGGCCCATCCGCAATTAAGGAAAACGTGTCGGTGTCCAATGACATCCATTCGCCGTTACCTGAGATTCGCGGTGACCTCCTCAGATTGGTACAAATATTCCTGAATTTGCTTTCGAATGCGGTCAAATTCACACCTGGCGGCGGAACGATCCGTGTGATCGCCGATCACCATGAAGACGGCTGGATTTCCATATCGGTCTCCGACACCGGCATCGGGATTGCCGAGGATCGCATCGATGACATATTCCTGCCCTTCAAACAGCTTGAGGGCGCTTTCAACAAAAAGCATGAAGGGACCGGCTTGGGCATTCCAATCGCCGCCGAGTTGGCGCGTCTTCACGGTGGCCGCATCGACTACAAAAGTGTTCTCGGCACCGGCACGACCGCGACACTCACGCTTCCTATTGGCCAAAAACTTTCATTCGCAAATGACGCCAGCAACGTAAAAACGGCGTAACGCCAAAAATTTCGATGAACGCCGACTGTCGCCCGCCCCGTCAGTACAACACCTTCACTTTGACCTTCGGCTTGGTTTTCGAGCCGCCCTTGCCTTCGATGCGGATCGGCGGCTTGTTCTCGCATCCAGGCAGGAGCATTGCCCCTGCACCGGCTGCGGCCAGCCGCGCGATCACTCTGCGCCGCGATATCGGGCGTTTCTCCATTCCTGAGATATACTTCCGCCTCAGGAAAATGCCAGACACGATCACGACAACGCGGAGCGGCAGAACACGAAATGGACTGGAACTGGCAGTATTTCGCTTATTTCATCGCCGGAACGGCCTTGCTGCTGTACGTCATGCGCGCCCGCGGCGGGGCCGGCATGCGCGGTTATTCGTTGATCGCGCTCGGTATTTTCCTGGTGCTGGGGGTGCTGCTGCTGGTCAACGCCGTGAGCCGCTGAGCCCCCGATTCTCGCGCCAAAATACGCCCGACGCCGGTTTCCCGCGAGACAAATCCAGCAAAATCAACCACTACGGTAATGTTTGGTTAATGCGATCCGCCTACCCTGCACGCAATTGGGAGGGGCGAAGCGGTCCCTCCGAGCAAGATTTTGGAGCAGCAGGATGGATAAGAGCGTATACGACCAGATCGGCGGGGCCGTCGCGGTCGATGCCGCGGTCGACATCTTCTATCGCAAGGTCCTGACCGATTCGACCATCAGCCACTTCTTTGATTCCGTCGATATGGACGATCAGGAAGCGAAACAGAAAGCCTTTCTGACGATGGCGTTCGGCGGACCTAACGAGTACACCGGCAAGGATATGCGGACCGCGCATGCGGGTCTGGTATCACGCGGCCTGAACGACCGTCATTTCGACGCGGTCTGCGCCCATCTCAAGGAAACGCTGGAAGAGCTCGGCGTGCCGGAGAATCTTTTGAAGGCGATCCTCGGCGTCGCCGACAGCGTGCGCGACGACGTTCTCAACCGCTGACCGGACGTCGCGAATATCCATGCCGACAATAACCGTCGCCGGATCCTCGTATGACTGCACCGATGAAGAGACGGTGCTCGACGCGCTATCGCGTCATGGCGTCAAGGTGCCCAACTCCTGCCGCAAGGGCGCCTGCCATTCCTGCATGATGCGGGTGATGGACGGCCCGGTCCCGGCGAAAGCGCAAGCGGGCCTCAAGGAAAATTTCGTCCACGAAGGATATTTCCTCGCCTGTCAGTGCCAGCCCGACGGCGACCTCACCCTGGCTTCACCGAACGGTGCCGCCGCGTTTCAGCAAGCAACGGTGGTGTTCGCCGAGCCGCTCGCCGATACGGTACAGCGCGTAATCTTGCGGCCGGAAACGGCGCTGCGGTATCGCGCGGGGCAATTCGTCAACCTACGCCGGCCCGACGGTCTCATCCGGAGCTACTCGCTCGCCAGTCTGCCCGACTCCGTGCCGGAATTCGAAATTCACGTCAAACGCCTTGAGGGCGGCGCGGTCAGCAACTGGATTTGCGACACGCTCAAGCCCGGCAGCAATGTCGAGATCGGCGCGCCGATGGGCACCTGTTTCTATCTGCCGGCACGCGACCCGCAGAATATGCTTCTGATTGGTACGGGAACCGGCCTGGCGCCGCTTTTCGGTATCGCACGGGACGCCTTGCTCTCTGGGCATCAGGGCGACATCCATTTCTATCACGGCAGCCGCACGCGCGAGGGCCTGTATTTCCATCATTCGCTGCGCGACATGCATGCCGCGCACGGCAACTTTCACTACCATCCCTGCGTCTCGGGACAGGACGTGCCGGACGACTGTATCGCCGGGCGGGCGGATGACATCGCCTTGCAGGATTCCGGCGACCTCGCCGGATGGCGGGTCTTCCTCTGCGGACTACCGGACATGGTGCATGCGACGCGCAAGCAGGCCTATCTGAAGGGTGCAAGCCTCGCCGATATTCACGCCGACGCCTTTGAGTTGGCGGCCCGCGACGAGGAAAGTGCGACCGAACGCACGGCCGCGACCGGCTAACCGCTCCGTTCGACCCAACCCCGATCGAGATACGGCGTGTCACCGACCTTGCTATGGGTCAGGTGCACCCGATAGCCCGCGGCTCCATCGACGGTGACGGTTTCGGTTTCCTGCTTTGGCGGATCACCGGACGCGTCGATCAAGGCTTCCGACAAGACACGGCCCTGCATATGGGCCGGCACGTCGATCCCCAACAGCGTCAACACCGTCGGCAGGACATCGACGATTCCTGCCCGAAGCTCGGAAGCGCCGCCTGCCTGAAAAGCATCGCCCGAAACAGCGAGCCAATTGCTTAACTCAATGGCATGCAGGCCACCATGCAAGCCGCCGTCCACCGGATAAGCGGCATTCTGCAGCGTGTGACCAGGAAGCCCGGCCGCATTCGGCCGGTCGTCGCTGGCCAGGATCAATCCGATATCGGGCGCGCGCGGATGGTCGATCTGCAAGTGACTATGATGCAGCGCGCCGACACCATCGCGGGTCGACACCGGACCGCACCACGGCTGCGCCTGCAGCCAGTCGACAATCTTTCGGATTAAAGCCGGATCCGACTCCCGCACGTAGACGCCACCGCCATTGGACAAGGCAATTGCGAGATCGGCGCCCTCGGTCACCGTCTTGCCGACGGTGAACCCTGCCGCGCGAAACTTGCCCGCAAGGTCGACGCTTTCCTCCGCAACCGTGATTTGGCCGTGGTCCGACAGCGTGATGACCTGAAGCGCCTCGCCCGGCCCGTCCGTCGCCCGCCACTTCAGCAGGCGGCCGAACTCCGCATCCAAATGGCGGATCGCCTCCAGGTTCGGCTCGGTTCCGATGCCCTTGTAGTGATAGCTGTTGTCCGGCTCGCAATACCACAGGACCGTCACGTCCGGTTTCAACTCCGGCTCGATATAGTCGAGATACGCATCGGTCGCATAAGTCAGCCAGGACAGCGACGGAATCTCATGTTTCGGGATCGGTCCGACGCGGTCAAGCACTTCGGCGATCCGCTCCGCCGGAACCGACGCATCGGGCCGGTGCAGCGCCAGCCGGAACATGCCGAGCGCCTCGGCCTTGTGGTGCAGCATGCGGCAGCCGCCGGGCGTTCCCGCACTCAGCACGGCGAGCGTCTTTCCGGCGTCGGCCAGCAATTCCCCCATCACCGGCACGTCGACGAGCTTGCCGCCGAGCCGCCGGTCGCCCTCGGCCAACTGCGTCTCGTCGCCCGTGTTGAACAAGCCATCGGGCGCGGCCACCGGATCCAGGAACTTATTGCCGACGATGCCATGCCGCTGCGGATAGCAGCCGGTGATCATCGCCGATTGGTTGACGCGCGTTTCGGTGGGAAAGGTCGAACGGCTGTTGGGAAAGGCGAAACCCGCGGCGGTGAACGCGCACAGGTTCGGCATCAAATCCGGCGTTACCATGTCCGGACGCAGCGCGTCGAATGCAAGGATCAGCGCTCGTCGGTTTTCCGGCATTGGGTCAGGCCTCATCCTCTTCTTCGTTGAGAACTTTCGGCGTCCCGCCGAGACGCGTGACCATCGCCATCACTTCGTCGGCACAGGCCTCGAGTTCGGCGGCATCGGTACCGCGCATGACGAGGCTGACGCGGAACTCGCCGCGCGCATATTGCGGATAGCTGCCGATATCGACCTCGGGATAGGACTTCTGGATTTCGCCAAGCCCGCCGGCGACCTTACCTTCGCCGAGATTGCAGAGAACGGTGTGCGAAATCACCGGTGTGCCGCCGACCAACCCGCCCTTAACGCCGTCCAGCATCGCGCGCATGATCGACGGAACGCCGGCCATGACGAAGACGTTCTCCACCTGGAAGCCCGGCGCGGTCGAGATCGGATTGTCGATTAGCGAGGCATGTTCCGGCGTGTTCGCCATCCGCATTCGCGCCGCGTTCAGCTCCATCTCGCTGTGTTCGTAATGCTCCATCAGGCGGCGCTTTGCTTCCGGGTGCTGGATCAGCTTCTGGCCGAACGCCTTGGCGATGCATTCGGCGGTGATGTCGTCATGGGTCGGGCCAATGCCGCCGGTCGTGAAGACATAGTCGAATTTTGCCCGCAGCGTATTCACCGAGTCGACGATCTCCGCCTCGATATCGGGCACGACGCGCACTTCTGACAGGCGGACACCGACCTCGTTCAAGGTCAGCGCGATATGCGCGACATTCTTGTCCTGCGTCCTACCGGACAGGATTTCATTGCCGATGACAATCACGGCAGCGGTAACGGTTTTCTTGGAAGTGCTCATGGACCAGTCCGGCTCAGGCAAAAGGAAGGCTTGCGATCATAACGAAGGATGCCGCCGTGTCACCTATGGAAACGGCGGCATCTTCGCAAAAAACGGCGCGTTTAAGCGGCCAGCCGGCCGCCCCGGTCAGTGCGCGTAGCTGGCGTCCATCCGGTCGAGCCGGCGCAGATGGCCGGGCCAGCCCATGTCGCCGAACGAAGTGCCGCGGGACTTCATTTGATCGCGGGTGAAATTGCCAACGTCCTTCGACACGTGAATAAGCTCGGCCCCGGTCGACATCGCATCGACCTGCGCCTGACAGGATTTCTCCAGCCGGAACATCATCCAGAATGCCTCCTGAACGTTGCGCCCGCAGGTCAGCAATCCATGGTTCTTGAGGATCAAGGCCATATTGGCTTCGCCGAGATCACGCTGCAGCCGCTGGCACTCGTCCAGGTTCGTCGCGACACCCTCGTAGTCGTGATACGAGATGGCGTCGTAGAACAGCATAGAATGCTGCGACAGCGGCAACAATCCGCAATCCATCGCGGACACGGCCATCCCAGCACGGGTATGCGTATGCAGCGAACAGGCCACGTCGTCCCGGCCGCCCAAGACGGCGCTGTGGATCGTGAAGCCGGCGGCGTTGACACCATATTCGCTGTCTTCGGTCAGCACGTCGCCGTCGAAATTCACCTTCACCAGACTGGATGCGGTGATCTCATGGAAGAACATGCCATGAGGATTCAACAGGAAGGCATCCGGCTCACCCGGCACACGGGCGCCGACATGCGTGCCGGTCAGATCGGACATGTCGTAGAAATCCAGGAGACGATAGCAGGCAGCAAGATCGACGCGGGTCTGCCATTCCTCGGGGGTTACGCGGTCGCGTAATGACATTTGCAAGCTTCCTTCTCGTCTTAATGTTTGTAGCTGGTATCGAGGCGATCGAGTTCGCGAAGATGGCCGGGCCAATTCCGGTCGGCGCCGGCTGTGCCGCCCTTCTTGAAATGAACCGCGGTGCTGTCCTGCACCGACTGGTCGATCTCGATGACCTTGGTGCCGGCCGCCATGCCGTCGATCTGCGCCTGACAGGCCTTCTCCAGCTTATGGACCAGCCAAAACGCATGCGGGATATTGTAGCCGCAGGTCATCAGGCCGTGATTGTGCAGGATCATCGCGGTATTCGTGGGGCCCAGGTCTGCCACCAACCGTTCCCGCTCGTCCAGGTTGGTCGCGACACCTTCGTAGTCGTGATATCCGGTGTTCCCGATAAAGCGCGCCGAATGTTGGCTCATCGGCATCAGGCCGCACTTCAACGCCGACACCGCCATCCCGGCCCGCGTATGCGTGTGCAGCACGCATTGCACATCGTGGCGCGCGCCATGCACGGCGCTATGGATGGTGTAACCCGCCGCATTGATGCGGTATTCGGTATCACTCAGGATATTGCCGTCCATATCGATCTTGATCAGGCTCGACGCCGTGATCTCATCGAAGAAAAGACCGTATGGATTGATCAGGAAGTTGTCATCCTCACCGGGCACCCGGGCGGAGATATGCGTCCCCGCCAGATCGGACATGCCGTAATAGTCGACCAGCCGGTAACAGGCGGCCAAGTTCACACGTGTTTCCCATTCTTCCGGCGATACCTTTTCCCGCATCGTCGGGATATCTTCCGGGCGCACATCGATTGCTGCCAGCGCTGACATGAGCGATTCCTCTCTCGGGTAGAAACTGATTTAGAATTGTGGACGGGCCGCAACACGACCTGCCTGTTAGTATAGCATAGGATGGCATCGGCCAGCCAAACTGCGCCCCTGCATTTACTTTATCATTCTATTACAATCACCTAGGAGTTCCCGACATGCGCGTTCTCACGGTCCTGCCGCAACATAACTTGCAGGACGTCCCGGCCGAGGCGGCCGCCATCGAAGCCGCCGGCTATGACGGCGCCGTCACCATGGAGAACAAATACGAGCCATTCCTGCCGCTCGCCGTGGCGGCGACAGCCACGAAACGCATCGAATTATCGACGGGCATCGCGATCGCCTTCGCCCGCAGCCCCATGGTCGTCGCCGAGACTGCGCATGACCTGCAGACCGCGTCGAAGGGCCGATTCACGCTCGGACTGGGCTCGCAGGTCAAAGGCCACAACGAGCGGCGGTTCAGTGTGCCGTGGAGCCCGCCGGTCCCCCGGCTGCGCGAATATATCGAAGGCATGCGCGCGATCTGGCGGTGTTGGGAGAAAGGCGAGAAGCTGAACTATGTCGGCGAGCATTATCAGTTCACTCTGATGACGCCGAACTTCATTCCCGACCGGAACGGTCTGCCGCCTGTCCCGGTGACGATTGCCGCCGTCGGACCGGCGATGCTGCGGCTCGCGGGCCGCGTCTGCGACGGCGTGCGGCTGCATCCGTTCTGCACCCGGCGCTACCTGGAAGATGTGGTGATGCCGCGGCTGGAGGACGGCTTCACAAAGGGCGGCACCAAGCGGGAAAACTTCGAAATCACCGGTGGTGGCTACATGGTCACCGGGCCGGATCAAGAAAGCATCGACAAACTCTTCGAGTGGGTGCGCTACCGCGTGGCCTTCTATGGCTCGACCCGCAGCTATTTCCCTGTCTGGGAACTGCACGACGAGCAGGATCTGGGGATGAAACTGCACGAAATGTCGAAGCGCGGCGAGTGGGACAAGATGGCCGCCGAGGTCCCTGACGACATCGTGCATCTCTTCGCCGCCGTCGGCGGCTACGATGAAATTGTCGGCGCCGCCGAAGCGCGTTTTGGTGGTATCTCCGACACGCTGAACGCCAGCATGTCGGCGGATTTGGACATCTCACTACCCGGCGAGGTCATCCAAGATCTGCAAAAAATCCCGACCCGCTTCCAGGGCTTCAAAGAGACCTGGTGATCACCGGCGAAAACGGGCCGTCGTCGTCGGGACGAGCATGGAAGGCGGTCAGAGCCCCGTCTTCAGGCGCGAAATAAGATTCACCTTCTTCAATCATAAAGGAGTTTCGCGGCACCTATGGCGCCACGGCCATATCAGCGGCAATTTTGCCCAGGATGCTGTGCATTTATGCGCATTTCCGCCGGATTGCCCTCGAATTTCCACCTCAAGATGATGGAGCCAGCAAAAAACCCGTAATGCTTGCTTCTTTTCCGGACCGATCCAGGGTATGACATCGGCCAATTGCCCTGATTTAGGAATTTTTATCGCTATTTGTGAATATTCTGCAACCGGAGCGACGTAGTGAGGACTAAATACGCGCCTGGGTAAGCCGATGTTAAGACCTCGCCATTAAGGTTAACGCTGAATTTAGTGCTCACAACTGTTTCCCAATTATGGCCAAAAACGACGATACCGAACAGCCGGCAGGAAGCGTGGCAAACGGTACGCCAGCGAGTGGCGTCCGGACAGCCAACGCCGGGATATTGATCGTCGATCCGACGGATTCCGTCGGGCCAGAAGCCAAAGAGATCCTACAAAAAGCCGGGTTCCAGTCGATTACCGTTGCCGCCGATACCAAGGCGGCACTATCCGAGATCGCATCGACACCGCCGAGTATTGTGCTGTCCATTCCCGGCGATGCCAACGCAGACGGCCTTGCCTTGATCGCTGGGCTCAAAGACGGTGGCGACCAGTATTCCGGCCCGGTCCTCTTCTTTACGGACGCGCCCAATCATGCGGCCCACCGGGAACTGCTTTCCTACGCCGGGACCGATTTCGTTTCCTTGCCGCTGGACCCTGTCGAGCTGATTGCCCGGGTACAATCGCACGCACGGCTGCAAACGAAGTTGGATCGCCGGACGAAGCGTCTCGACAGCGCGCTCGCCTTGTTGAAGGAAACCGAGAAACGGCTAACCGGCGAATTGGATTCCGTTCGCACCGAAAACCGCGACCGGATCGACTATTTCGCCGAAACGCATCACGAGCTGCGGACGCCGCTCAATGCGATCTGCGGCATGTCCGATGCGATGCGGCAGGAATCGTTCGGCCCCATGCCCGACGGCAAGTACAAGGAATATGCCAGCAACATCTTCGAAGCGGGTCAACATCTGCTGAGCATCATCGATGCGCGGCTCGACCTGACCCGGATCGAGGTCGGCGCCGAACCGCTCGAAATCGAGGATGTCAGCGTCAACAGTGTGATCGAAGAAACGACCGAGATGCTCGGCCAACTGGCCGTCGATGCCAACATCAATCTTGAGATCGACATCGAGCCGGACCTGCCGATCATCGAGACCGATAAACGGAAACTGCGGCAGGTGTTGGTCAATCTCGTGTCCAACGCGATCAAATACACACCCGAGAACGGCCGCGTCATGATGTCGGCGAAGCGCGCCGAAAAAGACGGCGTCCTGGTCTTGGTCGTGTCGGATACCGGCATCGGCATGACGGCCGAAAACCTGCACGAAGTCATGAAACCGTATAAGCGCGGCACCCACGATCAAAAGGGCACAGGGCTGGGTCTGCCAATCGCCCGCAAGCTGATCGAATTGCTTGGCGGCGAAATCGACCTGCGCAGCACGCCGGGCCGTGGCACATCGGTGAGGATCGAGTTACCGACGTCGATTCCAGGGCAGTCGCCACCGATAGAGGCGGTCGGCTAGCCGGCCTCCGGCGGTGCCACCAAACCTTCCTTTTCCAGCAACGGATAGATACCGCCTGCCGTCAGGATGTGCAGCAGCGCGTCCGGAATGGGCTTGGCCTCCAATGACTTTCCGGTGGTGACGTTCCGGACCGTAAAGTCGTCGAAAGACACGGCGGCGACGTCACCTTCGGTGAAAGCCTCCGTAACGCCTGGGCATTCCAGGGCCGGAAATCCAAAATTGATGCAGTTCCGGTAGAACAGCCCGTTGATCGTTTCCGCGACGAGACAGGCGACGCCGAGCAGGCGCAAGTTCCGCGCGGCGGGGCGTGACGATCCCATGCCGAAATTCGGCTCGGCGATTATAATGTCGCCCTTGCTCATCTCTTCGACCCAGCCCGGACGGTTTGCGGAAAAGATGTAGTTGATCTGTTCCTCCGGCGGCAAATAGTAGCAACGGCTCGGTAGAATCAGGTCGGTATTGATGTTGGCTTCAAAGCGCCATGTCTTGCCTTCGAAATCCATGGCTCAGCCTCCCTTCCCAAGGAATTCACACGGATCGGCGATGGTCCCTTTGATCGCCGACGCGGCCACGGTTGCCGGCGATCCCATGTAGATCTTCGCGCTGGGGTCGCCCATGCGGCCCTTGAAGTTCCGGGTGCTCGCCGTGATACAAGTCTCGCCCGCCGCCAGCACGCCAAGGTGGCCGCCGCCACAGGCCCCGCAGGTCGCGTTCGTCACCACCGCGCCGGCCTCGACCAGGGTCGACAACACCCCGCTTTTCGCTGCCTGCCGGTAGATGGTCTGCGAGCCCGGCGTCACGATCAGGCGCACGCTATCCGCCACCTGCCGGCCCGCCAAGACTTTCGCCGCACATTCCAGGTCATCGATCGTGCCGTTGGCGCAGGACCCGATGAAGGCCTGATTGATTACAGTTCCAGCGAGGTCACCGACCGGACGCGAGTTATCAAGGACACTATCGGGCAGAGCCACCAGCGGCTCGATTTCGTCGAGACGGATCGTCCGCCGGTCGGCATAGGTCGCGTCCTCATCCGGGTATTGCGCCTCATACGCCGGGTGGCCGGGATTATGCGCATCGATGTGGTCGAACAGGATCTGATCCGGCTCGAAGGTCGCGAATTCGGCGCTCAGTTCCGCGCCCATCGTCGTCAGGGTACGCCGCGCGTTCATGTTGAGCTGTGGCAATGCAGACCCGCCAAACTCGACATTCATCGTCTCGTGCCCGCCATAAGTACCGGCGATATGCAAAAAGACATCCTTCATCGACACGGCCGGGTTGAAGCTGCCCTCCAGATCATAGCGGACTGTTTCGCCGACCCGGAACCAGGTCTCGCCCTTGGTCAGTGCATAGGTGATATCCGGCGCGCCGACCCCGCGCGCAATACAGTTGAACGCCCCGGCGCTGCAAGTATGCGAATCGCTGCACAGCAAAACCGTGCCGGGCATCGCATAACCATGGTCCGCGATCAGGACATGCGCGATCCCCTGCATTCGCCCCACGTCGTGGAAGCGCTTGATGCCGAACTTCTCGACGAATCTGCGTCCGGTTTGATGCGCGGTGGCGCTCGGCACATGGGCCGCAGGCGCGCGATGATCGAACGCGACGATCACGCGGTCCGGGTCGATCACATGCAGGATTTCACGCCACACGCTGTCCATGAAGTTGTTGTCGAACATAACCACCGTATCCACATTGACGGTGACCAGTTCGCCCGGCCGCACGCGGTCCTGCCCGCTTTGCCGGGCGAGGATCTTCTCGATGATGGTCATGCCCATGGCTTGCTCCTCCGGTGCCGCTAGTCGCCAGACGCGGTCTGCGGGGCGGCATCGCCGTCGACTGCATAGCGATTTTCCATCTCGGTCAGCGTGTCGTAGCCGACCAGCGCGTTGACCTCGTCGAACGAGACCAGGAGATCGGGACGGTCCACCTCTTCGTTGCTCGCCACCATCTCCTGGAAGACATCCATGGCGTTCATCATGCCGCGCACCGCCGAGGTCGACAGCAATCGCGGATAACTGACCGCGGCAACGCCCATCTCCTGCAAGCGTCCCGGCGAAATCAACGGCGTGGTCGGCCGCGACCGGATGCCAAGCCCCATATTGACGGTCAGCGGCTTGGGCACGCTGCGCGCGACCTTCTCGATATCCTCGGCCGAGAGCAGTGCATCGGCAAACAGCAGATCCGCGCCAGCCTCCGCATACATGTTCAGCCGGTCGATGGCCGCATTCAGGCCCAACACGCCGGCCGCGTCGGTCCGCGACTTGATGACGAAATCGTTGTCGCGCCGCGCGTCGCAGGCGGCCTTGACCTTCTGCACCATTTCCTCGGCGGGGATCACGTCCTTGCCGACCATGTGACCACAGCGCTTCGGCCAGACCTGATCCTCGAACATCACCGCCGCCACGCCCGCCTGTTCAAAGGCACGTGTCACGAAATGAACATTCACCGCGTTGCCGTAACCCGTGTCGGCGTCGGCATGCAGCAGCAGGTCCTCGGCGCAATCGGCGATCGCGCGGCAGAAGCGCAGGTTGTCTTCCAGCCCCATGATGCCCTTGTCCGACCAGCCGAGGTGGCATTCGGAGAGCCCCGCACCGGAAATCGCGCCGCTCTTGAACCCGCGCGCCTGGACCAACCGTGCGCTGTACCCGTCATAAATTCCGGGCGAAATCAGGATATCCGGCCCTTCGAGCAGTTCCCTCAGGCGGCGTCCTTTGCTTTTCATCTGTGCTCTCCTAGTCGGTCTGTTATTCAGTCATTCGGTGCCTGATCGATGGCCGATCAGTCCGAGGCTTCGTATTTGGTTTCCATGGCGTCGAGTTCGGTGAGGCCCATCAAGGCGCTCAACTGTGCGAAATCGACCTGCAGGTCGGGGCGCTCCACCGGGGTGTCGGCATAGGCGCCATCCTTGAACGCCTTCATCGCCGTCATCATGCCGTGCACCGCAGCGGAGCTTAGCATACGCGGATAGGTGACCATCGCGACTCCCATCCCCTGCAATTGCTTGGCCGTCAGCAACGGCGTCGTCGACCGCGCCTGCAGGCCGAAGCCCATATTGCAGACATAGGGCCGCGGAACCGCGCGGGCGACCTTCTCGATATCCTCCGCCGACAGCAGCGCGTCGGCATAGAGCGCATCCGCGCCTGCCTCGGCATAACGGATCAGCCGGTCGATGGCGTCGTCGACATCGGTCACGCCGGCCGCGTCGGTGCGGGCCATGATGACCAGGTCGGGATCGCGCCGGGCGTCGCAGGCGGCTTTCACCTTCTGGACCATCTCGGCAGCGGGGATGACGTCCTTACCTTTCATATGGCCGCACCGCTTGGGCCAGACCTGATCCTCGATCATGACGGCGGCCATCCCGGCCTCCTCGAAGCCGCGCACGGTGAAATAGACGTTCACCGCGTTGCCGTATCCGGTGTCCGCATCGGCCCGCAGCAGCAGGTCCGTGCAATCGGCGATCGCCCGGCCCGCGCGCATGTTGTCCTGGGCACCCATGATGCCCTTGTCGGCCCAGCCGAGATTACTCTCGGAGACGCCGGCGCCGCTGATCGTCGCCGCCTCGAACCCTGCCGCCTCGGCGATGCGGGCGCTGAATCCGTCGTAAACGCCGGGCGCAACAAGAATATCGGGGGCCTCCAACAGCTCTTTAAAACGGCGCGCTTTGCTTTTCATCAGCCGGTTCCTGTCCGATACGTGAAAATTTCATAAGATCGCGAGGCGACACTAGAATGACCGCAGAATAACCGAGGACGCCCCCAATGGACAAAACCGCCGCCCAGCTCGTCGATTTCACCGCCGGCCTGCGCTATTCCGACATCCCCGCATCGACGATCAAGGCGGTGAAAGGCCGGCTGCTGGATTCCATGGGTTGTGCCATGGCCGCGCTGGTAGCCCCGCCGGTACGCGCCGTGCGGCGGTTGGCAGTTCCCGTCGCCGGCAACGACGGTGCACGGATATTCGGCACGATGGTGCGCACGACGCCGGACCTCGCCGCGCTCGTAAACGGCGCGATGGTCCGCTACTTGGACATGAGCGACGCCTATCTGATGACCAGCACCGCGCATCCGTCGGACAACATTCCGGGGCTGATCGCCATCGCCGAGCAAACCGGCGCATCGGGTAAGGACCTGATCCAGGCCATCGTGATCTCCTACGAGATACAGTGCCGCTTGTGCCAAGCCGCCCCGTTCCAGGTCGCGGGTTGGGACCAGCCCGTCGCCGGCGCACCGGGGGCGGCGATGGCCGCCGGGCGGTTGTTGGGCCTTGACAAGGTACAGCTCCGCGATGCGTTGGCCCTCGCCGTCGTCCCCAACTTTGCCAGCAATCAAACGCGCAACGGCCAACTTTCCATGTGGAAAGGCGTCGCCGGTCCCAACGCCGCGCGCCAAGGCGTCTTCGCCGCACAACTCGCCGCCGCCGGGATGACTGGCCCGCAAGACCCGTTCGACGGGCCGGTCGGGCTGTGGAAACAAACCGTGGGCAAGCGCTATTCGGTGCAGATTCCGGAACGGCTCAAGGGCCATAAATTCATCATCGAGCAAACAAACATCAAAACCTTCCCCGTCCGCGACGCGATCCAAGTGCCGATCATGGCCGCGTTAAAACTGCGCGAGAAAGTGGATGTTGCCGATATCCAAACGCTTCGCATCGACACCTACGCCAAGCATTTCGCCGCGCCGATGAAGGACAAGGCATTGTGGACGCCGAAGACCCGCGAGTCCGCGGACCATTCGCTGCCCTTCTGCGTCGCGGCGGCGATGATCGATGGCGCGGTGACACCGGCGACATTTGAGACCGGCCGCTATCTCGACAAGGATATCCTGGCGCTGATCAAACGGCTCAAGATCACGCTGAACGACGACTTCGAAAAGGTCGCGCCCGCGACCCGAACCTGCCGCCTCATCGCGACGACCAAGGACGGCAAGGAAATCGCCGTGCAGCACCGGCAGACATTGCGCGATATCGAACGTGGACCGTCGAAACAAACATTCGAAGACAAGTTCCACCTTCTTGCTTCGGCAAGCCTGCCGGAAGACGCCCGCAGCGAGATGGCCGATCTGATCTGGTCGATCGACAAGGCCAAGACCATCGACCGCCTCGTCGACCTGACGGCGATTTGACGTGGGCATTGCTCCCGTCCGGGACCTATGCGACGGTTGGATAACTGATTTCTGGACTCAATTGGGCGGGACATCATGACGGCACAAGCGACATTGCCGCGCGTCGCGGTTATCGGAACCGGCGGAACGATCTCCTCGGTCGGCAAGAACAGCATGGACATTGCGACCTATGCCGAGAACAAGAAGAAATACGAGGTCGATGAGCTGCTGGCGCAGTTTCCGGAAACCGGACAGGTCGCCGACCTTCTGATGATTCGCTTCCGTGCGGTCGGCAGCACCGAGATCGGCCCGGCGGAATGGCTCGAACTTCACGCGGTGATCCACAAGACCGCCGCCGACAACCCCGACCTCGCCGGGATCGTGCTGACCCACGGCACGGCGACGCTTGAGGAAACCGCCTATTTCATGAACCTGACGGTCAAGCTCGACATCCCCGTCGTGCTGGTCGGCGCGCAGCGCCCGGCCACCTCGATCAGCACCGACGCTGGATTGAATCTGGTCAACGCGATCCGGGTCGCCGGTGCGCCACAGTCGCGCGGCCTCGGGGTCCTTGCCGTCCTGAACGACGAGATCCACAGCGCGCGCGACGTCACCAAGACCTCGACGCTGCGGCTGCAGACCTTCAAGAGTCATGACTTCGGCCTGCTCGGCCACGCCGACGCGGATCAGGTGATCTATTACCGAACGCCGGTGCGGAAGCGCGCCCCCGATACCGAATTCGATGTCGCCGGAATGGACAGTCTGCCGCGCGTCGACATCGTGCCGGGTTACGCGGGCGCAGACGGTACGGCCATCGACGCCTTCGTCGCGGCCGGGGCAAAGGGGCTGATCGCTGCCGGATTGCTGCCGGGCTTCAACACCAAGGCGCAAGTCGAGACTTACAACACAGCGGCCGCCAAGGGCGTCATCATCGCGCAGAGCACCCGCAACAGCAGCGGCCGCGTGGTGAAGGTGAACAGCGGGCGGCCCGACATCTGCGTGCTGGCGGACAATCTGCCGCCGCAGAAGGCGCGCATCCTGCTGATGCTGGCGTTGACCCGGTCGAGCGACCCGGCCGACATCCAGCGCATGTTCGAAACCTATTAGGTCCAACGTCACATGCAGTTCCCCGACCCGCTGGTACGCGGCACGCTGATCCAGCGCTACAAACGCTTTCTCAGTGACATCGAAATGGAAGGCGGCGAGACGATTACCGCCCATGTCGCCAATCCCGGCTCGATGATCGGCCTGGCGGAACCCGGTTCCGAGGTCTGGCTGTCGCCGAACCGCAATCCAAAAGCCAAGCTCGACTGGCGCTGGGAACTCGTGAAGGTCGGCGACCACCTCGTCGGCGTGAACACCTCGCACCCCAACAAACTGGTCGAAGAGGCGATCGCCCGCGACGGCATCGCCGAATTGACCGGCTACGACACGCTGCGGCGCGAAGTGAAATACGGCCAGAACAGCCGCATCGATATTCTGCTCGAAGACGCGGCCAAACCCGACTGCTATGTCGAGATCAAGAACGTGAATCTGAAACGCGCCCAGCCGGGCCGGGAAACCGCTGCCGAATTCCCGGACGCCGTCACCAAGCGCGGCGCGAAACACCTGGTCGAACTCAGCGACATGGTGGCCGAAGGGCATCGCGCGGTGATGCTGTACCTGGTGCAGCGCGGCGATTGTGACCACCTGCGCATCGCGGGTGACATCGACCCAGGTTACGCCGAGGCCCTGGATGCCGCGACAACGGCCGGCGTGGAGGTCCATTGTTATGTCTGCGACATGCGGCACGACGGCATCGACGTGGCGAACGCACTGCCGGTGAAACTTTGATGGCATCGGGCCGCACTACCATCTCTGATCTAGAGGCCCGGAAAATCAACAGATAGAGCGGCGTGATCGCTGGCATGGGGCCGATGGGCGCCGACGCCCGCAAGCCGGGCGCCCGTATACCGCTCGGCATCGCGGTCGAGGCCAATCCGCAGAATCTCCGGCCGGGCATCTGGCCACTGCGCTGCAAGGGCGGGGGACGCCAAAAGCGCATCCGGGCAGGTATAGACGGCCGAATGAGGCTGGTGAAAGGTCCATCGTTCTTGGGCCGGGATGCGGGAGAGCAAATCCACCGCGAAGTCCTGGAATACCGGCGCAAATGTGCGCTCGGGATCCGTTTCGGCAACGGCCGGTTCGTTTAGGTCGCCGACTATGAGCCAGAGGTTTTCCGCAGGAACATCAAAGCGGCGCTCGATAAGGCGACGAACCGCGGCCGCCTCCAACCGCCGTATTTCAAACACCGACGCCGTGTCCGGATACGGCGCCTTAAAGTGACACACAAAAGCGGATAGGCGGCCGACCGACACTTCAAGGCAGTCGCGCCGGAATATGCGGTCGTCAGAGCCGAGAGCGGTGGCGTTATTCAAACCGAGCGACGATGGGGTCTCCGCCGCATGACCCGTGACATCGTCGATCGGCAAGCGGCTCATCACGGCAACGTTCAGGCCGCGTCCATCATTGCCCGGAAGGCACACTCGATATGGATACGGCGGCACGCCACCGGGCACGAGCACCCTATCGTGGAAATAATCGAGGGTTTCCTGATTGAATACCTCTTGTAGGCTGACGACATCGGCGTCCGCCGTCTTCAGAACGGCAGCCGTCAGGCGTCGGTCGACGCCATCAAGCGCCGCAGCGTCTGTTTCGAGATCTTCTTCAAGGTCTTCGTCGCGCGCGCCGTCCAGACGAGCCGCCCCATCGCGAACGCGAAGTCGCATATTCTGGACATTGAAAGATGCAATCCGCACGGCTTTCCAATTCTCCGCCGCCCTGCCGGTGACGCGTTAGCCGGCGTATCGCTTTCCGTCTTTACCGGGGCTCGGTCCAACTCTCCGAGAATGCCAGGGAACAGGTACTGAACGGCCGGCCTTCCCGCTCCCGCGGCCAGGCCCGGCCCGGTGCATCCTCGCCATTGATCGACAATCGCGCGCCAAGCGCCGGCACGAACACGGTGCACACGCCAACCGGCCGGTCACCGGGTTTGTCGCCTGGATATGTATGAATGAGCATCGGGTCGCCGAGGTCGAACCATGACAGCACCACCTCCTCATCCGCCGCCCGGATGGTTTCAGTCCAATCCTTCTGCGCATCGCCGGATCTGGTGAACGCTGCATCGGTCATGGCAATGCCCTGATCCGCCAGTTCCGCATTCAGCAGCCCCTGAATGCCCGACTGCAACCACCGCGTCATGTCCCCATTGTCGGTGTAGATCCGCCACGCATTCTGCGTCAGCTCACTTTTGACGAACAAGACATGGCCGCCCCCGGCGGGGCTGAAGATGATGCGCCAGAAACTGGCGTTTGTCGTGTAATCGTCGCTGTCATCCACGCTGAGGCGAATGAACGGATTTTCGCCCGTCAGCAACACGCGATTGGGATCTGCAACGCTCATGCTTCAATCCTTCCAATTGCTCATCTTGGGATAGCGGCTGGACAACGAATAGCATTGTCCTTCGCAGGCACCTGCGAGTCACCGTCTTTCGAAATCGCGCCCTAGCTTAGGTCCGGTTGGGGTCCGCGCCGCCATAGACTTCGGTCGGCGGCAGGGGACTGCCGGCGAATATGTTCTTGCCGGTCTTCTTGGTCGTGTTGCGCCACGCGGCCAGTTCCGCCGGGCCGAATTCCGTTTTCGGCGACGGGTCGACATCGACATGCCCATAGGTATCGACCCCGCGTACCAACATCCCGGAATCGCGATGCGCCCGGACTTCGGTATGCGTCGGCATCATTTCGACCAGCAGGATAAGGCGGCGTTCGTCCGATAGGTTAACGCCGGAGCTGTGGATGATCCCGGCGTTGAACAGGCCTATCTCACCCGGTTTCAACACGATATCGGCGGCTTTCGCTTCGTCTATATCCGCCGTGATGTACTGACCGCGCGACAGGATGCTTTCCGGGTTACCCGTATCCTCATGCGGCAGAACACCGGTCTTGTGCGATCCGGGTATGACCTTGAGACAGCCATGCGCCACGGTGCATTCCGCGAGCGCCAGCGCGCCGATCACCAGGATCGGTTTGATCGGGTTATACGCGCCGTCCTGATGCCACCCCGCGTGGGTCCTGCCGTCTGGGTCCTTGATCCGAAAGGCCATGCTGTAACACAGGATGTTCGGCCCGATGAGGTCTTCGTAGACATCGAGGATGCCCGGGTGCCGCGCGATGTCCTCGACCCACGGGCACAGCAGGTGCGATTTGCTCTTCAGCTTTTTCACATCGTCCGGGTATTTCGCCTCGAACCGCTCGAGGCAACCACGGAAATGCGCGACCTCCTCCGGCGAGAGGACGGGGACCGGCGACAGGAATCCGTGCGTTTGGAAATGCTCGACCGCTTCGTCGGAAAGAACCTTCGGCATCTCTACATCCCTTACGTCAATTTCAAATGTCGCACCGTCATGCCTTGGCGGACAGCCACGGTATTTCATTCTTCAGCGCCGCTTCATGCGCGGCAATCTCGTCCTCGTACTGCATGGTGAGGTCGATATCGTCCAAACCGTTCAACAATACATGCTTACGGAAGTTGTCGACCTCGAAGGTGTAGGCCGTGCCATCGGGGCCGATATAGCTTTGGGCGTCGAGATCGATGCTCATGACCGACCCCGGGTCCGCATGCAATTGGCCGCGCAACAGGTCGCAGGTGTCCGCATCCTGCATAAAGGTCAGCAACCCGTTTTTGCTCGCATTGTTGAAGAAGATATCTCCGAAGCTGGGTGCGATCACCGCACGAAAGCCATAGGCAACCAGCGCATGCACCGCGCTTTCACGTGACGACCCGCAGGCAAAGTTGACGTTTGCGACCAGAATCTTGGCGTCGCGGAACGGCGCTTGGTTCAAAATGAAGTCCGGCCGCTCCGAGCCGTTTCCCTCAAAGCGCAGATCATGAAACAGGACCTTCGCCCAATCGGCGTCCCAACGTACCAGAAACCGCCCCGGCGTAATCTGGTCGGTGTCGGTATTCAGCCGGTCAAAAGGCGCGGCCACCGCGGTCAATGTCGTGAAGGCTTCCATCAGGCATTCTCCTCCAGCGTGCGAACATCGGTGAACTTACCGGTCACCGCGGCCGCCGCCGCCATCGCCGCACTCATCAGATGGGTACGAACACCCGGTCCCTGGCGGCCGACGAAGTTCCGGTTCGACGTGGACGCCCACCGTTCCTGCGGCTTGCCGATGTCACCGTTAAATCCGCAGCACATGGAGCAGCCGGCCTCGCGCCACTCGAAACCCGCCTCGGTGAAAATGCGGTCGAGGCCCTCGGCCTCCGCCTGCGCCTTAACCTGTCCGGACCCTGGCACGACCATCGCGAAGGTCGCGGCCTTGCGGCCCTTCACCACCGCGGCGGCGGCGCGCAGATCCGACAGCCGCCCATTTGTGCAGGAGCCGATGAAAACGCCATCCACCGTAAGATCGCTGAGCGGCGCACCCGCCTGCAGGCCCATATAGTCGATCGTGCTTTCCAGCGCCGCCCGCTTTCCGGCGTCCGCCTCGTCCGCCGGGTCGGGGACCGCGCCGGTCACCGGCAGCGCATTCTCCGGGCTGGTGCCCCAGGTCATCGTCGGTGCGATGTCGCCGGCGTCGATGGTTACCTCGCGGTCGAACACCGCCCCGTCATCGGTCGGCAGCGTCTTCCAGAAAGCCAGCGCCGTTTCCCAGTCCGCATCCTGCGGCGCGAAAGGCCGGCCCTTGAGATAGTCATACGTCGTGTCGTCCGGCGCGATCATGCCGGCACGGCCGCCCGCCTCGATCGACATGTTGCAGACGGTCAACCGCTCCTCGATCGACATGCCGCGGATCGTCGATCCCGCGTATTCGATGACATGGCCGGTAGCACCCTGCGCACCGATCTCACCGATGATGTGCAGGATCACGTCCTTCGCGGTGACGCCAAAGCCGCGCTCCCCATCGACGGTGATGCGCATGGTCTTCGGCTTGCGCTGCCACAGGCATTGCGTCGCCATCACATGGTAATGCTCGGTCGAGCCGATGCCGAAGGCGAAGGCGCCGAGCGCGCCATGCGTCGAAGTGTGTGAGTCGCCACAGACGATCAACAGGCCCGGCTGGGTTAACCCTTGTTCGGGCCCGACCACATGAACGATGCCGCGGCGCGGATCGCCGAGCGTGAAGAACGTAACGCCGAACTCCTCCGCGTTCGGCGCGCACAAGGCGACACGCTCGCGCCGGTCCGGATCGTCGATGTCGTCGAGGGTCGGCCCCTTGGTTGAGATGTAGTGGTCCGCGGTGCCAAATATCAGATCGGGCCGGCGCAGTTTCCGCCCCTCCGCACGCAACCGGGCAAAGCCCCGTCCCGACCCTTCATGTGCCAGATGGCGATCCACATAGAGCAATGACTGTCCGTCGTCGCGCGTCAGGATGCACGCCCGATCCCAAATCTTCTCGAACATGGTGCGCGGTGCTGCCACAGTCGACTCCCTGCATCGGTTGTTGATTTTCCTTGCGGAACCTTAGCATAGGACGAGGCCGCCACGGAATTTCGCACGACTGTATGGATCGATACATCGCTTCCCGTAAAAAGAATAAACGGGAACCATCACGCCGCAGCCGCCATGGCTCCCATGCGCCCGGCCCGCCCGATCCATTTTCCAATCTTCGTATCGTCGGCCAGTTTCACGGACCCGAACTGCACCATCCGTTTGGTCTTGATGCCGCAGAATCCGAGAACCTGATTCTTCATCACTCGCCGCGCCGGCTTCCGGTAAAGCAGTGTGTCCAACATCGGCGGCGTATCCGACGTGATGATGACATCCGCCGTCTTGCCCTTGAGGAGCTTATCCCAGGCAACGCCCTTCTCGCGATACTTGTACCCAAACCCCGGCAAAAGTGCCCGGTCGAGCACCGCCTTCGCCTTGGTCGGCATCGCACCCCACCAATAGGGATGCACGAAGAGCAAATGGTCAGCCCAGGCGATGTTGTCCTGCCATGCTTGAAGATCCGGCTCCAACGGCGGCATACGGTCCCCATACCCTTCGAAAGCGGGATCGAAAGACATGTCGCAGAGATCGATTCGCCGTAGTTCCGAGCCGCTGCTTGTCCCCCCGGCCTGATAGGCATCGGCAAGACCGCCGCACAATGATTCAGATTTTGGGTGAGCCAACCAGATAAAGATGCGTTTTGGCATGGTTTTTCCTCTGTTGCTTGACACGGTGTAAATTGACAACGCGTCAAGTACGCGGTACTTTACATGATGTCAAGCATGAAAACAGATACTCGAACCCGCATCTTGAATTCGACCTGGAAGTTGCTGGAGGCCAGCGACGGCTCCGGGGTTCGCATGGCGGACATCGCGAAAGATGCGGGGGTGAGCCGGCAGGCGGTTTATCTTCATTTCCCGACGCGGTCGGACCTGCTCATCGCCACCACGCGCCATATAGATACGGTCAAGGAAATCGACGAACGCCTGACCGCAAGCCGGACGGCGGAAACAGGTGTGGACCGCCTCGATGCCTTCATCGACGCGTGGGGCAACTACATCCCGGAAATTTATGGCGTGGCGAAAGCGCTGCTTGCGCTAAAGGACACGGACGAAGCCGCCGCCGCAGCGTGGGACGACCGCATGCGGGCCTTTCGCCAAGGCTGTCACGCGGTGGTTCAAGCCCTGAAGAAAGACGGAGTACTTTCCTCGGGCCTGCCGCCCAAACAAGCAACGGATGCTTTGTGGGCCATGCTGTCCGTGCGCCAATGGGAACTGTTGACCAGCGACTGCGGTTGGTCGAACCGACAGTGCATCAATTACACGAGAACGCTCGCACGGCGTATGTTCGTGGCTGATCGGCGGTAACGCCATCGAGAGGGTTCCGCATCTCGGCGTCCGCACCAACCTTCAATAAAGGCGCCGACCAATCCGCAACGGATCACCTAACAGTTCGGTGTGGCCGCCGGATTCCTTCGGCTCGGAGCGCACAGCGCCTCGATATCGACCGGCCGGGCCGCCTTTACCAGCCAGGCGAAGATCATCGCATGCGTGACCAGCAACAGCGGCACGATGAATGGCGGCACGAACCACATGACGCCGAGATTCGGAACGGCCTCCACTTGGCGCAAGGCATTCAACAGATCGGCTGTGCCGACGACGTTGAAGACCCAAACCAACGGGATCGCCCAACCCCAACCGCTGCGCAAGGCAACCAACGCCAGGATCGCCAACAGGCCAGCGGCAAAATCGCCGTAGGCGGCACCACCGGCGAACAGGCCCGGCAATGGATCGCCGACCAGGCCAGGCACCATGAAACCCAACCCAATGTGCCGAAAAGCGTGCGGTAGGATCAGCAGCATCACTGCGGTCTGCAGGGATTTCCCCGCCAGCCACGGCGCCGCATACCACTTGGCGACGAGGGAATACACGACGATGCTCAAGACGAATTGGGTGAGGAAGATCGTTACCGTGTCCATGACAGAGTCTCCAGTCAGAGTGCTAGCGGTAGAATTCGATAAAGAAGGAAGCCTCTCCGATCGGATTCGCGCGATGGGAAATGCCGGGCTCGACAACCCCCGGCGTACCGGGCGTGAGGATGTGCGTTTCTTCGGTGCTCGGAATTTCGTATCGGACCTCACCGCTCACGACGGTGATCAAGCCCCAAACGCCCGCCGCCGTCTGATGGTGCTCACGGATTTTCACCGGCACCGATTCTTCCGTGAAGGTCTTGGTGCGCGTATACGCGATGGCCGACTCCGGAATGCTTTTCATGATCCATCTCCTATAACATGATTGGCTGGCCTCGGACCTGCGGGCGGGAACATTGCCCGTTGCAGACTGTCAGCGATGCGCCCCGCCCGATCGACGAACTGCTCGGCGACTTCGGCGGGATAGACAGCCCTCGCGCTGGCATCGAATAATCGGAGCCAAGTATCGAAATGTTTGGAGGTCACGCCGACAAGCGCCCTATGCGTCGCCACCGGACGACCGTTGAACCGGCCGCTTTTAAGCATCACCGAGGACCAGAAATCGATCATTGTACGGAGGTGCGGTTCCCAGTCACCGGGAATTGCCACGGCAAAGATTGGTCCCAGTTCCGCGTCGCGTTGGACCCGGGAGTAGAAGTGCCGGACCAAACGCTCAATCGACGCCTCATCGACGGCCTGCGCAACGGGTCGGCCGTCGACGGATAGTGCGTGTGAGACTTCCATGACGCTCCCGCCTCACTCCGCCGCGGCCAATTGGCCCTTGGGCACACCGCCCCGTCCGAGGACGTCGGCGAATTCATGGTTGCGGTCGCGATGTCCCGCCTCGTCTTCACGGACAACCAACACGACATCCCGGAGTGTGGCCTCGGGCGGCAGCTTCCAATAGTCGCGGGCGATCTGCGGCGCTGGCGGATTGGGGTGCCGGCCTTCGTCGATATCGGCCAGGTAATGCGTATAGCTGGCAACGGCCTCCTCTTCGAAGTAACCGACAACCCGATGCGCGGTTTTCGGTGCGAACAGATAGAGCCAGAAATAGAAGTTATAGAAGACCGCCTGGGTCAGCATGATCACGATCCGCTCCGCCACGGTCGGCTTGGCGATCTGGACGAAGGTCATGAGATGCATGCGTTCATTTTCCGCTTCGTCGAGCAGCTCCCGCACCCATCCCTGGTCGTCACGGATGTGGCGCAGCGCCTTCAGGTGCTGCAACAGGCCGCCGACCATGCCCGGCACGGCGGCGACGGTCTCTAGAACGACGGCCCGATGACCGTAGCGCCCCGCGAAGAACCGGTCCGCCACAAAGCGCAGGGTTCTTACAAAGCCGTAGGCAACACGGTCACTCAGATTCTCGGGTTGACGATGCGGGGCCTGATTGGCCGGGAGGTCTGTTTCAAGAATTGCACCCATGATCTTGCCTCTATTTATAAGATGTATTTTTGATACATCTTATATGGGAACCTCTTGCCTAAAAGCAATATATAAAATACATCTTAAGAGGATTTTTCATTGGAGAACGCCATGCGGCTGACCCGTTATACCGATTACTCGTTGAGGGTACTGACCTATCTGGGCCTGAGACCCGCAGGCGAATTGTCCACGATCAAGGAGATCGCAGCGCAGTACGATATCTCCGAGAATCATTTGATGAAGGTGGTCCACCAGTTGGGCCAGATGGGGTTTATCCGAACCGTCCGGGGTCGGCAGGGCGGCATAGCCCTCGCCATGACGCCCGAGACGATCGGTCTGGGCGACCTGGTGCGGCGCTGTGAAGACGACATGCGTCTGGTCGAATGCTTCGATGCGAAAACCAATACCTGCCGCATTGCCGGGGCCTGCGCATTACCGTCCATCCTCGACGAGGCGTTGGACGCCTTCCTGGCGGTCCTCGACCGGCACACGCTCGCCGATCTGTTGGTGCCGAGACACGCCCTGGCGGAGATCCTTCAACCGGTGTGACCACGTTTGCTCTCACCGAGGCCCGATATGACGGCATAGGCGCCCTCCCCGTATAGTGGTTCCACGCCACTGGAACGGAGGAGACCGATATGGGACCGCAGCTCGTCGACTATCTGCTGTATGAGAAGGAGGATGACGGCATCCTCTGGATAAAGTTCAACCGGCCGGAGAAGATGAACGCGCTCTATGGAACGGCAGAAACCATGGGGACGGTCGCCAAGGTCGGCGAATACATGCGGGCGGCCGACGACGATCCGGACGTGCGGGTGATCGTGTTGACCGGCGTCGGGCGAGGCTTCTGTTCCGGTGCGGACCTCAAGACCCGGCCGACCGAGGACGAAATCGGCCCCAATGTGGAAGGCGCACGAAACCTTCAGGACGGGGTGGACCGGATGCGCCAGCACTTCTATCACGGCTTCACCAAGCTGCACCGCGACATCTCCATCATCCGCAAACCCACCATCGCAATGATCAATGGCGCGGCGGTCGGCTCCGGCATGGACATGGCGCTGCATTGCGACATCCGTATCGGCTGCGAAAAAACCCGCTTCATCGGCTACCAGCAGGCCGGGCAGATCATGGAGAACGGCGGCTGCTATTACCTCCCGAAGATGGTCGGCCTCGGCCGCGCGCTTGAATTCGCATACACCGGCTCACTGCCGGCGGAGCGCGCCTACGAGTGGGGCATGCTCAACCATTTGGTTTCGTCGGAGGAGCTTGAGGCCACGACGCGCGAATTGTGTGGGCGGATCATCGCCCAGCCGCCAATGGTGCAATGGACCAGCAAGCGGATCATGCGCGCCGCACTCGACAGCACGCTGGAGACCACCATGGTGCTGACCTCCAATGTCGGCGGCGTCCTGCAGAGCTCGGATGACGCCAAGGAAGCCCGCCGCGCCTTCGTCGAGAAACGGAAACCAACATTCCGCGGCACCTAGCCCGCGGCGTATCTACAAGAGAAAGGACTGATCATGGAATTGGGATATATCGGACTGGGCGCCATGGGCGGCGCGTTGGCGCGGCGGCTGATGCTGTCGCACAAATTGCGCGTGCTGGACCTACGCCCGGATGTCGTCGCGGATTTTGCCAAGGACGGCGCGGTTCCGGCACAGGACGGCGCATCGCTGGCGCGTGAATGCGATGTCATCATGCTCTGCCTGCCGCGCTCCGCCGATGTCCGCGCGGCGATCTTCGGGCCGGGCGGGCTCATCGAAGGGCTCGAGCCGGGCAAGATCGTCGTCGACCAGACCAGCGGCGACCCGGACGAGACCCGCGCGATTGCCGCCGAACTGTCGGAAAAGGGCATCACCTTCATCGACGCGCCGGTCTCCGGCGGGCCGGACGGTGCCACGGCCGGCACTATCGCAATCATGGCGGCGGGACCGATGGATGTTTTCGAGACAGTGAAGCCGGTGTTCGAATCGATCAGCCCGAACGTGTTTCACTGCGGCGACGTCGGCAACGCGCATGTACTGAAACTGGTCAACAACACGATCGCCGCCTGCTGCCGGATCGCGACGCTTGAAGCCGTGGCGATGGGGCGAAAATACGGCCTGTCACTGGAAAAGATGACCGAGGTGATCAACAAGAGTTCCGGCCGCAACGGCGCCACCGAACGGATGCTGCCCAAGATGATCGAAGGCGAGCCGAGTTCGAAATTCGCCCTGGCGCTGATGTTGAAGGATGTCGGCCTGGCGACACAGCTCGGGATCAATTGCGGCGCGCCGATGCTGGTCGCCAACGTTACGCGCGGACTGTTACAGACCGCGCACTACGTAGCCGGTGACGGCGCCAACCTGGACGAGGCCGCGCCCACCATCGAGGCGATGGCGGACATGAAATTCACGTCGTAGGAACGCGCGACGACGGAACGCGTCACTTGACCGCGCCGGACTCCTTGAGCGCGGCGATCCGGTCGTCGTCGTAGCCGAGCACGTCCCGCAGGATCGGATCCGTATGTTGCGCGTGCATTGGCGGTGCTACCGCCTGCCGTATCGGCGTGTCGGATAGATGCACCGGCGAACGCAGGTTCGGGACCGTACCAACCAGCGGGTGCGCCAAGTCTTCGGTCAGGCCCCGCTCCTTGACGAAATCACTCGTGAGCGCGTCGCCCATTTCGTTGACCGGTCCGACCGGCGCGCCGTGTTCATTCATCTTCGCGATCCAGGCTTCGCGCGTGTCCGTCGCCAGAATTTCCGCAACGATCTCGGACAGAACCTCCCGGTTCTCCAACCGCACCGGGTTGCTCTTAAACCGAGGATCGTCACACAGGTCGGCGCGGTCCATCGCTTTCGCGAACTGAACGAAACTTCGCTCGCCGGCGCAGGTCACCTGAATCAGCTTGCCGTCCTTCGCGGCGAATATGCCGATCGGTTGCGCCGCGTTGCTGCCATTGCCCACGCGGGGCATTTCGGTGCCGTCCAGCAGGTATCGGATGCCGTAATGCGACAATGCTGACACGGCGACATCGAACAACGGTACTTCAATGAATTGCCCGCGGCCGGTTCGTTCGCGGGCGAACAGGGCGGCGAGAACGGCCTGCGCCGCATAGTGCCCGGTCTGCATGTCGATCACCGCTTGACCGGTCCGCATCGGGCCCGACTCCGAACCGCCGTTGGTCGCCATCTGACCGCTTTCCGCCTGCACCACGGGGTCGTAGGCCGCCCGCGTCGCCCGAGAGCCCTGCCGCCCGTAGCCGGATATCGAGCAATAAATCAGGCGGGGGTATTTTTCCCGAATCGCCTCCTGGCCGAAGCCGTGCCGCTCCATCACACCGGAGCGGAAATTCTCGACCAGGACGTCGGCGGTGGTAAGCAGGTCATGCACCACCTGCTTGCCCGCCTCGGCAGTGAAGTCTACGCCGATCGAAGCCTTGTTCCGGTTCAGCGATAGGAAATAGGGCGAGTCGCATTCGATACTCGGCGCCTTGTGATGGCGCAGATCGTCACCCTCCTTCGTATCTTCGAGCTTGATGACTTCGGCGCCGAAATCCCCAAGGCACATCGTGCAATGCGGACCGGCGACGACGCGGCTGAAGTCGACGACCCGGATCCCGCTCAGGGCACCGCTTGGTGTCGGGTTTTGCGACATTCTTATTGTCCTTTGCGGAGGAGTTTATCTGAGATCGGAACCCGCCCCAAACTAAGCCGCGATAATCGGATCGCCCTGGATGGATGTCGACTTCTTGCCGTCGATCCCGACGGGCACATCGCCGACCAGCGTGGTCCGGTAGAACTCGCGGTCGAAGTCAGAATCGAAAATATCGCGCGGCGCCAGATGGCAAACCGAACGATTATCCCAAAAGGCGACGCTGCCGGGCCCCCACTTGAAGCGCACGGTGAATTCGGGCCGCACCAGATGTTCCCACAGCAATTCCATAAGCCCCTGGCTTTCGCGCGGTGTCAGGCCGACGATCGATTTCAGATGGCCCGGGCCGGCGTAGAGCGCACGTTCGCCGGTTTCCGGATGGACCCGTACCAGGGGATGCTCCGACACCATGGATCGGTTTTTCAGCTTCTCGTCGTAATCCTTGTCGGTTTTCACATTTTGCGGCGGCTGATTTCGATGAATGCCGCGCAAGCCGTCGACAAACGCCCGCAGCGTCGGTGACATCGCGTTATAGGCAGCCATAAGGCTGGTGAACTGCGTGTCGCCACCATAGGGCGGCACGACGACGCCGCGCAGGATCGAGGCCATCGGCGGATTGATCGCCGCAGTGATATCGGTGTGCCAGCCGGTCCAGGCACGCAGCAACACCTGATCGCGAAAATGGTTCGCCGTCCGGTTCTTGGCGATCGAGTAGATTTCGGGAAATTCGCTGTCGCTGCCGTAGACCACATGCCCCGGGGTCACTTCGCCGAACTGCGCCGCGAAATCGATATGCTGCCGATGCGTCATCGGCTGATCGCGGAAGAACACCACTTTCCATTTGAGCCAGGCCGCGCGGATGTCCCGCACCTGTTCCGGCGGCAGCGGCCGGGACAGGTCGACACCGCCGATTTCCGCCCCGATATGAATAGAGAGAGGTGAAACCTCGATCGATGACGTTTCGACGTCTTGGTGCGGCGCTTCCGGCGACATGAATGGGCCCTTCCTTACTTCGAATGTGGTGGTTGCGCCGATCGACGATGCGGCGCGGCTCTTACTTTATCCTTCAATGGCCGCAGGTCCAAAATTAGGCGTGGAAGAGGCCATATGCGCGAATTTTTGCCAGAGGATGGCTCGGCCGGCCGCGCTAGCGACCTATTAATCAACGCGAATTTGCGGCCAACATCAAAATTTTGTATCAAGCGAGAGAATTAAAACTTTCCGTTGAAGAGGACACCCAATGCAACTTCGCTTCATGACACGACTTTCGATGCCTTTGATCGTCTCGACCGTTGCGGTCGCGGCGCTTCTGTCTACCGGCGTTCGCGCCGAAACACCGGCGCCAACCGTCAAGGCGTTGAAGGTCGAGAAGCCCCAGCGGCTGCTCTTTGTCGGAAACAGCTACCTGTATTACGGCGACAGCCTGCACAACCACGTGCGCCGTATGGTCATCGCCGCCGGCATCCACCCAAAGAAGAAACTTAAGTACAAATCGGCCACGATCAGCGGCTCGGCGATCTTCGACCATAACATCGACAGCTACATCGAACCCGGCAAGCTGCGGGTCAAGAAGCCGTTCCAGCTCGTGATCCTGCAGGGCGGCAGCGCGGCACCGTGGAAGAAAGGCCGTGACGTGAAGTTCCGCAAGACGATCGCCGACTTCAGCAAGAAGATCAAAGCGGCAGGCGGCGAAACCGCGCTGTATATGACGCATTCCTACGTGAAGCCGCATAAGCGGTTCGATCCGAAAATGATCGACGCCATCGCAAAGCTCTATGTCACGACCGGCAACGAGACCGGCTCGCTGGTGATCCCGGTCGGCCTCGCCTTCGACGAAGCCTATCGCCGCCGTCCGGACATGAAGCTGCACAAGACCTTCGACGGCAGCCATCCCGACATGGTCGGCACCTATCTGGCGGCGGCAACCGTGTTCGCCAGCGTCTACGGCCAGTCACCGGTCGGCAATCCGTACGATTACTTCGGCAAGATCGGCAAAGACGACTTGGCGTTTCTGCAGAAGGTCGCGGACGAAACGGTCAAGAAGTTCTATGGCCGGTAGGACGTTGCTGTAAGCGCTACCCGAACCGCGCTTCGGCGTTGAGCGACAGGTTACCCTCGCCGTCCGCGGCCCAGAGGGTGGCGCTGTCGCCGCCGTCGCCGGGCTTCCCGGCAATGGTGAAGGGTCCGGTATCGAACAGCGGGCGGCCGAAGCGGAAATCGAAACCCGTCATGGGTCGTCCTGCGAATTGCGCCTGGCTCTGTTCGATCAACATCATCCCGACCAGCCGGGCGTTCACGATCAGGCCCGGATATTTCTCGACCTCCATCACATAGCGCCGGTCGTAATGGATGCGCGCCGCGTTGAAGGTCAGCGCGGAGAAGCGGAACAACTGCGTCGGGTCCGGCTCGACCGTCTGCGACCACGCGGCATCGGTCGGCGCGGGCTGCGGTTTCGGCGGCGGGGCATCCGGCTTGGCCGTCTCGCGGTAGACGATGTCGTGTTCCTCCTCCACGGCAAGGCCGTCCTCCCCGGTCACGGCGTGGTGCACCAACACGAAGACCAGCGCGCCGCTGCGGCCCTGCTTGGCGGTGATGTTCTTGATCGTCGAAACGCGCTCGATCCGCTCGCCCACGCGAAGCGGCTGATGGAAAGACAACCGCCCGCCGCCCCACATGCGGCGCGGCAAGGGTGCCGGCGGCAGAAAATCGTCGCCACTAGGATGACCCCGCGAGTCCAATTGCGACTGCGGCACCCGGGCATGGAAATACATCCAATGCGCCCCGGCCGGGGCCGCGTCGCCGGGTTTCAGGACCGGCGGCTCGTGATCCAGCGTCGCCGCCATCCCGGCCAGCGGGGCTGCGGTCACCTGATCCTCGGCCGTTTCGGTCCGGCCGATCCACTCGTTCAAGGCATCCTGATCCACGGTCATATCCTTATTTTTCCTTGCGTTCCGATCCCGTGCGGGGTTTTCTGCGCGTTTCGAGAAAGGCGCGGAAATCCTGGGGTTTGCTTTACCAAACGCCAACTATTTCCTGCCAGACCTTCAAATCGCCCGACCAACGACCTAAGTTACCACCAACTTCAATAACGAGATCAAGCCACCTCATGACCGACGCCCAACGCAGCGAGCGCAAATCATACGACACAGTGCCCATCCACGACGCGGCCGACTACGAAGGCATGCGGGTGGCGGGCCGCCTCGCCGCCGAGGTACTCGACTTCATCACGCCGCATGTGAACCCCGGTGTCTCGACCGGCGAACTCGACCGGCTATGCCACGACTATATCTTGGAGCATGAGGCGATCCCCGCGCCGCTGAACTATCGCGGCTTCCCGAAATCGATCTGCACGTCGGTCAATCACGTGGTCTGCCACGGCATTCCCGACGACAACAAGAAGCTCGGCAACGGCGATATCATCAACATCGACATCACGGTGATCGTAGACGGCTGGCACGGTGATACTAGCCGCATGTTCCTTGTCGGAGACAAGGTCGGGGTCAAGGCGCGCAATCTGGTACAGACCACCTATGACGCGATGATGATGGGCATCGACGTGGTACGCCCAGGCGCTACGTTGGGCGATATCGGACACGCCATCCAATCCTTCGCGGAATCCAAGCGCTACTCCGTCGTGCGTGACTTCTGCGGGCACGGCATTGGCAAGATCTTTCACTGTGCCCCCAGCATCCTGCATTTCGGCGCGCCCGGCAGGGGCATGACGCTGGAAGAAGGCATGTTCTTCACCGTCGAACCGATGATCAACGCGGGCCGGTTCGACGTAAAAATCCTGGGCGACGACTGGACCGCGGTCACCAAGGACCGCAGTCTGTCGGCGCAGTTCGAACACACCATCGCCGTCACCGCCGACGGATACGAAATCTTCACGCTCTCGCCCGCCGGACACACCGCGCCGCCCTTCACCTAGGGCGTTGCGCGGCGGCAGAGGACATCATGCCGCGCACACCGGACGACCCCGCGCCCACAAAACGCCCCCATTACCATGGCCACCGCCAACGCCTGCGCGAGCGCTTCGTCGCGACCGGCGGCGATGGCATGCCGGACTACGAACTCCTCGAACTACTGCTGGCGCAGGCGATCCCGCGCCGCGACGTGAAGCCGCTCGCGAAGGAGTTGCTGGAACAGTTCGGCAGCTTCGCCGGCGTGATCACCGCCGACCTCGACCGGCTATCGGATGTGAAGGGCATGGGCGAAAGCTCGGCGACAGCGCTCAAGGTCGTGCAGGCCGCCGCGGTCCGGCTATTGCAGCAACAGGTGGTCGGACGCGACGTGATCGACAGCTGGGACCGGCTGGTCGACTACTGCACCGCCGCGATGGCGCATGAACCGATCGAGCAACTTCGCCTGCTGTTCCTCGACCGCAAGAACGTGCTGATTGCCGACGAGGTGCAGCAACAAGGCACCGTCGACCACACGCCGCTCTATACCCGCGAAGTCGTCAAACGCGCGCTCGAACTCGGCGCGACCGCCCTGATCATCGTGCACAACCACCCGTCCGGCGACGCCACGCCGAGCCAGGGCGACATCCGAATGACCCAGGAATTACGCGAAGCGCTGGAAAAAATCGGCATCGTGTTGCACGATCACCTGGTGATCGGCCGCCACGGCCACGAAAGCTTCCGCGCGAAAGGATTGTTATGAGCAACTCCGAATCGAAGAATCGGGGCAACACGTTAAGCATGATCGCCACCGCAGTCCGAACTTGTTCAACGGTCTCCCTAACTCTTAACTAGAGTGTCACAGCTTTGAGCTAATAGAACCCACCACATTTCACAATATTATTAATGAGTTGAAACTATAGTTACTAATTCCCAGCCATACGGAGATTGAAGGGCTTTGACGAAGTGTCCTCCCCTTCAGCTTCAAAATCTGTGATTAATTTGGCAACTGACTGCAAAACGAATCGCTCGCTATCGTCATCTCCGTAAGGGGCGGCGTCGAACTTCTGTTGTGCTGCGCGGCGAACCGACTCACGACCAACAGTGGCGGTTTTGGCGTCTAGATCAGGCTGTTGTTCAATTTGCTTCGCCAACTCGCCCGCCATCGCAGACATCGTTCTTTGTCTATCTATTTTAGCCATTATTTCAATGATTTGCGGAAACCCCTCTACCCCAATCTCTGCATTGACATCTGTTGTGCCACCACCCTTTGAACTCATAGAAAACAGTAATCTTATGCAATTGTTTCCGGTCTCCAAAGTCGCTTGTTCGGTTTCAAGCCTGTAAGTACGAGCGGTGCGACCGCCGCGATAAATTTTTGCGTCATTTAATTTTGTCATGTTGGCGCTCCAGGGTTCGAAACCCAAAAATGCTTCGATACAAAGAGATCGGTAATTACAATCACATTGTAGCGCGAAAAATTAACTATTCCATCTAATTTTTTAAGATATTGATATATAATATAAAAATTAATATATGGTCATGCGCGAAAAGGAAAATTCATACAACTTATGAATTTTATCGGTACGGCGGTATCGATGGCCGAGGCCGCTGCTACACCATCTGATCTCGCTCATGGCTCCCGCAAGTTCTCGCGCATCCTTCTGGGGGATCTCGGCATCCACCGCCACGGCGTACTCCGTGAACAGCCCAGCCGAGGCGACATCAAATGACCAAGGAGTTGCACAACGCGCTGCACGGTCACCTAGTCATTAGCCGCCACGGGCAGGTGAGCTTCCGCGCGAATGGATTATTATGATCAATGGAGTCACCACCAATAATCGCAGCGTCTCATTGATCGACCGGAATTCCTTCACAAGCGCAAACGAAATCATATCCAAGTGGCGTCAAGACGGCTCCTACAGAAAAATATTCTTTGTCTTGATCGTCTTCCTTACGCCTGTCCGAAGCAATCACAACAAGATTCTGACGAGCTAGAATTTCAAGTGACTGTATATTTTGTTGCCGGATAGTCGTGCTGTAGCTCGAAGATACTGCAATTGCTTTTTCGAGGTCGTGCCTGCTGCCACCCATAATAAAGAAACTATTGCTCGACTGATCATCAGATACCTTAATTGGGCCACTGTTCCAGTAGGTACCTTGGTCATAGATGGTTAGCAACGCATCGAGCTTATCAAAATCCTTATCCGCCACTTGTTTATGCATCGCCCTCAATAATTTGGCCTCCTGTGGCCCTATCTGCGAGAGGATATCCACAAAAGCCGGATGACTGTGGTCATAGTTTGTAGCCGCGGACACAAGCAGATTCGCCCAGAGATCGGTTAATTCGCTTTCTTCGTCCTCAAGAGAACATCTTTCAATAAACGGAACAGCAAACTTAAGCGGTACCGGTCTTAACTGCAGGCCCCGTTTTTCGGCAAACTGTTGTGCTTTCTGCATTATTAGTGCCACCGTCGTGTAACGCATGATGCGAACAACGTCGGATAACCACTCTCCTCCTTCAGCTAACGCGCCGAATACGCTGTGCATGAATGGGCCGACTTTATCCAAAGACTCTTTGGGAATCGGTATCGACAGGTTTTCAATAAGACTGATTCGCGTGTTCCCGTTATCATCGTCGGTGCCCAAAGTCTGCCCTCCTATGTCGCTCGTAAGATATATGTACAGCAAGGGTACAAATCCATATTCGACTCAACGCATAGACCTCCGCGCGAAAGGATTGTTATGAGCAACGGAACCGCGAATAAGAAACGCCGTGTCTTCAGCGAGCATGTGGGCGAGCCGCCCGAAGGCACCTGGTCGAACTGCCTCGTCGTCGGCGATCAGGTCTCGATCGCGGGGATGACCGCGCGCGGCGCGTCCTTCGATGGCGACATGGGCGACAGCGACGCCTACGAGCAAGCGAAGGCGATCTTCCAGAAGATCAAGCATCTGATGGAGGCCGCCGACGGCTCGATGGACGACCTGACGAAGATCGTCGTCTACCTGACCGATATCGACGAGCGCGATGCGGTTTGGAAGGCGCGGCGCGAATTCTTCACCGAACCTTTCCCGGTCTCGACCCTGTTCGAGGTGAGCAAGCTGGTCCGCCCGGAAATGAAGGTGGAGGTCGACGCGCTCGGCACCCTCGGCTGCAGCGGCTGACTGCGTCCTAAAGCTTCGACAACACGTCGCGCGTTTCCGCGACCAGCGTTTCGATCAACTCGGCGGCGGGCATCGCCCGGTTCATCGCCATCGCCTGTCCCGCATACATCGCCTGGAAGTCCGGCGTGTCCTGCGATCCACCCGCCGTGCGCAAAGGGGCGACCAGGCTGTAATGCACTGGGAAGGGCGGCGCGTCGTGTTCCAAGTCGGCCAACTCGTTGTAGAGCCGGTTGCGCACCAGCCGCGCCGGCCGCCCCGACGACAGCGCCGTCACCATCGTGTCTTCGGCTTGGCCTTCCAGTATTTGCTTCTGCCAGACCGCGTGCACCGAGGCCTCCGGACAGGTCAGAAACGCCGTGCCCATCTGCACCCCGCTCGCCCCCAGCGCCAGTGCCGCCGCGATACCGCGCCCATCGGCGATGCCGCCGGCCGCAATCACCGGCACATCGACCGCATCGACCACTTGCGGCACCAGCGGGAAGGTCGAAACCGTGCCCGTCTCCATCGGCCCGGCGAAGGTGCCGCGATGGCCACCCGCCTCGTAACCCTGCGCAATGATCGCGTCCATGCCGGATGATTCCAGCAGCTTTGCCTCCGCCACCGTGGTGGCGCTCGCGATCAGGATGACCCCAGCTTCCTTCAACGCCTGCACCGCCGCGTCGTCGGGCAGGCCGAAATGAAAGCTGATCACCGGCGGCCGCAAGTCCAGCATCGTTTCGAGGATGGCGTCGTCGAAGCCGGCATAGGGCACGGTCGCCTGGGGTACCTCCCCGATGCCCAATTCCTTGTAATAGGGCGCCAGGCGTTCCCGCATCTCCTCCGCTGCGGCCGGGTCGAGGTTCGGCTCTTCATGGGCAAAGAAATTCAAGTTGAACGGCCGGTTGGTCGCCTTGCGGATATCGGCGTTGATCGCGCGCAGCCCGTCCGGCGTCTGCCGCGCGCAGCCGAGCGAGCCGAGCCCGCCGGCATTCGACACCGCGCCAACCAGCGCCGGCGTGGTCGATCCGGCCATCGGCGCCTGCACGATCGGATGATCGATACCGAGCAGATCCAGCAAGTCGGTCTTGGGCCACATGATGGTGTTCCTCAACTGTGTTCGGGCCAACGCCGCAGCACCCCCGTCGCGAGCAAGGCTAAGCGGCGGGGCGGCGCATGGAAAACGTTTTTATTCGATAGCGACTATCTGCCCGGCAGATATCCGCGGCCGAACAGCGCTCAGTCTTTCAGGAAGTCTCGCACCAGCTTCAAAAACACGTCGAGCTGATCGTGATGCACCCAATGCCCGGCGCCGCTCACCTCTTCCACGGTGACGTTGTTGAACAGGTCGGCGCGGCCATCGGTGCGCGGGTCGGTCGCCCAACTGTCGGTGCCGTGGATCAACAGGGTCGGACAGGTGATCCCACCCCATAGCTCCTTGGTCGCCGAGCCGGGCATGGTGAAGGGTGGCGTCGCACGGGTGTAGTTGTCGTATTTCCAGCTATAGGTGCCGTCCTCGTTCTGGTTGACGCCGTGGATCGTGAGATGGCGCGCCTGCTCGGGCGTCAGGTGCGGGTTCGCTTCCTGCATCCGCTGCCACGCCTCTTCCAGCGTCTTATAGCGGCGCGGCACCCGGCCGGCGAGGTTGCGGAGTTGATCGACCCAACGCACCACCCGGCCCTGGGCGGTCAGGTCGGCGTCTTCCTTCTCGCGGTCCGGCGGCGGGCCGACGCCTTCGATGGCGATGACCTTCTTCACATTGTCCGGATACAGGCCCGAATAGCGCAGGCTAATCGCCCCGCCGAGCGAATGGCCGATGATGGTGAGCGGCGTCTGCTGCGTCTGGTGCACGAGCTGCGCGATGTCGAAAACATATTCCGAGATCGAATAGCTGCCGCCGAGCATCCATTGGGAATCCCCGTGGCCGCGCAGATCCGGTGCGATGATGTGATAGTCGTGGCGCAGCGCTTCGGCGACCCAGTCCCAGTTCCGGCAATGGTCGCGTCCGCCATGCACCAGCAGCAGTGGCGGCGCATCGGCATTGCCCCAGTCGACATAATGCAGCCGCAGCCGTTGCGAGAAATAGCTGTGCGAGGTGGGGCCGTGGACAGGTTCCGACATGGCGCAGGGCCTCCTTAGTCTTGCCGTGGCGTGCTATGAACCAGGGCACTGAATAATGGCCGTTCTCATACACCCTCGCGGCCGGTCTGGCGAGACATCCGTTTTTCGGGTATCACAGGACACCGGAATTGCCCGGCCTACCCAGGCCGCCGTAACCACCCCTGCGCAAAGGATTTTGAGGCATGAGCGACGCAGATCCATCGATCATCCGCCGACGGCATTCGTCCCACTGGGGGGCGTTCAACACCCTGGTCAAGGACGGCCGCCTGATCGGCGTCGAACCCTTTGAAAAGGATGAATATCCGTCGCGCATCATCGACTCGATTCCGGACTCGCTCTATGCCGAGACACGCATCAAGCAGCCGATGATCCGGGCAAGCTGGCTCAAGGACGGCCCCGGCGCCCGGACCGACCGGCGCGGCGCGGAGCCCTTCGTGCCCGTCCCCTGGGACGAGGCACTCGACCTGCTGGCGGCAGAGTTGAAGCGGGTCAAAGAGAAGCACGGCAACGAATCGATCTTCGGCGGGTCCTACGGCTGGTCCAGCGCCGGACGCTTCCATCACGCCAAAACGCAGTTGCAGCGTTTCCTCGGCATGTTCGGCGGCTATACCGCCCAAGTGCACAGCTACAGCAACGCGGCCGGACACGCGATCCTGCCCTATATCTTCGGCGATCCCGGATTGGGCCGGGGACCGTTCACGTCCTGGGACAGCATCGCCGACCACGCCGACCTGTTCGTCTCCTTTGGCGGCCTCGGCCTCAAGAACACGCAGGTCGAGCCCGGCGGCATGGGTGAGCACGGCACGCACAAGTGGCTCAACAAGCTGAAGAACGGCCGCGTGAAATTCGTCAGCATCACGCCGCTGCGCGACGATACCGCCGAATTCCTGGACGCCGACTGGCTGGCGCCCCGGCCCGGCAGTGACGTCGCCCTGATGCTGGGCATCGCACACACCCTGGTGGAAGAAGGCCTGCACGACCGGGCGGCGCTCGACCGGTTTTGCACCGGCTACGAGAAGTTCGAGCCTTACCTGCTGGGCGAGACCGACGGTCAGCCGAAGACCGCCGACTGGGCCGCCGCGATCTGCGAGATCGATGCGGACACAATCCGCGGGCTGGCGCGCCGCATGGCCGCCGGACGCACGATGATCGGCACCGCCTATGCGCTGCAACGGGCCGAACACGGCGAGCAAACCTACTGGATGACATCGACGCTGGCCGCGATGCTGGGCCAGATTGGCCTGCCCGGCGGCGGTTGCGGCTTCGGCTACGGCAGCATGAACGGCTACGGCAATCCCGTGGAACGCTTTGCCGTGCCCGCCATGCCGAGCGGCGAGAACCCGGCACGCAGCTATATTCCTGTCGCACGGATTTCCGACCTGCTGCTCAATCCCGGCGGGGCCTATCAATTCAACGGCATGGACCGGACCTACCCGGACACGCGCCTCGTTTACTGGTGCGGCGGCAACCCGTTCCACCATCACCAGGACCTGAACAAACTGATTGAGGCGTGGCGGAAGCCGGAAACCATCGTGCTGAACGAAATCTGGTGGACCGCGACCGCGCGCCACGCGGACATCGTGCTGCCCGCGACGACAACACTGGAACGCAACGACATCGGCGCCAGCTCGCGCGACCGCTTCATCATGGCGATGCAGAAGGCGATCGAGCCGGTCGGCGGCGCGCGCAACGACTTCGACATCTTCACCGGTCTGGCGAAACGGCTCGGCTTCGAGGAGCGCTTCACCGAGGGGCGCAACGAGGACGAATGGCTGCGCCATCTCTACAACGTGTCACGCCAGCAGGCCGCGAAGAAACGGCTCGAGCTGCCGAGCTTCGAGGACTTTTGGGAAGAAGGCTATGTAGAGACACCGGAACCGGACGGCGCCTATATCGCCTTCGAAGCCTTCCGCAACGATCCGGAGAATAGCCCGCTGCGCACACCCTCGGGCAAGGTGGAGATATACTCCGAGACCATCGCCAGCTACGGCTACGACGACTGCCCCGGCCATCCGACCTGGATGGAGCCGAAGGAATGGCTCGGCGGCGACCGGGCGGCGGCCTTCCCGCTGCACATGGTCTCGAACCAGCCGGTGACCAAGCTGCACGGCCAGATGGACGACGGCCGCGTCAGCGTCGAAAGCAAGGTGAAGGGCCGCGAACCGGTCGTCATGCATCCGGACGACGCGGCGGCGCGCGGCATCAAGGACGGCGACATCGTGCGCGTCTTCAACGACCGCGGCGCGATCCTGTCGGCGGCGGTGTTGTCGGAGGAAACCCGTCCCAGCGTGATCCGTATCTCCACCGGCGCATGGTACGACCCGGCGGAGCCGGGCCGGGTCGGCAGCCTGGAGAAGCACGGCAATCCCAACGTGCTGACGCCGGACCGCGGCACCTCGAAACTGGCGCAGGGGCCGATCGCCCACAGCGCGCTGGTCGAGATCGAGCTCTATAACGAAGAGGCGCCGAACGTCACCGCCTTCGACCCGCCCGAAATGGCGAAGTCCGCCTGATAGCCCAAAAAAGAAACGGAGACTCAAGTATGAAATACGCCCTTGGCGACACGCGCGTGCAAACGGACGGCGACAATTACTGGATCGCGCCGAACGCCGCGGTCATCGGCAACGTGATCCTGAAGAAGAACGCCAGCGTCTGGTGGAACTGCGTGCTGCGCGGCGACAATGACCCGATCACCCTGGGCGAAAACACCCAGGTTCAGGACGGCACCGTCATCCACGCCGACCCGGGCTTCCCCTGCACGCTCGGCGACAATGTCAGCATCGGCCACTCGGTCATGCTGCACGGCTGCATCGTGGCGGACGAAACCCTGATCGGCATCGGTTGCGTCATTCTCAACGGCGCAAAGATCGGCAAGAACTGCGTCATCGGTGCCAACGCCTTCATCCCCGAAGGCAAGGAAATCCCCGACAACTCCCTCGTCTTCGGCTCGCCCGGCAAGGTCGTGAAAGAGGTCGAGGAAAAACACATCACAATGATCAAACGCATCCCCGGCAACTACGTCCGGCGCTGGAAGCAGTATAAGGAGCAGCTTCGCGAAGACGGTATGTAGACGGCGCGATATCGAAACGAAAAAGCCCCGGTCGTTCGAACCGGGGCTTTTTGCATGAGACGCGAATACCTCTACGTCCGATAACTCGTGTCGTCGCGGTCGAGCATGCGTTTGAAGGCTTCCCATTCGACGGTGCCGACCGGGCGATGGCCGTCCTTGCCCGAGAAGCGCTTGCCCTGCTCCGCCGTCTTGCGGATTGTGTCGTCGGAGATTTCCGCCCATTCCGCACCGGCCTGTTGGAAATGCAATTGCATGCGGCAGGCGCGCTCGAACTTGTACATATGAACGAAGGCCTCGCCGATAGTTTCGCCCACGGTCATCAGGCCGTGGTTGCGCAGCACCAGCATGCGCTTGTCGCCGAGATCGGCGACGTTGCGCTCGCGCTCGTCCAACTGCTCGGCGGCGCCCTCGTAGTCGTGATAGGCGATCTCGTCCCAGATCACGAGTTGCATCTGGCTGAGCGGCAGGATGCCATCCTTCTGGCAGGACACGCCGACGCCCGCGTAGGTATGGGTGTGCAACGCGCAGAGCAGGTGTGGTGCCGCCATGTGGACCGCGCTATGGATCACGAATCCCGCCGGGTTCACCGAATAGCCGTTACTGTCGCCGATGATCGCACCGTCCACGTCGATCTTGACCAGCGAGGACGCGGTGATCTCGTCGAACATCATGCCGTAGGGGTTCAGCAGGAAATGATCCTCCGGCCCCGGCACGCGGGCCGAGATATGCGTCGCCAGATGATCGTCCCAGCCCATCTTGTGGACCATGCGATAGCAGGCTGCCAATTCGACCCGGGTATCCCATTCCTCGTCGGAGACGTCCTGCGGACGCTTCACCTCTTTCAGTGCGGTGGCCATGCGATCCTCCAAATATATTCGTGAAATTTGCGCGGTCGGTGCGTTCCGCATTATCGCCGGGTCAGAACGGCAGGGCAAACGACCGTCGTCACAATCCTCTTAAACCCCCGGCATATCCAGCGTTTCCGGCGCGAACAACTCCTCGACCGTGATCGGGCGTTCGGACAGGTATTGCTCCTGCGAGTAGCGACAGATCGCTTCCAGCTCGGCCCGATTGTCGGCGACGCCGTAAGACCAGTAATCCTTGCCCATCAGCCGACGGGTCGCTTCCATCTCGGCGGCGAACCAGGGCATGCTGATCTTGTTGGCCGACAGCGACATGACGTCGTCGATTTCCGCCATCGCGATCTTCTTCGCTTCGACGAAGGCGGCGAAGACACGGGCCGGCAACCACGGATGTTGTTCGACCAGTTCGCGTCGGATGCCGACGAAATGCATGATCGGAAAGAATCCGGTCTTTTCGAAATAGGCCTTCTCCGCCGCGGTCGTGTCGGGAATCAACCGCCGGACCTTAGGATCGCCTTCGAAATAGGCGCGCGGAGGGCCCGGCGACATGACGGCATCCAACTCGCCCGACACCAGCAGATCGTTCAGGCATTTGTCCGGCGCGATCGGCGCCACGTCCATGTGGTCCGGCAGGTTGAGCGGCAGGCGTTCCTTCCGGCCCGGCTTGTTGGTGCCGCCCGTACGATAGCGCAACTTGCGGAAATCCACGCCGTATTCGTCCTGCAGGATGCCCCGCGCCCAGAGCGCCAGCGTCATCTGATATTCCGGCACGCCGACCACCTTGCCTTCCAGGTCCTTCGGCGTCTCGATGCCCCGGTCGGTGCGGATGTAATAGGCGTCATGTCGGAAGGCGCGCGACAGGAAGGCGGGGATTGCGATATAGGGGCATTCGCCGCGTGATAGCTGCAGCAAATAGCTGCTCATCGACAGTTCCGATACGTCGAAGTCCTGCCGCGTCACCGCGCGCGGGAAGGCATCCTCGGTGCCAATGGTCACCGGGATCACCCGGCACCCCTCGATCCCGACGCGGCCATCGAGCAACGCCTTCGTCCGGTCGTAGTCCCAACACGCCACTGTCAGCCCGATATCCACCATGATCTTTCCCCGTCGTCAGAATTGGTCTTGCGAAACTATCGGGTTAGATCATAGATGAAGACCGGCCGGCAAATCACGGCCGGGTATCGTGTGGCCGGAAACGCTCTATGAAAAAACTGCTGCGTCTCTCGTTCGCGGGTTTGATTTTCACCGCCGGGTTCGGCGGCACGGTCTGGCTGGGACTGACGATCGCCGAGCGCGCCGGCCTGGACCTGAGCCTGCCTTTCCTCACCCGCGAGCCGGGCGGCGCCTTCCTCCTGACCGACCATACCGGCATGCCTTTCACCCAAAACGGTCTGAAGGGGCGGCTGACGCTGGTTTATCTCGGCTACACGTTCTGTCCCGACATCTGCCCGACGCATCTGGTGGATACGATGCAGGCGCTCGACCGGCTCGGTCCACTGGGAGCGAAAATCCGCCCGATCTTCATTTCGATCGATCCAGAACGCGATACGGTGGCGCAACTCAAGGGATATGTGGCCCATTTCAGCGACACCATGATCGGCCTGACGGGAACGCCGGAACAGGTCGCTCAGGCGGCAAAAGTCTTCGGCGCGTCCTACCGTAAAGTCGACGCCAAGTCCGGCGACTCCTATCAGATGGACCACTCAGCCCTGTCTTATTTGATGGGGCGCGACGGAAAGTTCCTGACCACCGTGCCGCCCAATATCGGGCCGGATGCGATGGCGGAGAAAATTCGCAAGACGTTGAAAGCGGCGGGAGAGATGTGATCTAGGCGGTCAGAAACAGAAGTGACTGCTGAGGTAGACCGAGCCCTGGGTGGATTCCATGCTGGCGGCAAACCCGGCGACATTCATGTTCAGCAGCACAAAGGCGGCGATCGCGACGACCCCCGCGAGCGCTCCCAAACCACCGAATTTCACCGTCTGCCGCAGCATGGCCGTATCCTACCGGTACCTTATCCTCTGAAATACTTAATGCGCCGGACCCGATTCGTCCAGGGGTGCGGCCTTACGCGGCGTAATCGGGCTCGTCGCGGTCGAGCACGCGCTTGAGCGAGGCGAAATGCATCGGCGCGCTGGCCCGGTCGCCGGAAGACTGCCGTTGCGTCCGCGTCACCACCTGCCCCGGCAATTTCCGCAGCGGCAGGCCGCTCTGCCGCGCCAGGACCTGCACCTGACAGGTGCGTTCCAGGTAATATAGGTCGTCATACGCCTCGGCCACGCTGCGGTGGGTCACGATGATGCCGTGGCTGGCGAGGAAGAGAATGCGCTTGTCGCCGAGCGCCGCCGCCATGCGGTCGCCTTCTTCGTTGTCGAGCGCGATTCCATTGTAATCGTCGTCATAGGCGGTGAATTGCGCCAGCCGGATCGCCTTCTGTTCGCAGGGTTCAATCCGTCCGCCCTCGCACATGGTCAGCGCCGTCGCATAGGGCATATGCGTGTGCATGATGACGCGCGCCTGCGGGCAAGCCTTGTGCAACCGGCTATGAATGTAGAAGGCGGTCGGTTCGATGTCGCCCTCCCCCTCCAGCACCTTGCCGTCGAAATCCGCGAGCAGCAGACTCGACGCCGTGAGTTCCGACCAATGCCAACCCCATGGATTGACCAGAAAGCGATCACCGCCCACGTCTATGCTGAAGTGATTGCAGATGCCCTCGTTCAGGCCATGGCGCACGGCCCAGCGAAAGGCGGCGGCGAGATCGATTCGGCAGGCCTGGATGTCGGCGTCGCTCAACAGGGTCATCGATTAATCCTTTGTTCACGGCTTCGGCTTGAATATTAGGACGTTAGCGGGCCGGCGCAAATATCGCATGAGAGCTTTGCAATATCAGCCGGCTCTGGCATAACCATGGCCATCCACACATGACGCAAGAGAACGCCTAGATGATTCCACGCTACAGCCGTCCGGAAATGGCGGCGATTTGGGAGCCGGCCAACCGATTCCGCATTTGGTTCGAAATCGAGGCCCATGCCTGCGACGCGCAGGCCAAACTCGGGGTCATTCCCACCGAAGCGGCGGAAGCCGTCTGGCAGCGCGGAGACAAAAGCTACAACGCCGACCGTATCGCCCGCATCGACGAGATCGAGCGCGAGACGCATCATGATGTCATCGCTTTCCTGACCGAGCTATCCGAACATGTCGGTGACGAGGCGCGCTTCGTCCACCAGGGCATGACATCGTCGGACGTGTTGGACACCTGCCTTGCCGTTCAAATGACGCAGGCAGCGGATATCCTCCTCGCAGACCTTACGAAGCTTCTGGACGCCATCGAGACGCGCGCGCGGGAACACAAGCTCACGGCCTGCATTGGCCGTAGTCACGGCATCCATGCGGAACCGACCACCTTCGGCGTCAAACTCGCCGGGCATTATGCGGAATTCGCACGATGCCGCGACCGCATGGAAGCCGCCCGCGCGGAAATCGCCACTTGTGCGATCTCCGGCGCCGTTGGCACCTTCGCCAATATCGACCCGCAGGTCGAAGTGCATGTCGCCGAGAAACTGGGCCTACAGCCGGAGCCCGTTTCGACCCAGATCATTCCGCGCGACCGGCACGCAGCCTTCTTCGCAACACTGGGCGTCGTCGCCTCCGCGATCGAACGGCTGGCGACGGAAGTTCGACATCTGCAGCGCACTGAATTGCGCGAGGCCGAGGAGTATTTCGCGCCGGGCCAGAAGGGATCGTCCGCGATGCCGCATAAGCGCAATCCGGTGCTGACCGAAAACCTGTGCGGCCTTGCCCGGCTTGTCCGGTCGGCGGTAACGCCCGCGCTGGAGAACGTGGCCGTCTGGCATGAGCGCGACATCTCACATTCCTCGGTGGAGCGGGTCATCGGCCCCGACGCCACCATCAACCTGGATTTCGCGTTGGCGCGCCTGACCGGTGTGATCGAGAAGCTGCTGGTCTATCCCGATGTGATGATGGCCAATCTGGAGAAACTTGGCGGCCTGCATAACTCACAACGGGTGCTGTTGGCCCTGACGCAGAAAGGCATGAGCCGCGAAGGCGCCTATCAGGCGGTCCAGCGGAACGCGATGGACGTCTGGCACGGCAACGGCGCCTTTCTGAATCTACTGAAGGGCGACCGTGAAATCGCCGAATACCTGGCACAGGACGAACTCGAAGGGTTGTTCGACCTCGGCTATCACACGAAACACGTGGACACGATCTTCACCCGCGTGTTCGGGTCCGCATAGGAGGCGACGATGCTGCGCCCGGCGCTGCTATTCCTGCCAGCTTTGCTGCTTTTTGCGGCAAGCGCGGCGATGGGCGCCGACGACAAGCCATCAAAATCACCGAAACCGGCAGGGAAAGACGCAAAGGTTGCGGTCGATCCCGTCACCGAAGCCGTTCGTCAGGATATCCTGACGCAACTGCGGATCGCCGCAATTGCCTTTAACGACCCTGAAGATCAAGGAGAAGCGCTCTCGGGCATTGTCGGCGCGTTCCTGAAACACGGCCGGGTCAAGGACGCACTGATCGATTTCAAGGTCATCAACACGCCGCTTTGGAAGGCGCACGCGCTTGTTCACTTCGCGGGATACGAACGCAAAAAAAATGGCATCTCCAAGGCGCGCGGCATCCTCCGCAAAGCCTCAAAGCTCATCACGGATGACATCGAAGGGCGCGATAAAGGCCATGTCCTGAGCCTAATCAGCCAACGGCAGGCGGAATACGCGGATTTCGTAGGCGCCCGGCAAACCGCAAAGCGCATTCCCGAACCCTTCGAACGGGTCGAAATGCTTCTCAAACTGGGTCGGCTGCAAAGTGGATCGCCGGCCGCAGGCATCGCAAAAGACGCCCGGACGACTTTCGTGCTCGCCTTTGCAGAGGCGAAGGAAATCCCGGCTGGTCGCGCGGAACGGGTACGACTGCTCTTGCGCGTGGCGCAGGCGATGGCAAACCACAAGCAAAAACCCTTGGCGGTCAAGACCCTCGAATACGCATATAGCTATCTTCACCAGGTCCGGATCGACGAACACACGAAGCTTCTCGCCAGCCTCGCCGCGGCTTTTGTCGACGCGGGCAATACGGTCCGCGCAATGAATATCGTGCGGTCGCTCAAAGAAGATGCGCAACATGGCCGAACGTTGGCGTCGATCGCCCGGGCAATTGCCCTGAACGGATCGATCGAGGGTGCGGCACCACTCTTCTTCCTCGCACTTCAGGACCTCGAAGCCATCACCGACCCGTTGATCAAGCGCAACCTGCTGACCCATATCGTCAAGGAGCAAACGCGGGCCGGCCGGCTGGCCGACGCCTTTACCGCGATCGGACAGGTCAAGGAGCCCAAATTTCAGCAGAAAATGATGTTCTCGATGGGACAAGTCCTGCTGGAAATAAACAAGCCCGAAGAGGCGCTCAAACTCGTCACGTACATTCCGAATGTAGGGATGCGCGCCCAACTCTTCGCCCATGCCGCGCGCCATCGCGCCAAATTGGGCGACCGTGCCGGCGCGGCGAAACTGCTTGGCAAAGCGCTCGCGCCGACCGGCGTCGATCCCAAGCCGGAAATGTTGATCGAGGCAATTCCACTGGTCCGCGAAGTGCTCACCGACATCGGGAAGGCGTCAAACCGGAAGGAAATTTTGCTGCAGATTGCCGACAATCTGCGGATTATTCCGGACAAGCCGCTCAAGGTTCCGGTGATGACCCGCATCGCGCATGCGGAAATCCGGGAAGACAAGAAGGAAGCCGCCGAACGGTCGCTCAGCCTGGCATGGCGCATCGCCTGGTTCAGCAAAGATCAGGAAGTCTTTCCGGAACTCCTAAACAAGATCGCGCGCGCTCAGCTCGACATCGGTGAGTTACTTTTGGCCTTCGATACGGCTGCGAGGATTCCCGATGGCTTTTCCGAAGAACCGGAAATTTCGATAAGCCGCGCCGAGATTCGTGAACTGCCAAAATACAAAGCACTTACAGCCGTGGCGATTGCCGCCGTGACGCGCGGCCAAGGACCGCTCGCCCTGCGCGCAGCCCGCAAGATTAGCCATCCATCAGGCCGGGCCAACGCCTATCATCAAATTGCTTTATCGATTCCACTTCGAGCGCAGGAAGCCAAGAATACCTCGAAAAAAGGCCGATCTTTGCCATGGACAGATAGCTTCAACGACAAAAAGCCCTGAACGACCGACTGCGTTCCGACACCAACTGCGGCGTCTAGACCTCGCCGGCGAGCTGTTGTTTCGCCTTTTCGAGCAAGATATCCATCTGCTTTCGAACCGCGGCATCGTCCGTGTCGACACCCTTGCCCTGTAAATCACCAAGCACCTTGCGCAACACATCGTCATCGCCGGGCTCATCGAAATCCGAAACCACGACGTCCTTTGCGTAGGCTTCGGCGTCTTGCCCGTCGAGCCCGATCTGTTCCGCGGCCCATAAGCCCAGCAACCGGTTGCGTCGCGCCGTCACCTTGAACTGAAGCTCTTGATCTTTCTGGAATTTCGCTTCGAACGCCTTTTCGCGATCATTGAACTGGGTCATGTAAACCTACCTTACTTCCTGGGGCTCTATCGGCGGGTCGCGCCGGAATATCTCTTTAAATGCATATAACCATCTTTGCACCGAATTTCCATATCCCCCGGTTTCGTTCTTAATCCCTCAGTTTCGCCCCTGCGACATTTCTATGCTATGCGGAGGCCGAAATGTGCACAGTGACCCTTCTCCGCCGGCCCGGCCATCTTTGGCCTGTGCTGATAGCCGCCAATCGAGACGAGATGCTGGACCGGCCCTGGGACCCACCGGGACCGCACTGGTCCGACCGTCCCGGCGTGATCGCCGGGCGTGATCGACTGGCCGGCGGCACATGGCTCGGCTGCAATGCGACCGGCGTGACGGCGGCAGTGCTCAACCGCGAAGGTTCGCTGGGTCCGGCCGACGACAAACGAAGCCGTGGGGAATTGGTGCTGGATGCGCTGGACTATGCGGATGCGCGTGATGCCGCCGAGGCGTTGTCGGCGCTCGACCCCGCAGCCTACCGCAGTTTCAATCTGGTAATCGCCGACAATCAGGACGCCTTCTGGCTGAGCGGCCGCGATGGTGCGCGCGCGGTGAACGTCACAGCCCTGCCGGCCGGCATCTCGATGCTGACCTCGGCTAACCTGAACGACACGACGCATGGTCGAATCTCGACCTATCTGCCGCAGTTCGAGGCGGCGGCGGTTCCCGACCCCGACAAGGGTGACTGGACCGCCTGGACCAATATCCTGCAGGATCCCTACGGTGCGCCCAGCCACGGCACCAGCGGCGCGATGTGCATCGTGACCGACTATGGCTACGGCACGGTATCCAGCAGCCTGATCGCCCTCGCCTCGCCGGAAGCGGTGAGCGAGAAAGTAGAGAATATCTGGTTGTTTGCCGCCGGCCGGCCGGACACCGCGCCGTTCGAGCGCGTCCCTTTGCCCATATGAGCCACCGGCGGCTTTCCGCTAAAATGTTGCCACCGAACAATCCAGGCCCGAATCCAGGAAGGACCGCATGACGACGCCGTTGCAATTCGAACCGAACGACCTCCCACCCGAAACGGAAACGCTGCGCCAGGAAGTGCGGACATTCCTTGCGGAGAACCTTGGAGAGTACTCAGCCGGCACCCTCGCGAAATCTTGGGTCCATGGCGATCCGGCGTTCAGCCGCAAGGTCGGGGAACAGGGCTGGATCGGCATGACATGGTCGAAACAATACGGCGGTCACGAGCGAACGGCGATCGAACGCTATGTCATGGTCGAGGAAATGCTGGCGGCGGGCGCCCCGGTCGGGCTGCATTGGGTCGCCGACCGGCAAAGCGGCCCATTGATCCTGGAGTTCGGGACCGAGGAACAGCGCCAGAAGGTTCTGCCCAAGATCGCGCGCGGCGAGGCGTTTTTCTGCATCGGCATGAGCGAACCGGATTCGGGCTCCGACCTCGCCTCCGTCCGCACCAAGGCGGAAAAAGTCGACGGCGGATGGATCGTCAACGGCACCAAGGTCTGGACCTCCTATGCCCACAAATGCCAGTACATGATCGGCCTGTTCCGCACCGACAGCACCGTCGAGAAGAAGCATGAAGGCCTGTCACAGTTTCTGGTCGATCTCGACAATCCGGGCATCACGATCAGCCCAATCCACAACATGACTGGCGACCACGATTTCAATCAGGTCCATTTTGAGGACGCCTTCCTGCCGGATGACAGCATCGTCGGCGCGCCCGGGGACGGCTGGAAACAGGTGATCGCGGAACTGGCTTTCGAACGCGCCGGACCGGAACGCTATATGAGCAACTTCCCGATGATCACACAGATGGTGCGGGAAGCAACGCAAGATCCGGGCGAACGTACCGCGGAGGGCATCGGCCGCATGGCGGCACAGATCGCAACCCTGCGCGAGATGTCCTTGTCCGTGGCCGGCATGCAGCAAGCCGGCAAGGACCCGGCGCTGCAGGGCAGCGTGGTCAAGGAGGTGGGCGTCAGTTTCGAACAGGAAATACCCCATATCGCCCATGACCTGTTCGGCAGCCAGCCGATGCTGGACGGCGGCAGTGACTACGACCAGTCGCTCGCCTATGTCACGCAGGCGTCGGTGTCCTTCTCGTTGCGGGGCGGCACGCGAGAGATCGTCCGCGGCATCATTGCCCGGGGGCTTGGCTTGCGATGAGCGAACTCAAGGAAATATTGCAAGAGTCGGTGACCCGGCTGTTCGGTGACATGGTCACCCGCGACGTGTTGATCGATGCCGAGAACGGCACATGGCCCGAAGCGCTGTGGGCAGCTCTGGAAGAAAACGGGCTGACCAATCCGTTGTCCATCGAAGAGTTGGGCGGCGTCGGCGCAACCTGGGACGAAACCTTCGTGATTCTCAAAGCCGCCGGCCAATCGGCGGCGCCGGTACCGCTGGCCGAAACCATAATCGCCACTTGGCTTGCCGGGAAAGCGGGATTGGAGCTTCCGGGCGGTCCGATGACCCTGGCCGAAAACAGCAGTTGCGTCGATCTGACAGTCCGGCAGGACGGCGGCACGTGGCGGCTGTCCGGGACACTGGCGGCGGTTCCCTGGGGCAGCGCCGCCGAGCATGTGGTTCTGCTGGTAGAGAAAGACGGCGTCCCGTGCGTCGCCATGACGCGAACCTCCGACGCGACGGTTTCCGGCAATCGGAACATGGCGCGCGAACCGCGCGATACGCTGACCTTCGACGACGCTCCGGTCGAGATCGGGGAAGCCGCCTCCTCGACCGGAACGACCGACCCGATCCGGCTCTACGGCGCGCTGGTCCGATCGGTTCAGATGGCGGGTGCTATCGAAAGGACCGTCGCCGAAGCCGTCCAATATGCCCAGGATCGCACCCAATTCGGGCAGCCGATTTCGAAATTCCAGTCGATCCAGCACCAACTGGCTCACTTGGCCGCAAAATCGGCCCAGACGACCATTGCCGCGGCTAGCGCCTGCCGTGCCGCCGACCGCGGCGATCCGCAGTTCGAGATCGCGACCGCCAAGATCATCGCCGGTGAGACTGCAAAGACCGCCACGACGATCGCGCATCAGGTCCACGGCGCGATCGGTTTCACCTACGAGCATGCGCTGCATTTCACCACGCGCCGGCTGTGGTCCTGGCGGCCGGAATTCGGGCCGGAAAGCCAATGGGCCGAAGAACTCGGCCGCCGTGTGGCCGCCCGGGGCGCGGACGCCTTCTGGGCGGACCTCACGCAGCGTCAGTCCTCATAGGCAAAGAACCGGGACTCCAATCCGCCTTCTGTGTCAGAATACGCTCGTAGGTTGCCCGTAAGGTTAACGTGAAATTCAAATAACCTGCTGCAAGTAAATGATTCTTTTGCGCCAAGTCGATGGCCGGAAGGCGTCATTGTACCCTGGCTGGGCAATTGCTATATGAGACTTGAACAGGGGCCGAATAAGCTCCTCATCACAAGGTTTTCCCGATATGCCAAGACGGAGACGGATCTACGAAGGTAAGGCCAAGATCCTGTTCGAGGGACCGGAGCCCGGCACCCTGGTGCAGTATTTCAAGGATGACGCCAGCGCCTTCAACCGCAAGAAAACCGGCACGATCACGGGCAAAGGCGTCCTGAACAACCGGATTTCCGAGTATCTGATGGTCCGGCTTGGCGAAATCGGCATTCCGACCCATTTCGTCCGCCGCCTGAACATGCGCGAGCAATTGGTCCGCGAAGTCGAGATCATCCCCATCGAAGTGGTGGTGCGGAACGTCGCCGCCGGCTCGATGACGAAGCGGTTCAACTTGCCCGAGGGCACGCCGCTGCCGCGCTCGATTGTCGAGTATTACTACAAGGCCGACGAACTCGACGATCCGCTCGTCTCCGAAGAGCACATCACCGCCTTTGGATGGGCAGCCCCGCAGGACATCGACGATATGTTGGCGCTAGCGCTGCGGATCAACGATTTTCTCGGCGGCCTTTTCCTGGGCGTCAACCTGAAGCTGATCGATTTCAAACTCGAATTCGGGCGGCTCTACGAGGAAAACGGCGACATGCGCGTCGTCCTGGCCGACGAGATCAGCCCGGACAGCTGCCGCCTCTGGGACCTGGAGACCGACAAGAAACTCGACAAGGACCGGTTCCGCCACGATATGGGCGATGTCGAGGAAGCCTATCAAGAAGTCGCGCGGCGGCTCGGCATTCTGCCGGAAGGCGGCCCGGGCGATCACAAAGCCCCGGAAATGGTTCAATAGGAAATGGTTCAATAGGACACGCATTCCCGTGAGAGCACGCGTTCATATCACCCTGAAGACCGGCGTTCTCGACCCGCAGGGCAAGGCCATTTGCCACGCGCTGGAGGCACTCAACTTCGAGGGCGTCACCGATGCGCGGCAAGGCAAGGTCATTGAGATTGATCTGGTCGAGGAAGACCCGACGAAAGCCCGCGCCCAGGTCGACGAAATGTGCCGCAAGCTGCTGGCCAATACCGTCATCGAAAACTACGTGATCGATCTCGACTGATGCCAATGCCGGTCTCGATCATCCGGACACACAAAAGGAGCGAACGCCGCCGTGAAAACCGCGGTCATCGTCTTTCCCGGATCTAACTGCGACCGCGATGCCGCCGTCGCGCTCCGAAACGCCACCGGCCACGCGCCGGCGATGATCTGGCATCGGGAAACCGATCTGCCGAAGCTCGATCTCATCGTCGTGCCGGGCGGGTTTTCCTACGGCGACTATCTGCGCCCCGGCGCCATGGCCGGCAATTCACCGATCATGCGCGAAGTGACGAAACGCGCGGAGGACGGCGTGCCAACACTCGGCATTTGCAACGGGTTTCAAATCCTGGCGGAGGTCGGGCTGCTGCCGGGCGCGCTGATGCGGAATGCGGGCCTGAATTACGTCTGCCGGACCGTCACGCTGCGCGTCGAGAACAGCCAGACCCTTTTCACGGCGGGCTACGACGCCGGACAGACGGTCAACATCCCGATCGCCCATCATGACGGCAACTATTTCGCCGACACCGACACGCTGGACCGGCTCGAAGGCGATGGCCGCGTCGCCTTTCGGTATGACACCGCAAACGGCAGCGACGGCAACCCGAACGGGTCGGCCCGCGACATCGCCGGTATCTTCAACGAAACGAAAACGGTGCTCGGCATGATGCCGCATCCCGAACGCGCCGCCGACGCCCAGCATGGCGGCACCGACGGCAAAGCCATGTTCGATGCCTTGGCGGGAGCACTGTGACGGTGTCCGCCGCTCCGAACGGTCCCGAGCCCGCGGCCATCACCCAGGAACTGGTGGCCGAGCATGGCCTGACGCCGGGCGAGTTCGAAACGCTGCTGGGCATCCTGGGCCGTAACCCCAGCATGACCGAACTCGGCATCTTCTCGGTCATGTGGTCGGAGCATTGCTCCTACAAATCTTCAAAGAAATGGCTCAAGACCCTGCCGACCGAAGGACCGCAGGTGATCTGCGGGCCGGGTGAGAATGCCGGCGTGGTCGATATCGGCCATGGTCAGGCGGCGATCTTCAAGATCGAGAGCCACAACCACCCGAGCTTTATCGAGCCCTATCAAGGGGCTGCGACCGGCGTTGGCGGCATCCTGCGCGACGTCTTCACCATGGGCGCACGGCCGGTGGCCAACATGAACGCGCTGCGCTTCGGCGCGCCGTCGCACCCGAAGACCAAGCATCTGGTCGCCGGCGTCGTCGCGGGCATCGGCGGCTACGGCAACTGCATCGGCATCCCAACCGTCGGCGGCGAAACCAATTTCGACCCCGCCTATAACGGCAACATCCTGGTCAACGCCATGACCGTGGGCATCGCGGACGCGGACCGGATCTTCTACTCGGCTGCAGGCGGCCTCGGCAATCCGGTGGTCTATGTCGGTTCGAAGACCGGGCGCGACGGCATCCACGGCGCCACCATGGCTTCCGCCGAATTCTCCGAGGACTCCGAAGAGAAACGCCCGACGGTTCAGGTCGGCGATCCGTTCACCGAGAAGCTGCTGCTGGAAGCCTGTCTGGAACTGATGGCGACCGATGCCATCGTCGGGATTCAGGATATGGGCGCGGCCGGCCTCACCTCGTCCTCGGTCGAGATGGCGTCGAAGGGTGGCGTCGGCGTCGAGTTGGACCTGGATCAGGTGCCGATGCGCGAAGAGGGCATGACCGCCTATGAGCTGATGCTGTCGGAGAGTCAGGAACGTATGCTGATGGTCCTGAAGCCGGGCCACGAGGATGCGGCGCGCGCCATCTTCGAGAAGTGGGAACTGGATTTCGCCGTGATCGGCCGGATCACCGAGACCGGCCGTCTGGTGCTGCGCAAGGACGGCATGATCGAAGCCGACATCCCGGTCGATCCGCTGGTCAGCGCCGCCCCTGAATACGACCGGCCGTGGGAGCCGACCGCGCCGAGGCCGACCCTCGATCTCGCAACCATCGCCGCACCCGACGATCCCCTACAGACACTCCGCCAGTTGCTTGGCTCGGCCGACCTGTGCAGCCGCCGCTGGATTTGGGAACAGTACGACCACATGGTGATGGCCGACACGGCGCGCGGCCCGGGTGGCGACGCCGCCGTCGTGCGGGTGCACGGCACGGACCGCGGCCTTGCCATCACAACGGACTCGACGCCGCGCTACTGCCTCGCCGATCCCGAAACCGGCGGCAAACAGGCCGTCGCAGAGGCGTGGCGTAATCTCATCGCCGCGGGCGCGCATCCGCTCGCGATCACCAACAATCTCAATTTCGGCAATCCGGAACGCCCGGCAATCATGGGCCAGCTCGTCGGCTGCGTCCGCGGTATGGGCGAAGCCGCGGCGGCGCTCGACTTCCCCGTCGTCTCCGGTAACGTCTCGCTCTACAACGAGACCGAAGGCGAGGCGATCTTACCGACGCCGGTCATCGGCGGCCTTGGCCTGATCGACGACCTGTCACACGCGACCACCATGGCGTTTACCGAGGCGGACCAGACGATCCTGCTGATCGGCGAGACGGAAGGCCATATGGGCGCGTCGATCTATCTGCGGGACATCGAAGGACGGTCCGAGGGTGCGCCGCCGCCGGTCGATCTGGACCGGGAAAAGACGACGGGAACCTTCATCCGCGGCCTAATCACGGGCGGCACGATCACGACCTGCCACGACGTGGCCGACGGTGGCATACTGGTCGCCCTGGCGGAAATGGCGCTCGCCGGCGGCATCGGTGCCACGATCGAGATTCCGGGAACGGAGCTTCCCGCCCATTGTTGGCTGTTCAGCGAGGATCAGGGTCGCTACATTGTTACCGTGGCGGACGCGCAATCCGTCCTAGAGGCAGCGAAAACCGCCGGAATCCCGGCTCAAATCATCGGGCAGACCGGCGGCCCGGCGTTGACTCTGAGCGGCGGGACCACCATATCGCTGGAGGATTTGCGTGACGCCCATGAAGGCTGGCTGCCCGGCTACATGGGACAGCCCTAAACACGACCCGGGGGAGGACCACGACTATGCCAATGAGTGCGACTGAGATTGAGCAAATGATCAAGGAAGCCATTCCAGAGGCGGTCGTTCAGATCTCCGATCTGCGCGGCGATGGCGATCATTATGCCGCACTGGTTACGGCGACCGCATTCAAGGGCAAGTCACGCGTACAACAACACCAAATGGTTTACGATGCGCTTCGCGGCCGCATGGGAAATGAACTGCATGCGTTAGCTTTGCAGACGGCAACTCCCGAAGACGCATAAATGCAAAAAGAGAGAAGGACGGCGCAATGAGCGACACGACAGTAACGCAACGGATTCAAGACGAGATCGACGGCAACGAGATCGTCCTGTTCATGAAGGGCACGCCGGTATTCCCGCAATGCGGCTTTTCCGCCGCGGTGGTCCAGGTGCTGAGCGAACTCGGCACCAAATTCAAAGGCATCGACGTGCTGGAAGATCCGAGTCTGCGGCAGGGCGTCAAGGAATTCAGCAACTGGCCGACCGTCCCGCAGCTTTACGTCAAAGGCGAGTTCGTCGGCGGCTGCGACATCGTGCGTGAAATGCACGAAACCGGCGAGTTGCAGGAATTGATGACGACGAAAGGTGTCGCCGTCCAGCAATCTGCCTAACGGTTACCGAAACCGGAATCGAAAAGGGCCGCATCGCGGCCCTTTTTGTTTGGCACCGGCTGAACCGCCGACCTATAGCACCTCTTCCGCCACCAACCGCAGCGCCTCGACGCTCGGTTTGCGCAACAGTAGCGAGCCAACCTTTCCCTCGGCGCCGGCGGCTTTCCAGGCGCCCAGCCGTTCGCGGATACGGTCGGCCGGGCCGACCAGTGCGACCTCATCGACCAGAGTGTCGGGAATAGCGGCGGCGGCTTCGGCCTTCTTGCCGTCCAGGAAGAAATCCTGCACCTGCACCGCAGCGTCTTCGTAGCCCATGCGCTTGGCGAGGTCGTTGTAGAAATTCTTGTTCCGCGCCCCCATGCCGCCGACATAGAGCGCCAACTGCGCCTTGATCGGCGCGCGGCAGGCATCCAGGTCGTCGCCCATGATGATGTTCACATAGGGGGCCACATCGAAGTCCTTCAGGCTCTTGCCGTTGCCCGCCTTGGCCAGCCCTTCGTCGATCGCCGCCTCGAACACGTCGTAGCGGTCCGGGTTCATGTAGATCGGCAGGAAACCGTCGGCGACCTCGGCGGCGGTCGACACGCCCTTCGGGGTGATCGAGGCGGTGTAGATCTTCAACGACGGATCGCCGTGCAGGATGCTTTTCAGCGGAATGCCAAGCCCGGTCGTCCCCTCGCCCTTGTTCGGCAAGCTGTAATGAAAGCCTTCGTGGAGCGCCGGCCCCTTGCGTTCCAGAATTTGCCGGACGATCGCGATGTATTCGCGCGTGCGGGTTAGCGGCCGGCCGTAGGGCACGCCGTGCCAGCCTTCGATCACCTGCGGTCCCGACGCGCCGAGCCCCAGGATGAACCGGCCGCCGGACATCGCCTGCAGCGTATTCGCGGTCATCGCCGTCATGGTCGGCGTCCGCGTCGGCATCTGCATAATGCCGGTGCCCACATTGATCTTGGTTGTCCGCGCGAGCATCCAGGCCGCCGGCGTGACCGCGTCGGCCCCATAGGATTCGGACGTCCATACCGAATGGTAGCCGAGGCTTTCGGCCTCCAGGACCATCTCCATGTCGACCGCAAAACCGGCCGCCCCGCTGCCATGAACGAGACCAAGACGCATCGCACTCTCCCTGCTGAAAATCTATCGCGGCACCCTACCACAGGGCGTGTTACGTCGCCTCGGCGTCCTCGCCGAAACACAGCACATTGCCGTCCGGGTCACGGATTTCGAACTCGCGCATGCCGTAGACGGTCACCTCGACCGGCCGGATAATCTCGACCCCGGCCGCGGCGAGTTCCTTGTGCACGGCCTCGACACCCGCGACATGGATATACGCGTCCCACGCGCCGGGCACCGGCGTGGGACCACCTTGCCAGGCGTTGACGAACAACACGCTGGTATCCCGGTCGAAGATGCCGAATTGCGGCGGCTCACCGCCTTCCTCGACCACGGTATAGCCGATCTTTTCGGTGTAAAAGGTCTTCGCCCGCGCATAGTCCGCAGCCTTCAAGACCGGCGTCGAGCGCTGAAATTTGATGGAAGGGTTCGCGGCCATCCTGCTCTCCGTTCAGACAAACCGGGAGCGTCCCGGCGATCAATCCAAGAGAGGATCGCCGAGCCGCCGTCGGAATGCAACGGTCGTCAGATTAGCGCGAGTAGAACTCGATCACGAGGTTCGGTTCCATCCGGACCGGATACGGCACGTCTTCCAATTTCGGTCCCCGGACGAAGGTGGCCGCCATCTTGCGTGAGTCCACCGTGACATAATCGGGGATTTCACGCTCGGACGAGGCCGATGCGTCCAGCACCATCGGAATCTGCACGCTCTTGTCGCGCACCTGCACCACGTCGCCGTCCTTGACCTGATAGGAAGGAATGTTGACGCGGCGGCCGTTCACCAGGATATGGCCATGGTTGACGAACTGGCGGGCGGAAAAGACCGTGGGCACGAACTTGGCCCGGTAAACGACGGCGTCGAGCCGGCGCTCCAGGATCCCGATTAGGTTTTCGCCGGTATCGCCGTTCTGCTGATCCGCCATCTTGTAATAGCGCCGGAACTGCTTCTCGCCGATATTGCCGTAATAGCCCTTGAGCTTCTGCTTGGCGGCAAGCTGGGTTCCGAAATCGGAAGGCTTGCGGCGGCGCTGGCCGTGCTGGCCGGGGCCATAATCCCGCTTGTTGACGGGGCTGCGGGGACGTCCCCAGAGATTAACGCCAAGACGGCGGTTAATCTTATACTTCGACTTAATTCGTTTGCTCATATCACCTTTAACCCCTGGTTTTCCCGGAGTTCTTGTTGCTTCCAGTCAGCCACCTAGCGGGTGCCAGGGCGGCGGGGTCCGAAACGAACCCGCATTACCGGAAAAGTGCGCGGACTATAGGGCTTTCGGCCAATTTGTCAAACGGCTAAGGCCCCTATTCGCCCTTGAAAACCGGGGGCCGCTTGTCGCGCCAGGCCTGATGCGCCTCTTCCTTGTCCTGGGTGAATTCCAGCGCCATGAAACGGTAGAGGTCGGTCAGCGAGGCATCGGCGATATTGGGCACGTCCATGCCGTGCTGGATCGATTCCTTGACCATACGGGACGCCAGTGGCGGCATGCTGGCGATATGCTCGGCCACCTCCATCGCCTGGCCCATCAGCTTCTCATGCGGCACCAGCCATTGCGCGAGACCGATGCGGTAGGCCTCCTCGGCGGAGAGCGGGAAGCCCATGGCGACCTTGGTCGCCTGCCCCTTGCCGACCCAGCGGGCAAGCCGCGGCGCGCCGCCATAGGCAGGCATGATGCCGAGCGCCACCTGCGGCAACCGCCACTCGGCCCGCTCGGACGCCACGATCAGATCGCAGCAGAAGGTGACGATACAGCCGATGCCGATTGCGTAGCCATTCACGGCAGCGACGATCGGTTTCGGGAAATTGGACAATACATTGAACGGGCTGACCCGGCGTTTCGGCAGACGCTTGATGAATTCGGCGGTCGAGTCCCGCGAATGGGTCTTCCGGTCCTTGAGATTGGCGCCGGCGGAAAACGCACCGCCTGCTTCGTCGCCGGTCAGGATGGCGCAGCAAATCTCGTCGTCGTCTTCCATCTCGGTGAAATAGTCGACAAGGCCTTCATAGTAATCCTGGCCCCAGGCATTGCGCGCGTCGGGCCGGCTCAGCGTAACGATGCCGACCCCGCCTTTCTTCTCATAGGTAATGGGCATTGGGTCCTCCCGCGATGAACGATGACACCCTCAAGTGTCGCCGCATCGCGGAAGGAGTCAAATCCCACTGCCCGGCCCTTGTCCGAATCGTCAGTCCTGCTTCCAGGCGCTCGCGTCGATATCCAGATCCGAGAACTTCTCGGGATCGAACACCGGATGCTCTTTTCCTTCCTTCAACTGGGCCCGGTAGTCGTTCACCATGCGCATGCCGATCGGGAACAGCATGATGATGGCCAACAGGTTGACCAGCGCCAGAACGCCCATCATCGGATCCGAGAAGAAAAAGACCGCCGTCGCGCCCGGCGCCGACGATCCAAGGAACACGAGCCCGACGATGAGAATGCGCAGGACATGGCGCGCCATCGGATGCTCGGTGAAGACCGTCAGCGCGTTTTCCCCCAGATAGTAGTTGTAGATGATCGAACTGAAGGCAAAGAGCAGGATCGCCACGGCCAGGAAATACTGGCTCCACTCGCCGACATGCGAAACCATCGATTTCTGAGTCAGCACAACACCGTCGATGCCCGCCGCGCCAGCTACGTAGACGTCACCGAGCAGAATCACGAAGGCCGTGCAGGAACAGATGATGATGGTATCGATGAACACGGAAAACGACTGAACGATCCCCTGGCTCACCGGATGCCGGACATGCGCCACAGCCGCGACATTGGGCGCGCTGCCCAACCCCGCCTCGTTGGAGAACAATCCACGGCGAAGGCCTTGGGCAACCGCCGCACCCATCCCGCCGCCGACAGCTTCTTCAAGCCCGAATGCGTTCTTCACGATCATGGTGAAGACGGCGGGGACATCGCCGATATTGATGACGATGATTACCAGGGCCATGCCGATGTATCCGACGGCCATGATTGGAACGATCACATCGGCCACCTGGGCGATGCGCTTGATGCCGCCATAGACGACGAAACCGGTGATGATGGCGAGACCGCCGCCGGTCCAGATGCGGTCGAGCCCGAAACTCTCCTGCACCGCACCGGCCACCGTATTGCCCTGGAACGCGTTGAAGCCGAGCGCGAAGGCCGCGATCAGCGATATCGCATAGATGACCGCTAGCCATTTATATTCGCGTCCAAGGCCGTGCATGATGTATTGCGCGGGGCCGCCACGATAGGTGCCGTCTTCGTCGGTGCGTTTGTACAGTTGGGCGAGCGAACATTCGATAAGGCTGGTCGCCATGCCGACCAAGGCGATTGCCCACATCCAGAAAACCGCACCCGGTCCGCCCAGCGTGATGGCAACCGCGACACCGGCGATGTTACCGCCGCCGACCCGGCCGCCAACGCTGACGAACAGCGCTTCCCGCGAACTGACATGCCCTTCCCCGCTGGGCTGCCCGCCGGGAAACAGAACTTGGAACATACGGCCGAAAAACCGGAACTGGACGAAACCGGAAGCAATGGTGAAGAACACACCGAGGACAACAAGGAATGGAATCAGCGCCCATCCCCAGGTCCCGTCGCCAATTGAGCCGAATACTGCCCTCAAGAATTCCATCGTTTCGTCCCCCAATTCGTTTGAACTCGCACTCTGGGGTGACGGCGCCGATCTATAGAGATTGTCGATTGTTCTGAATGAACGGTTCGCGCGGCGCGCCGTCCGTACTCGTGTCCCCCTTATGCCTCCCAGTGCGCCATGAATTCGGAGTTCGCGCCAAACGTGAAACCCCGAAGCGGCAACTCAATCATGTAAAACGGTAACAGATCGCAAAGCAGATTGCGATTCCGGTGTTGCATTCCATACCCTGCGGTGGCGCTTCCGCGTCAGACTGCAAACAAGGTGATAGGATTTCCAAATCGGCGAAACCGGTCATTGGCGGGAATCTGGTCATGACAGAAATTTACACGGACGTTCGTTTTCTAAGCGCTGCGGATCTCGACACGCTCGGCCTGACGATGGCGGAGATCACCGACATCCTTGAAGAGGCTTTTCACGTGAAGGCGACCGGCGACGTTATGATGCCGCCCAAGATCTTTTTTCACCGGCACGGGCCGCGTTTCTACAGCTCGATGGTCAGCGCCAGCCCTGACCTGGGCTACGCCGGATGCAAATGGCAGAGTGGCGATCCGGACAATCCGGGCCGCGCCCTCCCATATATCCAAGGCCTGTATATCCTGACCGAGGACGCCACGGGCCAGATGCGCGCCATCATGGATGCGGAATGGATCACCGGTATCCGCACCGCCGCCGCCTCGGGATTGGTCGTCAAATATCTCGCCCGCAGCGGTGCAGCCACGCTCGGCATTCTAGGCTGCGGATTGCAGGGCCGAAAGCACCTGGAAGCGATCCACGCGGTGCGGCCAGATATCGAACGTTGCGTCTGCTACGACCTTCGTCCGGATCGGCAGCAGCAATTCATCGAAGAGATGACCGGCAAATTCGGACACACGATCGACGGAGCAGCCAATGCGGAAGAAGTCGCAAGAGCGTCGGATGTCCTGATTACCGGCGGTCCGATCATGGACAAGCGCGACCCGGTAATCGAACCCGAATGGATCAAGCCCGGCGCGTTGGTCGTGACGATCGACTATGACAGTTACGTCACCGACGCCGCCATTCAATCGATGGACCTGGTCCTTACCGACGACCAAGGTCAGATCGAAGATGCCCGCCGGAATGAAGGGAAATTTCCCGGCGTCACCCGCATCGACGCGACAGTCGCGGATCTGGTGGCGCATGGAACCGGGCGGCGCACATCCGACGATCAGCGGATCCTGGCATTCAATCTGGGAATTGCCTTGGAGGACCTCGCTACCGGAATCGAGATCCTGCGCCGTGCGGAACAATCCGGTGTTGGCACGCCATTGCCCCTTCGATCCGCGTCACCACAAACCTGACTGGGATTTGACGCCGACAGGGCCTCGACCTGTAATAGTCGTATGTAGGGCCAATACGAGGTGGCCCGGCGCATTCACATCGTTGATATCGAAGGGAGCAACGCTATGTCGGCAACCGAAGCGCATGTCGAAAGCGCACCAAAATCCATCACCGTCAGTCCGCTCGCTGTCGACATCGGGGCGGAGATCAGCGGCGTTGATCTGTCCCAGCCCCTTTCGGAGGAGCAGCGCACAGAGATCTGGGACGCCTTCAACACCTGGAAAGTGATCTTCTTCCGCGACCAGAAACTGGACAAGGCAAGCTTCGTCGCCATGTCGCGCCACTTCGGCGAACTCAACCGCGGCCACAACATCCATACGCCGGACCCGGACCACCCGGAGATTTATCAGGTCGTGCGGGGCCGCCAGAAAGGCCGGCTGACCGGCGTGCCCGCTTTCGACCCGTGGACCGGCTGGCATACCGACCTGACGCCCGCGATCAACCCGCCAACCGCGTCGATCCTGTGGGGTGATGTAGTGCCGCCCTACGGCGGGGATACCCAATGGACCAATCTCGCCGCCGCCTATGATGCGTTGTCACCGACCATGCAGGGCATCATCGACGACCTCCGGGGCGTCCACACCTACATGACCTATGCCGGCGTCACGATGACACAGGATTTGCGCGACCGGATCGCGGCCAATCAGAAGACCACAGAGCATCCGATCGTACGCGTGCATCCGGAGACGGGACGCCGCGCGCTCTGGGTCAGTCCCAAATTCCTGCAGGAGATCGTCGGCCTGTCGCCGACCGAAAACGAGGCGATGCTTGCCATGCTGAAATCCCACGCGGTGCGGCCGGAATTCACGCTTCGGTTCAAGTGGACATCGGGATCGGTCGCAATGTGGGACAACCGGTCGACAGCCCATCTGGCGCCGATCGACATCCAGCGCACCGACTATGACCGGCAGCTCTACCGGACGACGTTAGTGGGTGACATTCCCTACGGCGTTGACGGACAGAAATCCAAATCGCTGGAAGGCACACCGCTGCTGGCCGCGTAATCCCGGATATCAAAGCACTGTTCCCCGACCTCAAGGAGAAGAAGAAAATGGGAGAATTCTATAATCCGGTGAAGGCGATTTTCGGCGCCGGCAGTTTCGACCGCCTGCCCGAGTTGATCGCGGGCCGTTCCTATGCCGTCGTGACCTATGGCGAACCTTACTTCGCCGGTCTCGTCGATCGGCTGGAACAGGCGGCCGGCAAGGCGGCCATTGTCATCGATAACGTATTGGCCAACCCCGACTTTCCGGAAGTCAAATTTGGTTGCGAGAAATTGGCCGAACTGGATGTATTGCCGGAGGTTTACATCGGTCTCGGCGGCGGCTCTGCGATCGACACCGCGAAGGCCCTGGCGACATCGGGCGGCGATTGGGAACTTCTAAAAGAGCATTTGGAAACCGAGGGTGATCGCGCCGATGAGTTGCAGGGCCCCTGCATCATCGCGGTCCCCACGACCGCGGGCACCGGCAGCGAAGTCAGCATCGGCGCCGTCATTTGGGACCACGCGAACAATGGAAAATGGGGTGTGCGCACGCCGAGTGCCTATGCCGAGTATGCCGTGGTGGATCCAGAACTAACGTTGAGCCTGCCCCGCGACCAGACCATCAGCACGGCGCTGGACGCCATGAGCCACGCCCTCGAGAGTATCTGGACCGTAAAGCGAAACCTGGTCACCCAACCGATCGCCGCCCAGGCGGCACGCGAGGTCCTGAAATACCTGCCCGCGCTGAGCGACGACCTCGGCAACATCGAGCTTCGCACGCGCATTGCGAATGCGGCGATGCTGGCCGGCATCGCCCTGTCGCAGACCCGAACATCAATCGCGCATAAAATGTCCTATCCGCTCACCATGCATCATGGCGTGCCGCACGGGATTGCCTGCGGCTTCTCGCTCCCGATGATAATGGAATGGGCGATCGGCCATGATGAGATTTGCGATCAGGGATTGGCTGACGTCTTCGGCGAAGACTTGAGCGCAGGCGTTAAAAGGTTCGAGTCTTTCATGGACGACCTCGGCGTCGCCCGCGATCCAACCGCTCACGGCCCATCGCAAGCCGACTGGGACGGATGGCTCGCCGCCGCGATGCAAGACGAGAAGGGGAAGACCTTTTTAGGAAAAGTGCCGGTTTAAGAATCGGACCGAGCCAAGCAACCGATTGGAAAGAGAGTGAGCAATCCTGCGCTAAAGTTCGACCACATCCACATCATCAGCGAAACGCCGAAGGCGTCGGCCGACTGGTATGTCGATATATTCGGCGCCACCATCACCGCCGAAACCGAGACTCGCGGGGCACCGCAAATTTTTGTCCAACTCGCGGGTGCGATCATCATCATCCGTGGCGTACGGCCCGGCGAAGACCCGGTCCCGGCACGGCCGGTGCAGCAGTATGCGGATCACTCCAGTCACAACGCGTTCGGCACCGATCATTTTGGCTTTCTCTACGACGGAGATCTCACCGCCTTCTGCGAAGAATTGAAGGCAAAGGGTGTCACCTTCCCCGTCGAACTGAAGGAAGCGGGCAACGGGATGCTGCTCTGCTACGTCGCGGCACCCGACGGCGTCAGCATCGAATTGATGCAATGCTGATCCTTCACAGCGAGCCTCGAATATGAATGGCTTATCGGAGATTCTCGAATCGACCGACGCCGAACGCCACGCAACCGGGTATGTCTTTACCGAGGGGCCGCTGTGGCATCCAGACGAATTCTATTACTTCAACGATATCCATCCCGGCACGTTGTATCGCCTGACCCTCGGTGAAACCCCTGAACTGATCCGAAAAACCGAGGGCGGTAACGGCATGACATTCGACATTCAGGGCCGCTTGATCCATTGCGAGGGCAGTGGCCGCTGCGTCACGCGCACCGACACCGACGGCACCGTTACCGTGCTCGCCGACCGGTTCGAGGGCGGACGCTTCAACCGCCCAAACGACGTTATCTGTCATTCCGACGGCAGCCTCTATTTCACCGATCCGGCGATGCGCATTCCGCTCACCGACCGCGAGCAGCCGAAACCCGAAGGCGAAGACGGCGTCTGGGGCGGCGCACGGGTTTATCGCATCGCGCCTGACGGTACGATCACCGCCGTCGTCAGTGTCGAATACCCGAACGGACTGGCCCTGTCGCCGGACGAGCGCACGCTCTATATCGCGAACACACGCTGGACGAAATACGTCCTCGCTGTCGATATCGATGCAAACGGCGTCATGCAGCACCGGCGTATCTTCGCCGATCTGAGCGAAGGCGGTGCGCCCGGTGCGCCCGACGGCGTGAAGGTGGATTCCCTGGGCCGCGTCTACTGCACGGGACCCGGCGGCATTTGGGTGATGGAGCCCGACGGCCGCCACATCGGCACGATTCGTTTGCCGGAACAGGCGGTCAACTTCACCTTCGGCGGCAACGATCTGCGGACCTTGTTCGTGACCGCGAAGACCTCCGTCTACACCATGCGAATGAAAACGCCGGGACAGCCGCATCCCTGGTACCAGCACTACCAGGCCTGAGCGTCTACCGTATCAGTAGGTCGCCCGTCCGCCGGAAATGTCGAAGACGGCCGCGGTGGTGAAGCTGTTCTCGCGGGACACGATCCACGCGACCATCGATGCGATTTCCTCGACCTCGACAAACCGGTTTCGGGGAATCTTCGACAGCATGTAGCCGATATGCTCCTCGGTCATCTGATCGAAAATCCGCGTCCGGGCCGCCGCCGGCGTCACGCAATTCACCGCGACATCGAACCCGGCCAATTCCTTTCCCACCGACTTGGTCAACGCGATCACGCCGCCCTTGGACGCGCTGTAAGCTGCCGCGTTCGGGTTGCCTTCCTTGCCGGCGATCGATGCGATATTGCAGATGCGGCCGTAGTTCCGTTCCCGCATGCCCGGCACCACGGCACGGTTGACGTAAAATGTGCCATTCAGGTTTATGTCGAGCACGCGCTTCCATTCGTCGATGGGGTATTCGTCGACGGTAGCGTTCATCCCCGCTATCCCGGCGCTGTTCACGGCAATGTCGACGGGTCCGATGTCCCGCTCGGTCTGCGCCAGGGCTTCGGACACACTGTCCGGGTCGGTGACATCGGTGGGCACGAACACAGCCTTCCCGATGCCCTGCAGGTCGCCGGCGGCCTTCTCGCCACATGCCGTATCCGAATCCCAAATCGCGACACGCGCACCAGCGCGGCACAGCCGTTCAGCCACCGCATAGCCGATGCCGTTCGCACCGCCGGTCACGATCGCCAATTGACCGGTGAACTCAAGATCACTCATCTATCCCTGCGCCTCCTTCATAGCCTGGCTCGTCTCCATTGCGTGCACGCGGTACAATAGACCAAACGGTAATCATGCGCCGCCCGGCGACGCCATAACGCCATAACCGATCAGCAGGAGACGACCAGACATGGAATTGGGACTACAGGGGAAACGCGCCATCGTAACGGGTGGGACGCGCGGCATCGGCCGCAAGATCGTCGACCTGCTCGTCGCCGAGGGATGCAGTGTCGGGCTCTGCGCCCGCGATACCGCGCAGGTTGATGATGCGGTTAAGGCTTTGTCCGCCGACGGCGCCACGGTAATCGGCGGGCGGCTGGATGTCTCCGACAGCGAAGCGCTGCGGACCTGGATTACCGGAACCGCCGAAGCGCTTGGCGGCCTCGATATTCTAGTCCCAAACGCCAGCGCACTCGTCACCGGTGCGACCGAGGAGGATTGGCGGCTCGGCCTGGAAGTCGATGTGCTCGGCACCGTGCGCGCGGTCGAGGCTGCGATGCCGTTCCTAGAGAAATCGGATTGCGCCTCGATCGTCTCGATTGCCAGCACGGCGGCAGTCAACACCTCCGGCAGCGTCCGCGCCTACAGCGGCGTCAAGGCGGCGATCATCAGTTACATGTCCGGGCTGAGCAACATCGCCGGGCCGAAGGGCGTCCGGGCGAACACGGTCTCGCCGGGTGCTATCTATTTCGACGGCGGCGTCTGGGACTACCGGAAGCGCGAGCAACCCGAGATGTATGACAACGCCATCAAGCGCAGTCCAATGGGCCGGTTGGGGACGCCGGACGAGGTCGCGAATGCGGTCGTGTTCCTGGCCAGTCCGGCCGCCAGCTACATCAGCGGGACGAACCTGATCGTGGATGGGGCGGCGACGACCCGCATCCAGTACTAGCCGGTCACGCGGCCTGCTGTTCCATACGTTCAACCGGTTTGTCGGACATCAGAAGGTGGAGCACGGCGCTCAACACGCCCAGGTCGACGGCGGCCCACCAGATGATGTCGTAGTTGCCGGTGGCATCGAAGATCCAGCCGCCGAGCCACACGCCGCTAAAGCTGCCGAGCTGATGGCCCAGGTAGACGATGCCGTACAGCACGCCCATGTAACGAACTCCGAACATCTGGGCCACTAATCCCGATGTCGGCGGCACGGTGCTGAGCCACACGAATCCGATGGCGGCGGCGAATATCATCACCGTTACCGGACCGGTCGGCAGCATGATGAAGACGGCGATGATCATGGACCGGATCATGTAGATCGCGCAGAGCAGATACTTCTTGCGCATCTTCCCCGCCAGCCAGCCGGCGGTCCAACTACCGGCCATGTTGAACATCGCGATCAAGGCCAACGCCGTCGCCCCAAGGGCTGCGCTCGCACCCTGATCGATCAAATAGGCCGGCAGATGGACGGCGATGAAGGAAACCTGGAACCCGCATACGAAAAACCCGGCGGTGAGCATCACATACCCGCGGTGCCGGCCGGCCTCGCGCAGCGCCTCTCCCAGTTTGATCGTGCTGTCTTTGCCGGTTTCCGATGTTACCGACGCGGACATGGAAAACGCCATCGGCACGATAAGCCCCGCGAACATGGACAGCACGATAAGCACGACGACCCAGTCGTATCCTGATAGCAGCGACTGGCTGATCGGGACGAAGACCAATTGGCCGCCGGTAGCACTGGCCGTGGCGATGCCGAGCCATAGACTCCGCTTCTCCGCCGGGGCGACCTGACCGACGACGGTCAAAATCAGCGGCATGCCGCACGCGCCGAGGCCGAGACCGCCCAAGATGCCGGCGCTGCCGAGCATCCATTCCGGCGACGTGGACTGGCTCATGACAAAGACCCCAAGGCCAAATAAAGCGCCGCCGAGCGCCACTGTCCGGGGGGCGCCCCATCGGTCGGCCAACGCGCCGGCAAACGGCGCCGCCAATCCCATCATGAGCTGCTGTGTCGCCAGCGTCATGGACAGGGTTTCCCGTCCCCAGCCCAAGTCCAGGGTGATCGGGCGCATGAACAAGCCAAAACTCTGGCGAATGCCGAAGGCCGTGAAAACGATTAGCGATGCCGCGAACAACACGAAGACCGGACTACGCCACAGCGACGCTAATATCTGTTGGGCAGCATCCCTGCGAATTCCCGTGTCGGCGACTGACATGACACTTCCTCTCGATTTTACCGCGACGGGACCGTCCCATTGCGTGGCCGCAGACATAACGCCCATCGCCGCCGGAAGCTTGAGGACGCTTTGAGGATTTCGTGAGGAATGGCTGAAATCTGTCCAATACCCGCCAGCATGGTTTCTCGACAACCGTTGATATCCCTTTACAATCAGCGAATATCACCCTGGGTAAGGCGCGATAGCGACTAATGCGTTTCGTATTCGACGAATGGGAGCTCGACACCGGACTTTACGAGCTCCGGCGGAACGGCCGGCCGCGCAAGGTCGAGCCGCAGGTCTATGACTTCCTGCGGTTCCTCGTCAGCAACAGTGATCGCGTGGTCGGCAAAGACGAAATCGTAGACGAGATCTGGGGCGGCCGAATCGTCACGGAATCGACCATATCGACCTGTCTCAAAGCAGCCCGTCAGGCGGTCGGCGACGACGGACGGACGCAGCGCCTGATCAAGACCGTGCATGGCCGCGGTTTTCGGTTCGTCGGCGACGTGTCGATCACAGACGGACCGGTGAATACCCCTGCTTCCGGGCCTGAAACGAACGGCAGCACACGATCCGTCAACTCCGGTCAGGCCGAGGATCGCCAAGCAAAGCCGGCAGCGGACAAACCCGTTCTGGCAGTCTTGCCATTCGACAACCTAAGCGCCGACGTCGAGGAATATTTCGCGGACGGGTTGACTGAGGACATCATCACCAACCTGTCCCGATTCCGGGACTTGCTGGTCATCGCCCGCACCTCCACGTTTCAATTCAAAGGGCGCGCGATCAACCTGATCGATGTCGGCAAGGAGCTGCACGCCGGATACATCGTCGAGGGAAGCGTCCGGCGCGCCGGCGGGCGGGTTCGCATCACGGCACAGCTCATCGATGCGGCGACCGGAACCCATCTCTGGGCCGAAGCCTACGACCGCGACATGGAGGATATCTTCGCCGTTCAAGACGAGGTCACCCGCACGATTGCGGCAACCCTCGGCGTCAAAATACAGGACGCGGCGCTGCAACGCGCCCTGACGAAAAGCTCCGCCGGGCTGGATGCCTACGATTGCGTCCTGCGTGCGCGCCGCTACACCTCGATGCTCAGCGCTGAAATGCACGCCGAGGCGCGCGATCTGCTGGAGAAGGCCATTGCGCTTGATCCGGCCAACGCCAACGCGCAGGCGCTCCTCGCGAATGTCTATCTCGCCGAATACCGCTTCGACACCAACCCCCGCCCCGACCCGGTCGGGCGTGCGCTGACGGTAGCGCAGACCGCGACCCGGCTCGATCCGCAGAGCGCCTATGCCCGGTGCTGGCTGGCGATCGTGCATTTCTTCCGCGGCGAGAATGACATGTTCGAGGCAGAAGCGCAGCGGGCGCTCAATCTCAACCCCAACGATCCGGAGACGCTGGCCGATATCGGCCACTATCTGGCCTTTATGGGCGAGTTTGAGCGCGGCATCGAACTGTCGAAACGGGCGCAGCAGCTCAATCCGCTGCATCCCGGCTGGTACTATTTCAGCTTCGCCCGCTATCACTTCGACCAGCGGGAATATGCGAAGACGGTCGCCGACGTGCAGCGAATCAGCATGCCGCATTTCTACTGGACGCATCTGTTGAACACGGCGGCGCTGGGCCAGTTGGACCACCCGGACGCACCGGCCGCGCTCGCACAGCTATTCGAGGTCAAACCGACCTTTTCCGCCCAAGCCGAACTGCAAAAATGGAACGCCGCCCCGCACGACCTCGAACACCTGGTTGAAGGACTGCAAAAGGCGGGATTGGCTGAGTAGGCGAACGAACCAGCGTTGCGCCGCTATTCGTCCTCACCTGATCCGTGCGGATTCGCACCCCGCTCTTCGTCCAAGGCCGACAGGATACCGTGCAACATCCGGACTTCCTGATCGGTCAGGCGGGTGCGCTGGAACAGGTTGCGAATGTTGCGCACCATGCTGGGGCGCTTATCGTCGATGTGGAAGAAGTCGCGGGTGTCGAGCGTGGCTTCGAGCCGCAGAAAGAAGTTTTCCAGCTCAGCCTTGCTCGCCGGCTCGTTCCGGCCGATCTCCAACACTGCATCGGGCGTGTCGACGCCGGCCTGGAACCATTCGTAGGCCAGCAGCAACACTGCCTGAGGCAGGCTCAACGAACTGAAACCCGGGTTTAGCGGCACCTGCACGACTGTATCGGCCAGCGACAGGTCGTCATTGGTCAGGCCCGAGCGTTCCGGGCCGAACAACAATCCGCAGGGAACGCCGGCGGCCATTTCCGCACGCAGTTCCGCCGCCCCGCGGCGCGGCACCATGACCGGCATGATCATGTCGCGGTTGCGCGCGGTTGCCGCGAAGACACGCGACAGGTCGGCCACAGCCTCCGCCGTCGTCTCGAACAATCGCGCGCCGTCAATCACCACATCGGCGCCCGCGGCGACGGCCCGGGCCTTTTCGTTGGGCCAGCCGTCACGCGGTGCGACCAGCCGCATCTCGGTCAGGCCGCAGTTCAGCATCGCCCGCGCGGCAAAGCCAATATTCTCGCCGAGTTGCGGTTGCACCAGCACCACGACGGGGCCGCCGGACAACGATTGTTTAGAGCGATCGGTTCCTGCCATGCGGCTGTTTTAGCGATCCCGCTCGCGTTTCGCCATGCCTCTCGCGGATATTATTCATGCGGATTGCATCCGGCCGTCCCACGCGGCACCATGGAGACCAACCTTCAAATCCCAAAAATCTCTGGAGCACTCAATGGCGAAACGCGAAAGCATGGATATCCCCGGTCTCGTGCCGCACAAGAACCCGATCCCGCATGTCTCGAGAACCGGCAACATGATCTTTTCCGGCGGTATCATCGGCTACGACGCCGACGGCAACATCCCGGAATCACTGGAAGATCAGACGAAATGCGCCTTCGCCAACATGCGCAAGATGATCGAGGGCTCGGGCGCCACGCTCGAAGATGTCGCGCATGTCACGGTGTTCCTGAAGACCCGGGCAAACCGGGAACCGGTGAACCGCGAGTGGGTCGCGCTGTTCCCGGACGAAAAAAACATGCCGGCGCGCCATGCAGTCAAGAGCGACTTGGACGATCCCATGCAGATCCAGCTTGAGTTCGTCGCCGTGTTATAGGCCGGTATGATCCGCGCCACCGCCCCGCAATGATGAAGACCTCCGATCCCCGCTCCGCCCTTTGGTCGGCGACAACCGCGCCGCCGCCCGACACGCCGCCGCTGACCGGCGACCGCCGGGCGGACGTGGTGGTAATCGGCGGCGGGTTCACGGGATTGTCGGCGGCGCTGCATCTTGCCGAAGCGGGCCTGGACACGGTCTTGCTGGAAGCCGAAGCACCGGGCTTCGGCGCGTCCGGGCGCAACAACGGGCAGGTCGTCCCTGGCTTTAGCCGCCACAGCCCGGACGAGGTCGTTGCCAAATTCGGCAGCGAACGCGGCGAGGCCTTGAACACCTGGGTGCAGGACGCGGCGGCCCTGGTCTTCGGCCTGATCGAGCGGCACGGGATCGACTGCGACGCCACACAGAACGGCTGGCTGATGCCGGCGCATACTGAGTCGCGCCTCGCCGTCGCCCAGGCAAAACACGATCAATGGGCGGCGCGCGGTGCATCGGTTGCCTTGCTGGACAGGTCCGAGACCCAGGCGCTCACCGGCAGCGAATTCTATATGGGCGCCTGGCTGCATCGCGGCGGCGGCAACATCAACCCGCTGGCATACACGCGTGGGCTAGCCCGCGCAGCATTGAACGCCGGTGCTGTAATCCACGCCGTCTCCCCGGCGACCGCGATTGAGCGCGCGGGAAGCGCGTGGCGGGTAACGACGCCGAATGGCAGCGTCGAGGCCGACAGCGTGATCCTCGCGACCAACGCCTATTCCGGCGATCTTTGGCCCGGACTGGCGCGGAGCGTCGTGCCGATGCGGCTCTTGCAGGGGGCGACCAAACCACTCAGCGATAATGTCGCCCGCACGATCCTGCCGGAACGGCAGGGAATATCGGATGCGCGGCGTGTCCTCTGGGCCTTCCGCAAGGACGGGCAAGGCCGCTTGGTGACCGGTGCGGCGCCGCTCGTGCCAGGGTTCCGCGGCCCGCTGCGCGATCTCTGCACCGCCCAGGTCAAGGCCGTGTTCCCGCAGGCCGGCGATATGGAGTTCGAGTATCTCTGGGACGGCAAGGTCGCGGTGACGCTGGACCGTCTGCCCAGATTCCACGAGTTGGCGGAAGGCGTCTACGCCGGGCTCGGCTACAGCGGCCGCGGTATCGCCATGGCGACGGCGATGGGCAAGCTGCTGGCGGAACGGGTGCAGGGCACGCCGGCGTCGGACCTGCCGGTTCCCGTCGCGCCGTTGAAACCGGTTCCCATGCGTTCGTTACTGATCCCGCTCGCCCGTGTGCGCATGAATTGGTGGCGTTTTCTTGACCGACTCGATTGAGCGAACAAATCCCAACTAGGGCGAGATCGTCCAGCCATCGTCGATCGGGATGGACGTTCCGGTGATCACATTGGCCGCGTCGCTGCACAGGAACGCAATCAGCGCCCCCACCTGCGCCGGCTCGATAAAGCGGTCGGTCGGTTGGCGCCCGTCGAGGAATTCCTTGGTCGCCTCTTCCAAGCTGATCGATTTGCTCTCCGCCAGATTGGCGACGCGCGTCTCCGCCGCCGGCGTGCGCACCGCGCCGGGACAGATCGCATTGACCGTGATGTTGGGTTCGTCCTGCGTCTCGATCGCGACGCCGCGCGCCAAGCCCATCAGCGCGGTCTTGGTCACGATGTAGTCGATGCGGTCCGGCATCGCCATGATGCCGAGTGTCGATGCCAGATTAACGATCCTCCCGTACCCACGCTTGCGCATGCCGCCCAACGTCAGCCGGATCAGATTGAACCCGGACGTGAGATTGACGTCGAGTGCGTCCTGCCAGACGACCGGGTCAAATTCCTCGATCGGTGAGAAATTCCGCACCACGGCGTTGTTGACGAGGATATCGACCGGCCCCAATTCGCGCTCGGTCGCGGCGACCAGGTCCTCGATCTCGTCGAGTTTTCGTAGGTCGGCCCCGTGATAACCGATCTTGACGCCATGCTTCTCTTCCAGCGCAGACCGGGTCGCTTCGATCGCGTCCGGGTCGCCGAACCCGTTGAGCATGACATTGCAGCCCTGCGCGGCCAGCGCGTCGGCGGTGCCGTGGCCGATGCCGCCGGTCGAGCCGGAAATGAGTGCGGTTCTGCCTTTGAGCATGTGATTCTTCCTCCCGATCCGGCTTGCCGCCGGTTGTCTTAGCCGGTTGTCAGGAAATCATGCCCGCCGCCAGATCGTGCCCTCCGGCTTGTCTTCGAGAATGACACCCTGTTCCGCCAGATCATCGCGGATTCTGTCGGCTTCGGCAAAATCCTTGGATTTCCGGGCGTCGCTGCGGGCGACGATCATCGCGTCGATGTCCGTATCGCTCAAACCATCCGCACCCGCACCTTGACGCATCCAGGCCTCGGGATCGTCCTGCAACAACCCAAGCAATGCGCCGCCGTCGAGCAACGCTCCTTTGAGCCGGGCCTTCTCGGCGGCATCCTCCGCCTTGTTCAGGTCGCCCAGCAGCGCATGCATGGCCGACAGAGCAAGCGGCGAGTTTAGGTCGTCCATCAGCGCATCGCGAACCGCTTCCGCCTCACCTTCCACCGTCTCGATATCGGCGACGTCGCGCAGGGCCCCGTAGAACCGGTCGAGCGTCTGCTTGGCCTGTCGCAGGCTGCCTTTGGTGAAGTCGAGCGGCTGGCGGTAATGCGTTTGCAGCAACGTCAGCCGGATCGCCTCGCCGGGAAATTCGTCCAGCAACTCATGGATCGTGTAGAAGTTGCCGAGCGATTTCGACATCTTCTCGCCCTCGGCCATCAGATAGCCGTTATGCATCCAATAGCGCGCGAAATGCGAATTGGGATGCGCGCATCGGCTCTGCGCGATCTCGTTCTCATGATGCGGGAAGATCAGGTCGCGGCCACCACCGTGAATGTCGAAGCTGTCGCCGAGATATTTCATGCTCATCGCCGAGCATTCGATATGCCAGCCCGGCCGGCCGCGCCCCCACGGACTATCCCATCCCGGCAGATCATCCGTGCTCGGCTTCCACAGCACGAAGTCGGCGGGGTCCTTCTTATAAGGCGCCACCTCGACCCGTGCGCCGGCGATCAGCTCGTCGCGGCTGTGCCCGGACAGCGCGCCATAGTCCTGCATCTGCGTGACATGGAACAGGACATGCCCATCCCCGACATAAGCGTAACCCTTGTCGAGCAGGTCGCGGATGATGACGATCATCTCGGCGATATGGTCGGTCGCGCGCGGCTCGACATCCGGCGGGATAGCACCGAGCTCCGCAATGTCCTGATGGAATTGTTGCGCCGTTCGTTCGGTCAGGCTGCGGATATCCTCGCCGGTTTCCGCCGCCCGCGCGTTGATTTTGTCATCCACGTCGGTGATGTTCCGGACATAGGTGACCTTGCGGTACAGGCGCTGCAACAGGCGGTACATGACATCGAACACGACGATCGGCCGGGCGTTCCCGATATGCGCGAAGTCGTAGACCGTCGGCCCGCAGACATACATGCCCACATGTCCGATATCGAGCGGCTTAAAGGCCTCCTTGCGGCGGCTCATGGTGTTATAGATCTGCAGTACCATTGGGAAATCCCGTCTTCAAAGGCTGGCAAGCTATGCCAGCATCGGCGAATGGATTCAAGATTAACGGGGCTGCCCTACGGCGAAACCCACTCGACCTCACGCCGAAGTGTTGGTATCCGGGTCAGAGAATGCGCCGGAACGCATTGGTGATCGGATAGCGGCGATCCTTGCCGAACGCCCGGCTGGTGACCTTGACGCCCGGCGGCGACTGCCGCCGCTTGTATTCGGCGAGGTCCAGCATGCGCCAGACCCGCTGCACCGTTTCCGCCTCATGTCCCCGGTCCGTGATCTCGGCGATGCCCATTTCATGTTCGATCAAACATCGCAGGATATCGTCGAGTTCATCATACGGCGGCAAGGTGTCCTGGTCGGTCTGGTCCGGCTTCAACTCGGCCGAGGGCGGCTTCGTGATGATGCGTTCGGGGATGACCCGCCCTTCCGGGCCGAGCGCGCCATCCGGCCGATTCTGGTTGCGCCAGGACGACAGCTTGAAAACATCGGTCTTGTAGACGTCTTTCAGCACCGAGTAACCGCCGCTCATATCGCCGTAGAGCGTAGCGTAACCGACCGCCATTTCCGACTTGTTGCCGGTGGTCAGCAGCATCGACCCGAATTTGTTCGAGATACTCATCAGCAGCAGCCCACGGCTGCGCGCCTGGATATTCTCTTCGGTGGTGTCCGCCGCCCGGTCTTCGAAGATCGGCTTCAGCATCGTCTCGAAAGCTTTCATCGCCGGTTCGATGCCGACGGTGTCGTATCGGATGCCCATGAGCGAAGCCGCCTCTTCCGCGTCTTCCAGGCTCTCGCGGCTGGTATAGGGCGACGGCATCATCACCGCATGCACGTTCTCCGGTCCCAGCGCGTCGATCGCGACCGCGGCGCTGAGCCCTGAGTCGATGCCGCCCGACATGCCGAGCACGATGCCGGGAAAGCCGTTCTTGCGGACATAGTCGCGCAACCCCAGCACCATGGCGTTATAGATCGCGTCCAACCCTTCGGACGGTTTCGTGATTTCAGCGGTCGCGCAATGCCATGTGCCGGCCTCGTTCCGCGTCCACTCGGTCACCACCGTGGCTTCGCGCCAGGATGGCGCCTGCACCGCCAGCGAGTGATCCGCGTTGAGCACGAAGGAGCCGCCGTCGAACACCAGTTCGTCCTGCCCGCCCACCTGATTGACGTAGACCAGCGGCAAACCGGTCTCGCTCACCCGGGCCACCGCGTGCATCTGGCGGTCCTCATGCTTGTCGGATTCATAGGGCGACCCGTTCGGCACCACCAGCATCTCGGCGCCGGATTCCTCGAGGCATTCGACCACATCCGGGGTCCAGATATCCTCGCAGATTGGCACGCCGATCCGCACACCGCGAAAACTTATCGGTCCGGGCATGGGGCCTTGCGCGAACACGCGTTTTTCATCGAAAACGCCGTAATTCGGCAAATCGTGCTTATACCGGGTAGCGGTGATCTTTCCGTCCTCGAGCAGCACCACGGCGTTGTAGAGCTTGCCGTCCTCGCGCCACGGCGTCGGCACCAGAAGTGCCGGGCCACCGTTGGCGGTTTCCGCTGCCAGCGCCTGGACCGCAGCCTCGATCTTATCCTGAAAAAAGGGTTTTAAAACAAGATCTTCAGGCGGATAACCCGAGACAACCAGTTCGGAGAACACCACAAGATCGACATCCTTGCAGGCGGCCGCGGCGTCGCGGATCAAGGCGATATTTCCCTCGATATCCCCGACGGTGGGGTTTCGCTGGGCCAGGGCTATGGTTAACCGCTCGGTCATAAATTCGCTCTAGGCTGATCAGTTGTGACGTCAGAGGACATGCTACTGACGCGGATAATCGCGACCAACCGCGAAAAATCAAGAGTTTCCAGCGCCGCACCACTGGATTCGCAGGAGCACCGCGATATGGACCAAGACCCAGCCTCGTTCCAAATGCCGGCCGATACCCCGGACGCAACCGGTGTTGCCGGTCCGGACGACGGTTTCGACCGGCAGGCGACAGAGGCCATTGCCGCGGTCACCAAGTCGCGTCAGCCCAGCCGGCGCGGGCCCGACATGATCCAGAAGGTCATCGAGGACAGCATCGATATGCTCTTCGAACATCTGCGCCAAAGTGCACAGGACAAACCCGACAATCGTCTGACGTTCGCCGAAATCAAAGCGGAAGTCGCGGCCTTCAAGGCGCAGCCGAGCGATGCTCTTACAGCATTCTGCGGCGAGACTTGGGCGCAATGCGTTCAGGCCGTCGAGGCGGAAAAGTGGGAAAAAGACCGGACGCGCCCGCTTGAACGGTTGGTTATGAACAACTTCGCGCATCTGCTGCCGCCGATTGGCGACGTGCCGGCCCAAGGCAAACACATATCGCGCCGTATTGTCGGCCCCTTCCTCAACACCTTGCGGCAGCTCCTGGGCCCGGAAAGTTTCGACCAGTATGAAGCGGGCTGCAACCGCATGGTCGACCGGCTGCAGAAGCGGCATGGCGAGGCTTTCACCTGGGACATGGTGCTTGAAGAGCCCACCGGGCAAACCGTCGTGAACGATATGCTGGTCTATATCAGCCGGCATTTCCTGAACATGCGGAAGCGGCGGCGGTGGATGATCGACTTGATTACCTCGACCCTGCCGGCAGCGACGGCGAACACCGATGGGGACTGGCGGTTCGGCGACCGCGAGTTCCACATGCTGATGGACGCGTTGTATTTCGGTCTGCGGACCGCGCTGGACAGCGATCACGGGCGGCAAAGCCTGAGCAAACGCTATAACGACGGCAATGTCGCGACGCTCTACTCGATGCTGCAGACGCTAGACCGCGATTATATGGAAATCATGCGGGAGGACAGCGGCGTCTAAGGCGTCCTTCAGATCATGTCCGGCGCATCCCTCGATAAAATCCTCAATCTGCCGCCCGGCGCTTTTTTGCGCACTGGATCGGGATTCTTCCAAAAGCTCCCAACTGGTGAAATCGCATTCCTGCCGTCCCTCTGCCGGATGCCCTGGCATCTGCGTCACGCCCGGATCGTCGGTCAGCAGGACATCGCCAAGCTGCTGCGGACCGAAACGTTCGAAATGCTGATCGGCGTGGCTCTGCTGTTTCTCTGCGTCCATTTCTTCATCTTCGATATTCTGAACCTGTATATGGACGTGATGAGCCTGCCTCTGGCGATCACGGCCCACCTTCTGACCGTTTATGTTTCGATCGTCGCGATCCTTCGCGTCAACAACGCACCCTTCGCCATTCTACGGTCGCGGATGATGGTCGACCTGCCTTCCGCGGAAAGCGTGTTCTCACTCGAGGGATTGTCCCAATGGCACAGTGGCCATCGCGTGTGGCGCCTGTCGCTCATGAGCGGTGCTGCGGTCGACAACCTCGGCAAGCAGGCGGTAATTCTCTATCTCCTGCTATTCGCCTGTTCGGGTCCACTGCTGGTCGGCATCTTGATTGCCATGATCCTCTCGGGCGCGGCGCAAAAACTTGGCGGCTACATGGGGATCGGTTTCGCCTTGTATTGCGCGTTGTCGCTCTGGGCCTTCGTCGAAAGCAGTCTGGTCCTGGCGCAACGCATGCGGGCCGGGCGGCGGCGGCGGCTCGCCCGCCAACGAAAAGAAGGGGGCCATGCAGCCCCCTCCCAATCCTACCGGTAAATACTCGGCCAAGCGCCTTACGACGCGGCGGCGGCAACCTTCTGGCGTTGACCCGCCCGCTGTTCCTTCAACGCCTCGGCAATGAGGAACGCCAGCTCCAGCGCCTGCATCGCGTTCAATCGCGGATCGCAATGGGTGTGATAGCGCTGCGACAGCCCGTCGTCGTCGATCGCTTGCGCCCCGCCAAGGCATTCCGTGACATCCTGACCCGTCATCTCCACATGGATACCGCCAGCATAGCTGCCTTCGGCATTGTGGACGTCGAATACGCGGCGCACTTCCGACAGGATACGGTCGAATGGCCGGGTCTTGTACCCGCTGGACGCCTTAATCGTGTTGCCGTGCATCGGGTCCGACGACCAGACGACGGAGAAGCCCTCGCGTTGGACCGCCCGGATAAGCGCCGGGAGGTATTTCTCGACGTTTTCGTGCCCCATCCGCGAGATCAGCGTGATACGGCCCGGCTCGTTTTCCGGGTTCAGCACCTCGATCAGCTTCATCAGGTCGTCGGTCTCCAGCGTCGGCCCGCATTTGATGCCGACCGGATTCTCGATGCCCCGGAAGAATTCCACATGCGCGCCATCGGGCTGCCGCGTGCGGTCGCCGATCCAGACCAGATGCGCCGAACAGTCGTACCATCCGCCGGTCAGGCTATCCTGTCGCGTCAGCGCTTCCTCGTAGCGCAGCAGTAAGCCTTCGTGGCTGGTATAGAACTCGGTCTCGCGCAACTGGGCGACCGCGTCGCCGGTCAGGCCGCAGGCTTCCATGAAGTCCAGCGTCTCGCCGATCCGTTCGGCCAGCGCCTCATAGCGTTCGCCTTCCGGGCTGTCGGCCACAAAATCCAGGTTCCACTGGTGCACCTTTTGCAGGTCCGCAAATCCGCCCTGCGCGAAAGCGCGCAGCAGGTTCAGCGTTGACGCCGCCTGGTGATAGGCCCTGAGCATCCGCTCGGGATTAGGCTCCCGTTGGTCCGTTTCGAACTCGATGCCGTTGACGATGTCGCCACGGTAACTCGGCAACTCGACGCCGTCCTGCACCTCGACCGGCTCGGACCGCGGCTTGGCGAACTGACCCGCCATGCGGCCGACCTTGACCACCGGGCAGGCGGCGCCGAATGTCAGCACCACCGCCATCTGCAGAATCACGCGAAACGTGTCGCGGATGTTGTTGGCGCTGAATTCAGCAAAACTTTCGGCACAATCGCCACCTTGCAGAAGGAAGGCCTTGCCATCCGCCACATTGGCCAACTGCTGTTTCAAACGCCGCGCTTCGCCAGCGAAGACAAGCGGCGGTTGCCGCCGCAGCTCCGTCTCGACCGCTTCGACCTTCGCGTTGTCGCCATATTCCGGCACCTGAAGTATCGGAAGACCGCGCCAGCTATCCGGTGTCCAATCCTGGGCCATAATCAGCCTCTCATCTTTCGTTCGCTCCCACCAAGACGGTGCTTTTACGCCCTTTGCTACCCGTTTTCCATCGCTAAAGGGGCTTAAACCCGCCGTTCCTGTTAAGATGACATACTGTGGTTGCACGGCCAAACCAGGAAAACGAAGGCATGGACGAGAACGAGAATATGGCAGCGGCGCTCCGGCGGCTGCTCGACGACAGCCAGCGCGCTGTCATTTTCACCGGCGCCGGCATCAGCACGGAATCCGGCATCCCCGATTTCCGCAGTCCCGGCGGTGTCTGGGAGAAATACAAACCGGTCATGTTCGACGATTTCATGGCCTCGGACGACGCCAAGCGCGAATACTGGCGCCAACGCTTCGCCCGGGCCGGCGACATGCGCGAAGCGGAGCCGAATCGCGGCCACCGCGCCGTCGAGAAGCTGGTGCAGACCGGCAAGGTCTCGTCCGTGATCACGCAAAATATCGACGGTCTGCATCAAAAATCCGGCGTTCCCGACGATAAAGTGATCGAACTGCACGGCAACTCGACCTACACCACCTGCCTGGATTGCGGATCCCGTTATGAGTTGGAGCCAATCCGGGACGCCTTCCTCGCCAACGAGACGCTGCCGATCTGCGACGCCTGCGGCGGTGTGGTGAAGACGGCGACCATTTCCTTCGGCCAGGCGATGCCGGAAGACGCCATGCGCGCGGCGCAGATCGAAACGCTGCAATGCGATCTGTTCATCGCAATCGGATCGTCGCTCGTCGTCTACCCCGCCGCCGGCTTTCCCTTGATCGCGAAGGAGCACGGAGCGTCGATGGTCATCCTGAACCGCGAACCGACCGATCTGGACCGCCACGCCGACCTTGTTCTGAACGAAGAAATCGGTCCGACCTTGGGCGACGCCGTGGGCGTGAACTGATCACCCTGCGGCCACCGGACACCGCCTAAACCGGTCGCACCGTTCACTTACCCCTCACGTAGTTTTCAACAACAGTCTATCTTCATTACTGTTTTATTGAGCGGCCTGACCATGGGGAGAGAGATGGCCAAAACCGTCAGACCGGATTCGCCGCTGGTCGCGCGCCTGCGGCTGCTGATGTTCAACGTGCTTGGGGGTCTAACCTGCAGCGCGAACCTCTTTCCCATCGTCATGGGATCGGGGTTGGTTGCCGTAGCGCCCCTCGGCCCGGAATACACGTCGGTCGGTATCGCCGCCGGCATCAGCGCCGGAGTCATCGGCGTCTTCGCGGCGTCGGTCACGAGCAAGTCGCAATCGCTGATTTCCCTGCCGAAATCGTCGCTCGCCATTCTGATCGCCGGGCTGTTTGCCCAATTCGCCGAAGATCCGGCAATTCAAATGCTGGTGAAAACCTATCAGGGCGACCTCGCGGTCTTTTACATGGGCACGATTGCGATCTGCATCATCCTTGCCGGGATGCTGCAGATCCTGTTCGCGGTGCTGCGGCTGGGCGTGCTGGTGACCTTCATCCCCTACCCCGTGGTCGCGGGGTTCATGAATGGCATCGCCTGCCTCATCTTCCTGGGGCAGCTTCCCGTGGTGCTCGGCGCCAGTCCCGGGGACGGCGTCGCAAAGGTCATCGAGACCGACAATGAAATGCTCGGCGTCGCCGCGCTGATCGGTCTCGCCGTCTACCTTTCGATCATCCTGATGCGGCGCTTCTTCAAGAAAACACCCAATGCGTTGATCGGCATTTGCGTCGGCGTATTGGTGTTTCAACTGATCTTTCCGACCCAACCGGTCGACACGGTCGCGGCGGCGGGCAGCGTGTTCCACGCCGGAATCCCCGTTCCCGGCACTTTCCTCGAAGTCTTCTCGCTGATCGATTCCGAACAACTCTGGACACTGCTGATGAAGATCGGGGGCACCGCAATAGTGATCGCCCTGATCGGGTCGTTCCAGTCGCTCGTCAGTTTGACTGTCGTTGATACGCTGCAAGGCGTCCGCACCGACCGGAACCGCGAGTTGATTGCCCAGGGCGTCGGCATGATGGCATCCGGCGCTTTCGGCGGGCTGCCGAGCAGCGGATCGATCGGCATCACCCGAATGATCCACGACATCGGCGGCGTGGCGAAGGCGGTGACCCTGATCTCGGGCCTTTGCCTGCTTTTCATCGTGACCCAGGTGCCCTGGATCATGCAGTACATTCCGAAAGCCGCGATCGCCGCCGTCATCATGTTCGGGTCCATTTCAATCATCGACGGCTGGTCGCGGCAGTTGTTCCTGCGCGTGATCATCCATCGCACGTCGAATGTCAGCCGTGCGCTGTTGCTCAGCTTTTCGGTCAGCCTGTTCGTGACGGGCATGGTTCTCGTAGTCGGCATCATCGAGGCCATCCTCGCCGGCATGATCATTTCGCTGCTGGTGTTCTTCCAGCGCAGCCGCGAGCTGGTCCTCCGCCGCAGCACCTACGGCGACACGATCCATTCCCGCACCGAGCGGGCCAGCGACGAAACCGAGTACCTCAAGGAACACGGCAGGCAGATCGCGATCTTTGAAATCCAAGGCCCTGTCTTCTTCGGCACCGCCGATCAGCTCGCCGAGGATATCGAGAACGTATTGTCCGGGGTGGATACGGTCATCCTGGATTTCCGCCGCGTATCTGATATCGACGCCAGTGGCGCATTCGTGCTGCGGCGGTTCGACAATCTATTCGACCGCTACAACAAGACGCTGCTGTTGAGTCACATCCCGTATGGCGAGGGCATGCGGGAATTCCTCATCAACATGGGCGTCGAACGTCCCTACCGCGAAAGCCGGGTCCACGACGACCTGGACACCGCTCTACGCCATGCCGAAGACGACATCCTGAGCCGCAAATATATCTGCCGCCTTGGGGAAGACGAAGTTCCGCTGCGCGACTTCGGCATAATGGCAAACTTCACGCCGGGCGAACTGACGGCGTTGGAATCCAGCATGACGCGCTGCACCTACGAGGCCGGCACACCACTGATCGAATATGGCGAAGAGTCCGACTTCATGATTTTCCTGCTGCAAGGCAGCGTCCGCATCCAACGCATGATTGAGGGCGAAGACCGCGCGCTTCACCTCGCGACGCGCCGGCCCGGTGTGATCCTTGGCGAGATGGCGCTGCTGACCGACCAGCCGCGCACCGCCGACGTTATCGCCGAGACCGACGTCATTGGCTATAAGCTGGAAAAGGTCGATTTCGAGAAGTTCTGCGAAATGCAGCCGCGCGCCGCGATCCATCTGGTGAAGAATATCGCGAGCATCCTATCGTACCGCGTGAACGACATGTTGAGCGCGATCGAAAACCTCGAAAAGTAGAATCCCTGTTAAGCGTTGCGTTCTACCCGGCCTTTTCGTCTTCCTTGTCCTGCGCCAGAATTTCCTCCAACTCCCGCGCCCATTCCCGCGCCTGCGCCGCGGCCTTCACATCATCCTTCATGCCGTGTTGTTCGACCAGCCGGGCCTCGTCATGCTCACGGAAGGTTTGCACGGTGCGATCAGCCTCAATATCCGACAGGCCAAGGAACGTCAGCGTATGGCGCGCCGTATCAAGGCTGGAGTGAAAGGTCTCGCGCCATATATGCGCAACGTCCAGGTCCATTAGCCGATACGCATGCTGCCGATTGCGTGCCCGCGCGAGGATGCGGAGGTCAGGGAAATTTTCGACCACCGCCTGGGCGATTCGAACCGAGGCGTCGGCGTCGTCAACCGCGATGATAAAGATCACCGCATTGTCCGCACCGGCGGCGCGCAACAGGTCAACGCGCCCTGCATCACCGTAGTAAACCTTGTTGCCGTAGTTCGCGACAAAGTCCACTTGCTGAGAGCTAGATTCCAGCGCAGTGAACGTGATTTTTCGCGCCTGCAAAACTCGTCCGACGATCTGCCCGAAACGCCCGAAACCCGCGATGATGACTTGGTTTTCCTCGTCTGCCGGCACGTCATATGGCCGGTCCGACGTATCCCGCATCCACGCCGCGAGACTGCGTTCGTAGAGCAGGTACAACACCGGCGTCAGCGCCATCGAGAATGTGACGACCAAAATCAAAAGCTCCGACAGACTGCTTGGAATGACGGCGGCGGCGACGGCAATCGTCAGAATGACGAAAGCGAACTCGCCCCCCTGCGACAGCGAGATCGCCAGGTAGCCCCCCGACCGCGGCGGATGCCCGGAAATCACACCGAGACCATACAGCACCACAGACTTCAGGGCCGTCAGACCAAGCACCAGTGCCAGCACCAACCACAACTCGGTCGCCAGCAGTCCGAAGTTCACCGACATGCCGACGGCGATAAAGAACAATCCCAGAAGCAGCCCTTTGAACGGATCGATATCCGCCTCCACCGCGTGGCGGAATTCGGAATCGGCCATCAACACGCCGGCCAGGAACGCGCCGAGCGCCATGGACAAGCCGACCCCCTCCATGATCAACGCCGTGCCGATGACCGTCAGCAACGCGCAGGCGGTGAAGACCTCGTGGATACCCGACCGCGCGACCAACCGGAAAACATGGCGTAAGGCAAAACGCCCGACGAAGATCACGGCGGCGATGATTCCGCCTACCTTTCCCACGGCAATCAGAACCTCCATCGGATCGACCGGACCCGTGCTGTTCATGCTCATCAACGGAACCAGCGCCAATATCGGGATCACCGCGATATCCTGGAACAGCAGGATTGAGAAAGCGGTCCGGCCATGCCGCGTCGTCATTTGCTGCTTTTCCGCCAGAAGCTGCAGGGCAAAGGCCGTGGACGACAAGGCCAGCGCGAGCCCCGCGACGAGCGCGGCCCGCCATTCCAGCCCGAATGCCAATGCGGCCGCGGCAATCAGAAGCGCCGTCACCGTCACCTGCAATCCGCCGAGGCCGAAGACCGGCCGGCGCATCGTCCACAGCCGTGACGGCTGCAGTTCGAGGCCGATCACGAACAGCAACAGCACCACGCCGAATTCTGCGAAGTGCAGGATATTCTTGACGTCGCTGATGAGGCCGAAGCCCCACGGCCCGATCGCGGCGCCGGCCGCCAAATAACCCAGCACCGACCCGAGACCGAGCCGCCGCGAGATCGGCACGGCGATGACCGCAGCACCGAGAAAGACCGCCGATTGCATCAGGAGCGACATTATTGCTCCCTCCATCCTGAGCGTATTGGCTGCCAGAGCGCCCGATCAGTCCTTCGGCAATGGAATGAACTCATCGTCATCGACAACTTCGGCAAATCTTTTCTCCTCCCAATCGCGTTTCGCCTGCTCGATCCGTTCGGGCCGGCTCGACACAAAATTCCACCAGATATGACGCGGCCCGTCCGCCGCCTCGCCACCCAGCACCATAACCCGCGCATCGGCGGCAGCTTGAACGTCAATCGCGTCGTCCGGCTTGAACACCATCAGGCTTCCCGCCGCGTAGTCCTCGCCGGCAACCGCTACCGACCCTTCGAGGACATAGACGGCGCGCTCCTCGTGCTCGGGCAAAACCGGCAATGTCGATCCGCCGGCGATCTGCACGTCTGCGTAGATCGTCTCCGAGAAAACCTGGACCGGTGACTGTTTGCCCCAGCCATTACCCGCAATCAGGGTTGCGGTCAGCCCGTCGCCGTCGAGTTTCGGCAAGGCGTCCGCATCGAAATGCTCGAAGAAGGGCTCCGCCTCCTCGAACGGCTGTGGCAGGGCGAGCCATGTCTGCAGGCCATAAAGGCGGGATCCGCCCGGGCGCAGCGCGTCGGGCGTGCGCTCCGAATGGGCGATGCCCGACCCGGCCGTCATCCAGTTCACCTCACCCGGCCGGATGTTCTGGATTGATCCAACGCTGTCGCGATGAAGAATTTCGCCGTCCAACAGCCACGTCACCGTGGACAGGCCGATATGCGGATGCGGACGGACATCGACACCGGTGTCGGTTTCGAATTGCGTCGGCCCCATTTGATCCAAAAAAATAAACGGCCCGACCATACGCCGCCGCGACGACGGCAGGACCCGCTTTACCTCGAAGCCGCCGAGGTCCGTTGACCGTGGCACAATGACCGTTTCGACCGATGACTCCAGTGGCATGTTTCCCACTTCCCCAACAGGTTCCGCAGCCGCTGCTGCAATCGATACATGCCGATCTAGATGTCCGGTGCGTCGTTTCCACCGGTGCCGGTCATAAAACCAATTAAGCCTGGACCGCGACGTCGGTCAGCCAAGCGACGAAGGCCTCTACGCGCGCGTCATCACGCACTGGGCGCAGCACGACATAATGGCGACCGCTCTCGATATATCCCAACGGTGCGACGAGCCGGCCGATGACGATGTCGTCATCCACCAAAGGTCGCGGCCCAATCGCAACGCCCAGCCCGGACGCCGCCGCCTGCAGCATGTAATAGAAATGTTCGAAGCGATCGCCCGACGCCGGATCGATGTCCGAACGGCCGGCGGCAGCGAGCCAATCGGACCACGCCGTCACCCGTGTCTCGGTATGCAGCAACGGCGCACGCGACAGATCATCGACACTCCTGATCTCCAGCTCGGCCTGCAGTTCCGGGCTCAAAACAGGGCCAACTTCCTCGCCGAAGATCGGCGTGGCGATCATGTCGTCGGGCCAAGGCGGCATCATGTTTCGAATCGCAAGGTCGGCTGCATCCTCGGTGAAATCGATCGGCGCATCGGATTCGGACAGACGAATTTCGATCTCCGGATGACGCGACCGGAACCCATGCAAGCGTGGAATGAGCCACCGGATGATGAAGGTCCCACTGCAGGACACGAGCAAGGCGCCACTGGATGACGGACTGACCCGATCAACACCCGTTTCGATCAAATCGAATGCCGACGACAAAGCCGGCAGCAACCGTGTACCGGCATCCGTCAACTCGACCCCTGTTCCGGCACGCCGAAACAGACTCACGCCTAACGACTGTTCGAGCTGCTTAACCTGACGGCTGACCGCGCCGTGTGTGACGCAGAGTTCGGCCGCCGCATCGACAATGCGGCCATGCCGGGCCGCGGCCTCGAAGGCCCGGAGCGCGTTCAGCGGAGGCAGTTTTCTTGTCATGCTATGTGAGATTTTATCACATAACCGGTGACTTTAAATCGATTTTCGGTTCGGAAATAACCGTTTAGACACTGTGGCTGCATTCGATATATCATAAATTCACACAATTGGCCGACATGGATTCCCTTGTCTTCTTCAGTGTTCTCGCTGCCGCCGCCATGCATGCGTGCTGGAATGCAGTCATCAAGACCGGCACGGACCGCCTTACCACGATGACGATCATGTCGGCGGCCTCCGCCGCCATGTGTATTATTCTGTTGCCGCTCGCGGAATGGCCGTCCCTCACGGTTTGGTATTGGATCGCAGCTTCTACGATCCTGCACACGGGATACAAACTCTTCCTGATCAAGACCTACTCGCTGGGTGATCTGGTACAGGTCTATCCGTTGGCGCGTGGCACCGCGCCCTTGATCGTGGCGATCGTCAGCCTGCTGTTTCTCACCGGTGAAGTGACGCCGAGTGTCTTTGCCGGAATCATCGTCTTGGTGGCCGGTATTTGGCTCATGGCACTACGCGGCGGACATAACCTTCGCCGGATCAACCGGCCAGCGGTTTTGGCCGCCTTGGGCACCTCCTGCTTCATCGCGGGCTACACGCTGGCCGACGGCGTCGGCGCCCGGCAAGCGGCATCGGCGGCAAGTTTCATGATCTACCTCGCCATTCTGGAAGGTGTCGCCCTCGGCACCGTCTACCTGGCATCCCGGGGCGTTTCGGATCTGCGAGCACCCGGCGTCCCGTGGAAGGACGGTTGCATCGGCGGCGTGTTGTCGCTGAGCGCCTATTGGATCGTCGTCTGGGCGATGACCCAAGCCCCGATCGCAGCCGTCGCGGCCTTGCGCGAAACCAGCGTGCTGTTCGCCGTCGCCATCGCGACCCTGGTGATGAAGGAAAAACTGACCGGCTGGCGCATCGCCGCCGCACTGCTGATCACCGGCGGCGTGGGGGTGTTGCGGTTATAAGCGTTCTGGCTACTCCGCCGCGGCGTCGTCGACCTCGGACTCGTCGGGAATTTCCTCGCGCATCGTGACGAACTCTTCCGCAAGGGTTGGGTGGACGCCGATGGTCGCGTCGAAATGGGCCTTGGTCGCACCGCATTTAATGGCAATCCCGATGCCCTGCACGATCTCGCCCGCGTCGGGTCCGACCATGTGACAGCCAAGCACTTTGTCGTTCTCGCGATGCACGATCAGCTTCATGAAGGTGCGCTCAGCATTTTCGGTCATCGTGTGCTTGAGCGGCGTGAAGTCGCTGGCGAAGATGCGCAAATGGCCGTATTTCTCGCGCGCCGCCAGCTCGGTCAGGCCCACGGTGCCGATATTCGGGTTGCTGAACACGGCGGTCGCGATGTTGTCGTAGTCGACCACCGTCGGCTTGTCATTGAACAGTGTATTGGCAAGCGCCATGCCTTCTTCCAGCGCCACCGGCGTTAACTGCACCCGGTCGATCACATCGCCGATGGCATAGATCGACGGCACCGACGTCTGGAAATAGTCATCCACTTGGATCGCGCCATTGTCGTCCATCGCGACACCGGCGTCCTCCGCGCCGAAACCGCGGCTCAACGGCGCCCGGCCGGTGCAGTACATCACCAGGCCGGTTTCGATCTCGCGCCCGTTTTCCAGCATCGCGGAGAAACCGTCACCCCGTTCCTCGATACAGGCGATATTCTGATTGAACTGCAGATCGACGCCTTTCTTGCGCATCTCGTCCGCCAGGAAATGGCGCACATCATCGTCGAAGCCCCGCAGGAAAGTCGGCCCGCGATAGATCAGCGATACGTCGACGCCGAGGCCGTTGAAGATGCCCGCGAATTCGACGGCGATATAGCCGCCGCCGACGATCACAATCTTCTCCGGCAACTTGTCGAGGTAGAAGGCCTCGTTGGACGTGATCGCCAACTCCTTGCCGGGGATGTCGGGCACGACAGGCCAGCCGCCGGTCGCAACCAGGATCTTGTCGGTCGTAACCGTCTTGTCGCCGACGCGGACCGTGTGCGGATCGACGATCTCGGCCCGTGTCTCGAACACATCGACGCCCGCCGCCTTCAGCAGCCGGTCATAGATTCCGTTGAGCCGGTTGATCTCCGTGTCCTTGTTGCGGACCAGCGTCTGCCAATCAAAGGACCGCTCGCCGACCGTCCAGCCGTAGCCTGCCGCATCCTCAAAATCCTCCGCGAAATGCGCGGCATAGGAAAACAGCTTTTTCGGAATACACCCGACGTTGACGCAGGTGCCGCCGAGATAGCGTTCCTCGGCGACGCCGACCCGCGCGCCGAACCCGGACGCAAATCGGCTCGCCCGCACGCCGCCCGATCCGGCGCCAATGGTGAAGAGATCATAGTCGTAACTGGGCATAACGATGGGCCTCCGGGATAACGCTGGGCAGGAGTTGAGAACTGGACGTGGTTGGCGCTGCTACTTGCTTACGCCCGCCATGCAGACATATTTGGTTTCGATATAGTCGTCGATGCCGTATTTCGAACCTTCGCGCCCGACGCCGGATTCCTTGAACCCGCCGAACGGCGCTTCCACAGTAGAGATAACGCCCGCGTTGACGCCGACAAGCCCTGCTTCGAGCGCTTCGGCGACCCGCCACACACGGCCGATGTCGCGGCTGAAGAAGAACGCCGCCAGGCCGAACTCGGTATCGTTCGCCATCGCGATCGCTTCTTCCTCGGTCTTGAAGCGGAACAGAGGTGCCACCGGACCAAAGGTTTCCTCGCGCGTAACCATCATCGACGTGTCGACATCGGCCAACACGGTCGGCTCGAAATAGCTGCCGCCGAGGGAATGCCGTTTGCCACCCAGTACGATGCGGGCGCCCTTGCCGACCGCATCCGCGATGTGTTCTTCGACCTTGTCGACCGCATTCAGATCGATCAGCGGCCCCTGCGTAATGCCGTCTTCCATGCCGTTGCCGACCCGCATTTCAGCGACCCGCTTGGTCAACAGCGCGGAAAACTCGTCATAGACACCATCCTGCACCAGAAGCCGGTTGGCGCAGACGCAGGTTTGGCCGGTGTTGCGGAATTTGGAGCCCATCGCCCCTTCGACCGCAGCTTCCAGATCCGCGTCGTCGAAGACGATGAAGGGTGCGTTGCCGCCGAGTTCCATGCTGACCTTTTTGACCGTCCCCGCAGCCTGCTGCATGAGCAACTTGCCGATTTCGGTGGAGCCGGTGAAAGTGATCTTGCGGACGATCGGGTTGCCGGTCATCTCGCCACCGATGGCCGCGGAATCGCCGGTCACCACGCTGAACACGCCCTTCGGCACGCCGGCGCGTTCTGCTAGTTCAGCTAAAGCAAACGCCGAATAGGGAGTCATCGTCGCCGGCTTGGCGACCATCGTGCAGCCGGCGGCCAATGCCGGGCCGACCTTTCGCGCGATCATTGCCGCCGGGAAATTCCACGGTGTGATCGCGGCGCAGACGCCCACCGGCTCCTTCGTGACCACGATACGCCAGTCGTCGTTCGGCGACGGGATCGTGTCGCCGTAGACCCGCTTGCCTTCCTCCGCGAACCAGTCGATGAAGGCGGCGGCATAGGTGATCTCGCCTTTCGCCTCGGCCAACGGCTTGCCCTGTTCGGTGGTCATGAGGACCGCAAGGTCATCCTGGTTTTCGAGCAGCAGGTTGTACCATTTGCGCAAAATCTCACCGCGTTCTTTCGCGCTGCGCTTGCGCCAGGCCGGATAGGCCCGGTTCGCCGCCTCGATCGCCCGGCGCGTCTCGTCCGTGCCCATCCGGGGGACCGTACCGATGATCTCATCGGTCGCCGGATTGTTGACCGGAATCGTCTCGCCGCCGTCGGCGTCCGCCCATGCGCCGTCGATGTAGCATTGTTGGCGGAACAGACTGGGATCTTTCAATTTCATGGTGCCACTCCCGGTGATTCGAGTTATCACGATTGACTGCTTTAGACGGCAGTATACGGGCCGGGCCGCCGACCGGCCACCGCTTCGCCGCTCGACTTCGCAGCCTCCGAAAGACGGTAGCGGAACACCGCAGATGGGGGTGTTAGAGAGCTTCCTCGCCCGCCACGCCTGCGCCTGCGGCGCGCCCACCGACGAAGCATTCCGACAGATTGCCACCGCCGATGTAAAGGTGCCCGAAGACGCTGCCGAGTTCCCCTGCGGCGTAGAGCCTTGGGATCGGGTCGCCGAATACATCGAGAATGCGTTGCCGCGAATCGTGTACCGGTCCGCCCTGCGTATTGGAGACGAGCGGCCATGCCGTCGCGTAATAGAAAGGCGGGGTCGCGACCGGCATCATACTGGACGCGGGCCGGCCGAATGCCCCGTCTTCCCCTGCCGTACAGTACCCGTTGTAGCGTTCCAACGTCGCCGACAGGACGGCCTCGTCAACCGACAGCGCCGCGGCCAGCTCGGCGAGCGATCCCGCGGCCTTGAGGATTCCGAGCTGCACTTCAGCCTGATTGTCCTGGCTCCAGCGGAAGTCCACCCCCTCTTCATTGTAGAGCGGTTGCCCGACGGGAAAGGTCTTCCGTCCCTCCTCATCGAAGACGAACCAGCCGGGCAGCGCCGGATAGTCCTGGGTTTCCGGGCGGAACCGCTGCATCGGACGATGGCCGGTGTCCTGCATATACGGTTCATACTCGTTCATGAAGCGGCCGCCGTCGCGGTCGAGCAATATCCATGGCATGCGCACCGCGCGGTCCCCGGCGAACCCGCTGTCCCATTCGACGGTTTCCTCGCCCTCGGCCACGGGAAACCAGTCCGGCAGGCGCTTGGTGCGAATCCCGAAGGGATAGTCCGGATCGGTATGCTTGAAACCGTAGGTGCCGTGGTAATGCCACATGTGCCAGAGGTCTGCGCCCACATCCTGCGCCATACGGATGCCGTCCCCGGTGTTGCCGCGGAAGGCGGTCGCGAATACCGGTTGGCCCTGCCAATACTGCATCTGCATCGACGGATCCGCCTCGAACCCGCCGCACGCGAGGACGACGCCCCGACGCGCGCGGATGCGGCGCTTTTCACCATCGCGCTCGACCACCAGCCCCTGCACCGTGCGATCAGGCCCCGTAACGAGACGATGCGCCCGGCAGGAGGTGTAGACCGGAATACGGCGATGTTTGACATTGTCCTCGACGACCTTGAACAGCCGCGACCCCGCGCCAAGCGAGCGTACATATGGATAGGTCTCGTCGATATCGACGCCGGGAATATCCTCGATCATCACAAAGGCGAAACTGTTACGGCCGGGCAACGGGTAGTTGCCGAGGCCGGCCCGGTTGATCACGGTCGCACCGTTCACGTCGGCCAGCTCGCGGATGAAATCCTCGACCTCGGCCATGCCGTCCGCGAACCGGCGCAGCACGTCGTCCGGCGTGGTGCCCGCGTTGGTCGCCTTGAGATACTCGAAGGTACCGTCCGGATCGCGCGAAATGCGGACACCGCCCGCCGAACAGATCGATATCCCGCCCGGATGCGGCATCTTCTCGACAATCAGGACATCCGATCCTTCGTCATGCGCCGATATGGCCGCCGCCCCGCCGGCGAATCCGAAACCGACAACAATGACGTCGGTTTCCTCGTCCCATTCCTGATCCGTTGTCTCCGGCGATGTGCTGTCAGTCATCCTGCCCTCAAGGTTCTTGCTGTTGTTTCACGCCAAGGCCAGTGCCCAGCCTTTCGAATTTACCATTCACGCCTTTACGGCGCGAACCGGGGAGCAGGATCGGCTAGCCGGCAGAATGAAACCCGTCGAAGCCCCGCTCCAGGTCCTCGATCAGATCGCGGGAGTCTTCCAATCCTGCATGAACACGTAGCAACGGGCCGCGTTCATCCCACGGTGGCGTGGCGAAGGATCGCGTCGGATAGGCTGGGATCATCAGGCTCTCGAACCCGCCCCAACTAGCGCCGATCCGGAAATGCTTCCGGCCCTCGACCAGTGCGGCGACGGCAGCCTTGCTTGCCGGGTTCAGGACGACACCGAACAAACCCGACGCGCCGTAAAAATCCCGTTTCCAGATTTCGTGGCCCGGGTCGGACGGCCATGCAGGGTAAATCACCTCGGCGACCTCCGGCCGCGCCGCGAACCATTCGACGAGGCGCAGCGCCGTTTCCTGATGCTGCCGCAACCGGACCCCCATGGTCCGCATGCCGCGGAGCGCCAGATAACAGTCACCCGGGCTGACGTTGTTGCCGAACTGCGTCGCGACGTCTTTGATGTTCCGATAGAGCGTCTCGTCCTTAACGGCGATCGTTCCCAGCATGACATCGGAATGCCCACAGAGATATTTCGTCGCCGCCTGTATCGAGATGTCGACACCGTGGTCGAGGGGTTTGAAGAACAGTGGCGACGCCCAAGTGTTGTCGATGGCGGTCAACACGCCCCGGCGGCGGCAGACTTCTGTGATAGCCGGAATGTCCTGGACTTCGAAGGTGTAGGATCCCGGCGATTCCAGAAAAACCAACCGCGTTTCGGGACGGATGTCGTCCTCGATCGCGCTGCCGGCGTCCGGGCGGAAATAGCTGGCCTCGACGCCCAACCGCGCCATCAGCGTTTCGCACAGCGTCCGCGTCGACTTATACGCGCTGTCGGTCACCAAGACATGGTCGCCCGATTTGAGGCAGGCGATGAAGGACAGCGTGATCGCGGCGGTGCCGGACGCCAGCACGATGGACCGGCTGCCGTTCTCGATCTCCGTAACCGCCGCTTCGAGTGCCTTCGTCGTCGGCGTCCCGTACGAGCCATACACGACATCGTCGAAGCGGCGTTCAAAGCGCGTATCGAACGCCTCGATCGTCGGAAAATGAATGGTCGACGCGCGGTATACCGGCGGGTTCAAGATTCCGGAATTACCATCAGAATCCGTACCGGCGCGGCTGAGTCTGGTATCATCGAACATAGGTGGAGTCCTTCCCTTCGGCGTTGGTTCAACATCGTGCAGGAAGTCCCATCGGCGTAACCGCGTCGGCAACCAGCGGGTCCCGATAGGCCCAGGAGAGATGAAATTGGTAGCGCGTGTTTGCAGGGGCGGCAATGCTTTCACCGCGCGAAAAAGGCCTGGCGATTAGCGCCCGACGCGTGGCGATACTAGAATGATTGGAGAGAACCGCCGAACCAAGCCAGCCTTGGACCGCACCACTTCATCACGGGGAGCCGCGTCATGATTAGAGGAATCGACCACATCGAATTGATCGTCCGGGACTTCGACGAATATATCGAGTTCCTGCAAAGCATCGGGTTCAAGATGCTGACCCGAACGAGCCACCACGGCGAATCCGCCGAACTGCAGGCCGAGGGCGAGAACCAGCCAATCTTCGAAATTCATGAGGCAACCGGCGAGGAAGTGATCGGGGTCAACCACATCGCCTTCCGCGTCGACAACGTCAAAGACGCGCATGAAGTGCTGAAGAAAACACCGATCAAATTCAGGAAACCGAATTACGTCGAAGCCACCGGCCGCACGACGATCAATCTGCGCGACCCGGACGGCTGGCGCATGCAGCTCGTCGATGCGAAGCGCGAGAAACCAGCGTAGGCGCCGCTATTCCACCGTCACCGATTTCGCCAAATTGCGCGGCTGGTCGACGTCCGTGCCTTTGAGCACGGCGGTGTGGTAGGCGAGCAGTTGCACCGGGATCGAATAGAGGATCGGTGCAACGAAGGGGTCGACCTCCGGCATTTCGATGGTGGCCGTCGGTTCGGCCTGGCTTTCCAGCCGTTGAATGCCGTGTTTGTCGGAAATGAAGATGACGCGGCCGCCGCGTGCGATCACTTCCTGCACGTTCGACGCAGTCTTCTCGAACAGCGGATCGTTGCCGGGCGCGATCACGATCACCGGCACGGCTTCGTCGATCAAGGCGATAGGCCCATGCTTCATCTCGCCGGCGGCGTAGCCCTCGGCATGGATGTAGGAAATTTCCTTCAGCTTGAGTGCGCCTTCCATCGCGATCGCGAAACTGGTGCCGCGCCCGAGATAGAGCACGTCGCGGGCTTCGACCAATTCCTCGGCGATTTCGGCAATCGCGTCCACGTCGCTTAACACTTCAGCGGTTCGGCCGGGAATCTCCGCCAGCGCGCCAGTCAAATGCGCCGCCCGATCGACATCGAGCGTGCCGCGCGCGCGGCCAAAGGCAATCGCGAAACACGCCAGCACGGTCAACTGTGTCGTAAAGGCCTTGGTCGACGCAACGCCGATCTCCGGCCCCGCCAAGGTTCGCAACACGCCGTGCGATTCCCGCGCGATCGTCGATTCCGGCACGTTGACGATAGAGACGATGCCCTGATCCTGCGACGCCGCGTAGCGCAGCGCCGAGAGTGTATCCATGGTCTCGCCAGATTGGCTTATGAAGAGCGCCAAGCCGCCTGGTTCCATCGGCATGTTGCGGTAGCGGAATTCCGACGCCACGTCGATTTCGACCGGTATCCGGGCCGTTTCCTCGATCCAATACTTGCCGACCAGGCCCGCGTAATAGGCCGTGCCGCAGGCGCTGATCGAGACCCGTGGCACCGCCGCCAGATCGATCGGCAGCGGCGGCAGCGTAATCGTCCGTTCCGCCGGCTCGAGCACCGCGTGCAGCGTGTCGCCGATGACCGCCGGCTGCTCGAAGATTTCCTTCTGCATGAAATGGCGGTAGTTGCCCTTACCGATCAACGCGCCGGAGACAGCGGTTTGGACGATCGGCCGGTCCGCTTTCGCGCCCGTCCAATCGTAGATCGTCGCGTCGCTCTCCGACACGACAGCCCAATCGCCTTCATCGAGGTAACAGATACGCTGCGTCAGCGGTGCTAAGGCGAGCGCGTCCGATCCGAAATACATTTCGCCGTCGCCATAACCGATCGCAAGCGGGCTGCCCTGCCGGGCGCCGATCATCAGGTCATGATGCCCGCTGAAGATCAGCACCAGTGCAAACGCTCCTTCGAGCTTGCGCAAGGTCGCGGCGACCGCGTCACGCGGCGTGCAACCGTCTTCCAAATAACGGGTCACCAGGTGAACCACGACCTCGGTGTCCGTATCGGTCACGAACTGGTTGCCGCGGGCGGTCAAGTCATCGCGCAGTTCCTGAAAATTCTCGATGATGCCGTTGTGGACCACCGCGACCCGGTCAGTCGCATGCGGATGCGCGTTCGCTTCGCTGGGAACGCCATGCGTCGCCCAGCGCGTATGACCGATCCCGATTGTCCCGGACACCGGATCACTGTCGATCAGATTGGCGAGATTGACGAGTTTGCCCTCGGCGCGGCGGCGCTCGATGCTGCCGTTGACGAGAGTTGCAACGCCCGCCGAGTCATAGCCGCGATACTCCAGCCGCTTGAGCCCATCCACGAGCAGCGGCGCGACCGGCGCCTTACCGATAATTCCGATAATCCCACACATTCAGCCTTTATCCTTCGCCCGTTCTTTTTTCTCGGCCGCAAGCCGTTCGCGCATAGGCTCCGCCCGATCCGGCAGGTCCACCTGTTCGCCCCGGCCGATCGTTAGCGCGCCGCAGGGAACGTCGCGGACCACCGTGCTGCCCGCCCCGATGATTGCGCCATCGCCGATCCGCACCGGTGCAACGATCGCAGTGTTCGACCCTATGAAGGCCGCCTTGCCGATCACCGTCCGGTGCTTGTTGTAGCCGTCGTAGTTGCAGGTGATTGTTCCCGCCCCGACATTGGTACCGGCGCCGATATCCGAATCGCCGATATAAGTAAGATGATTGGCCTTCACGCCCTTGCCGAGGACCGAGTTCTTGACCTCGACGAAGTTCCCGATATGGACATCCGCGTCCAAGCGGGCGCCCGGACGCAACCGGGCGAACGGCCCGATATGTCCGCCCCGACCGACGGACGCTTCGGAGATATGGCAGAATGCTTCGATCTCGACATCGTCCTCGATCGTCACGCCAGGACCGAAAACCACATTCGGCCCGATCGTCACGTCACGGCCGATTACCGTGTCATAGCTGAACCAGACGGTGTCGGGATCGATCAGCGTCGCGCCCTCTTCCAGTGCGCGCTCGCGGCGGTCGCATTGCCAGACGGCTTCCGCCTCGGCGAGGGCAAGCCGGCTATCGACGCCCATAAGTTCATCCGCGTCCGCTTCGACAAGCCGGCAGCGCAACCCTTTGGATCGCGCCAGTTCAATCAAGTCCGTGAGGTAATACTCGTTCTTGGCATTGTCGTTGCCGACCTGGTCAAGCAGCGGGAACAGAATGTTTCCGTCGACCGCCATGACGCCGGAGTTGCAGAGGTCGATCGACTTCTGTCCCGCCGTCGCGTCTCGGTCCTCGACGATTGCATTTACGTTGCCGTCCTGGTCGCAAATGACCCGGCCATATCCTTCGGTATCGTCGGTGCGGAACCCGAGCACCACAATCGATGCACCCGCCGCCCGCTGGTCCAGCATATCCTGCAACGTATCGGTCTGGATCAGCGGCGTATCGCCGTACAGGATTAATACTGTCTCAGGGTCGGTTCCCGACAGTGCGTCACGCGCCGAGTTCACTGCATGCGCCGTCCCTTTTTGAACCGTTTGGATCGCGGTCGGATGCGGCGCCACCGCCTCTTCCAGCACTTTCATATCGGGACCGGCGACAACGACCACCCGACAAATATCCAACGGCTCCAGCGCGGCCAGGACATGCCCCACCATCGACCGCCCGGCGACTGGATGCAGCGCCTTCGGCAGGTTTGAATTCATCCGAGTGCCCTTGCCGGCGGCAAGAATCACGGCAGCGGTTTCGCCAGTGTTCATACGTCGTCTATTCCAGGTGCTTTAACCATATCGGTCGCTTGGCTGCGGAAATTGCCATAGGGGGCCGATAGGGCCAAGTCACATATTATTTCGCAGTTTTTCAATGGTTCGGGCATCGCTCTGGTACTAGTCCTACGAGGCAGCTTCAGACGGACGGAGAAGCGAATCTCCTTGGAGGCCGGGAGCCGACCCGTTAGAACTTGGGCGACGCGATGCTCTTCCCATTCGGGCAGACTCTACCCAACATACTGTTAAAAAAGACATAAATTTCATCATGGCTGATACGCTTCCCATCCTCGTCTTCGACTTCGACGGCACGCTCATCGAGAGCGCGCCGGAACTGCAGCACTGTCTCAACACGGTCCTCGCGGATCACGGGCGGCCTGCCCTGCCGCTCGAGGCCGTCAAGAAGATGATCGGCAATGGTGTCAAAAAATTGGTCGAACGTGGATTTGACGCCACCGGCGGCGCACCGGCGGATTTCGACGCCACGGTCGAGCGATTCATGGAGCATTATCACGCCGCTCCGGTCGAAGATACGCTGTATGACGGTGTCCGGCCGACGCTCGACCTCCTTCGAAAGGCCGGCCATCGGATGGCGATCTGCACCAACAAGCCGTATCAGGCCACCATGCGAATTCTGAACGGCCTTGAGATCGCTGGGTTTTTCGAAGCGGTCGCCGGCGGAGATTCCTTCCCTGTCCGCAAACCCGATCCCGGCCACCTGCTCGGCGTATTGGAAATTCTCGGTACGACGCCCGCACGAGCCATCATGATCGGCGACAGCCCGAACGACATCGGCTGCGCCCTCGCCGCCAAGGTTCGCTCGGTTGTCGTGACCTATGGATATTCGAACGTCCCGCATGCGGAGCTGGGGGCCGATGTGCTGATCGACCGCTTCGACGCGCTGCCCGGCGCACTTACCGAACTGTCGGCCTAACCGTCCGACAGACCGTCGAGGAACCGACGCAGCACGGCGGCACACTCGGCGCCATGTGAAAACGGCAACCCATGCCGGGCATGCGGAAAAACCTGAAGGCGCGCATCCGGCATTGCCTGCTGCAACGTCGCCATCATCTCCACCGGGATGAAGGGGCTGGAATCCGGATGCAGGATTAGCGTGGGCTGCGCGATCGTCGCGAGCCGGTCGGTCAGGTCGGCCTGCCGCAGTGCCGCGAGGACACCCAACACCGCCGCCGGATCGCAGGCGGCCTGCTGTTCCTGATACCAGCGGCGTTTCTCTGCCGGTACCGTATTGTCGAAGAAGCGCAGCGGCATCATGAAGTCCGACCAGCCCGCCATCCCGCCCTTTTCGATCACGTCCTGCCAGGCGGCGACATTCTGAATCGAGCCGCCCTCGTAGGAGCCGTTGCTGACGCCGACGCTCATCACCCGGTCCGGATGATCGGCGGCGCAAGCAAGGGCGACGGTGCCGCCGGTCGATTCGCCGACGAGATGAAAGCGCGGCGCTTCCGCCGCATCGGCCACCGCCAGCACGTCGTCGATGAACCTCTGCCATTCCCAGGTGATGCCCTCCGGCACCGGCCGCGCGCCATGCCCTGGCAGATCGAAGGTGACGATCCGGTATCGGTCCGCCAACACCGGCAGCCAATCCACCCAACAATCGGCGCAGGTTCCGATTCCATGATGGAACAAGATCGTCTCAGGCGCCTCGCGCCAAGGCGGCGTCAAATCGGTGACATTGAAGTCGATGCCGTCCGAGGTGCTGCCGGTCGGAACCATCGCCTACCCGGTCGCTTTCTATACTTCGATCAGGAATTTATAAGGCGAGCCGTCGCCACCGGCGATGATCGTGTTCTCGCCCGGAGTCAACGCAATCTGGTCGATCGGAAAATCGCGCCCCAGATTGCGGTCATTCACGACGGTGCCCAGCTCGCTGTTGCAATCGCGGACGAAGATACGCTTGTGATCCTCGAACAGGATGAAGTGGGCCGGCGAAAGACGGTGAGGTTCCGGGTCGAGGATGCCGAGATCGGGTTCGGCGTCTTTGTCGACCGCCAGGCCTTCCGGCACGCGGCCGACCGTGAACGGCATCTTCCCGACCTTGATCGGATCAGTCCCGATATACATTTGCAGGGCGTAGCTTCCGCCGCGAATCGTCACCGGCACGGGCGCTACGCCCGACCATTCTGTCTCGCCTCCCGCAGGGTTCGGCGCGTCGATAGCGGCTGGGACGGGTTCGGAACCGGGCAGCAGCTGGGCCACACGATTATCGACCTTACGCAGGCGAATGCTTAAACGGCGAATCAGGTTCAGTGCCAGGTCACTGTCCGCCGCGACCAATTCCAGGAATTCATTGCTTCCGAAAATGTCCGCCGAAACCGCGGTTTCCGCCCGGGCGGTCGCGCTCCGTGGCAGCCCTTCGACGACGCCCATCTCGCCAAGGAACTCGCCCGTGCGCACTCGGCCCAGCAGGACCGGCGAATCGCCGCGCTCCTTTATGACGGCGACGGTGCCCGACCGTATGAGATAGACTACGTCACTCGGGTCGCCCTCTTGGAATAGTGCCGCGCCCGCAGGGTATTCTCTGGTCATCGCGTGGTCTTACGCATTGTTTGAATTGGTGCTCACGCAGCGAGTGTGACCGAAATGACTTCGGGCATCAACAGATCTCAACCAGTGGTCCCGCCAAGGAGAGACGGCTATTCGGCCGCGAGGGCGAGCGGCCTGGGAGTCGGCATCGCCGCCGGATTGATCTCGGCCAATGGCTTGCCGAAATGTTTCTCGACCAGCGGGACAACCTTCCCGGCAAGCAGTTCCATCGACTTCAAGGCTGTCGCGCTTGGCACGTCGCCGACCTGGAAATAGCAATTGATGTGGCTCGGACCGTAGAGTTCGATTTCGGCGCAGAGTTTCTCCGCCACGGTATCCACGTCACCCGCAAGGATATTTCGTTCGACCCGCTCCAGCGGCGGCTCGCCCTCGAACGACGCTTCCTCGACCATATAGTCGTCGGCCACGACTTCCCGTCGGGTCCGCAACGCGACCGCGATACGCTGTTGATACCGCGCGCCATCGACATACCGTTCGACCTCTTTGCGGTCGTCGCTCACGCATAGGAAGCGCAAAACACCAATCGGAATCCCGGCCGGATCCTTCCCTTCCTCGCGGTAACAGTCTTCGATCTGACTGCGCAGGTCGCGGACCTTTTTCGGACTGCCGATGCCACCCGAGATAAACGGGATATAGCCGTCGCGTGCGCAGCGGCGATGACTTTCGGGATCCTTGCCGGCAAGCCAGATCGGCGGCCGCGGATCCTGGACCGGCCGGATGTTGATCGCCGTCTGCTTCTGCTGGAAATACGTACCGTCATAGCTGAAATTCGGTTGGCGCAGGCCCAGCTCGATCATGTCGAGCATTTCGTGAAACATCACCTTGTTGTTGGCTATGTCGGCACCCAACCGTTCGAACTCGTAATTCTGGTATCCGCTGCCGACGCCGACATCGAGCCGACCGTTGGACAATGCGTCGACCATGGCGATTTCAGCGATGAGCCGCGCCGGCGTATGAAGCGGCAGGATCACGACTGCGCTGCCAACCCGGATGCGCTTGGTGATCGCCGCCACATGGGCGCACATCATCAGCGGCGACGGCACCAGGCTGTAATTCGAGAAATGGTGCTCGGCGAACCAGACCCGGCTAAAACCCAACTCCTCGGCCGCACGAGTGTGGTCCAGCGCCTCATTAATCAGGTCCTGCGAGGTCTTCGACCGGTCGCGGTGCTGCAGCAGGTTAAACAGGCCAAAATCCATCCCGAGCCCCAATTCTTGTTATCGCATGCCTACTTTCGAAAAAGCACAGATGCCGAATTGGCGCAAGTTGGGGGCCGTCACCGAGCGGCGAATCCTTCGACCGCGATCACCTTCTTGCCGCGCTGTACTCGCACAAGATGGATGCGCAGCTCGCCGAAGCCGGTATCGGCGGTAAAGCGCACGGGCACAGGCGGCACCTGGGCCATCGGGCTGGCGACCCAGAGCGTCGGCGCGGTCACCGGGCGGCGGAAATCGGTACGCTTCTTCCAGAAACCGGCGATCCGCTTGAGCTGGAAGTTGCAGCGCCGCGCCGAACCCGCAAAGACCGAGGAGTGGAGCCTCGGCAGCACCGACTGTTCGCCGGGCGATACCGACATGTCGTAACGGCGCCGGCCGTCGAAGACCCGGAACGCGCCGTCGCAGCGCCCACCCTCGGCCATCCTCAGCAACACCGTCAGGGTGGCCGACAACGGGTCGATCGTCCCCTTGGTCAATGGCGGCGGCACGGGGTCGCGTTCCGTCCCGTCAGGCGGTGGTGAAACGTCGAATTCGACCGTTCCGCTGTCCCCAATGCCGGTGCTGTCCGGGTAGGCGAGCCGGACCTTGCGCAATTTGCCGCGCCATTGGCCGTCCACTTCGTGGCGGCGCGGCCGCAGCGTACCGGCTATCCGGCCGCCTTCGGTCCGCGCCTCGCTGCGCCACTCGAAGAACCATGAGGCCATGCCTTGGCTTTTGGCCCGGGTCACGACCTTGTAGCGGTCGCCCGATAGCTCCAGGTCCGCCTCAGCGGACACCACATAGAACGGCCCGATATACGCGTCATAGGCAAGCCGCACCGTGTCCTCCGCCGCCTTTGCCGCCGGGCTCGCGATCAAAACGGCAAGCATAGCGGCAGCGGTCGAAAACCACCGGAGCTTAGGTGAACGGTCGGCTTGGATGACACAACGCATAGTCTAGACTTACGACATCCACAGGGCGGGTCAAGCATCGGCCTCTGGCAGCCAGCGAGCCATAGCCTGTCTTGGCGGAACGCTAGTGGATGGGCCGGCGCAAATGCTCCGCCAGCCGAACCGCCAGCGCGACGATCGTCAGCGTCGGTACCCCAGCGCCAGATGTTGGGAAAACGGAACTCCCGGCGATGTATAGGTTGGCAACGCCATGGACCCGGCAATCGCGATCGACAACACCCAGCTTCGGGTCGTCACTCATCCGCGTGGTGCCGATTTGGTGCCAACCCCAGCCAAGATGCTCGGGCCAGCCGTCCTTCCCTTTCCGGTCAATATCAAGCCGTAAGCGGCCAAGATCCTTGACGCCGAGACCGGTCGCCATCGTCTTCGCTGCTTCGGTAACGGTGCGATGGTCGTTCGCCGTCAGACGCCAATCGAGATCGACTTGGTTCAGGCCGAAGGCGTCCTTCTTGTCGCTCAGCATTACGCGGCTATCGGGGTTGGGTTCCTGTTCGATAGAAAGCTGCACGCCAAAATACTGTGCCGCACTCTTGTCACCCTGCAGATAGCCGTAGACTGACTTCGCGACGTCATCGATATCAGCCACCATATTGCCCAGATGCGTTCCGAAATCGTCCGGCCACCGGCCGCGGCGAAACTGATCCCGCACGGTTTTCAACGACTTGGCGCCGGCTGAACTTTCGCCTTCCGAGAAGCCTGTCAATTGAACCCGGGCGGACGTGATCCGTTTTTGCCGCTGAGTGTCGGCGTCAACTTCCAAGCAGGCACATACACCGAGATCGTGATATCCGATCCGGGTATTGTAAAAATCGAACGACCGGCCGCCGCTCGGCGCGAACAATCCGATCTCTATCCCCGGGTGCTCCATGAAGTAGCGGCCCACCAAATCATGCTGATTGCCGATTCCGCGCTTGGCCACGTTTCGCGACAGCAACAGCAGCCGCGCGTTTTCCAACCCGCCGGTCGCCAGGACGAACCGCCGCGCCGCAACCGTGAAACGCGCTCCTGACAGCGTCCCAACACGCACGCTCTCCAACTTGTTGGCGTCCTGCGACAACTCCATGTTGAGCACGTTCGCGTGGAGAAAGACCTCGACATTCGTGGCCTTTTCCAGCCGCGCGCGATAGACCTCGCCAAAGCGTGTCGGCGGCGAAAACCGGTAAATGGTGGACATCAACCCGGAGCCCGATAGCGGCATCTCGGCGATCCGCGGATTCTTGAACGCCGTCGCGGCGGCGCCCACATCGTAATCCGCAGTACCGGTCTCGCAATACTCAGCCGCCGCGCGATAATAAGGATCGAGCGATTTCAGTGTGATCGGCCAGCCGCCATACGGAACCCAATCGCGATTCTCGAACTCGATGTCGCGGAACGGCCGGCACCAACCGCCCCAATGATTGGTGCTCCCGCCCAAATACCGAAGCCGGACCACATCAAGGTCGGCATAGGGTTGCCCGGAGTTGCCCCCGACGGAAAGCTCGTTGGTATCGTCGTCGAATTCCGTCCCGCCACTTTCCAGGACACAGACACTCATGCCGGTGTCCACAAGTTCCAGCGCCATGGTGATCCCCGCTGCGCCGGCGCCGATGATGCACACATCGTATGATTTCTGAGGCTTGGCCGTTTCCAGTCTGGCGTCGATCAGCATGGCTAGACGCCAGCCCTAACCGCCGCGACAAGCGCACACACCGTCACCTCCGAGCGGGACAGCACCCATCCGTCCAGATCCACAACGTCGCCTCGCCGAAAATCGGAAGCACGAAGCCGCGCAAGCGCATCGGCCAACTCCTGGCCTGCCACTGTTTGCCGGGCGTAGGGAGCAAGAAGCTCCGTAACCTGACGGGCGAGCGCCTCGGCGTCGGCTTCCTCCGGGTGCTCCGCGAGGTAGGCGTTGCCCAGCGCACGGGCCGATGCCGCATTTGGCAACACCTCTTCCAATCGCGCACTCAGGGTAGGAATTGCCGGTCTCCCGGCCAACGCTCCCCATACCGGATGGGAGGTAAGGGCCGCAACGGACGACCCGACCAACGAAATGAAACGCCTGCGCAGAAGGGTCATTAGGTCAATTCGTTGTTTTCACGCGGAAAAACACTTCTAAGGTCAACGAACCCAATCGTCTCCCTGCGCCGCCAAAAGACCCGCGATCGAAAGGACAGGCCAAGCGGCGACAAGTGAAAATCACCCCCACCAAGGCAGCGAGTCGGCACCGACAATACAGCGTTTAGCTTAGGCGTCCGTTAACGGCAAGGCAGGTCAAGCGCCGTCCCTTGACAGCCCGCAAGCCCGGGCGTAGATGTGCGGTCCGCCAAATACCGGCGGGCGCGTAGCTCAGCGGGAGAGCACCGTCTTCACACGGCGGGGGTCGCTGGTTCAATCCCAGCCGCGCCCACCATATTTTCAATAAGTTACTGGATTTCTTGAATTCCGTGTCTGTTGCTGGCAACCATATGGCAACCAACAGACCACTTCTTACGCCTCTACTGAAATCACATCATACGATGATATAGAACGGCTCGGAAATCATGTGATGGCAATGAAAGTCGTCAACGCTGCCCCTTAGCCTGCATTCTATTGCTGGCTCTAACCGGTGCCTGTTTGCGCGAAATTCTAAATGCGAAATGGTCCTATGTGGATTGGGACCATAATTCATTACGCTTGCCGGACAGCAAATCGAATAAGCCGAAATCGATCTACCTATGCCCGGAAGCAATCAAAATTCTTAGATCACTCTCGGGACAAGACAACAACCCATACATCATCGCCGGAACGAATTAGAATCAGCCCCTCGTCGGCATCCAGAAAATTTGGGAGCGATTTCACGAAGAAGCTGATCTCAATGACGTTCGCCTTCATGATCTCCGTTATTCATTTGCCAGCGCAGGAATTTTGATAGGCTTCACTCTGCCGATGCTTGGAAATGCGTTGGGACATAGCAACACTGCAACGACTGAACGTTATGCGCATTTGGCAGACGGTCCTGTGCAACAAGAGAGCAATGAGATTGGGTCGTCTATAGCAGTCGCATTGTCGATTTATGGTTAGCTGATATCAAAAAAAGATCGGAATGATTTCAAGTCAGCGTTTGAATTTGAGCAGCGTTCCTGTCCCCAGATATTGATGCTTGCTACAGGGTAAGAACGAGGCGTTTTTACAATGCCATAATATGAAAATGGCTCTTTCGATGAATAATCGCCGGTTTTATAAGGGTTTCCCCACATCATAGAACGCTTTGGACCCGAAATTTGGCCATCATGTAATGAGCAATTACCCCATATCATGATGGTGAAATGCACGTTTTTAGGCGTGTTATCCATATCTCGCCTAAAACCCGCAGAAATCTAACGTTTCACCTATGGTGACGTGAAAAACTTCACGCCATAGTAAAATCGGCTCGCGGGCCTCAGAGATATATTCGATCTATCTTATTGTGTCCGCTCTTCACCCTATCGCGGACATTCGCGCTATCAGACCCGATTCCGCTTATGGCCCATAACGGACACCCCGATTTCCTCCAACCGAAAAGTCAGTTCACGCACCGGTTGGTGATCAAAAACGGTCGTTTTTGGCCATTAGCACAATAGCAACCTGGGCCAGAGGCGTTCGTGCGGGGTCAGCCGAAACGAAGCACTCTTTGCTCGGGTGGTCGCTTTGCGATGTTAGACACTGAACTCAACCCAAGCCATTCTGGCACATCCCGGGTAAGCCTTGGCGGCCCGTCGACATATAGGCGACCTTCCTCTTGGGCCTGAGTGATGGAAAGCCAACCCATCCAGACGCGTGTGAAGTCCTTGACGCCAGCCTCGATGAACACATCGACGTCATGGCCAGGATCGATATAGCAGACGTCAATTTCGCCATTTTCAACCACAAGCCAGTGATTGGTCTTGCCGTCCGGGCCGTCTGGAAAATGGAAATGCAGGACGAAGGGGCTGCCTAGGCTCTCGGGGAGCCGCAGGTTCCGGCGCACATCCCACATCAGGAAATCGGTATCCACATCCTCCAGCGAGGGCTCGGTGTCGATCCATTCCTGGCCCCACTCGGCAACACCGCGCACGATGGGCCCGAGCGATTGCCCTGCTTCGGTCAGGCGGTAGTGCGTGGGCTTTCCGGGGCCCTGCGCCTCTCGCGTGATCAGGCCTGCGGCTTCAAGCTCCTTCAGGCGCTGCGACAGCATGCTGCGCGACACAAGCGGTACGCCGCGCGCGATATCGTTGAACTGTGTCGAGCCTTCCAGCAATTCGCGAAGCAACAGCAGGGTCCAGCGGGTCCCGAGTATCTCCGCCGCCATCGAGAGCGGGCAGTACTGTCCGTAGCGCGGTCGTTTCTGCATGGTGCGCCCCCCTTTAGTCTTTTCACGACTGTAGCGCCGCCGTGCCGAGGAACCAGTTCGAAAACCGGACTGGATGAAACGCCGTCTGATTCCCGAAGGTAGGACATGCGCCATCGGTGGTCGGTGGTCGTTCAGGAGGACGTCATGAAAAAATGCGTGATCGAAAGAGACATTCCGGAAGCTGGCAAGATGACGGACGACGAGGCCGCGGCCGCCGCTCAGAACTCCAATGCTGCATTGGCCCAGCTTGCCCCGGCTGTCCGATGGCAGCAAAGCCATGTGGCGGGCGACAAGATTTTCTGCGTCTACTTGGCCGATGGCGAGGAGGCGATCCGCAAGCACTCCGAAATAAGCGGTATCCCCATCACGGCGATCTACCCCGTCGATCGCGTGATGGACCCGTCCTCTGCGCAGTCGTGAGGCACGTCATGGCTGATGTCTTCGGAATTTCCGTCGAGGAAGAAGTCACGACGCACGATGGGTTGCGCGAGTACCGCAAACCGCCTTCCCGCTTCGTGGCCAACAAGGTGATCGGCCATGTGGACGACGTGGCGCGCCGCTTCATTGCGGCCTCATCCATGGTGGTGCTGGCGACGCGGCGCGAGGATGGCGGCGTCGACATGACACCGCGGGGCGATCCCCCGGGCTTTGTTCAAATCTTGAACGACCGGGTGATCGCCCTGCCTGACCGGCTGGGCAACAACCGGGTGGATGCGTTCGAGAATATCCTGCGCGATCCGGGCGTCGGCCTCTATTTCATCATCCCCGGCCACAAAGACAGTCTGCGGATATCCGGTCGGGCACGGATCGTGCGCGACACGAAGCTGATGACCCGGATGGAGGTCCGCGGTCACGTTCCGGACCTCGCAATCCTGGTCCAGGTCGATGCGCTGCTCAGCCATTGTCCCAAGGCTTTCGTCAGGGCAGGAATGTGGGAACGCGAGGCGTGGCCCGATCTCGGAGACGTGCCCTCCGCGGGAGAGTTCCTCAAGGCACATGGCAGCCTCCCTGACCCGGTGTCGGACGTTGAGGGTATCGTTGAAAAAGACGGCCGGACCCGGCTCTACTGATCTGCGCCTTCATTGCGACCCGTTGTCTTGGCGCACTCGATCAGCGGGTTCATTTGGCTAGCGCACTCGCCGAAGCGGCATCGAGGTGATCAATCAGAGCGTGAGCATCATCTTGGGTCACGTGTCAAAAACGGTCGCATCCGGTCGGTGTCAATACACCATCCAAAACCTCGGCGGTTTGAAACTATATAGACTGAGCTTTATCCCGCATGCGTTGTGGGGATGGCTTCGGCTCTTACCCTAGGAACGGACATTACGACTGCCGCACTCGACTTCCGAGTTTGACCCGTAACGGACTTGATTGAATCAACTCTTGCCTAGAAATGGTAGACGTCTTCCGGATGTGCAAGAATCACGAGACATCCAAAAGATCGAACAACGAATTGGCGGGATTATGAGTCAAAGCGGCTTTCAACTTAGTGGCAATGCGGCGGCGATTTATGAGGACCAGAAAGTCCCAGCAATGTTCGGTCCATTGGCCGATGCAACTTTGAACGTCGTTACATTGTTCAACGATGACATTGTTTTGGACGTCGCCTGCGGTACAGGAATTGTGGCGCGAAAGGTGCGCGACAAAATTGATTCAGCATCCCGCATCGCAGGCGTTGACTTGAACGAAGGAATGATCGCTACGGCCCGGCTCATCACCGAAGATTTCGATCCACCGATCCGTTGGGAAGTTGCTGATGCCACGAAGACTCCCTTCAAGGATGGCGAATTCACGGTGGTCTTCTGTCAGCAAGGCATTCAATTTTTCCCGGACGATCAGGTTGCGGTCGTTGAGATGCGCCGGGTTCTCCGGAAGGGTGGTCGTGTGGCGATCACCGTCTGGGCCGGCGTGAGTCCGTTCTTCCGTGCATTGGCCGACGCTATTGAGCGCCATGTCGACGCAGACGCAGCGGAACAATCGCTCGCGCCCTTCTCATACAACGGTGCGGAACGGCTTCCTTCAATACTTGCAGCCGCTGGATTTAGAGATGTGAAGGTCGAGACGATCACTGTTAACCGCGTGATCGCCGATCCCTCGACCAGCATACCAAAGGAAATCATGGGCAACCCTGTGGGACCGACTGTAGACGCCAAAGGTATTGCGGTCATGAACGCGATTGTCGACGAAGTTCGACTCGATTGCCTGCGCTTTGAGCGCGGGAACGAACTTGTCGTGCCCCAGGAGGCCCACCCGGTTACCGCCGTGGCGGTGTGATTTATCTGTAAGTCTCGACTAGTCCGTAACGCTCGCAGTTGTACTGAGGAAGTAAGCATGAGCTTCGAAATCGTTCAGGAGGCACCCCCGCGCCTTAATCGTAGCCACCTTTTCGTGCTGTCTAATCGCCCGGAAAAAATCGAAGCCGCGAGCAAGTCAGCCGCCGACGTCGTAATGTTTGAAATTGAGGACAACGTGCCGCCCGATGAAAAGCCGGCCGCTCGTCGCAATATTGTTGAGGCGCTTAACGATCTCGACTGGGGTGAAAAGTCAATCTGCGTCCGCATAAACGGTCTCGATACGCCGTTTATGTATCGAGACCTGGTCGATTTGCTGGAAGCGCCAACCGAGCGACTCGACTTGATCATGATCCCGAAGGCCGGCAATGCATCCGACATATACGCAGTCGATGTGATTGTGACGCAGATCGAACAGGCGATGGGCCGCAAAAAGCCGATTGGTTTTCAAATCATGATCGAGACCGCTCAGGGCCTCAATAATATTGATCAGATCGCATCAGCAAGCCCTCGCAACGATTCCCTTCATCTCGGTGAGAACGATTACGCGGCTTCCGTTCGGGCCCGCATGACGACCGTCGGCGGACCGAATCCAGACTACAGTATTCTCACCGATGCTGATGCCGCAGGCGCGCGAGAGCGGCATTGGAACGATATGTGGCACTATCCTTTAGCTAAACTGGTCGCGGCGGCGCGTGGTAATGGTTTGCGGCCGATCGACGGTCCTTTCATTGATCCCGAGGACCTCGAAGGGTATCGGGCAGCAGCGACGCGTGCCGCCGTACTCGGTTGCGAAGGGAAATGGGGCACGAGCGAAAGTTCAACAGCAATCGCCAACGAAGTTTTTTCACCATCGACGAAGGCGGTTGAAAAAGCACGGCGCATTCTCGCAGCCGTCGAACGGGAAGGCATTGGAACGGCCACCATTGATGGAAAGCCGATCGCTCTTCCTCAGGTCAAGCAAGCGGAAGCACTGGTGGAACAAGCCAAGAAGCTTGGGATGCTTTGACAAGGTCTTTGAGGTCCGAACCTGGCTATTAGCCGACATCCCGGCATGCGGTGACGACTTCCGCTTTGTCCCCAAAAGCTGACGTTAGGTCGGCGATGTCCGCTATTGCGCAGGATAGGTCCGCTTCGCCCTCAGGAGCGGACCATCGAACGGCCGTGTCCAACTTCCGAGTCTGACACAAAGCGGACGTTATCCCTCATGATTTGTAGAAGGCGCGATTTAAGTCGAAGAACGATATTTTGCCCAGAAAAAGCTCCGCCAACGCGGGTTACTCAATGCGGCGGCCGACTGTCAGTCTCAACAAAGAGATCAGCAACGGAGCTTAATGCTGCGCTAAAACGCTTTCTCACATCACTAGGCATCGCCTGGATGCTTCTAGCTAGTTCGAGTGCTTCATTGCGAAGCGGTTCGTTCGATTCGACAGGCTGGCCAGAAAGGCCCTCGAGAAACCATTCCGGTGGCACCTCAAGAATTTGCGATAATTCCCAAAGCCGGCCGACGCTGATCCGATTGGTGCCGCTCTCGTATTTTTGTAATTGCTGGAAGGTTAGTCCAATTCGATTCGCGAGGTAGGTCTGACTCAGATCGCACAAGATTCTACGTTGGCGGATGCGACTTCCAACATGGATATCGGCAGATTTTGGTTGCTTGCTCAAAATTCGTCTCTGGTCCATTAGGGAATTATGGATTGGGGTTTTGGTGCCTTAGTATGCCCTACGGCCACATATGGTTTGCGGCTTCAGCCGTATTTCAGTGAAGTTAGCGGTGCAAAGTCAGATTGGCTCATTGCAGTTTCTCGATTGCCGCCATGACCTTGTTCCAATAGCCCGCCCCATGTAGATCGCCACAGTCCATCATTCGGTCGGATTGCATTGCTGCTTCTATTATCGCGTTCTTCCCATATTTCTCGATGAGTTCAGACGCGGATTTATAAATGTCTTTATCGTCCATACTCGGACTGTATCACAATGGTCGGGGCATAATTGTGGCGCGACCCCGTGAGTGAGACTGACCAAGGAAAAGCCCCGGCTGGGGAGCCGAGGCTAATCCAAATCGGAGCGTGACCAACTACCGGACCGTCGAATCCGGGTTGGCCACGCAAGTGGAGTGATTACTTCCAAACTTCTTATACTCAAATCCCTTAAAAGTTTCGTTAATCACTAGAGCACGTAGAAGCAGCGCGACCTGGGGAGACGGATATTATGATTTAACCCGTGCAGTACGTCCCCCAAACCGAGAGGGAAACTTTCCGAAATTTTTTGCTGTTCGCCGTTGCCCATTAGAGCATTCCTGATCATTGACAATCCTGGCATCGCTCGGTAGCGGGCGACTATTTATTATGAACACCAACAAGAACTACAATCTCAGATTTAATCCAAGAAAATTTATTTCCTGCCCTAATGGTATATTGTACGGCTTTGATTTCATTCATAAAATTTTTACCTGCCATCGATAGTGTCGATCAATTCCGGACGTCTTGGAATTGCCGCCGCGTTTTAGCTGCGGCTTCATACTCGTCATTTCGAATTAGGATCGATTCTTATCATGGCCATAGAAAATCAAACCAAGCCAAATCAAACAGGTGCAACGAACAAAAGCTTTTTGCACCTTGGTATCCGGAACAAGCTTGTTCTATTGCTTCTGGCGTTTGGCTTGGTGCCGGCTCTGGCAATGTTCACGATGTTCGAAATAGAGAAAAGTGCATTGCAAGATGATCTAAATGCGCAGGCCGAGGCGTCGGCGGCGCAGGTCAACAAAACGATCGATCGCAACTTGTTCGAGCGCTATGGCGATGTACAGGCTTTCGGCCTGAATAAGGCTGCACATGATCAGGAAAACTGGCGAAACTTGTCACCGGGAAACCCATTGGTCCAGGCCATGAATGGGTATACGACCGGCTACGGTATTTACAAGCTAATGCTCTTGCTCGACATTGACGGTAACGTGGTTAGCACGAATACCGTTGATGCAGCGGGGAAGGCCATTGCGACGCAGACTCTCCTCGGAAAGAACTACAAGAACGCACCGTGGTTCTCAAAAGCGGCAAATGGCCAGTTCCTAAAAGGCAGAAATGGACTTACTGGTACTGCAGTAGATCAACCCACGAAGAATAAGGTTGTAGCCCAGCTCTATGGCGGGGACGGTTATGTCATTCCGTTCAGTGCACCCGTAAAGGATGGCACCGGCAACACCATTGCGATTTGGGTAAATTTTGCAGACTTCGGTTTGGTCGAAGAGATCATCGACTCGTTCTATCAACGTTTTGCCACGGATGGCTCTCCCTCAGCAGAGATTACGTTGCTCGATCCTGCGGGACGCATCATTGTCGATTATGATCCTAAAACGCAGGGCTTCACTGAATTTGCCGGTTACAAACGTAATCCAAATATCATCGGCAAGTTCAATCTAGCCGAGAAAGGCGTCGTCGCCGCACAGCTCTCGGTTAAGGGCCAGAATGGCGGGCTAATCTCGACCCACGCGAGAAAAGAGATTGATCAAGTCAGCGGCTATCATCATAGCCAGGGCGCGTACGACTATCCGGGTCTCAATTGGTCGGCACTGGTTCGCGTACCAGTGGATGAAGCGTATGCGACGGTGAACAGACTTAATATGAAAATGATTATCGTGCTGTCCGCTGCCGTTGTTGTCACGTCGATACTCGGCACATTGATCGGAATGAGCTTTGCCAAACCGATAATCGGTCTTACCGGTGTAATGCAGGCGCTAGCCCAGGGCGAGAAAAACGTCGAAATTCCGAATGCCGCACGCAGCGACGAAATCGGCGATATGGCACGCACTGTAGAGGTCTTTAAGCAGAATGCTCTCGAAATCGACCGGATGGAAACGGAAAAGACCGAACAAGAGAAGCGTGCCGAAGCCGAAAAGAAGGCAAGCATGAGCCAGCTGGCCGACGACTTCGAGGCC
>JAJFJD010000003.1 GCA_021774335.1 Alphaproteobacteria bacterium
CCACTGGTGCATGGGCGACCACTGGGATCGCGATTCAGCAAACGCCAATGCGCCGGCAACCCCAAATGCCAAAACCAACAGGTGGCGCCCTTTCCACTGCATCTTTGGCCATTTCATTGATGCCAAGCCCAGGCGCCGCCGAATGCCCGCGTTCATACGAACCGTTCCTTATGATTTATCACCGGATCAAACACTATCGGTCACAGATAAGCACACGCAACGCATAGGGGCCGTAACAATTTCGTCGCCGACGCCAACGACGCGCTGCAGCACTCGTCCGCCGGACTCAGTCACTTCCCAATTCACGCTGCGACCGCTTGACCGATTGAAGAAACAACCATTCTCCGCCAAAAACAGCAACCAGCCCGATCAGCGCGACCACGACAATGAGCATGTCCGAACTCGCCTTCATCGTCAAAAATGCGCCTAGGACGATGACGTCCAGTACGATCGCGGTGACCAGGATCACCGGTTTGGCTGCGACGTCTTTGCGCAAATATCGTAAGACACCCCAATGAATGCCAATATCCATGATGAGATAAAAAATCGCGCCAAGCGCCGCGATCCGGCTCAAATCGAAGAATATTGTCAACGCCATCGCGATGACGACGGTGTAGACCAGCAAGTGCCGCTGCAACGGCCCTGTCATGCCGAAATGCCTGTGCGGGATCAATTGCATATTGGTCAACATCGTCAGCATCCGCGATACCGCAAAAACACTGGCAATCAGCCCCGAGGCCGTTGCAACGATCGCCAGTACCACCGTGAACCAAAGTCCGAAGTCTCCCAACGCCGGCCGCGCGGCCTCGGCCAGGGCAAAGTCCTTGGATGCGATTATTTGCGGCAGGCTGAGGTTGGCCGCGACGCCAAACGCCACAAGCAAATAGACGACCACGCAGATTGAGATCGAGATAACGATGGCACGTCCGACATTTCGATGCGGGTCGACGAGTTCCGATCCACTGTTGGTGATCGTGGTAAATCCTTTGTAGGCAAGAATCGTCAGGCCCAACGCAGCGAGAAAACCAACCGTGGAGGATCCCGTGTCGGTCGCAGCGGAGGCTCCTGCTGTGCCTCCGGCGAGCCACAAAGTTGCGATCCCGAAAACCGCTATTCCAAGAATCTTGGCTAACGCCATTAGCAGCGACACTGTGCCTACCGCTCGATTGCCCGAGACATTGACGACGAAGGCAAAGGCAATCAGCCCAACGCCCAGCACTGGAACAAGCAGGCCGCCGCGTTCGATATCGAACAGCTGAAGCGTATACGTTCCAAACGTTCGAGCGACGAGGCTTTCATTTATGACCATTGAGAGGGCCATCAGAATCGCGCAGGCCCCGGTAACCGTCCCGGGGCCGTACGCTTTCTCAAGAATCATCGCGATACCGCCTGCAGACGGATAGGCGTTCGACATTTTCACGTATGAATATGCGCTGAACGCAGTGATGACGGCACCGACTAGAAAGGCCCACGGGAATAAAGTTCCCGCGAGCTCAGCCACTTGCCCGGTCAGGGCAAATATACCGGCGCCGATCATCACACCGGTGCCCATCGAGACGGCGCCGGTAAGCGTCAGACTATTGGCCTCATATTCATCCTTCATCGGCTTCCTTTCAGCTTGCGCATCGCGACGCTACGCCGGCATCAGGGTGTCTGTTGAAATTGGCCGGTGTGCCTGTCGACTTCGAACGTCTGAACGACCGTGCCCTCGGATGCCACGATGTCCACTGCGATCGCGCCATCGTCACTTGCTTCGGCGGTTTCGACCTTGAGCTTGCTGAAGCCTTGCGATTCCAATCTGTGCTCGAAGAAATGCCGCACATCATCGACGGACAAATGAGATACGGGCTTGACGCGATTGCCGTCCCCCATGTCGCGTGCCGCTGCAGCCATCGGTCCGGTCCCCATCATATGACCCATCATCGACGGCTGCCCGTGCGACCCACCCGCTGCTCGCGGTTGCCCCGCACCCATCTGGCCCCGGTTCATCGCCGCGCCGGAACCCATCTGGTCCTGGTTCATTGCCATGCCGGCAGGCTTTTGCTCGTGCATTCGCGAAGCATCGGCCGCCATCGCACCGAGCGGTGCTATCAGGACGCCGGCGGCAAGTGCCAGTACGAAAGCGCTTCGCGCCTCTGTGAAAGTCGTCATGTTGATTAACCTCTTTGCTGTATCTGTGGAGTTGCTCGACCCCGCGGATGGCCGGCGAGGACACGCCTTGGAGGCCAGATCACGTGGGTCAATCAGAGAACTTTTTTGAAGCCGGCGAACCGGCGGACGCCACTTCTAGACGAAGCGCGTGCCGATGGGTGGCCTGAACGGAGCGCTTAGTCCGCCGTTGCCATGATCGGCTTCAACCTGCGGGTTCCGGTCGGAAGTGCGCCGCGCGACATCGACCGAACTCAACTGTACAACGCCGAAAGCGCCGCAAGCCATGTGCAGCAGACAGTCTCCATGGCTCCATGGTTCGGTTGAACTGTCGGCCCCGCTCGTCGGTACAAGCTCGACAACTTCGATCTGATGACCGGCAACCGCCTCGTGAAACTGTACACTGACCAATGCACCCGCAAGCGCCGTAAGTACAATAAGCACTGCGGAAAGCGCCCCGGCCCAAGCCGCCACGCGTCGTTTTCTATAAAAGAATAACTGCCGCATTAGTCAAATATCCAGCATCCGATACACGCAAACATAGGGCTGTCTGCCCTACTGCGCCTTGATCTTCATCAACTGCCAGGTTCGTAATCCATCACATGGTACGACCTCCCTGCAGCGCGCGAGGTACGTCTTGGTTAGCCCGAAAAAGGGCCGATCGTCAACTCACTTGGCCAAGTACACTAAACCTTCTTGACCTTCTACCAGGAGGAAGGTTTAGCCAAGGTGGAACGCGGCACATCAGTGTCCACGGAGGTGTTGAAATGAAACTAAACGCAGGTAAGTTATCACTGGCGACCGCTGCGGCTTTCGCCATTTTATGGGCCATTTGTAGCGCTCTTATTCTGACAATACCGAATGTTATGCTGACCCTTTCCGGCTATATGGCCCACGCGGAATTCGCATCAAGCTGGTCGTTGACCGCCGTTGGCTTCTTTGTTGGTCTTGTTCTATGGAGCCTAATACCTGCTGCTACCGTTTGGTTGGTTGCGGTCTTGTTTAACCTTTCAACCGGCTGAGGCGCAGCTCGCCGTCAAGCTTGCGGCCATGAAACAACTAGGCCACCGCTATTTTTGCCACTTTGGTAGTGTTGTTTGGGCTGGTCCGGCGCACACTCACGATTCTTTGAAAAAATCCTTCTTGACCTTCCAGCTGGTGGAAGCTGGAGCATACTGTTCGTTGGCGCCCCAACGTGATCGAGAAAATGAAAAACATAGATCCAGTACAGCAATGCGCCCGCACCGCGACGCGGGCAATCGCTGCAGGCTGCCTTCTTGCTGCGGTTGTGGCGGCCGCGACGGCGCAGGAAATTGACCGCGATCACTGGGCCTACAGCGCTATCGCGACCGAGCCCGACGCCGGCAACCGCCACGTCGACGGTACGGTCGTCTATGGCACGTCGTATCCCACCTCCGGGCCGCACTCGCCGCAGCCGACGGCGCCCGGTTTCTATGTTGGCGAGCTGAATTCGGAGAACTTGGTCCACGCCCTGGAGCACGGCAATGTGGTCGTCTACTACGACACACCCGGTGAGGGCGCTTTGCAGTGGATCAGGCGTTGGACCGATGGCTATCAAGGCGCTTTGGACGGCGTCATCGCCGTCCGCAAAGAGGGTCTCGGGGAGCGCGTGGTGCTCACGGCTTGGCAAGAAAGGCTGGAACTCGAAGGCCTGGACAGCCGCGGGGCCTATTTCGTTGACGCCTTTCGCGGGCGGGGCCCCGAACAGCGCGTCAGGTAACGCGCGTGAAGAGTGTCTGCCGATGAAAGTCCTGATGAGGTCATTGTTCGCAGGCTTGGCACCGCTGCTTCTAAGTTTAGTTCCGGCAACGGCGCGCGCTGAATCCTCCCATGAATGGCAGCAGGCGATAACGGATGGCGACGCCGCGTTGTCGCGCGATGATGCGGATCAGGCCGCCGCGTCATTCGTTCAGGCGTTGGCCATCGTCGACGCCCCTGACCACGATACGGCACAACTCGCAATCAGTTTGGATAAGCTGGCAGAAGTGCGCTTTGTTCAGAATCGTGACGCCGAGGCTGAAGGTCTTTACCGCCGGTCGCTGGCTATCAGGGAAGCCGGGTCGGTCGGTCCCGACTTAGTCGTGGCGGACTCCCTCGGCCGGCTTGCCGACGTGTTATTTTTTCAGGACCGCCACGACGAAGCGGAAAACCTCTATCACCGCGCCCTGTTCATCGGGGAGGAGATTGGCGGCCCGGCGGACACGGCCAGGTACCTCGACAGCTTGGGCCTTTTCTATAACTTTTTGGGGCGGGAGACCGACGCGCTGCCGCTCCTCGAACGCTCATTGTCACTCAAGACCGCCGCTTTCGGCCCCGACGGCGTAGAACTCGCGCCCACCCTCGATGCGATAGCGGAAACGCAATTTTATCTGCAGCGCCTCGCCGAATCGGAAGCTTTGTATCGCCGGTCGCTCACGCTGCGGGAGGCCGCGCTGGGCGCGCCCCACCCTGAATCTATCGGCAGTATATGGCGCTTAGCGGGCGTGATCCGGATGCGCGGACGCGAGGCCGAGGCGGAGCGCTTGTTCGAGCGGGCGTTTGCTCTGGGACAACCCTAACTCGCTGGCCCGCCATCTTACCGCCACCAAAGCAATAATTGATCTAGGTCACGGCAGCAACCGCCCGAAGGAATACGTTCGCTTAAGAAGCGAGTGAGGTCGGTTATGAAGAGAGCGTCTCGATCAACCGTAGTCGCCCGGTCGGCTGCCCTCGTGACACTCTTTGTGCCCACCCTGACACTGGCCGATACCTCGGCCGATCACGCCCATTTCTTTGACGGAGACATGATGGGATTCGGTTTGATGATGATGTTGGGACCGGTATTCCTGGTAATTTTGGTCGCCATCGTCGTTACGGCTATCGTCCTCGCTTTCCGACCCTCCGGTGCCGCAGGCCCGAGCCATCCCAAGACACCGCTCGACATCCTGAAGGAACGCTTTGCGCGCGGCGAGATCGAGCAGGACGAGTTTGAGACCCGCCGGCGCACCCTTGGCGAGTGAGGTTTTTTGATTGGGTGACGGAAGAATTGCGCGATGTGGTAGTGGTTTCTCTCGTGAGGACCACCGCGTTGTCGATTGGCGCGGCCTTCTGCTACGCAGCGCCGGCGCCGCGTTGCACGCCGATCCAACCGATCCACAGCTTGTCGGTCTCGGCCGGAGGTCTACCCGCAGCAATGTGCTTCGTGCCATGGCGCCGACCTCCAGGGCCAGCCCAATTGGCAAACACCCCTGCCGCGCGGTGGCCCGCGCGGCGCCATGACGAGACCGGCGACACGTGGCACCACCCGATGAGTTCTTGCTCGAGCTAACCAAATACGCGGGCCGGGCCCACTCGCCGCCCGAGTACCAAAACAATACGCCGGCCTTTGAAACTGTCCTCACCGATGAGGAATAGCGGCGGCCCTGGCGTTCATAATGAGCCGGTGGCCGCCGCAAATTCAAACCCAGCAGGAAAGGTTCAACCGCCGTGTTGAATCCCGCTAGCCCCGTGCATGGGCAGCGGTGAACCGTCGAGGGCGGGCAACTCCTTGAGGAAGTTGACCACGTGCCAGATCTCTTCATCCGAGAGGACGCCTTCCCACGGCGGCATTTCACCGCGGCCGTTGATGATCTTCCAGGCGAAATCGCCGGGTTCATGAGTCGGCGCCATAGCCATCAAGTCTGACGGCTTGGTCTCAAGATCAGCTGCCAGTTCGCCGTCGCCGCGTCCGGTGGAGCCGTGGCACGCAGCGCAGTTCTCCTGGAACAAGACAGCGCCATCCCCGATCGATCCAGATGTTGGCGGCACTGGACTTACCATCTGACGCGCGTGCGCCGGTGCGGTCCAGTGACCACCCTGATGAACGGTCGCGGCTCCAGACTGCTGGTGGCCCGATCCTTCGGCGTGGGTGTGCGTATGGTTGGCCGCCCAGGACGGTGGATGAACGGCGACCACCATCAAGGCGGCGAAAACAACTGAGATCTTCAACATTCAATCTGACTCCAATCTGTCATTTGGGAAGGACATCCATTCCGCCGGCGCCAAAAGGGATCACCCCGACTTCACTCGGGACGAAGAGAATTGCAGCATGGGTGAGAAATATTACCGGTGGGTGAACGTCTTGGCCGAATCTACGAGTTGCCCGCATGGGAGGGTCAACGCGACACAACGCCGCACAATCCGGCCGTGCAAGCAGCGGATTTCAATGGCCAAGATCAAGTCAAGACCAGAGATTCTCGAGGCAATAGCGAAGCGATCTCGCCCGCGTTATTGGTGTTTGTATTCTTGATCGGGCAGGAGATGATTTCGGGACGCCAATCAAGCCGCCGTGACCTTGAGCTCGCCCGGCGTCGAGACCGCCAGCGGGCTTTTCGATGATACTGACCCCGCCCGTATTTTGCTTCATCGGAACGGGGCGTCTCAACGCACTACGGTGTAAATAAGTTCTCCAAAGCGTCCTGATCGATGTCGACGTCGTAGTTCTTGCGCAAGGCCCCGGCCAGTTGGATCTGCAGATCTTGGGCCATGGCCTGATTCATGGTCGACTGCAACTGGATGAAGTCGGCAGCGCCGGTCGGCGGAATAATGTCGGCGACGCGGGCGATGGCAACTCCGTCCGGCAGCGGCGCGGCTAAGACCTCGCCCTGTTTGGCGGCGAACAGTTGGGCGATAAGTTCCGGCGGCAGGTCTACGGCATTCTCACCCCCGCGGCCGGTTGGCTCGAAACGGTGACGGCCAAATCGGCATCATCGGCAGCCTCGGCAAACGGCACCCCGCCAGCAACGGCGCCAATGACGGCGTCTGCCTTTTGCTGCGCAAGGTCGCGAACTTTCCGGTCTTGCCAGTCGAAAACGAGGTCGTCGCGGATTTCCTCAAGAGGGAGAGGCTCCGCGGGAATGACTCCTTCGACGACGAACGAGAAAAAGCCGCCGTTGGGGTCCTCATGCAGCTCGGCCTCGGCGCCGGGCGCGGTGGTGAAGATGTTGGCCAGGATGGTCCTACTGCGAGCGAAGTCGTCGACGAATTCGCCGTCGATACCCGTACCGTCGGCCGCGACGACGAGTTCGCGGACAGTCAGTCCACTCTCGTTGCCGGCCTCTGCCAACGGGGCGCCGGCGGCCAAGGAATCCTCGACGGCGTCCATGACCTCGAAAATTTCGTCGCGAGCACGGATGAGACTGGCGATTTCGGTCAACTCGTCTCGCACATCGTCAATGCTGGGCGTTTCACCCTCGTAGACGGCCTCAGCGCGAATAAGATGCCAGCCCAAAGGGGTCTCGATGGGCGCTGTGATCTCGCCTGCCGCTACGGCGAAAGCATCCGCTAACTCCGGAATAATATCGTTGCTGGTGACCTGACCAAGAGACACGGGATCGCCACCGGTGGCATCCTGCGCAACGGAGGCGAAATCGGCCCCGCTGGAAATGGCATCGGCAGCGGCCTGGGCGGCGTCAGATGTCCCGACGACGATCTGCACAAGTTCGCGCTGTTCGGGAATGACGAACGCACTGCGTCGGTCGGCATATTCGCGCGCCAGATCTTCGTCAGTGATTGTGAGCTGGTCGGCGTATTGCTCCGGCGATAATGAAACCATGGTGACGCGGCGATACTCCGGTGTCTGGTAGTTATTTCCGGTCTCGCGATAAAATTCAGCGAGCTCGTCCGCGTTGGGCTCGAACACTTCGTCGACATCGATCGAGCCGATGATGGCGCCCTCAAACACCCTAGTTTCGTTGCGATAGTTGTATATGCGATCAACGATGGAGAACGGTGCCGCACTGGCGGCTTCGACCGCGCTGAGCAAGTGCGTGCGCTCCAGCTCCTCGCGCAGTTGGTTTATGAACTGCGCCTCAGAAATGCCGGTTTGGACCAAAAATGACGCGTAGGCGCCACCGTCGAAACCGTTTTCTCCCTGGAACTGAGGCTGCGCGCGGATGAACCCAGCGACCTGATCATCGGAAATGATGATCCCGAGATCAAACGCGCCGAGCGCATAGACGGTGTCGGTAACAATTCCACTGATAGCGCGGTTGAGGACGCCGAGCTGGATGGCTTGCTCCACATTGATCGGGCTGCCGATTGCCTGGGAGACGGCTTGGACCTCTCGGTTGAACGCGGTCGAGATGGTGCTAGCGTCGATGTCCATTCCACCGACCTGGACGATAGGGTTGCCATTGCTCCGGCTGTTGGGGTGACCACCGCCACCGCCGATACCGCTGACGCCGCCGAAAAAGGCGACAAAAGTGAGGGCGAGAAAAGCGAGCACGCCCTTCATAACCCAGCTCTTGCTGGCGGTGCGCATTGATCTCAGCATTGGCAATACTCCCTATGCGGTTCGAGTTTGTTTGCCGGAATCCCGAACGAGAGCGGTTGGTCAGGCCGATCGATTTGTTAGTACTCTAGGTGCACATCAAGAGGGAGAAGCCTGATGCCTCCACCTGGAGGAAGGTCAAGAGCCTTTTTGGGTTACCCACTTCACCAATTCATGTCCGATGCGGAGTCAATCCACGGTCGTCCGCTGGTACGCGGTCACCGTCGCAAAAGCGATATCGCAGCCTACCACTGGTCTGCCCGGTCTGGAGCTACGGCGATGTCGTTCCTTGACGGCCTACCGCGCCAACTCACCGATCAGCGCCGGCGCCGAACTGTCGTAGTCCCGACTGTTGCCCGTGTTATAAGCAACATCACCGCGGGTAGCCACGTTTCAAGAGGGCACCTACAAGCGCAACAAATAATCGGCCATCACAGTTTTGTTTTAGGGATGCAATTCGTCAGTATTAGCGAAGCAAACAGCATCGATTTCGACCAGCTTCCTTAGTCATAGATGCAGCAATTTTCGCTATCATTCCGATCGGCGAAGCGACCTCTTGATTTCTAGTTGACTACCGCCTTGGGTCAATAGCGGACTTTTGGAAGCGACAAGTTTCCTTGGTAGTCGTGGTCGGTTCGGTCAGACTTGGCTCCACCATGAACGCCTCCGAACCAACCGATGCGATGCCACCCGTACCTGCTGGAAAAAGCCAGTCGAAGTTCCCGAACGTCGCGTTTTCGGGCGTAACGTTTCAGGCCGGTTCTGCAGCGGTCGATTCCAGCACGATCATGGCAGCCCTAGTCCATCAGCTGACCGGCAGTTCGTTGGCTGTGGGAGCCGTGACGACCATCCTCAGGGTTGGGTGGTTGTTCCCACAATTGTTTGTAGGGTTCTTTGCCGAAAGGCGCGGATCAAGTTTGCGGTATTACGCGATGGGCGGATTTGGCCGCGCTACCTGTATCGGATTACTCGCGCTCATTCTTCTGATCGGCATTGGCTGGCCTCCTCCGATGCTTTCTTTCGCGGTCTTGTCGATGTGGACCGCCTATTCCTTCGTCAGTGGTATCGTCGCTGTTCCTTACAACGACATCGTGGCGCGTTGGATTCCATCGGAAAAACGGAGCAGTCTTTTGGCGACGCGCTTCTTCGGTGGTGGTTTGCTTGCGCTCGGCGTTGCTGCGCTTGCTGACGTCTTTGTCGGAAACTTCCTGTTTCCCACTTCCTATGCCGCGATATTCGCCATGGCATCGCTTCTGATGTTTGTTTCGTCTACCGTTTTCATCGTAATGGGCGAACCAGAGAAGGTTTCGGGCAGCCAAGGTCGGGGTCAGGAGTCTTTCGCGAACTATCTGCGCGAAGGAATGACGGTTTTTCGGAACGACCGGCAGTTCCGCCTTTTCGTATATGCGCAGTGGTTTGGCGGCGTCGTACTGATGGCGATGCCGTTCTATATCGTTTATGCCTCAACGGTTGGCTTTAACCTCGAAGAAGTGGCTTTTCTACTCATTGCACAAACGACCGGCGCGTTGGCATCCAATATTTTGTGGGGATGGTGGGGCGACCGACTAGGTAAAGGAAGCCTACTGCAAGCGATTGCGATGGGCCGGGTCGTACCGCCCATTCTTGTCCTTACTATCGGCTGGCTGTGGAGCCCAACGCCACAAGGGCTCCTGATAGCATTCCTAGGTTTGTTCTTTGTTCTCGGCGCATTGGCCAACGGACTGACTATCGCCGTCATTGGCTACCTGATGGAAATCTCTCCGGTAGAAAAACGTCCGTCGTATAGCGGTTACTTCAACGCGCTGACGAGTCCAGCTTTCCTTTTTCCTCTTTTGGGCGGACTGCTGGTCAGCGCGACGGGTTTTACTCTGGTCTTTTCAATTTCTCTAGCGGCGGCAGGCTTACAGTGTTGGTACGTCTACCGAATCAGATCCACTTAGCCCGGATTGCGACAGCAGTAATTCTCCAAGCGTCGGAATGAGGCGATGACAGCTCAAAAGGCCGGCTAGCCCGGACTACTGCTCATAGCCAGGAACGGACCTGGCTCGCGAGACTTCATCAGAATTGCTCAACCGTGTCCCTGAAATCCGCCGGAGCTAACGGCGAAGTCTGACCTCGTCCTCCATTACCCTATCGCCGTCGACGAACGTCAGCTTTAGCGCCTCGCTAGTCAGGTCGAGAGGCCGTTGTTCGCCCCACGCATCTTCGGCGCGAAACCGGAAGACCGCCCTCCAGCCGTCCGCCACGAGCCTCACTCGGGGTCGGCTGAACAGAATGTCCTGCGGGCCTTCGACGAACATATCTGGGACGATAAGGGGGTCGCCGGACGCGGCCAGTGTGACGCTCAAGACGGGCTCATCCGGCGGGCCCGATAGAGTGGTGGACTCGATGCTAAGGCCGTCGGCGGCACCATCGCCGGGAACCTGTCTCAGGAAGCGGTCTATCAACTCGGCATTGTCGGACACCACCGCAGGGCCCTCCGGCACGGCCAGCGAGACGTTCTCAAAGATCGGTATGCAGATGTCAGCACACGCCGCCCACTGGATGGCGGCCCGGATAGCTATGGGCTTACCCGGTTCGGCTGGGCGAACATCGATTGGGAAGACGACGTGATCCTCGTAGCCGACGGTGTCAAATCCATAAACCTCGTACCAATCAGGTGCCGGCCATCTGACGGTGGCTTGAGAAAGATTACCGCTACCCTCGAACTCAATGTTGGGGGGTGGCCCGCCGGAACCGCCGGCGCGCCAGTACGTCTTGAAGCCGGGTGCGAGCTTGATTTCGAGACCCAACGTGACCGTTTCAAGTTGCCCAACGCCGGTCACGGCCGATACCAGCCGTGCTTGCGATTCATCAACGCCGACCCAGTCGCTGGCCAAGGGCTCGGCCACCGCGATAGCAGGCAGCGCCAAGCCAACCAAGACGGTGATCCAGCCCGATCGAGTTCTCATGTCGGTTTCCTATTCATGTGGTTGTCAGCTCGGCCCGCCGCCGGCGTCGATGTAGTATTGGAGCAAACTGATTGCCTCTGGCGAGTCCCACTCGGCACCGCCAACTAGGCGGCCGACCTCGTTGCCCTGGGGGTCAAGGATTGCCACGACCGGCAGGCTGCGTACCTGCATGGCACGGCTGAATTTCAGGCCCTCATCGAGGAAGCTATTTTCGAAATCCAGCTTGAGCCTCCTCTCTAGGAACGGCCCGATGCGTTTCCAACCGTCGCGGTCTTGGCTGACGATAGCCACAGCGAAGTCGTCGCCGCCGAGCCTGTCCTCAAGCGCTGCAATAGTTGGCATCTCGCGGATGCATGGGCCGCACCACGTCGCCCAAAAGTTGACCAGAACCACTTTGCCTCGAAGACTTTCAAGCGTTCGCTCACCGTCCCCATCCGTACTCAAGGGCGTCAGCGACGCCGCCACCGGTTCATCGAAGGCAATAAAATTCTGTACCGATCCGGATATCGGCGGCCCTTCTTCGGCCATACCCATCGACCCCGATACGAGCATCCCGAAAGTGCCCACGAGCGCGATCACCATGGTTTTCATCTCGAACCTACCTTTGGTTGCTCGGACATGGTTCGGCCATCTGGCCCGCCATGCCGATCCAAACCGGTCAAGAAAGGAGTGAAGATTGCCATTCCGGCTTCCATGGCTTCGTCCAAAGACATTCGAAAACCGCGTTCTTGGCGATTGCCGTCACGCCATTCTTCCAGATGGGCGTCGCTACAAAAAAAGGCGATCACCGTGCACAAGGAGGTCGCGGCTTGGCCTTCATATTGGATGCCTGTCCACACGACAGTTTCGGGCGGCGATACCTCGTCGGCTGCGCGGCCGCTGTGGCTGGTTGTGACGTGGATCGGGGCGCCGCAGGATCGGCACGACGAAGAGATCTGCGTGTCGCTGCCATACATGGCACCCGCGCCGAGGGCGTCCACGGCACACATCGCGTTAACCCCTGTGCCATCCAATCTGACCCGGTGACCGGTATCACGCATCGTAAACGGGTACGCACCGGTGATCTGTCCTCCGGCTTCGTCCAGCACAACCAGATCGCGGTTCTTCAGTTTTCCGAGCGTCGTCATGACCTGCTCTTCCTCCATTCCACAGGAGGAGACTAGGTCGGCAACGGTCGGCGACCTGCCGATCTTGCAGTAGTGCAAGAGGACGGCAACCCGAACTGCGTCCTCAACCTCCGAGTAGCCGCCCCAACATTTATCCATGTCGAATACCTCGAAGATCGCTAGCAGTGCTTGGCGGGCAACAGGCGACCGAACGACCGACCAGTCTGGGAATGCGACGCCCGGTCTGATGGAATACGACGGCAGCCCGCCTTTGGCGCTCTCGGCTTGAGACTTCATGCGGACAGGCCCTCCTTGCGATCCTTGTATGAGAAGGTAAGACCTGTACCAACTACAGGTTCAACTAAAGCCGGGTAAACCCACCCTAACAATGTGGTGAGGCAGGTATGCTGGGCAGCAGCTTTGATCACTGACCCTGGTTTCGGGCCGACGGTGTTGCTTTGGTTGCGGAGATCGAGTCCTCCGGTTCGCGCGGCTTTTTGCTTTCCGCTCGGCGCCACAAATGCACTCCGGACGCCAACAGAATGGGAACTGCGGCAAGCCAGAGCCAGGCACCGTCGAGAAACCAGGTGCCGACGGCGCTTAGGGCGCCGCCGGCAAGCAGCAGCGGAACCCCGCAGCAGAGCACCAAGAGCCCACCGCCGAGGAGTGGTGCGAACCTGCCGCCGTTGCCTGGCTCTCGCTTCATTGCCGGCTAGCCGGCACAGCAGGACAGTTTCGACACGTCCTTCTCGAAGGTCTGCGCTGCCAGCTTCAGCCCCTCGACCATGGTCAGGTAGGGGAAGATAGTGCTGCCAAGATCGCGCGCCGTCATACCGCATTTGATTGCGATCACCGCAGTCTGAATGCTGTCACCGGCCTCGGCCGCCAGCATGTGAGCACCGAGCAGCAGATCAGTCTTTCGGTCAGCAACGAGTTTGATAAGGCCGCGCGTGTCGCGGGTTGCGAGGGCGCGTGGCACATGCTCCAGCGGTAGCACCGATGTCTTCACATCGTAGCCTTGTTCTCGGGCGGCGCGCTCGGTCATGCCGACGGTCGCGACTTGCGGATCGGTGAAGGTCACCTCTGGCATGGCCGACGCGTCATAACACCGGCTGTCGCCGTTCAACGCGTTCTCCACCGCCAGCTTGCCGCCATACGCGGCCATGTAGACGAACATGTCTCGGCCAGTGACATCGCCAACCGCGTAGATGGCCGGATTGGTGGTGCGAAGTCGGTCATCGACCCGAATGCCGCCGTTCGGCGCGAGCTCGACCCCGAGGCTGTCGAGCCCCAGCCCAGCCGTGTTGGCGCTGCGACCGGTGGCGACGAGTACCTTGTCAGCATTGATCGTCTGGCGCGCGCCGTCGGCATCGACGGTCAGGGCGATGCCGTTGCCGGCCCGGTCTATGTGGACATAGTCGACACCGGCGCGAATGGTTGCACCCTCGCCCTCGAGTATGGCCGCGAGAGCCTCGCTGATCTCCGGTTCGCCATGGGGCAGCAGGCGGCTGCGGCACACGAGCGTCACCGCGACGCCGGCACGGGCGAACATTTGCGCCAACTCGACGCCGATATAGCCGGCACCGATGACCAGCATTGAGCTGGGCAGCGTCGTGAGTTCCAAGGCGGTCGTACTGGTCAGATAGGGCACATCTTCGATGCCGGGGATGTCGGGTATGGCGGCAGCCGCGCCGGTTGCCACGATGGTTTTCTTGACCGGAATAGTCGTGCCATTGATGGCGACCCCGGTCGGCGTCAGCCGCGCGGCGCCCTCCATATAGGCGATGTTGTTGTAAGACGGCAGAACGTCGATGTATTTGGCCTGACGCAAGTCGGTGACCAACTCGTCCTTCTGGGCGATCAAGGCGGCCCAATCGGTAATGTGGGCCTCCCCGGTGACGCCGGCGAAGCGCGACGCCGCCCGCGCGTGATGCAGCGACTCGGCGGCGCGAATCAATGTTTTCGACGGCACGCAACCGACATTGACGCAGGTACCGCCAATGGTACCTGTGC
>JAJFJD010000021.1 GCA_021774335.1 Alphaproteobacteria bacterium
AGACGCGGACACCCAAGGCCTCGTCGACGTGCAGCGCGCCGTCGATGCCCTCTACTCCGTGCCGCCGGGGGAGACCGTGGGTCCGATCGAGGTCGCGTTCGCGCCCCTCCGCATCGCCGGCGTCGAGAATCTCGAAGTGCGGATCCTCCTCGAGGGCGACGTCTGGCCGACCCACACCTGGACGAGCGTGCATCGCGTCCGCTAGACCTCGAACAAGCGCTTGGCCACGAGGTCGCCGCCTCGGCGACCCGCTGCCCGCCCCGCTTGGCTGAAGCGGCACCGGTCCCGCTCGGCGTTTCGCCTGGCGCCGCGTTCAGGATGTCGAGGGGGCATGTCGAGTCTCCGCGTCGGGGTCCGCTGCGAGCCAGGGCGTCCTTACCCTGGCGTCGATCAGTGCCCGTCAGCGGAGCATGCGAATCCCATCGAGCGCTCGCAGGAAGGTGATCTGCCAGCGGTTCCACGCCAGCAGGTAGTAGCGCGTCTCCCGCGCAGTCCTGACGATCTGGGCGGGGACCAGCATGAAAGCGTTGAGGAAAGTCCGGAAGCCCATCCCCAAGACCCGCTGCTTCTCGGACAGGTGGCGCGTCCGCCACCTCGGGCTCACCGGGAGCGCCAGCGCGTACCAGGCTTTCAGCGACCACGCCAATGACGCCATCACCATGTAGGCCCAGTTGCTGATGAGGTTGTCGACCGGGGCTCGTAGAGCGCGGACCCCACTCTTCAGCTCTCCAATCTCACCCTCTTGAGCGCAGCGCTGGTTGGCGCTGCGCACGACCTCCTCCGGCGAGAGCTTGCGATCGTTGGTGATGTAGAAGAAGTAGCGGATCTCGGGGTGCAGGAGCCGCTGCCCTTTCTCGATCTTCAGCGACTTGCGCAGGACGATCAGCCGATAGCTCTTCTCGCATACGCGTGGGGAGTGCGAGACTTCGGTGACGTGTTCCTCCTCCAGCGTCACGTTTCGATAGCCTCGCTCGCGGACGACCTGTTCCCGGACATTGTCCGGCCGGGATCGCGAAGCGGACTTCGCCTCGTGCCGCTCGGGACGCTTGAAAGGCTTCCACGCTGCACTTTCGAGCTCGTTGGCCATCCTGACCAATGCGGGATGTGCCCCGTATCCGAAGATGAAGCGATCACCGCGCTCGTCCCAGCGATCGAGATGGGCCGTCTGGCTGAAGTCGGTGTCTCCTCGCATCAGCACGCGGCGAAAGCCCGCACGACGACAAAGCTCTGACGCGGCATCGAGCTTGTCCGCCGCGCCCTCGTTGGAGGGGCGATTCCCTCCTCGACACTCGAGGAAGAGCGGCTCCTGGGTGTTGGCGAGGGAGATCAGGAGGACCTGGTAGCCCCACTGCTTCTTGTAGTTGACATCCATCCCCTCTTTGCACGATCCGGTCGTCTCGACCAAGGTCCCGTCCGCGTCGAGCACCGCCTCCTCGAAGAAGTCCTCCGGCTGCGCCTTCCAGGCGCGAAGCCGCGCCTCGTTGATCGCGACCATGAGGTCTTCGACATCCGCAGCCGAGAAGCGGCGACAGAAGTCGCCCGCCGTCGTCGGGTCGGGGATTCGATCCGCGCCCAACGCGTCGAGAAACGCCTCGTCCTGCCGCAGCAGCTCCAGATCCTCGAGGCACTGTCCACCTGCGAGCGCGTTGTAGGCCAAGGTCAGCACGTGGTCCGACTCGTGGTAGGGCCGATGAGCCTTGAGCACGTGAACACGGCCGTCGATCTCCTGCGGCAAACCGAGTTGTTGCGCGAGCCAGTGAATCGCACCGATGCCGCCGCAGCCGATCGCGCTCACGCGCTCTCGCCGGTCGTAGCGCGGTGCCCCGGCGGACAGCTGGCGCCCCCGACGCTGCGTGCTCCCTCGTTTCAAACGGCGCTCGATCCGCCGTTGCCTCCGACGCACCTTCGCCTGTAAGCTCTGCTTCACCTGAACAGCCCTTTCTCGGTGGTTTCCCTCGGACGTTGAACACCCAAAGGAACGCCCCCGATGAGGGCTGTTTCTCTATTTCTTGTGAATTCGCAGCGAGCTATGCGCTGGTTCGGGGCCTAGTGTCCTGTATCAGAAGTTCGCGGCCCTCTCGGTGAGCCATCGTGGTATTTGGGGGCGCGCGCGGCCGGATCTCGCACGGGCCTCGCATTTTCCCCCACGAATCCGGCCCCCGCCGGTCCAATGGGCCGTGATGGACGCCACTACCGAGCCCGAGACGACCCTGGTGACCGCGGCGGCCCGCGGCGACCGGGCCGCGGGTGCAACCCTCGTGGAACGACACGAACGCGGGCTCTGGGTGTTCCTCGCCCGCCTGGTCGGGCAGCCGCACGTGGTCGAAGAGCTGTTCCAGGAGACCTGGGCGCGGGTGTGGCCGGCGCTCGGGGCATTCGAGGGGCGCAGCCGCTTTCGGAGCTTCCTCCTGCGGGTGGCCCACCACGTCGTTCTCGATTGGCGGGCACGTCGAACCACGACCAGCGCGGCGGACGAACCCGCGGGCGCCGAGGCCGCGGACGCGCCCATCGGCAGGCGAGAGACCGC
>JAJFJD010000022.1 GCA_021774335.1 Alphaproteobacteria bacterium
TTATATTTCAATGTGTTACAAATCCCATCTACTCCCACTCGATGGTAAATAAGCCGCAAAAAGCCAGTAGTAGCGCTGATTTTACGGTGGTCGTAAGCGTTAATACCGTGAAAAATACCATGCTCAGAAAATCCTTCAAAAATTTTCTGTTTGAGCCCACGAACTGACTTGATGGACAATCCAAGAACGCAATAGGTCTACGCAAAATACTGACGTGTTCTATTTGCGAATGCTACCAGTGAGAGCATCACTGGCACTTCGACCAACACACCCACGACGGTCGCCAAGGCGGCACCGGAATTCAAGCCAAAGAGGCTAATTGCAACGGCAACAGCCAGTTCGAAGAAATTGGACGTGCCTATCAGAGCAGCCGGAGCGGCGGTGCTAAACGGTACGCGCCAGACGTACCCCCATCCATAAGCAACGACAAAAATACCATAGCTCTGGATGAGTAGCGGGATGGCGATCAGCGCAATGACCATGGGTTTATCCAAAATAGTCTGCGCCTGAAAACCGAACAACAAAACCACTGTAGCCAGAAGCCCCATGATAGAAAATGGCTTGACCTTAGCGGTGAAACCACTGATGCGCTCATCGTTACCGGAGCCATCCAGCATTCTGCGGGTCATATACCCTGCTGTCAGAGGAATGACGACGTAGAGCACAACGGAAAGCAACAAGGTTTCCCAAGGCACAACAATATCCGTAACGCCAAGCAGGAAGGCTGCTAGCGGCGCAAAGGCGAACACCATGATGATGTCGTTAATGGAGACTTGCACCAATGTGTAATTGGCATCCCCGCGTACAAGCTGACTCCACACAAAGACCATTGCGGTACAGGGGGCAACGCCAAGCAAGATCATTCCGGCGATGTATTCCTTGGCCGTTTGCGGATCAACCAATCCGGCAAATACATATTCGAAGCAGAAAATGCCAAGCGCCGCCATCGTGAAAGGCTTGATTAGCCAGTTTACGACAAGCGTTATGCATAAGCCTTTAGGCTTTTTGCCGACATCTTTAAGAGAAGCAAAATCAACGTTGACCATCATGGGGTAGATCATCACCCAGATGAATACGGCAACCACCAAATTGACACTGGCATATTCGATGCCCGCAATCGCCTCGAAAAGGTTTGGCAATGTAACCCCCAAAACGACGCCAGCCGCAATGCAAAGTGCAATCCACAATGACAAATAGCGCTCAAATAATCCCATCGGTGATGCAGTTTCAGTACTCATAATAATTCTTTCTCTATCCGGTCTTCGAGCATCTGAAACACGTCATCAAATGCTTTATCTATCTCTTCTTCTGTGCCATCGGCTTTGGCCGGATCAGGCGTGCTCCAATGTTTCTTCTCATACTGCCCCAGGAATACCGGGCAACTTTCACTGGCGGCCTGATCGCAGACTGTTATCACCATATCGAAGTTCTGGTTTGCGAATTCGTCCCACGACTTACTTCGCGCTTCGCTTGCGTTAATGCCGTGTCGTTCCAGTGTTTCGATAGACTTGGGGTGGACGTAGCCAGCAGGAAAGCTGCCTGCGCTCACGGCCTTGAACCGTCCTTTACCCAAATGATTAATGAGCGCTTCGGCCATAACGGAACGACAAGAATTTCCAGTGCAAAGAACAAGAACGTTTTTCATCAGGCACAACATCCCATTGTTCTCTCAGCAGACTCGTAGCAATCCGGCTGGCCTGTTGTGTCCGGCATGCAGCATGCACCGCCATCTGACTCGGTAGACGTAGAAAATAATTGGACGTCTTCCATCGTTTTGTAGGCTTCCCATGCAATGCCGGAAGGGTCTTCTACCCACGACTTATCGGAGCGGGCGTAACAGCAAACCGTCTCGCCTTCGTCAAAGACGGACATGTCCGCGCTCTTAAGCCGTTCGCGCAATTCTTGCAGCTCCACCTCTTCGTCTACTTGCAATCCAAGATGGTCTACTCCCGCTTTTCCAGCACGAGTGGAGATAGCAAAGTTGATTCGAGGATCATCAAGCATCCACTTCGCATAATCCGCCTTGGTTTTCACGGGCTGCGCACCAAAAAGAGCGCTGTAGAATTTGATACTTTTATCGAGCCTCTCCACACCTACATGAATGTGCATACGTTTCATCGAGATAACCTTTCTTTATCTCTTGATTTTTGGTTTGGGTTCAAAGCAATTGGCAAGCTCGATAATAGAGCATCCGGTCTTTCTGTCCTCGCGGATGCTGGCAAATTCGACGCTACAACAATCCTTGACCATGAAGGCGATCAGGTCGCGTGTGATATCGAAGTTGGCAGAATAGATCACCGAACGCCCTTCCTTACGCGAAGAAATAATTCCAGCGTTTGAAAGGTGATTGAGGTGAAATGACATGGTGTTATGCGGTGTGCCCAGTTCGTCACTCAGGACGCCTGCAGCAAGACCATCGAGGCCAGCCTGCACCAATAACCGGAACGCTCTCAGTCGGGTTTCCTGTGAGAGCGCATCGAACATGATAATTGCTTCTTGTATGTCCATATGTCCAGACTAATAGACATTTTAAAACATGTCAATAGTTATCGACATATCACTTGGAGCTGGAGGTATGCCTTTAAGCTACTTGATCGTTTCCGAACAACACGATGTTTCTTGGCTGTTAAACAAACCTTTGAAGTCAGTCTCTCCTCTTAAACGCGCCAAATAGTAATCCGGATTTTTCTTAAACGTTTCTACACAATAAGGGCAACGGCAAAAACGAAGAGCAAGACCGTCATGCTCAACGGATATGCTATGGACACTAATTTTTTCTGCGAGACAAACCGGACATACATGAAGATCGTTCAACTCCTCTATAAAGGGCTTCGGATTCTCCGTAAACATGTCCAAACAACCTTCACAGCAGAAATAATATTTTTCTCCATCAACGATTAGGGATTTGGACAGTTTAGAATCGATACCCAAGCGAACAAGTGAACATCCACATGTGGGACAAATATTTGTTCTGATTTTCATGGCTCTCAGATTGCAATCCTCAATGATCTATTCGTAGTTATCCAGCGCAACAAGATAACGTGCTTACATCTTTATCAAAGGTTTGGGCGGCTAATTTGAGGCCTTCGACGCCCGTAAGGTATGGAAAGATGGTATTACCCAGTTCCACTGTCGTCATGCTCGCCTTTATGGCCAAGACCATAGTCTGAACAAGTTCTCCACCATCCGGCGCCAGTATGTGAGCGCCAAGCAGTTCATCAGTTTCCTTATCTGCCACTAGCTTAATCAGCCCTCGCGTGTCTCTTGCCGCGATGTAGCGTGGCACATGATCGAGTGTAATGGTGCTGCTCTTGACATCGTGACCTATCGCTTTCGCTTGCGCTTCGGTTAAACCAACCATAGCCATCTGCGGGTCGGAAAAAACAACGGATGGCATAGCGAAATTGCTATATTTGTGGCTATTGCCGTCAAGCGCATTCCTTGCCGCAAGCTTGCCGCCATAAGCTGCCATATAGACGAACATATCCTTGTCTGTAACATCTCCTACGGCATAGATATCTGCATGCGAGGATTGCATGAATTCGTTGACGGCAATGCCGCCGTTTTCGAGTAGCTTGATACCGACTTTATCCGCAGCAAGGCTGCTGCATATTCTGGCCCATTGCGATCACTGATTCTGTTTTAAACTGATCATCCATTCTGGCCCATTGCGATCATTGATTCTGGTTTTATTCGATCACTTTTGTCGGATTCCCAGAATCGGTGATTGGAAAGAACCAGAATCC
>JAJFJD010000023.1:0-150000 GCA_021774335.1 Alphaproteobacteria bacterium
TCTCGCTGTATGGCGGGAAAACGAACTGAGGCGCATTGCTAAGCTCGAATTTTTAAAATGCTTGGCGATTGTTTTTCGTCATCCAAGACCGCTTGTACCCTGCACGACCAGCTCTCTAATGCGATCCGCATCCGCTCTGTCCGGTCCGAACGCGTATAGATCTCCGTCACTCCGGCCACATGGTGCGCAAGGATAGCGCTGATCGTGATCCGTTCGATTCCCAATTGCTCGAGATTGCTGGCAACAGTCCGACGCAAATCATGCAGGCGCCAATTCGTCACGGCGCTGAGCTTGTCTAGCCGCATCTTCGGCTTTGAAAACCAGTTAATCGGGACTTCGTCGCCGTCTAACGTATGGGCCGCAAAGACGAACTCTTCCGACATACCAAGGTTTCGTACGGTTTCTAGAATACCAATCGTGGGGTGGGAGAGGGGCAGCTCGTGCTCACGCTTGCCCTTCATACGATCGCTTGGGATGCGCCAAATGGGCTTGTCGCTATCAAGACCCTCTATCTCTTCCCACCGCATGCCGGCGACTTGTCGAAGTCGTTGGCCAGTCAGTATGAGCGTCTTTACAAGCGGTCCGAAGGCGTAGCCATAGACATCAGCGGCGTTCCAAACAGCCCGCAGTTCATCGTCTCGAAGCCACCGATCGCGCGTAGCCTCGCGCTTGATCGCCTTCATCCCGCGACGGATTGGCACATTCTCGATCATGTGGCGGTCAGCGGCCCAGTTGAAAAACCCACTCAGATAGCTGTAGAGCCGATTACTCTGTGTCGGTGACCGCTTCTCCGCACAGGTATCCAGCAGCGCAACGACATCGCTAGGATTGATCTCGTCGAGCCGCTGTCCGTTCCACGCACTTTTCGCATCTCCAAGCAGCCTTCGGACTTCCTCTTGGGTGCGCTCGCGATGGTTTGCCTTTGAGTAGGTGGTTAGATATGTGTCGACGGCGGCACTGAACCCGCGAGCATCTCGAGCCTGCGTCTCGCCTCTGGGATCCTCACCGTTTGCAACGGTCGAATGAACCGCTAGGGCTTTGGCGCGAGCCTCCGAAAGTTTCATTTCGGGGAATAGTCCGAGCTTCGTTCTCCGCTGCTTACCCTTAATCGTGTATTTCACCCAGAACGCTCCTTGGCCCGGCATCCTCGTGCTCGGCACAACGTGGAGGCCTCTCACTCTGGTGTCGAAAATTGCCATTCGAGAGGGGTCGGGGCGGAGGGTCTGGAGGCTTCTTGTCGAGAGTGTTTTACGCATCTGGGGGTCGCTTATGGGTACAAATTGGGTACAGGAATTGCGAATATCGTACAAAACGGCGTTGGATGTTACTGGACAAGAATACTCCAAAGTTTGTTGGACTACATATAAAAATTTGGATTAATTTGGACTTTTCTGGACTCGTGGGAATCAGATTGTGGATCTGGAGGTCGTGGGTTCAATTCCCATATGCCACCCCAAATTTTCAAGGGGTTAGCGGTTCCCGCCGCTGACCCCTTTTCCTTTGTGGGCATAGGAGTGAATTGACGACGATCGCCTTTGTGTAGGACGACGCGGACTGGCTGAATTCGTTCGGCGGCCTTGGCATGTTGACGTGGGTCAAGGTGGCCCCGCGCTTTGCATGGAATGCTAAATCGGTGTTGGCAATCGGGAGATTTGTCGGTCGATGGCATTGGAAACGATCGAAGCTCAAAGCGTACGGTCGGGTGACCGGCCGAACCTGGATGACTACGACGCGCTGTGTCGCGAATTCCGATGGGCCGACGCACGCGGCCTGATGGACGGTTTGCCGGACGGTGGTTTGAACATCGCCTATGAGGCGGTCGACCGGCATGTGGCGCATGGGAATGGCGACCGGCTCGCGCTGCGCTGGATCGACAATGACGAGGCGGCGCATGACTTCAGCTATGGTGATCTGTCGGACGCTACCAACCGGTTTGCCAATGTTCTCGCGGCGCTTGGGTTACAGCCCGGCGACCGCGTGTTCAGCCTTCTTGGGCGAACGCCTGAGCTCTATATCGCTGCGCTGGGCGCGTTGAAAGGCGGGCACGTTTTCTCCCCGCTGTTTTCCGCGTTCGGGCCGGAGCCGATAAAAGCCAGGATGACCATCGGCGGCGCGAAGCTTCTGGTGACGACCAAATCGCTGTACCGGCGAAAGGTCGCGCCGATCCGGGCGGAACTGGAAACTCTGGAGCATGTCCTGCTGATCGACGGGGCGGAGGATTTACCGGACGGCACCGTCTCGTTGGCGGATGCACTGGCGATGGCGTCCGGCGATTTCGACATTGTCGCGACCGATCCCGAAGACATGGCGCTTCTCCATTTCACCAGCGGCACGACCGGGCGGCCGAAAGGCGCGATCCACGTTCACGAAGCGGTGGTCGCGCACCACGTCACGGGCAAATACGCGCTCGACCTCCGGCCCGGCGATGTCTTTTGGTGCACGGCCGATCCAGGTTGGGTGACCGGTACGTCCTACGGCATCATTTCGCCGCTGACCAATGGCGTTACGATGATCGTCGATCAGGCGGAATTCAACGCCGAACGTTGGTACCGCATCCTGCAGGATCAGCGGGTAACCGTCTGGTACACGGCGCCGACCGCCATCCGCATGCTGATGAAAATAGGCAGCGACTTGCCGCAGGAATACGACCTTTCGGCACTGCGCTTCATGGCGAGCGTCGGCGAGCCGCTGAATCCGGAGGCGGTTGAGTGGGGGTATCAGACCTTCGGAAGGCCGTTCCACGACAACTGGTGGCAGACGGAGACCGGCGGCATCATGATCGCCAACTATCCGTCGATGGCGGTCAAGCCGGGATCGATGGGCAAACCGCTGCCGGGCATCGACGCCGCCATCGTCGAGCGCGCCGACGGCGCGGTGACGGAGCTCACCGAACCGGGCGCGATGGGGGAACTGGCTTTGAAGACGGGCTGGCCGTCGATGATGCGCGGCTACCTGGACGAAGAAGAACGATATCGGAAGTGCTTTTCGGATGACTGGTACCTCACCGGTGATCTCGCGACCCGCGATGCCGATGGCTACTACTGGTTCGTCGGCCGCGCCGATGACGTGATCAAGGCGGCCGGCCACCTTATCGGGCCGTTCGAGGTGGAAAGCGTTCTGATGGAGCATCCTGCGGTGGCCGAGGCCGGCGTCATCGGCGTGCCCGATCCGACCGCCGGGGAAATGGTCAAGGCGTATGTTGCGCTCAAACCGGGGTTCGCGGCGGATGATGCCCTGAACCGCGAATTACGCGGGCACGCGCGAAAGCGGCTTGGACCGGCCGTCGCGCCCAAGATGATCGAGTTCCGCGAAAATCTGCCGAAGACGCGGAGCGGCAAGATCATGCGCCGCCTTCTCAAAGCGCGTGAGTTGGGCCTGCCGGAAGGCGATATCTCCACCCTCGAAAGTGACGAAAAATGACCGGTTCCGCCGATAAACCACGGCTCACGCGCGAGCATGTGCTCGATCTATTGCGGCACATGATGCGGGTCCGCATGTTCGAGGACAAATGTGCCGAACTCTACACGCAGGAGAAAATCCGCGGCTTCCTTCATCTATATGACGGCGAAGAGGCGGTTGCCGCCGGGGTCATCCCCGTGCTGACACCGGAGGACCGGGTGGTGGCCACCTATCGCGAGCACGGTCACGCCCTGATACGCGGGATTCCAATGACCGCCGTCATGGCGGAAATGTACGGCAAGAAATCGGGATGCAGCGGAGGCCGTGGCGGGTCGATGCATCTGTTCGATGCGGCGACCAATTTCTATGGCGGTAACGCGATCGTCGGCGGCGGACTGCCGTTGGCGGTGGGACTCGCGCTCGCCGATCGCATGCGTGCCGAAGATCGCGTCACGGTGTGCTTTTTCGGGGAGGGCGCGGTTGCGGAAGGTGAGTTCCACGAAAGTCTCAATCTGGCCGTGCTGTGGGGCCTGCCGGTCCTGTTCGTCTGTGAGAACAATCGATACGCCATGGGAACGGCACTCGAATTGACCGAATCCGAAACCGATATTCACGCCAAGGCGGCTAGCTACAACATGACGTCCGAGGCCGTGGACGGTATGGATGTCGTCGCGGTCGAAGCTGCGACCCGGCACGCGGTCGAAACGATCCGGCATGCGGGCAAGCCGGCCTTCCTCGAATGCCGGACCTACCGGTTCAGGCCCCATTCCATGTTTGATGCGCAGCTCTATCGCGATAAGGCGGAAGTTGAGTCGTGGCGGGAGAAGGGGCCGATCGTGCGGTTTCAAGGATGGCTGCGGGAGAACGAACTCGCCCATGCTCATGAGGTCGAGGCGATCGAGAATGAAATTCGGGCAGAGATCGACGCGTCGGTCGCGTTCGCCGAGGCCGCCGAGTGGGAGCCGCTGGCCGATCTCACCAAACATGTCTACGCGGAGGCATAGGGCGATATGAACGCAGTCCAGAGCGATACGCCGCAAACGGCCGAAATCACCTATCGGGATGCCGTCAAGGAAGCGATCCGCGATGCGATGATCCGCGATCCGCGTGTCTTCCTCATGGGCGAAGACGTTGGTCGGTATGGCGGGTGTTATGCGGTTAGCAAGGGGTTGCTCGACGAGTTCGGCGCCGACCGTATCCGCGACACGCCGCTCTCGGAATCGGGCTTCACCGGGGCGGGGATCGGGGCGGCGATGGCCGGCATGCGGCCTATCGTCGAGTTGATGACCGTCAATTTCAGCTTGCTGGCCTTGGATCAGATTTTGAACAACGCGGCGACGATCCGGCACATGTCCGGCGGCCAGTTCGGCGTGCCGCTGGTGATCCGCATGGCGACGGGGGCTGGCCGGCAGCTCGCCGCGCAGCATTCCCACAGCCTGGAAGGGTGGTACGCCCATATTCCGGGGATCAAGGTTCTCGCGCCGGCAACCATCGAGGATGCCCGTGGGATGTTGGGGACCGCATTGGAAGATCCGGACCCGGTCCTGATATTCGAGAATGTCATGCTCTACAACCGGACCGACCAGCTAGCTTCCGACGCCGGAAGTGTCGCGATCGACAAGGCGGCGGTGCGGCGCTCGGGGCGTGACGTCACGCTGATAACTTATGGCGGATCGCTTTGGAAAACGTTGGAGGCGGCCGACCGGTTGGAGAGCGAGGGGATCGCGGCGGAAGTCGTCGATCTGCGCAGTTTGCGACCTTTGGACGACGCCACCATCATGGCGTCGGTTGCAAAGACGCGGCGCGCCGTCATCGTCGACGAAGGGTGGCGCAGCGGCAGTCTCGCGGCGGAAATCACCACTCGGATCATGGAGCAGGGCTTCTGGGACCTGGATGCCCCGGTTGCCCGGGTCTGCAGCGAAGAGGTGCCGATACCCTATCCGGCGCATCTCGAACAGGCGTCCATTCCGCAGGCCGATCGGATTGTCGCTGCCGCGAAACAGTGCCTCGGCAAGTCGGGCTCCGACGGATGACCGAATTCCTCATGCCGTCGCTGGGAGCCGACATGGAGGCGGGGACGCTGGTGGAATGGCTTGTTCAGCCCGGTTCGACCGTGAACCGCGGCGACATTATCGCCGTTGTCGAAACTCAGAAAGGGGCGATCGAGATCGAGGTGTTCCAGAATGGGACGGTGGATTCGCTTCTGGTGGACCCTGGATCGACCGTGCCCGTCGGAACGCCGCTTGCGGTGATCGCCGATGGTGCCGGTGGTGCTCCTGAGCCCTCGACAGTAGAGCCGACCGTGGCCCCGCCGCCCATCGCGCCGGTGGTTTCGCCGCCCATCGCGCCGGCGGTTTCGCCGGTGACCGTTGCCGCCCCGCCGGCCAGAGGAGACCGAGTTCGTGCGTCGCCGGCTGCCCGGAAGCTTGCGGCGGCGACACAGGTGGATCTGGCGGCGCTGTCCGGGAGCGGTGCCGGCGGCGCAATTCTCTACACCGATGTCGAACGGGCGAGGCAACGAGGACCGGATCAGACGGACGGTGGCGGTATGACGGCCATGCGGTCCGCGATCGCCGCCGCAATGGCCCGGTCGAAGCGCGAGATTCCGCATTACTACCTGGAACACCAGATCGACGTTACCGGCGTCCAGGATTGGCTCACGGCAATGAACGCGGAACGCCCGCCCGCCGACCGGCTACTGGGTGGGGCCTTGCATTTGAAGGCCATCGCGGTGGCCCTCCGAAAATTTCCGGAACTGAATGGAGTTTTCGAGGATCGGCGCTTCCGGCCGAGCGTTGCCATCCATGTCGGGGCGGCGATTTCGATCCGCGGCGGCGGTCTGGTTGCGCCGGCAATTCACGACACGGACCAATTGTCACTGGATCAGGTCATGGCACGGTTGCGCGATCTCACCAAGCGCGTTCGGGCCGGCCGGTTTCGCAGTTCCGAGCTGACGGATCCGACGGTGACCGTATCGAGCCTCGGCGAGCGCGGCGTCGGGCTGCTTTTCGGCGTCATCTACCCGCCGCAGGTGGCGTTGATCGGCCTGGGGCGGGTCGAGGAACGCCCTTGGGTCGTCGATGGTGCCGTACGGCCGCGCGCCGTTATTACCGCCACGTTGGCGGCCGATCATCGCGTCAGCGACGGTCACCGCGGCGCTCTGTTTCTCAGGAAGCTCGACGAACACCTTCAACACCCGGAGGCACTATGACGCGTGACGAGATTATTGCGGCTGTCGCCGACGAGCTTGGGAAAATCGCTCCGGAGATCGATATCGATCTTATCGATGGGACAGCGGACCTCCGGGAAGAATTCGATATCGATTCAATGGACTTTTTGACCTTCGTTACCGCGCTGCATGAACGATTGGGGATCGACATCCCTGAGGCCGATTACGCCAAGCTAGAAACTCTGGATGCGACGGTTTCCTATCTCGAGGCGAAAGTGGTTGCGTGATTGCCTGCGTCGCCTAAGGCTCTGGGATTGTAGAAATCCATGTCTTCAATAGGTTATCGATTGCTGTCTTAGAGCCCCGCGCTCTTCATGCTGATAATCGGTGCCAGCCTAGCGGTTGCGGCGTCGATGATTCGGTGTTGCCAGAGCAATATCAACACCGTGTCAAGATTGCCTTCTTGGCGTCTACCCGGTAAAAACAACCCCGGCGCGAGGGACTGCCGCATCTGGGATGGGCGGCTTAAATTTCACTCAACCGGTTCGAAAATCACTCTCCTGGCGGAGTGAGGAGCCGGCTGCGCTGTGGCCGAAACGTAGAAAATACGCCGGGTTTCGGGTACACTGACCTCTTTGGGCGCGCCTTCGGGCGCATGGAAAAGGATGACCTACTATATGACGCACGATACCCGCCGCACAGCCATTGGATTGCCCGCTGCGCAGGGATTATACGATCCCGCGAACGAGCATGATGCATGCGGATTCGGGTTCATCGCCAGCATCAAGAACGAGCCGAAGCACGAGATCGTGCATCAGGCGCTGGAGATCGTGCAGAACCTCGACCATCGTGGCGCGATCGGCGCGGACCCGATGGCCGGCGACGGCGCGGGCATTCTGATCCAGTTGCCGGATCAGTTCCTGCGCAAGGAATTCGCCAAGAAGGACATCACCCTGCCGCCACACGGTGACTATGCCGTCGGTATGGTGTTCCTGCCGCGTGATCCGACGCGCTGCGATCTGGCCGCTAAAGCCATCGAAGCCGCCGTCTCGCTGGAGGGGCAGATTCTGATCGGCTGGCGCGACGTGCCGGTCGACAACAGCGTGCTCGGCGAGAGCGTCCGGCAAAACGAGCCGATCATCCGCCAGGTCCTGATCCAGCGCGGCCCGACCACGCCGGATACCGATGCGTTCCAGCGCAAGCTCTACGTTCTGCGCAAGCAGGCGCATCATGAGCTTTGGGACAAGAACCAGGACGTATGGGAAGACTTCTATATCGTCTCGATGTCGGCCCGGACGATCGTCTACACGGGCATGGTGCTGGCGCCGAACCTGTCGAAATACTATTTGGATTTCCAGGATCCGGAGTTCGCGACGGCAATCGCACTGTTCCATCAACGGTTCTCAACCAATACATTCCCGTCGTGGCGGCTGGCACAACCGTTCCGCTTTCTCTGCCATAACGGCGAGATCAACACGGTGCGTGGCAACATCAACTGGATGAACGCGCGCCGGCACAATATGAAGTCCAAGATCCTTGGCGAGGATCTGGAGAAATTGTGGCCGTTGATCGGCGACAGCCCGTCGGATTCCTCGACTTTCGACAATGCGCTCGAACTGCTTGTCATGGGCGGCTATTCGCTGCCGCACGCGATGATGCTGATGATTCCGGAGGCCTGGAAGGACAACTCGCTAATGGACCCGGATCGGCGGGCCTTCTACGAGTATTACTCCGCCATGATGGAGCCGTGGGACGGCCCTGCCGCGATGGCCTTCACCGATGGCCGGCAGATCGCAGCGACGCTCGACCGGAACGGTCTTCGGCCGGCACGCTACGTCGTGACGGACGACGACATGGTCATCATGGCGTCGGAGGTCGGCGTGCTGCCGATCCCGGAGAGCAAGATCGTCCGTAAATGGCGGCTGCAGCCGGGCAAGATGCTGCTCGTCGATCTGGAAGAACACCGCATCATTTCCGACGAAGAACTGAAATCGAATCTGGCGACCGCCTATCCCTATCAGGAATGGCTGGACGCGACGCAGTTGCAGCTATCGAGCCTGCCGCCCGAAATCGCGCCGATGGCGCCGGATAGCGACACGTTGCTCGACCAACAGCAGGCCTTTGGCTACTCGCGCGAGGATCTCAAGTTCTTCCTGGAACCGATGGCCGACCGCGGCGAAGACCCGATCGGATCGATGGGCCGCGATATCCCGTTGGCCGCGCTGTCTGACCGGGCCCGGTTGCTCTACGACTATTTTTTCCAGAATTTCGCACAGGTCACGAACCCGCCGATCGATCCGATCCGGGAAGAACTGGTAATGTCCCTTGTGAGCTTCATCGGCCCGCGGCCGGACCTGCTCGACCTGGGTTCGGGCGGCGAGCATAAGCGGCTCGAGGTGGATCACCCGATCCTCTCGAATTCCGATCTTGAACGAATTCGTCGCATCGAGAACCAGGTCGACGGCAGCTTCCGCACCTATACGCTCGATATCTGTTATTCGAAGGTGGGCGAAAAGGCCCAGACGATGGACACAGCCCTGCAGCGTATCTGCGACAAGGCGGAGCGGGCCGTCCAGGAATACGGATACAACATCATCATCCTGTCCGACCGGGGCATCGATGCGGACCATGTGGCGATCCCAGCGCTGCTGGCGACCGGCGCGGTGCATCATCATTTGATCCGCAAAGGATTGCGGACCGAGGTTGGCCTGGTGGTCGAAACCGGAGAAGCGCGGCGGGTACACGATTTCTGCCTGCTCGCCGGCTATGGCGCCGAGGCGATGAATCCGTATCTGGCGTTCGATACGTTGACCAGCCTGATCTATGTGCGCGGCAACAGTGTCGATCTCGATACCGCGCATAGCAATTACATCAAAGCGGTCTGCAAAGGCATGCTGAAGGTCATGTCCAAGATGGGCATCTCGACCTACCAATCCTATTGCGGGGCGCAGATATTCGACGCTGTCGGCCTCTCGAGCGATCTTATCGACTCCTATTTCACCGGCACGGCCACGAAGGTCGAGGGTGCCGGGCTGCTTGAAATCGCCGAAGAGACGGAGCAGCGGCATGCATTGGCGTATGGCGATGCGCCGATCTATCGCAGCGAGCTCGATGTCGGCGGCGACCTTGCCTACCGCATCCGAGGCGAGGAGCATGTCTGGACCCCGGAAACCATCGGGACACTGCAGCACGCCGTCCGCAGTGGTAACTACAAGCAGTTCAAGGCCTATACACGGACGGTCAACGATCAAACCCGGAAGCTGAAAAACCTGCGCGGCCTGTTTGACTTGAAGCCCGTGGGCCCGCCGGTCCCGATCGACGAGGTCGAGCCAGCATCTGAAATCGTCAAGCGATTCGCGACGGGGGCGATGTCCTTCGGGTCGATTTCATGGGAAGCGCATACCACGTTGGCAATCGCCATGAACCGCATTGGCGGGCGTTCCAATACCGGCGAAGGCGGCGAAGAATCGTCGCGCTATACGCCGATGGAGAACGGCGACTCCATGCGCTCGCGGATTAAGCAGGTGGCGTCGGGTCGGTTCGGCGTGACCACCGAATATTTGGTCAACGCGGATGACATCCAGATCAAGATGGCGCAAGGCGCGAAGCCGGGCGAGGGCGGCCAGCTTCCCGGCCACAAGGTCGATGACTGGATCGCGCGGGTACGGCATTCGACGCCGGGTGTGGGATTGATCTCGCCGCCGCCGCATCACGACATTTACTCGATCGAGGATTTGGCCCAACTGATCCACGACCTGAAAAACGTGAATCCGAAGGCTCGGATATCGGTCAAGCTGGTGTCCGAAGTCGGGGTCGGCACGGTCGCGGCGGGCGTCAGCAAGGCCTATTCGGACCATGTGACGATTTCCGGCCATGACGGCGGTACCGGCGCCAGCCCGTTGACTTCTTTGCTCAATGCAGGCGGCCCTTGGGAGCTGGGGCTCGCGGAGACGCACCAAACGCTGGTGATGAACCGGCTTCGCGGACGGATCGCGGTTCAGGTCGACGGCGGCCTGCGGACCGGCCGCGATGTGGTGATTGGCGCGTTGCTGGGGGCGGACGAATTCGGCTTCGCGACGGCGGCTCTCATATCCGAGGGCTGCATCATGATGCGGAAATGCCATCTGAATACCTGTCCGGTCGGCGTAGCGACGCAGGACCCGGAATTACGCAAGCGCTTTACCGGTCAGCCGGAACACGTGGTGAACTTTTTCACCTTCATCGCGGACGAAGTAAGGGAAATCATGGCGGAGTTGGGCTTCCGGACCATCAACGAGATGATCGGCCGCCGCGACATCCTGGAAACACGGGCTGCCGTCGACCATTGGAAAGCGCATAAGATCGATCTCTCGAAGCTGTTGAGCCCGATCGAAGCGGCCGAGGGTGTCGCGGTCTACAACTGCGAGGAACAGGATCACCGGCTCGAACGCGCCCTCGACAACGATCTGATCGCCAAGTCCAAGGACGCGATTGCGGGCGGCAATCCGGTCAGTTTCGAAAGTCTGATCTGGAACACCAACCGCACTGTCGGCGCGATGTTGTCGGGCCGGATTGCGGAACGTTACGGCCATGCGGGGCTGCCGGACGACACGATCAATATCAAGTTCAATGGCAGTGCTGGGCAGAGTTTCGGCGCATGGTTGGCACACGGCGTGTCCTTCGAACTCGTCGGTGATGCCAACGATTATGTCGGGAAGGGTCTGTCGGGCGGGCGCATCAGCATCTATCCCTCGCCGGAAAGTCCGTTGGTGCCGCGTGAGAACATCATCGTCGGCAATACAGTGCTGTACGGTGCCATCGCTGGCGAATGCTACTTCCGCGGCGTTGCGGGCGAGCGTTTCGCCGTGCGCAATTCTGGCGCCTTGACCGTCGTCGAAGGCTGCGGCGATCACGGCTGCGAGTACATGACGGGCGGCGTCGTGGTGGTGCTTGGCGCCACCGGACGCAATTTCGGGGCTGGCATGTCCGGTGGAATCGCCTACGTGCTGGATGAGGCCGGCGATTTCGAGACGCTGTGCAATACGAGCATGGTCGATCTCGAAAATGTGCCGAAGGAACTCGACGCGGCGAACGACGATGAATTCGATGTAAATTCCGATTTGACGCAGTTCGACGAACGGCGGCTCCGGAATTTGATCGAGAATCATTTGCGTTACACCAATTCCTTGCGCGCCCGCGAAATTTTGGATGATTGGGACATCTATCTGCCTAAATTCGTGAAGGTGATGCCGGTGGAGTACCGCCGCGCCCTACGCGAAATGCAGGGAAAAGAGGCCCAGGCGGGGCATGGTGCCGTTGCGGCGGCGGGAGAATAGAGCCATGGGCAAACCAACCGGATTCCTGGAGATTGAACGCACGGATCGGCATTACGCGCCGGTCGAGGATCGCGTTCGCAACTATGAAGAATTCGTCATTCCCCTGCCGCGCGAAGATGTTGCGGAACAGGGCGCGCGATGCATGGATTGCGGCATTCCGTACTGCCATCAGGGATGCCCGGTGAACAACATCATTCCCGATTGGAATGATCTTGTGTATCGGAACAAATGGCGCGAAGGGCTGGAACTGCTTCATTCGACGAACAATTTTCCGGAATTCACGGGCCGCGTATGCCCGGCGCCCTGCGAGGAAGCTTGCACCCTGAACCTCACCGAGGAGCCGGTGACGATCAAGACGATTGAATGCGCGCTGGTCGACCGCGGTTGGGAAGAAGGCTGGATAAAGCCGCAACCGACAGGTCACCACACGGATAAGCGCGTCGCGGTCGTCGGTTCGGGACCGGCCGGTCTTGCCTGCGCCCAGCAATTGGCGCGCGCTGGCCATAAGGTGGTCGTGTATGAGAAGAGCCAGCGGATCGGCGGCCTGCTTCGGATTGGGATTCCGGATTTCAAGATGGAGAAGCACCTGATCGACCGCCGCATGGCACAGATGCAGACCGAAGGCGTGGAGTTTCGGCCGAACAGTCATGTCGGCGGAAATGTTCCGATCGACGGTTTGCTGAGTGATTTCGACGCCGTTGCCCTTTGCGGCGGATCTGAAATGCCGCGCGATCTACCTGTTCCCGGCCGGGATCTGGACGGTATTCACTACGCGATGAAATTCCTGTCGCAGCAGAACAGCCGCGTCGCGGGCGTGACCGTGCCGGACGATGTCGCAATTCTGGCGAAGGACCGCCATGTCATCGTTATTGGCGGCGGCGACACGGGGTCGGACTGTGTCGGCACATCGGTCCGGCAAGATGCGGCGTCCGTGACGCAGCTCGAATTACTGCCGAAACCGCCGGAGCGCGAGGACAAGGCCTTGTCCTGGCCGGAATGGCCTATGAAGCTTCGCACGTCGAGTTCGCATGAAGAAGGATGCGAGCGCGACTGGTCCGTCATGACCAAATCCTTTTCCGCTGACGAAAACGGGCGTGTCGCGGGTCTGAACGGTGTGCGCCTCGAATGGGTTGTTGGTGAGGACGGCCGGATGCAGATGCAGGAAATTGCCGGCTCTGAATTCCTGCTCAAGGCCGATCTAGTCCTGTTGGCGATGGGGTTCGTTCACCCGGTTCGCGAAGGGATGCTGGAGACCCTCGCCGTCAAGTTGGACGATCGCGGCAACGTCGATGCGGACACCGAGGCGTATAAGACGTCGGCCGATAAGATCTTTGCCGCCGGCGATATGCGCCGAGGTCAGTCCCTCGTGGTCTGGGCGATCCGGGAAGGGCGTCAATGCGCCCGTGCGATCGACGAATTCCTTATGGGCCGCTCCGACCTGCCGCGGTGATGCCACCGGCGGCTGGTAAGACCCGCTGACTCCCGCGGTTTTAAGCGTATTTATTCATCGATCAGGGCGGCAAATCGGATAATCCGATCCTCGCAAAATCCATAATGGCGCGTTGAACTACATCCAGTAGCTGAACATGCGTGTTCATACATGATTTGCGGTTGCGTGCAGCGCCCGTGCTTAACCAAGCATCAACCATCTGCTGCGAGAATTCGCCGATATCGTATTGATTTGGCGAGATTTCCAGTCATGGCGAAGGCTACGACCGCGCGCGGCAAGGCAAAGGGCAAAGGCGGCAAGAAACCGTCGTCTCGGCCTGTGCCCAAGCGGCGTGCCGCTGTCGCGAAACCCAAGGCCACGCGAAAGCCTCGGGCGGCCCGCGCGAAACCGCCTCAACCGGGTTACACCGAGCCCTGGTTCGAGGAAATCGTGCATGGTTTGCAGGAAGGGTTTGCGCTGTACGACGCGGATGGCTGTCTGGTCATTGCAAACGATGAATACCGGCGCCTGCATGGCAACGTGCGGGACATGATCAAGCCGGGGATGCGGTTTGAAGACATGGTGCGCGCCTTCTTCGAAGGGGGGCATGTTCCGGAGGCGATTGGCCGGGAAGAACAATTCATTCAGGAGCGCCTTCGGCGTCACCGAAATCCTGCTGGGTCGATTTTGCGCCGCAAGGATGACGGCACCTGTTTTCTGATCCAGGAAAGCAGGCTTCCCGGTAACGAAATCGTCGTTACCGAGACCGATGTTACCGCGTTGACCGAAGCGCAGGTCGCGTTATCGGAGAGCCAGCAACGCTTCCAGGATTTTGCCTATGTCGGATCGGACTGGCTGTGGGAAATGGATGCGCTATTGCGCTTCGTCGAATTCATTGCCGAGGATTCCACCGGCATCGCGCTGGCAGGATTGGCACCTGGCAGGACCCATTGGGGCCTCGCGGGCGTCGATCCGGCGCAGGACGCGAACTGGCGGGATCACCGGGACGACCTGTTAGCGCACCGCGAGTTCAGGGATTTCGAATACAGTGTTGATCTGGGTGAAAGTGAAATTCGCCATATTACGGTGAGTGGGCTCCCGGTCTTCGGCCCGGACGACACGTTTCTAGGGTACCGCGGCACCGCGCGGGACATTACCGGTCGCATTCGCGCCGATCAGATCGTCAATGGGCGGAACAAGGCCCTTGAGTTGCTTGCGTCCGGCGCATCGCTGGATGGCGTTCTCAATGCGCTCGTAACCGGCATGGAAGGGGCGATTCCCGAAATCCGATGTTCGGTCCTTCTGTGCACAGAGGATGGCAAGCAACTCACCTGTGGAGCCGCACCCAATCTTCCCGATTTCTACAATGAGGCGGTGGACGGTATCGAAATTGGGCCCACCGCCGGCTGCTGCGGTGCGGCCGCGTATCACGGCGAGCGCGTGGTTTCGGAAGACATCTTAACCCATCCGAACTGGGATGCGTTTCGTGAAGTGGCGACGCGGGCGGGGCTCCGGGCGTGCTGGGCCGAGCCCATCAAATCGTCTGACGGTAGAGTTCTCGGTACGTTTGCGGTTTATTACGATCGGCCGATGCGCCCCGACAAATTCTCGCTGGATTACGCAACGACGACCGCCTACCTCGCCGGCATTGCGATCGAGAGCAAGGCGAAAGAAGCCGAACTGGTCGTCGCCAAAGACCAGGCGGAACAGGCCAATCGTACGAAATCGCAGTTCCTGGCGAATATGAGCCACGAATTGCGCACGCCGATGAATGCGATCCTCGGCTTCTCCGAAGCGATTTCCCAGGAAGTACTCGGCGCTGTGTCGCCGCCTAAATATAAGGAATACGCCACCGATATTCATCGCAGTGCCGAGCATTTGTTGAGCCTGCTGAACGACATTCTCGACCTATCGCGGATCGAGGCCGGAAAGCTCGAACTCGGCGATCACGAGGAAATCGACGTCGCCGATCTGATCGGCGATTGCGTCGTGCATTTTCGCGAGGCCGCCTATGTCGGCGACATCGGTATTGGGAAAGATTGCGCGAATGATTTGCCCGACCTGCGCGGTGATCGGCGGGCCTGCAAGCAAGTCCTGTTCAATCTGCTCTCCAATGCCGTGAAATTCACGCCCCAAGGCGGACGTATCGATGTGATGGCGCGGCATTCCGACAATGGCAGCCTGGTCATAACGGTTGTCGATACGGGAATCGGCATTCCGGCGAACCAGATCGAAAAGGCCATGAAGCCGTTCGAGCGGGTGGAGAACGATATGGTCCGCAATGCCGAAGGGACGGGGCTTGGCCTGCCGATCGTCAAGTCTCTTGTCGGCCTTCAAGGTGGTAGCCTGTTGCTGGAAAGCGATCTCGGCAAGGGAACCACCGTCACGGTGACATTCCCGGCGGAACGACTTGTCTCGAATGGTGGAGAATCCCAGTCTTCTACCGGCTAGATTAGGTCCGTCCGCCACAGACCCAGTTGCATGAAAACGTGCCGGGCGCGATGATGCGTTACGGCGGCTGGCCCGCCTTAACACTTCAGTTCCCGGAGGAAGCGGAATGCCTTTCAAGAAGATCGAGGTTCGTCCTATCGCCGGCGCGCTGGGCGCCGAGCTGCGCGGCGTGGATTTGTCGTCGCCGTTGGACGATGAAACTTTTGACGAGGTGAAGCGGGCCTTTCACGAGAATCTCGTCATCTTCTTCCGCGATCAGCAGATCACGCCACAGCAGCATGTGGAATTTGCCAAGCGTTTTGGCAAACTGGACGTTCATCCGTTCGCCAAGGGACTCGACGACTTGCCGGAAGTGTTGCCGGTGATCAAGGAAGCCGCCGACCATGCGGGCAACTTCGGTGGCACGTGGCATTCCGACGTAACCTTCTACGAAGAGCCGGCGTTGGGGTCGATCCTCTATGCGCTGGAGACGCCGGCGTATGGCGGCGACACGATGTTTGCCAACATGTACATGGCGTATGACGCGCTGTCGGATGGGCTTAAGGACCGGTTGGAAGGACTAACGGCGCTGCATAGCGCGTCTCGGGCCTATGGCGCCGAGAGCCGGACCTCGCGCCGCATAGCCAAGGGCAGCGAGTCGATGGAGATCAAGTTCGGCGAAGACGCGGAAGCCTTGGTGGAACATCCCGTGGTGCGCACCCATCCGGATACCGGGCGCAAGGGCTTGTTCGTTAATCACGTGTTCACGCAGCGCTTCAAGGGCTGGACCCAGGAAGAAAGCCAGCCGCTGCTCGACTACCTCTATGCCCACGCGGTGCGGCCGGAGTTTACCTGCCGGTTCCAATGGCGCGACGGGTCGATCGCCTTTTGGGATAACCGCTGCGTCCAGCATTACGCGCTGAACGACTATCACGGCCAGCGCCGCGAGATGCATCGGGTGACGGTCTGCGGCGACCGGCCGTTCCTGGCGCGCGAAGCGCACCCGGCTGCCGCGGAATAGGGCTGCCGGCTATTTGCCCTTCCAATTGGGCGGCCGTTTTTCCGAAAAGGCTTTCGGGCCCTCGATATAGTCCTCGCTGTCGCGCATGCGATCCACTGCCGGATAGTCGGCGTTCATCGCTTCCTCGACCGAGGCGTAGTCCAGACCCTTCATGACGGATTCGATGCTGGCGCGGATCGACAGCGGCGAGCATTTTTCGATATCAGCGGCCCAGCGCTTCGCGGCGGTGAGGGCTTCGCCCTCGGGCACCACTTCTGTGACGATGCCGAGCGTATAGGCTTCCGCCGCCGGCACGCGGCGGCCGGTCAGGATCATGCCCATTGCTTGCTTCATCGGGATTTGCCGGGGCAGTCGGTGCAGCCCGCCGGCCAGTGCCGCGAGGCCGACCAACGGCTCGGGCAGGGCGAAGATCGCATTCTCCGCGGCGATGATGATGTCGCTCGCCAGGGCCAGTTCGAAGCCGCCGCCCATGGCGATCCCGTTGACCGCCGCGATCAGTGGCTTGGTCCGGTTGTAGCGGGTCGTGATGCCACCGAAGCCGCTGTCCGGCCGGTCCTTGGTGCCGCCTTCGGCCTGCCACTTCAGGTCGTTGCCGGCGCTGAAGGCGCGGTCGCCTTCGCCGGTCAGGATCGCGACCCACTGATCCGGATCGGACTCGAACTCGTCGAAGATCGCCGATAACTCGAAATGCGCACCCGAGTGCAGGGCGTTCATCCGCTCGGGGCGGTTGATCGTGACGATGAGAATGTGGCCGTCGCGCTCGGCGCTGCAGAACTCAGGCATTTGGTTGCTCCTTCGTGATGATCTTCGAAAATCCGCCGCCGCTCGCTGTGCAGCCCGCGTTTGGTCCCTTTGTAACGCTAAAGGCTGGAGCCCTGCCAATTCGGGTCGGGTTCCGCGGGATCGGGCGTTAGGCCTGTGGCCTTGATCCCTTCGATTGCGCAGTATTCGTCCTTGTCCGAGGTATCGCCGCTGACCCCGACGGCGCCGATAATGTGGCCGCTGGCATCCCGGATCAGCACGCCGCCCGGCACCGGGATAAAGCGGCCTTCCGATGCGACGGTGAGCGCCGAGATGAAGGCCGGGCGGTCGCTCAGACGCTCGCGCAGCAGACGGCTGGATGCGCCCATGCCCAAGGCGCCCCAGGCTTTGCCGGTGGCGACCTGGACCCGCATGATGCCGGACCTATCCTGCCTTTTGAGCGCGACCAGATGACCGCCGGTATCGAGAACAGCGACGGTCAGCGGCATCATGCCGGCGTCCGTACCCGCGGCGAGCGCCGCGTCGATGAGTGTGGTGGCCTGGTCGAGGGAGACGTTGGACATTGCGGCGTTCCTACGCTGGTTCTTGTTCGTGTGGTGAGGGTGACCAGTGTAACCGGTTGCGAGGCCGGCCGGAACAATCGCCTTTCCTGTTCGCTTGACTACGGGCGCAATCGCCACAGATTCGGAGGAGCATTTGACACTGGCCAGTTCGCTGGCGAACAGGATGGAAATTGTCGGGAATGAAGATCGAAATCGAATACTGCGGCGTTTGAAACTACGAACCGAGAGCCCGCCGTGCGCGGGATCGTTTGCTGACCGGTGAAGCGGTCGAGGTTGAGCTGATCCGCGCCGGCGGCGGCGTGTTCGAAATCACCGTCGATGGCGCGCTCGCCTTTTCGAAGAAGGCGCTTGGACGATTTCCGACCGACGAGGAAGTCGACGCAATTCTATCGAATTAGCCGCGGATTTCTCCGTGAAGCCCATTTCCGTTACGATTGCCTGAGGATTGATGCCCCCACGGGAGGCAGAGCCGGAGGTAGCGGACGATGGGTCACAACCATTTAGAAACGCAGCCGATAGCCGGAGCACTAGGCGCCGAAGTGCACGGCGTTAATCTGGCCGACGATTTGGATGCCGCGACGTTCAATGCCGTCCATCAGGCTTTATTGGACCACGGCGTCATTTTCTTCCGCGATCAGAACATCACGCCGGCGCAGCAGCTCGCGCTCGCGAAGCGTTGGGGCGGCGTGCATCTTCATCCTTATATCCCCAGCTTGCCGGATCATCCGGGAGTCTTCGAGATCGTCAAGGATGTGGACGATCGCCATACGCTCGGCGGTATGTGGCACACCGACCAGATGTTCACACCGACTCCGGTGCGGGCGACCATGCTCTACGCCAAGGTAGTGCCCCAGGCCGGCGGCGATACGATGTTCGCCAACATGTATCTCGCCTATGACGCGTTGTCGGACGGCATGAAGGACATGCTCGGCGGCCTGCGCACCGTTAATCAATACAACAAGAAAAAGCAACGGGCGGCGGCCATGCAGGTTTCCGCGCCGGAAGAAGAGGCCATCACGGCGGAGCATCCGTTGATCCGGACGCACACCGAAACCGGCCGGCCCGCGCTTTACATTTCCTATGACGGAATCACCCGCCGATTTGCCGGCATGACGGATGAGGAGAGCCGGCCGCTTCTGGATTATTTGATGGAACATGCGACGCGGCCTGAATTCACGTGCCGGTTTCGGTGGGAGGAAGGATCGCTGGCGCTTTGGGACAACCGGTGCGTCCTGCATATGGCGCTCAACGACTATCACGGCCATCGACGAGTCATGCACCGGATCACCATCGAGGGTGAAGCGACGCACTGATTGGATGAATTCGACCCGCGAGCCGGGGAACGGGTCGAGAAAGAGGAGCTGAATCATGGCGCAGGCAAATACGGTCGATACGATTGAGGTCATCCCGTCCGGGAAGGCGCTTGGCGCCGAGATTCGCGGTATCGATTTGTCCAAGGAAACGCCGGAGGATGTGCGGGACGTTCTTAAGAAGGCTTGGGCCGACCATTTGGTGCTGCTATTCCGGGGCCAGAAACTCGAAGACGAGCATTTGTTGGCGGCGGCGGATATCTTCGGTGGTCAGCAATTAGCGGGATCGCGCGCTTTCTTTCTCAAGGCCGGGTTCAAGCCGGGCGAAACGCATCGCGTTGCTTCCAAAGCGGGCATCAGCATCGTCTCCAATCTCGACAAGGACGGGAAGCCGGTCAAATACACCGAGGCCGTCGGCAGCTTGGAACTCGATTGGCATACCGATAACTCTTACGTCGATGTACCGCCGGCGGGCAGCCTTCTCCACGCCCGGATCGTCCCCGTCGATGGCGGCGGCGAAACCTCCTTCAACAATCAATACCTTGCCTATGAGACATTGCCGGATGACCTGCAGCAGGAGATCGACGGCAAACACATCCGCCATGACAATCTGCGCAACACCGCCGGCCGGTTCCGTCCGACCGTCGAGCCGCCGAAATCACGCGAGGACATCGAGGGGCCGGCCCACCCGATCGTGCGAATTCATCCGGTTACCGGTAAGCGGGCGCTTTATCTCGGCCGCAAATACGAATGGCCCTCCAGTCACGTGGTGGAACTGGACGATGCGGCAAGCGAGGACCTTCTGACGCGCCTGTGGCGGCATGCGACCCAGGATCGCTTTAAGTGGACACATTCATGGATCGCAGGCGATCTTGTGCAATGGGATAACCGTTGCACCATGCACCAGCGTAACCCGGTCGATCACACTCAGCCGCGCGTTTTGCATCGTGCCCTGATCAAGGGTGAGTCAATCATCTCCGCCTGGAATCCGGAAGCGGCAGCTTAAACGAACCCCCCCTGGATATTTGTATCGGCACGTTGTTTCACCGCTGCGACGTCGCTAGCGACGGTCGATTTGACTAATCTTTGTGCAAATTTGGTTTTCTTGCATCAACATTTTCCACATACTGAGAATCAGAGTCTCAATATAAAAATAAGTTTGGAGTGTTGGGTGGAGTCGGGGGAAGCGCGTTACACGTATATCGTCGTCGGGGCCGGATCGGCCGGATGCGTCCTGGCGAACCGGTTGTCGGCGGATCCTAAGAACCGCGTGCTGCTGCTCGAAGCGGGCGGGCGGGATATCAATCCCTGGATTCACATTCCCGTTGGTTACTTCAAGACGATGCATAACCCGGGCACCGATTGGTGTTACGAGACGGAGCAGGATCCGGGGCTGAACGGCCGCAGCATCGCTTGGCCGCGGGGCAAGGTGCTCGGTGGGTCCAGCTCGATAAACGGGCTGATCTACATTCGCGGACAAGCGGAGGACTACGATCAATGGCGGCAACTCGGCAACACCGGCTGGTCCTTCACCGACGTATTGCCGTATTTCAAGAAAGCAGAGGATCAGGAACGTGGCGCGGATGAATTCCACGGCGCCGGCGGTCCTTTGTCCGTCTCCAACATGCGGATTAGCCGTGAAATCTGCGACGTCTATATCAAGGCGGCAGAGGAGCTTGGCATCCCGGCGACAGATGACTTCAACGGGGCGAGCCAGGAAGGCGCAGGGTATGTCCAACTCACGGCCCGCAACGGCCGCCGCTGCAGCGCCGCGGTTGGATATCTGAACCCGGTCAAGAAACGGCCGAACTTGGACGTGGTAACGCACGCGCTGACCCATCGTGTCTTGTTGGACGGGAAACGCGCGATCGGGATCGAGTATTCCGTCAAGGGCGACATCCGAACGGCGCACGCGGACGCGGAAGTGCTGCTGTCGGCGGGCGCGATCGGGTCACCGCAGATCCTTCAGATATCCGGCATCGGGGGCGGGGCGCGGCTGGAGGATGCTGGCGTGGAAGTTGTCCATGACTTGCCGGGCGTCGGCGAGAATTTGCAGGATCATCTTCAGGTCCGCAGCATGTACCGTACGAACGACCCGATCACCATGAACGATCAGGTCAAGAACCCGATCAACAAGATGTTCATGGGGTTGGATTATCTATTTTTCCGACGCGGACCGTTATCGATGGGGGCGAGCCAGGTTTGCGTCTTCGCCCGCACGCAGCAGGACATGGAGACGCCGGACATCCAATTCCATCTCCAGCCGCTGAGCGCGGACAAACCCGGGGACGGCCTGCACAAGTTCTCGGCCTTCACGTCGTCGGTGTGTCAGCTTCGGCCGGAAAGCCGCGGGCATCTGACGATCACCTCGAACGACCCAGCCGACTATCCCGCCATCCATCCCAACTACCTGGCGACCCAGACGGATCAGCGCACCATCGTCGACGGTATGAAGATGTCGCGCCGGCTGAGTGAAACGCAATCGCTAGGGCCATACGTCGCCGAAGAACTCGAGCCGGGGCCGCAGGCACAGAGCGATGATGAACTGCTTGAGCATGCACGCGACAACAGCGTGACCATCTATCATCCCGTCGGTACCTGCAAAATGGGATCGGACACGATGGCGGTCGTTGATGACCGGCTCCGGCTTCACGGGGTAGAGCGTCTTCGGGTGGTCGATGCCTCGATCATGCCGACCCTGGTGTCCGGTAACACCAATGCGCCGACGATCATGATCGCCGAAAAGGCCGCCGACATGATCCTCGAGGATGCGCGGGCGAACTGACGCCGCGGCTAAATCCGCCATCGGTACCAGGGAGAACATATGTCATCGGGAAATTTGCGCCTCGACGTGTCCCGGCCGTCTGTTTCGACAGCATGATGGATTCCGGACGGCTCGATTATATCGGGCCGCTAGTCGCAAGTCGGATACCCGACGCACGGTAGTCGCCGTGCGGCGTTTCCGGAGAGCCGACTTAATCCTGGTTGCGGCGTCCAATTTCTTCGGAGCGGTCTTCTCCCGGCTCGGCACGCCGACCATGTTGATCGAATTGCTGCTGGGCCTCGAACTGAACCGCTATGTCGTGCTGTTCTTGATCATGGGCCTGATTTTCCTGCTCGGCTGGCCGCTCGAATGGGTGCCGATCGTGTTGATCATCGTGCCGATTGTTTTTGCCGTTGATCGACCAATTGGGTTTCAATTTGACCTGGTTCGGCATATTGGTAGCAGTCAATTTGCAAACCGCATGGTTATCGCCACCGGTTGCTTTGTCAGCTTACTTCCTAAAGGGCGTCGTTCCGGAGTGGGACCTCAAGGATATCTATCTCGGCATGATGCAGTTCATGGTGCTGCAGGTAATTGGTCTCATTCTGATCATCGTGTTCCCACAGATCGCCCTTTGGTTGCCGACGGTCATGTACGGAAAGTAAGAAGACCAAGAAACGAAAAGGAAATGTCATATGCCCCATGACGTTGCCGCAGAATCGGACGATACGGCCTCTAGCGGAAAGAAGGGGTCGTCGATCATGCGCGCCCTTACCATCCTGGAAGAAGTCGCGTTGCTTGGTCATCCGGTTACGCCGACGGAGTTGAACAAGGAATTGAAACTGCCGAAGCCGACGATACATCGGCTTTGCGCCACGCTGGAGGCGGCCGGGTTCCTGAAGCGTGCCCTCGACGGGCGGCGTTATACGGTCGGGCCGCGCCTGCGGACTATGGCGTTGAGCTTCCTCCATACGGAGGAGCAGCAGGTTTTGATGCGTGCGGTTCTCGAACGGATTTCGAAGAAGGTCGGCGAAACGGCAAATATCTCCGTCCCGGACCAAAACCGGATGCAGTATATCGACCGCGTGGAAACGCGCTGGCCGCTGCGTGTTCAGTTCCCGGTTGGTAGCCATGTGCCGCTTCATTGCACCTCCGCCGGCAAGATGTATCTGAGCAGCATGCGGCCTGCCGCGCGGACCCGCTTGCTGCAGCACCTGACGTTGGAGAAACACGCCGCCAACACGATCACCGACGTGAACGATCTCGAAGCTGACCTGGCGGAAATTTCCGCGCGCGGCTACAGCACCGACAATGAGGAATTCATCGACGGCATGGTGGCGGTCGCGGTGCCGGTTTTGGGCGGCGAGGGACGCCTCCTGGCAACCCTGTCGATATTCGCGCCGGCGGTCCGCATGTCGCTGGATTCGGCGATCGGTTGGGTGCCGGATCTTCGCAAAGCGGCGGATGACCTGACTGGTGTTCTAATGGTGACGGACGAGGCGTTCGACACACTCGAGGGGTAATCGGCGATGCCGGGAAAATCCGCAAGAGCGGACAACGGGGCTTGCCTTGGCATTCTGATGCTCGAGACCCGATTTCCCAGAATCCTCGGCGACGTCGGCAACCCGAATACGTGGCCCTTTCCCGTCAAGATCCGGATCGTTCCGGATGCGTCGCCGCAGCGCGTCGTCCGCGAGGGCGCGGCCGGTCTGCTCGATGCATTCTGCGAGACCGCGGCTGAACTCGTCGCCGAGGGTGTCGACGGGATCGGCACGACCTGTGGATTCCTGTCGCTCTTTCAAGATGATATCGCGGCCCGTTGCAGCGTCCCGGTCGCGACGTCGTCGCTATTGCAGGCGGCCTTCATTCAACGATTGCTGGGACCGCGCAAGCGGGTCGGGATTCTGACGATCTCCGCCGATTCATTGACCGAGGCGCATCTGACCGCCGCGGGTGTACCCGCCAATACACCTGTTCTTGGCACCGAAGGCGGGCGCGAATTCACGCGGGCGATCTTGAATGACGAGCCGGACTTGAATGTCGACCTGGCGCGGCAGGATATCCTCGACGCGGGCGCCGAGCTTCTAGCCGCGTATCCGGATGTCGGGGCGATCCTTCTCGAATGCACGAATATGGCCCCGTATTCGAAGTCGTTGCAGGTGGCCACGGGCGTGCCTGTGTTCGATATCTATACTTTCCTGACATGGTTCCAGTCGGCCCTGTCGCCGCGCGACTTCACGGCGGACGCGTCTACGCTGCGCTGAGGGCGGCCGAGGTGGTAGGAATAGGTTCAGGGGCAGCGGCGTAATTTGGCCGCAATTCGATGCAGAATGGCCCGCGTGGGCATTCGAAAATTCATAATCCCAGCAATTCTGGGGCTAGCCGCGCTGGCCGTGGCGGGCGCAGTGTATCTGCGGTCGCTCGACTTCACGCAGTATAAGGACGGGTTGGTTCATGAGCTTCGCGTCGCGACCGGTCGTGACGTCGCGATCGATGGTCCGATCTCGCTGGTATACGGGTTCGAGCCGGCCTTCGTTATCCAGGGTGTGCGGATTGGCAACGCGCCCTGGGGCACCCGGGCGGACATGGCGCAGGTGGACAGGGTCACGGCCCGGATCGATCTCGCGGCGTTGTTGCGGGGCCGATTGAATTTCGACCAGCTGCGGTTGACCCAGGCGAATGTCTGGCTCGAGACGGATCCATACGGAAAGGTGAACTGGGTGCTTGCGGGCGATCCGATGACCGCCGGGTCGTCGCCGGCCGGCGTGGTTGACGCTAGCAACCTGTTGGAACGGTTGATGGTCGGCCGCATCGAAATCGACGGCGGCCGCATGACCATCCGGGACGGCAAAACCGGTGATGTGCGGGTTCTAGCGATTTCTACGGCTCGGTCCTCCGGCGATGGCGTTTCCGGGCCGATATCGATCCAATTGGATGGACGCTGGAACGGCGTGCCGGTAACGCTCGACGGCAGTGCCGGGCCCGCCGAGGCAGGGTCCGGTGCGAATGAGACCGCCTATCCGGTGGATGTGTCGGGTGCGGCAGGTGCGCTTCGGCTGTCCGCGAAAGGCCATATTGAACAATCGCCCCGTGGGTCCGGGATTATCGCCAAAGTTTCCGCGACGTTGGGAAATCCGGCTGATACCGTGGCCGGAGTATCGTTGCAGGGAGACCTCGCTTACCGGGGCGAACGTGTGATGGTATCGAATCTTCGGATCGCCGCGGGCGAGGCCGAGGCTGCTGGTACCGTCACCGTGGACCTGAGTGGCGATGCCGCGACATTCGATGCCGATATCACGGCGCCCTCAATCAATGCCGGGCCGTTCTGGGATGCGCTGCGTGGCGGTGCGGTCTCCGACCTTGCGATCCTCGGCGTGTCGCCGGGCGCGCTCGCCGCCGTTAACGGACGCATCGGCCTCTCTATCGATTCACTATCGGTCGGGCCGGCCACCTTGCATAACGTCGTCTCCAACATCCTTCTGAAAGACAAGGTTCTGTCATCCGAGCGCGTTTCCGGACGGTTCGCCGACAATACGCTTGCCGGGTCGTTCAAGCTGGATCTGCGTGCGCCAGTGCCTGCCTTTGCGATGTCGATGAAAGCGCCGGGTTTCAATGCCGGCCCGTTGTTGCAGCAGTTGGCGAGTATTGAATCCTTCGATGGGCTCGTTGCCGTGTCTGCGCAAATTTCGTCCACGGGCTCGACCTCCGACGAATGGATCGCCGGTTTGCAGGGCGAAATTTTGCTTGCGATGGGGCGGGGGCGATTACGGATTGCAGATCCGGCGAACGGCCATTTCGATGTCGGAACCAGCGGCCCGTCAATGCTGGCCGGGATGTTGGTCGGCCGGGAAGGGGGCGATACCGGTATTCGGTGCGCCGCCAGCCGGATCATTCTGCAGGAAGGGTTGGCGCAAAGCATCGGAACGGAGATTCACAGCGATGCTGCCCATGTTCGGGGTGAAGGAATTATCGATTTCCAGGACGGGCTCTATGCCCTGCGGTTTGTCCCGGCATCCCGGGGGCCGGAGTTGGCGGTGCCGACACCGGTGTCGATCGGCGGTCGCCTAGCGGAACCCAAGCTCAGCACGGATCCGGTTGCCGGAAATCGCCGACTGTCGATCGGGGGCGGATTGTCGCCGCTGCGCCGATGGTTCGAGGGCGTCGTGCGGAAATCCACGGCGAACGACTGTCTGAAGGCAATTCCGCGGTCCCCGGAAAAGCGCCGGACCGTAAAAAGGAAACCCCGCCCGCGCTCACAACCAGCACGGATGGCGCGGCCGATCATCGCCGAGAATCCCGCCGCGCGGGCCCCGGTAAAATCACCCGAAACGATTGAAGAGCCGGCCTCGGCGGAATAAGTCTGACGGAAGGACAATCCGTTCCTCTTGCGACCGGGAGCCGCCGTCATGGGCCTTTACGACCGCTACCTGCTGCCACGCCTGCTGCACGTTTCGATGAAGAACCCCGAAGTCCGCAAGCAGCGCGCGCGAATTGTGCCGGCTGCAGCCGGGCGCGTGCTGGAAATTGGCATCGGGTCCGGTCTCAATCTGCAACATTACGGGTCCAACGTGACATCGGTAGACGGGATCGATCCGTCGCCCGCGCTTCTGGGCATGGCGGGGGACGCTGCGGTGCAAGCGAGCTTTCCTGTGACCCTGCATCACGGTTCGGCGGAGGCGCTGCCCTTCGCGCAGGGCGCGTTCGACACGGTGCTCTCGACATGGACGATGTGTTCGATCCCGGATATCGGCCGCGCGCTCACCGAAATCCGCCGTGTCCTCAAACCGGGCGGGGCGCTTATCTTTATCGAACACGGCCGGGCGCCGGCACCGGCTGTCGCGCGGTGGCAGGCACGGCTTGATCCATTATGGGGGCGGTGCGCCGGCGGATGTCATCTCAATCGCGATATCGCGGGACTCGTCGAGGCCGCCGACTTCCGGTTTCGGCGATTGGATGAGGGATACCTGGTGAAAGGACCCAAATTCCTGACCTGGCATTTTGACGGTGAAGCGGTGCTATCCTAACCGATGCGTGCAGATTCTTGGTTACTACTTTTTATGCAATTGCAGGCGATAATCCATTTTGGCGGCCAAAGTGTTAACGAATCATACACTTATAGAGAGCAATAACTCTTAGTGTATACAACTGATATTGTTAATTTTCAAGGGGTTGGCAAATGTGACGCAATTGTGTAATGTCCGGACAACTAGTGGTCAGGAACGCAATCACAATCCGCGATTAGGAAGCGGATAGACAAAATCGTCTCTGGACGCACAACGTCAGGTGGATCAAATAATAACAACACCGATCAGGCAGCTCGAAACAAAACAGCGCCGACGGTAGGCAGAAAATACAAAAAGCCGGAATAACCGGTACCTTTCCGCATCACTTAAACGGCCTCGACTCTTGTCGAGGCCTTTTATTTTGCGGTTTTCCTGCGTCCGGGGCCGCGGCCGGCTTAAGCCGCGACCTTACCGTCCGGTGTCAGTTCGGGAACGCGCGATGCGGGCATGTAGACGAAGCCGTCGAAGAGGCGGCGTTGCGTCCGATAGGTGGCACCGTACTCGGCGTGCCACTCGTTGCCCTTCATGTAGACATTCGATGCCACGGTGATGATGCCGGACGGCTGCATGATGTTGAGGTCGTCTTTCGGGTTGTCGGTTGGCCGGGCATGCCGGTGGACCAAGGTGCCCTCGATCCGGGACGCCACTGTCGTGCAGATCGAACAGGTGAGCGGCAGTGCACGGTGCGTGTTGCCCGACGACAGGATGCGTGCGGTCACATCGCCGTCCGCGGCAGGGTTCGGCTCGCCGGAAATAGTCGAGGCGTCCTTGGCCGGCGCGATGAAGCCGACGAAGGGCACGACCGTGAGCGCTTCTTCCGGAGTCTTTGCTAGGCCCATCCGGACCGCGCCGTGCGTCCGGATCGCCTCCAGCTTCGCCATCAACTCGGCGTCGGCATCGATATCGGCGGGCAGTTCGGTTCCTTCCACGCCAAGGGTCGATGCCTCGACGAACACGACCGGATTGCCGGCATCCACCATTGAAACCTCGATTCGGCCCAATCCCGGAACATCCAGCTCGTCGAGGGTGTTACCGGTCGGCAGCAGGCGGCCGGTCGCGGCCCCGCCGGGATCGCGGAATTCCAGGCGAACCGGCGACCCGGTTCCGGAAACACCGCGAAGTTCGTAATCTCCGTCCACCGCTGCGACGCCGTCGTCCATTTCGAAATGGGCGTGGATGATCTTCTTCGTGTTGGTGTTGTGGATGCGTACCATCGCCTTGGTGCCATCCGCCGAGAGGATGCCCTCGTCGATGGCGAAGGGACCCATCGCGGCGGACATGTTGCCGCAATTGGCGGCGTATCCGACGGTTTCCTTCTGCACGCCGATCTGCGCGAAGGTGTAATCGATATCGGCATCGGGATGCGTCGGTGGGCCGACGACGCAGACTTTCGACAACGACGAGATGCCGCCGCCCATGCCGTTCAACTGCCGGCCGTTCGGGTCCGGCGTACCCATCGCAGCGAGAAATATCTTGTCCCAGAGCGCGCGGTCTTCGGGCAGGTCGCCCTGGCGGAACACGATGGCGTTGCTGGTGCCGCCACGCATAAAGGCGGCTTGGATGCGGCGTTGTTTCATTGATCGTCCTCCGAACGCAGGTGTTCCGTTAGCGTGATCCCTTGGGCATAGAATCGCCCGGCCATCAGGTCAAGGCCGGGCGTTCTGCAGCATATACCGCCGTCAGCCTAACCCTTTTCCGCTGCGGCGTTGCGGCCCGCGATACGGCCGAAGACCTGTCCGGAGACGAGGCCGGTGCCGGCGGGATAGTTGTAGTGGAACAGGTTGCCCACCATCTCGCCGCAGGTATAGAGGCCGGGAATGACGCGCCAGTCGGTACCGATTACCTGGGCGTCCTCGTTGATCTTGAGGCCGCCGAAGGTGAAGGTGATACCGCCCGTCGCCGCGTAGGCTTCGTAGGGCGGTGAATCCAGCCGGATGCCCCAGTTGGTCTTTTCCGGGTTCAGGCCGCTGGTCGAGACGCCGTCTTTCTGCGACGGGTCGAAATTGTCGTCGTCCGCCGCGGCGGCGTTGTACTCGTTCAGCGTCTTCATCGCCTGCGGCTTGTCGTCGATGTCCATCATCTCGACCAACTCTTCCAGAGTATCTGCTTTCAGAGGCTTCTTGGCGTATTCGTAGCGCGGCTCCAGCAGGTGGACCGTCTTCTGATCGAAGATCTGGTAGGCCATGCCGCCTGGTTCGTCGAGGATCGCCGCGCCGAACTTGGCATAGGTATAGAACTGCGTGTCTTCGCCCTCGTCGACGAAGCGCCGGCCGTTACGGTTGATCATCACGCCATAAAGATAGGACAGCCGGTTGCTCTTATCGGTCAGTTTTCGGTCCGCGAAATCGGGCCAGTCGGCGTCGATCGGGGTCGAATGACGGCCGCTCCATTGGCCACAGGGCATGCCACCGATTTCCATCGCCATCCGCAAGCCATCGCCCTGATTGTGGCGGGTGCCGCGTACCTTGGCATGGTCCCAGGGCCGGGCGAGATATTGTGCCCGCCACTGCGCGTTGGCCTCGAAGCCGCCGCAGGCGAGCACGACGGCGTTCGCCGTGACTTCTTTCAACTCGCCTTTTTCCTGCACGGTGATGCCGACCACGCGCCCGGCCTTGTCCTGGATCAGGTTTCGACCGGTGGCCTCGTACCGGATTTCACATCCGTCGGCCTCGGCCGCCTTGAACCACGACGCGGAGAGCCCGACGCCTTCGTGCTCGGCGCGGACGATGGCGCCCTTCGGCCAGATCACCACGCCGTTGACCTCGACGCCGGCGATCGACCGGGCCGGTTCCATCGGAATATTCCCGCGTTCCTTGGCCCAGAAGACAGTTTCCTTGGAATTGGAGACCAGGACCTTCGAGAGTTCGGGATCGGTGCGGCCTGCGGTGACGCGCAGCAGGTCGCCCATGAAATCGTCTTCGGTATAGGGAGAGACGCCTTCGTAGAAGTTCAGGTACTCGTCCTCGACGCCGGGCAGCAACGGTTCGATATCGCGAGGATTGTCGAATGCAAAGCGAAGGATGCCACCGCTCCAATGCGTATTGCCGCCGCGCATGCCTTTCGTCGCGGCCTCCAGCACGAGCACCTTGTCCGCGCCGTTTTCGCGTGCCGACATGGCTGCGGCGAGGGCGGCATTGCCGGCTCCAACTACGATGACGTCATAATCTGGCATTTAGTTTCTCCCTGACGTGGTCTCGCGCCACGCTAACCGTATGGATCGGCAATACCGATGATGTGGATGATGGGGCCGATTATGACCATTGCGGGCAACGCGGGCAAATTGTCCGGACAACCGCCGGGATGGATGACAATCGGACGCAAGCGCGGCGGATAGTGCGGGTCTCGGCGCTGCTGACACAATTGAAACAATTTTCGACGTTGGGTGAAATACACCGGAAACAGACCGGTCCTACCGTTTGCCGCCAGCCGCGATGGGGCGATCCATTTGTGTCGCATTACCGCAATGCAGAGGGGCGCGCGAACCACCCAGTAAAGGGTTCATTCCAACCCACTGAATAATACCGAGGAGACGATCAATGGCTTTGCAACTCGGCGATACCGCGCCGGATTTCGACGTTCCGACAACCGAGGGACAACTGAAGTTCCACGATTGGATTGATGGGTCGTGGGCGATCTTGTTTTCGCACCCAAAGGATTTCACGCCGGTCTGCACGACCGAGCTCGGCTATATGGCCAAACTCGCACCCGATTTCGCAAAACGCGGCTGCAAGGTCATTGGGCTGAGCGTCGATCCGATCACCGATCACGCACGGTGGATGGACGACATCGAAGCGGTTACCGGCCACAAGCCGACGTATCCGTTGATCGGCGATAGCGAGCTTAAGGTGGCGAAAGCCTACGGTATGCTCCCAGTGGCCGCGGGCGACAGTGCACAAGGCCGTACGGCGGCGGACAACCAGACCGTCCGCAATGTGTTCGTGATCGGTCCGGACAAGAAGATCAAACTGATCCTGGTCTATCCGATGAGCACGGGTCGGAATTTCGACGAAATCCTCCGCGTTCTCGATTCCTTGCAGCTCACCGCCGACCATCAGGTGGCGACGCCGGTGAACTGGAACCAGGGCGAGGACGTCATCATCGTACCGGCGGTGTCGGACGAGGACGCAAAGAAGAAATTCCCAGGCGGTTGGACCGCGCCGAAGCCGTATATCCGGTTGGTGCCGCAACCTGGCGCCTAACACGTTTGTTTTGACGTATCGTTCGCCGGGGGAACCTTCCGCGCCCCGGCGGACCTTACGGCTGCGTCAGCAGTCGTTGCCCGCGTTCCTGCCGGCCAAATTGTGAATGTGGACCAGCACACCAGCGGCGACTGCCGTCGTGGTCCGGCCGATCCAATGCCCGTGTTTGTGGACGGTTGCGCCGGCGGGTAAATCCGTGAGCGCGACCTTGTGGTAAATCGGAAGGTCGTCCACGGCGCGCAGTCGGATCTGTTTGCCGGGGCAGCCGACGACGAAGTCTTCGCCCTTCGCGACCGCACGAAGGACTGTCGCGACTGAATCCTCTTCGTGCAGGGCAATCGCATCGACGCCGTCGGGCGTGGTCTGACTTTTAGCGGTGCTTGTCATCAGAGCGATGCGCCTAGGCGGCTGATCACTTCCTCGCCTTCGTTCCAGATTTCGCCCCAGGTGGACTCGCCGGACGCTACCGCGATGACTTGGTCGAGCAGATCCGACGCCACATCTTCCAAGTCCTTGCGCCCGGTGGTGAGGGCGCTGGCATCGAAATCGATCTGTTCGCCGAGCCGCTGTACCGTTTCGATATTGGCGGACAGTTTGATTGTCGGCGCGAGATGGCTGGTGAAGCTGTTGCCGGGTCCGGTCGTGAAAAGTGCCAGTTGCGCCCCGGCGGCAACCATGCCGGTCAGGGATTCCGGCGCGTACCAAGGGCCGTCCATGGCATAAAGCCCGGGCTTTGTTGGGGTTTCCGCGATATCCAACACGCCTTGGATCGTCCGGCTGCCGCCTTTGGCAACCGAACCAAGGGCTTTTTCCTCCAGCGTGGTCAGGCCCGCCGCTATGTTGGTCGGACCGGGGTTGTTGCCGATCAGATCCATACCGGCTGCGGCCGCGGCTTCCTCGCGCCGGGCGATCGCGTTCCGGATGTCCTGTGCGATAGCATCGTTGGCGGCGCGTGCGCCGAGGGCATCCTCCGTGCCGTACCACTCCATCGTCTCGCCGAATACGGCGCTGCCGCCGGCGTCCACCACCCGGTCGACCACCGCGCCGACGAGCGGATTTGCGGCAATGCCCGAACTCGGGTCCGACCGGCCGCATTCGAGTGCCAGGAAAAGCTTGGACAGCGGTACCGGTTCACGTTTTTGTCGTGACAGTTCTTTGGTCAGGTGACCGGCCAACCGCATGCCTTCATTGGTCAGGCGCAGCGCATCCTGGCCGCAGGCGTCCAGGCTGACCGCTTCCACCCGCTGCCCCGCTTCGGAGATTTCGGCCGCCATGGCCTCCATTTCGGGTTCGTTGGCGCTGATCAGCAAGACGCCGCCGACATTGGGATGGGTGGCGAGGCCTTTCAGGGCAAGGCGGCGCAGCGCGCCGTCCTCGCCGACGACGCCGCTGGCATAGGGCATGGCGACGAGTTTCGCACCGGCGACGTTGCCCGCGATCCGTCGAGCCGTCGGTCCTGTTAGCCCCGTCGGCGACAGCACCAATACGTCGTTGCGGACGCCGGCCGTGCCAGATTTGCGCGGATAGCCATTGAATGTATGTGCATCGGTCATATCACCGACCGTTATACGGCAGCAGCCGGGACGCGCAAAGGCGCCGTCGCCCATCGAACGGCGATACTGGCGGCGACCAGCATCAGGGCGACGGTGATCCACGATGCGCGGTAGTCGCCGGTCGCCGTGACGAGCAGGCCGATGATCAGCGGACCGATAGCCGATCCGATACGGATCCACATATAGATCGGTCCGAACACACGCCCGAAGGACGGCTGGCCAAAACATTCCGCGGTCGCCAACGGCTGCAGGACCACGACGACACCCATGGTGAAGCCGAAGATCGCCGACCCCAGAACAAGGCTCCACGGTTCGGGATGGACTGCGAACAGGATGAATCCGCTTGCCTGAAGCAGGAAAAACAACACGGCGACGTCACGCGATTTCCATCGGTCGCCAAAGATCGCGAACAGCACGCGTCCAACCATGCCGGCGATCGTGGTCACCGTGACCACGGATGCCGCGCCGACCAGACCGAAGGTCGCTTTCAAGAACAGCACCTGATGCAACAGGAAGCCGCTTTGCGCCAGCATGCCACAGAAGAAGGCCGCGGACAGCGCCCAGAACGCGACGGTTCGCATCGCTTCAGACGCGGTCCAGTCACGCAATTCGGTATCGGGTATGACGGGTGTCGCGGCTGTGTCATCGGTATGGTCGCCGTCCGGAGATAGTCCCAGCGTTTCCGGCCCATCTTTGAAAACGAACAGGGCAAGGGGAACGATCGCAATTATCGTGATGACTGCAAGTGCAATGCCTCCAGCCGGGCCGCCCCATCGGTCCAGCAGGTAAGCGTTCAACGGCACCAGCAATGCGCCGCCGACCCCCGCGCCGAAAGTGGCGAGCGCCATCGCGCGCGACCTAAAGCGAATGAACCATCGTGCGATGATCTTGCCGAGGGTGACGGTGTGGATGCTCGCAAAGCCGGTGCTGAGTGCGAGAAAAGCCGGGAAGAGCTGCCACAGTTCGCTGGTCAGCCCGAGGCCGACCGTGCCGGCCGAGAGGGTGACTGCGCCGGCGATCAGGATTCCGCGTGGGCCGCGCCGGTCGATGACCCGTCCGACCAGGATTCCGACCAATCCCGCCCAGAGATGGAAGAGCGTCGCCCCGGCCGACATCGCCGCAGTGGACCAGCCATGCTGCTCGGCGAAATAGCCGAGGAAGACTCCCTGATTGAAGATGCCGACGCCCCACGTGATGAAGGCGACGCAATTACAGGCGACCACGATGTACCAGCCGTAATAGATTCGACGCATGGGCCGCCTCCGCGAAAGAGCTTTGAGGTCAGCGGGTTGCGTCGTGTTTCTTCACGGCGTCTTCAAAGGAACCAGCGGCTTTTTCGAACTTATCGCGGCATCCGGGATTGCAGAAACCAACCACATGGTCGCCATATGTCGTCAGGGAATCGGGGCTCACCGGTTTGCCGGACCAGGGGCAGACCGAGTTTATGCAATCTTGCAGATCGAGTGACGCCATGATCCTTTCCTCTCATGTGATGTCGCTATGGGCGAACGCGTCTAGGAGACTGGCGCAAGAACGGTCCGGCATAAATGACAATCCGGCCACGTTTCCTGCCATCAATGGGGAAACGGCATGCAGGCGCTGCTAGGCGGCGCAGCGGACGATGTTCATCACCTCGCCGATCTCGTCGCTGCTCAGTGCTTCGAAGTTGCTGCCGAGTTCGATCACGCGTTCCCGGTCGCGCTCTGAAAGGCGCGTCGAAAGGCAGTCGCGGACCTTGACCAGATGCTCGTCGATCGAAATCGGCGGCTTGCCCCATTTTCCGCGGGGGCCGTCACAACGGGTACTGACGACGCTGCCGTCGTCGAGTTCGACTTCCATTTCGACATACATCTCTTCGAAGAAGCCCGGAATGTTGTCGGTCATGTTGAGTTCGACCTTGTCGAGCATGGCTTCGACTTCGAGGCTGAACCGCTTCTCATCCTCGAAAGTGTCCATCGTGATCTTGCCGTCGAGCAGGGCGCAGGACGACGTGTATTGCCAACTGAACTTGCCGGCAAGGCCAGTCAGCGGCTTGGGCCGGTTGATGTACTCCATCACCGGCGTCGTCAGGCGGATTGCCTTGATGCGCGACGGATCGTCGATCTTTTGGTGCAGTTCCAGACCAGCGGTTATGACGAAATGCGTGGCGAACTGGCTGGGGAACATCTTGATGGCGTAACCCGGTGTGACGACCCGGAAGGGAGGACCGAATTTCATCATCCCCTCGTAGTCGAAGTTCTCGTCGAAAAACATCTCGACATAGCCGCGATGGGTTTCCAGGACGTCGGCATTGCCGGTGAAGCCGCGCGCGGCGAGCATTGCGGCATCCAGGCCGAGCGAACAGGCGAGGCCGCAATGAGTCGACTTGGTCATCGTGCCGGTATTGGCGAGGACGCTGCCGCAGCGCGATGCCGCGATCCCCATGGCCCAGCGCAATTGCTCGACGCTGAGGCCCAGCATATGCCCCGCGGCGACCGCCGCGCCGACCGGGCCGACCATGCCGGGCGGATGAAAGCGGATGAGCTTTATGTCGATCTGTCTCGACGCTTCGCGCAGCCAACCCATCATCTCGATGCCCTTGACCAGCGCGGTCGCGGTATCGCGGCCGGACATGCCGCGATATTCGGCAAGCGCGAGTACGGCGGGGAGGCTCGTCGAGACCTGATGATTAGCGGGACTCCACATCGGCTCGAAGTCCAGCACATGCATGGACGAGCCGTTGACATAGGCGGCTTGGACCGGGTTGGTCTTAAAATCGAAGCCGATGACCGTCGAGGCCTCGATCCCGCCCATCTCGCGGGCATGCGCGGCCAGGATCGACGGCGGTTCCTCTTGGATTGTGCCGGCCACCGCCACCGCGATGCCATCGAGGAAGAGTTGGCGCGCCCGCTGAATTGCGTCGTCGGTAAGGTCCGCGTCGGTTATACCGACGATCCGCTCGCATAGTTTTTCGGTGGCCTGTTGCATGGCGTGTTGCTCCCGCGATGTTCTTTTTATCGTGGCCGTATTCTGCACCAAACGCCGGATGCGGTGCGAATCGCTGAGCAACGCGTGTTTGACACCGCCGTGCCCGGTTTGGTTGACTCCTTGGAGAACGATAAATCCAAGGGAGGCAATGTTGCGCAAAGTAATTTCAATATTCGCAATCGCCGCGTTTGCCCTAGTATTGGCGCAGGCCGGTTCAAGTACACCCGCTGTCGCCCAGGCGAGTTGCATGCACTGCAATTTCACGCTGGCGAAATGCAAGCGGTTCAACACGACCAATCCGGAAAAATGCACTGCGGAAAAAACAGCCTGCGTGAAGAAATGCGAGGCGACCAAAGACAGTACCGCGGGCACGGCAAATAGGCTGAAGGCGGCGGATACGCCGAAAACCAAGAAATAGTCGTCGCGTCACGCTAGAGTAGCGGTACGCGTCTAGCCCCGGCGATCAGTCGGTTCCCCGGGGTTTTCTGATGTGGCGAATACGGCGAGGCCTGACGGCGTGACGCTTGCACTGATCGAACGACTGTTTCTGGGCGATCCGCGGCGGTTCGCAATCCTGCAGACGGCGCGGTCGCTCGATCTGCCGGACTGGGCGATTGCGGCTGGATTTGTCCGCAGCGCTGTTTGGGATCATTTCCACGACCTTGCCGCGCCGACAGCGGTCGCCGACGTGGACGTCGTGTATTTCGATCCGTCGAACCGGGATCCTAAACAGGACGACAGCGCCGAGCGGCGGCTGCGCGATGCGATGCCTGACGTGCCATGGGAGGTGCGCAATCAGGCGCGCATGCATGAACGAAACCACGACCGGCCTTATCGGAACACCGAAGACGCGCTGAGCTTCTATCTCGAAAGCGCCACCAGTATCGGTGTCCGTTTGGAACGCGATAATCGGTTGACGGTCATCGCACCCTGGGGTGTCGACGACTTGATGGGCCTGCAGTCTCGGCCCACGCCGCGCGGGCGGGAGAAATACGACGATTATCTCGCGCGCATGCAGGCCAAGAATTGGCCCGCACGCTGGTCGAAACTGCGCGTCGAAGGACTCTAGCGGCGCAAGATTTTTGCCATCAAATTTTCATTGAATAACGCCTTTGGACTACCGCCAGAGAGACGTATAATTTGAATAGAGGGATGCACCAGAATTGCGATGAGAGGTGCACCATGCAACGCAAGCAGCAGCAATCTGAACGTAATGATCGGGGCGACAGTAAAGCCGCCGAAATGTGTCGTGCGCGGCTCCCGGGGCAGGACCGCCGAGTCCTGCGGAAGCGGCTGGAGAACGCGCCCGTCCGTGGCCGGGTCCGCAATCCGCTGCGCCGCAATCGCACGGACTATTAGGCCGCCTATACAGAGTTTGTCGACAGGGTCGGTCTAACGCTGGCTACGGCAGTTGCACAACGCCGTCGGCTGCCATCGCGTCTACGTCAGCCGTGTCATACCCCAACAATGATTCGAGGATTTCCCGCGTATGCTGGCCCAGGTTGGGTGGCGGGTCGGCGGGTAGTTCCGGCGCGGCCGACAGCAGCGGCGGCGTGCGGGCGAACCGGTATTCGCCGACATCCGGATCGATGACCGGCATGAGCACGCGCCGGGCTGCCACATGCGGGTCATTGAACACGTCGTCGGCGGCGTAGACCGGGCCGCAGGGAATGCCGGCGTCGTTGAATTTTGCGACCGCCTCGTCGCGCGTCATCGAGCCAAGCCAGCCTTCGAGGATCGGTGCGAGATAGTCGGTATTGGCGGCGCGGGCCGGACCGTTGCAGGCGCGTTCGTCGTCTGCCAAATCCGGCCGCTCCATGATTTCGCAGATGCGCTTCCAGATGATCTCGTCCGGGACGTTGATGGCGATATAGCCGTCCTTTGTCGCGAATGCGCCGCGCGGCCAGTAATTCTTGGACTGCCCGCGCTGCGGTATCTGTCCGCTGACCGAATAGAGCGCGATCATCGCTTCGTTCAGCGCCAGCATGTTGTCGAACATGGCCGAATCGACCAGCTGGCCTTCGCCCGTGCGTTCGCGCATGAACAACGCCTGCATGATCCCGTAAGCCGTGCACATGCCGGAGTAGACGTCGGCCATGCCGTAGATCGTGCCGCTGGGCGGCTTGTCGTCGAATCCGACCAGGTTCATGACGCCGCTCATCGCTTCGGCGACGATATCGAAGGCGGGCCGGTCGCTGTAGGGTCCGGTGTATCCGTCCATCTGGCCGAACCCGGAGATGATTGCCCAGACGAGGCGCGGGTGGGCGACGCGCATCTCGCGATGGCCGAGCCCTTGTTTGCTCATCGATCCGGGGCGTAGGTTTTCGACCACGACATCCGCGGTCGCGGCGAGCTTGCGAAAGACCTCTTGGCCGCGCGGGTCCCGCAGGTTGAGCGCCAGGCTTTTCTTGTTGCGGTTATAGGCCATGAACCCGGCGGCTTTTTTCGCGCCGTTTTTCTCGGCGAAGGGTGCGATCGATCGCCTGGGATCGCCGACCCCTGGCCGTTCAATCTTGATCACCTCGGCCCCGGCGTCCGCCAGCAGCATGGTGCAATATGGCCCGGCCATGTATTGCTCAAGGCCGACGACGCGAATACCGGTGAGAGGGCGCTCGGTTGATGCGGAGGCTGACGGAGACATTGGTATACTTCCTAAGGCTGTCGATTGATGGCGGCAGGTAATGCAGCGACCGTCCTGACGCTATAATGAAACCCGATAATCAGCCCCTTGTTTGCCCGCGACGGACGGTGTAGGCAAGCCCGCAGGTGGGTCGGCGGTACGCTGGCAATAGTGAGACGGAACTAGTGGATGAAGCTTAGTGACATCGCGACGGCCTTGGGCGGCACGCTGGTCGGTGACGGATCGGTCGACGTAACGCGCGCCGTGCATCCGGGCGAGGTGACGTCGGAGCACGATCTTGCCATCGCCATGGATAAGAAGCTGATGCAGGCGCTCGACGGGTCGGCGGCAAAAGCGGCCATTGTCGAGGAAGGGGCGACCGTGCCCGAGGGTCAGCTTTCGGGCTACGTTCAGGTGAAACGGCCGCGCTACGCCATGGCGGGCATTACTGATCTCTTCGAGTTGCCGATCCATGCGCCGGATGGTGTTCATCCCAGCGCGGTGGTCGAGCCGGACGCCACGATCGGTGATGATGTGCGCATTGGCCCATTCACCTATGTCGCCAGGGGTGCGGTGGTCGGCGATGGCACGATCCTGATGTCGAACGTGACCGTTGGGGCCAACGCGACGATCGGGGCGCAGGGGCTCGTGCATGCCGGTGCCCGGATTGGCGAACGGGTCGAGATCGGCGAGCATGTCATCATTCATCACAATGCGAGCATCGGAGCCGACGGTTTCAGTTTCGTCACGCCGGAACTCGGCGCAACCGAAGAAGCGCGCGGTGGCGTCATCGATGAAGTGACGGCGAAGAATGAGATCCTGACGCGGATCAATTCGCTCGGGACGGTGATCATCGGCGACAACGTGGAAATTGGCGCCTGCACGTCGATCGATCGCGGCACGGTCAGTTCGACGCGTATCGGCGATTGTACGAAAATCGACGATCTGGTGATGATCGGCCACAACGTGGTGATCGGCGAAAACTGCATGGTCTGCGGCCAAGTGGGCATTGCCGGCAGCGCCACGATCGGGAGCCGGGTTGTCCTTGCGGGGCAGGTCGGTGTTGCCGATCACATCAAGATTGGCGACGATGTCGTTGTCGGCGCAACTTCGGCGGTGGGAATGAACCTGAAGTCGGGTATGATTGCGGTGGGATCGCCGGCAGTAGCAAAGAGCAAGGCGGCTGAGATATACATGTATACGCGACGCCTCAAGAGCCTGTTCGACGAGGTGACGCGACTGAAAGATCGGCTGAAAGCTGTTGAATCGGGAAACAAAAAAGGCTAATCACGCGATCCATCGATAAGAAACGATCCGATCGTTGCCGGAATGGAGAACAACATGTCGAGTGTCGAAAGCGATATCTACGATATCATTGCCGAAAAATCGGCCGTCGATCGCTCCAAACTGCAGTCCGATGCCAAGCTGGAAGAACTTGAAATCGAATCGCTTGACGTCGTCGAGATCATCTTCGCGGTAGAAGAAAAGTTCGATATCCATGTTCCGTATAACGCCAACGATCAGGAACTCGAATTCGAGACGGTCGGCGATGTCGTGAGCGCCGTCCAGAAGCTGATCGACGAAGAAGGCGCCTCCGCCTGAATGCTTAAGCGTTCGGCCCCATCCAAACCGAAAAGACACATCGCATGAACAGGGTTGTTATCACCGGCGTTGGCGTGTTCAGCGCCGCGGGTAAATCAGTTCCCGAGTTTTGGGAAACGGTCCGTGATGGCAAATCGGTGATTGGGCCGCTCACGATCATTCCCACCGAGGATCTCCACATCAAGATCGGTGCGGAAATCAAGGATTTCGACCCGAAGGAGCATTTCGCCTCCAAGCAGCTCGGTCTGTTGGACCGGTTCGCGCAACTTTCTCTGATGGCGTCGCGCCAGGCGGTCGAAGATAGCGGCATCGATTTTCACACTGACGAGGGGCTTCGGACTGCCTGCCTGATTGGGTCCGGTGTTGGCGGTCAGCAGACGCTCGACGAAAGTTACTATCGAATCTACGCGCAAGGTCGTAAAGGCGTGCACCCGTTCACGATTCCACGGTTGATGCTGAACGCTGCCTGCAGCCATGTCGCGATGGAACACGGCCTGCGCGGCCCGGCATTCGCCGTCGCGAGTGCCTGTTCGTCGGCGACGCATGCCATCGGGCAGGCTTTTCACATGGTGCGTAACGGGATGGTCGACATGGCCGTCACCGGTGGTACCGAGGCCTGTATCGCGCTCGGCACGATGAAGGGCTGGGAAGCCATTCGGGTGATGGCGCTCGACACCTGCCGGCCGTTCACTCTGGGCCGGACAGGTATGGTTCTGGGCGAGGGTGCGGCGACCGTCGTTCTTGAATCGCTCGACCACGCGAAGGCGCGCGGCGCGAAGATTTATGCCGAACTGGCCGGCTTCGGGATGAGTTCCGACGCCATGGATATCACGTTGCCCGACGCGGGCGGCGCAGCACGGGCAATGGAAGGCGCCCTCAAGGATGGCGGGCTGAATCCGGACGACATCGATTACGTCAATGCCCACGGTACGGGCACGGCCGCAAACGATTCCACCGAAACGCGGGCGCTGCGTATGGCCCTCGGCGATACCGCGGTGGAAAAAACCGCCGTGTCCTCCAGTAAAGCGGTCTTCGGCCATGCATTGGGCGGGGCAGGCGCGTTGGAATTGGCGGTCACCACGCTGGCCATCCAGAACGGTGTCGTGCCACCGACGGCGAATTTCACCGAACCCGACCCCGAATGCGACCTCGACTATGTGCCAAACGAGCCGCGCGAGCAGCGGATCGATGCGGCCCTTTCGAATTCCTTCGCCTTCGGCGGGTTGAACGCTGTGCTGGCGGTGAAGCGCTTCGAGGGCTGACCTTCTCTATAAGCGTGCCGCATAACTGGCCTGGGCCTGCGTCGGGCCAGAATTTCTTAAATTTTTGCTAACACTCTCGGACCTACCATGGGACCCGGCGCTCGGTATTGTCCGTGGTTTGGGAAGACGTTCGAGGGGTTTTAAGCAAGTCTATGAAATATCTTCAGAAATCGCTCTTTAGTTTCGTCGTGGCAGGGATCGTCTGCGGGACCGCCGCGGGCTCCGCGGCCGCGGCCAAACCGGATGACTCCGCGAAATGGGTCTGCGCCGGCGCTTTCGTGAAGAAATTCGACCGGTACGAAGCGTCGATCACGATCCAAAAATACCGCGAACGGTTCCTGAGCGTGCCGAGCGGTGCGGTCCGGCGGGCGGTTTTCGTGTTTCCAGCAGCACATCATGTGATGCGGAACCACTTGCGGTCGGTCAACAAAGCCCGTTTCGGCGAAAAGGCCTTCACCGAGTTCACCGAGCTCGACGTAACGGCGCCGCTCGAGGGGGCAGCACCCACGACAGCTGGCAAGCCAGTGGCTGCAAAAATGGCGCGGGGCACTGCTAATGTTCAAGCCGGTCTCAAGGAGACTGGTATTCAATTCACGCCGGTGCCTGCAACCCATATCCGGACGAACGAGTACAACAAGGTGCCGTCCAAGGACGGTGAATCCGTGCTCGATATTTTGGCGATCGACGGCAGTGGGATCGTCGGCGGTGACAGCACATTGATCGTGATGTCGCGGCGCGACAGTGCGAAATCCTGGGGCCTGGGAAAATCGATAAATCCGTTCGCCTTCGGCCGTCACCGGTCCGGGGCGTCCTTTGTGACCAGCACCGAATTCAAGCTCATGCAGCGTTTGTCCAAACTCTACAACGTGCCCTTCGGCGTCTTTCCGTTACAGGCGAAGGGGCCATTGTCTCAGAGTGCCGATACCTGGCGGGCGGCGAAGGAATGGCTGACGTCCTATCGTGACGCGCCGGATACGGCCACCGGCGCGAAAGCGCCGGGTCGCTGCTAACGCCCGGCCTGTACCGCCAGAGGCGGCATTGACCGTCGCGCTGACGCCCATTCCTCTACAACGCCGGAGTCTTCCTCCCGATGCGCATACTGGACGTGCGCCGCGTTGAAGCGTGCCGTATCGGCGATCTGGCCAAGGGCCCAGACCGCCATGGCGCGCACCACCGGTGCTGGATCGGCCAGCAATCGCTCGACCGTCGGGACAAGCGACGGATCACCGGTGTTTCCGATGGCGATCAGGACGTTCCGGATGAACCGGTCGCGGCCGGCCCGTTTGATCGGTGACCCCGAGAACACGGTCCGGAATCCTTCATCGTCGAGCGCCGCCAAGTCCGCCAGGCGGGGTGCGGTCAACTCCACGCGGGGCAGGAACGCCGCTTCCTGGGTCGGCTGGGCGAACTTGTTCCACGGACAGACCGCCAGGCAGTCGTCGCAGCCATAGATCCGGTTCCCCATGGGGCGGCGAAACTCTTCGGCGATATGCCCCTTGTGCTCGATCGTGAGGTAGGAGATGCAGCGCCGCGCGTCCAACTTGTAGGGAGCGGGGAAGGCGTCGGTCGGGCATACCGTCTGGCAGTGATCGCACGAGCCGCAACGGTCGTGTGCCGGGACATCCGGTGCCAATTCGGCGGACGTGTAAATCTCGCCGAGAAACAGCCATGAGCCGAAATCACGCGACACCAGATTGGTGTGCTTTCCTTGCCAACCCAGTCCCGCCTGCTGTCCGAGAAACTTTTCCATCACCGGTGCGGTGTCGACGAATAGTTTGACCTCGGCGTCCAGCGTCTCATGCATCCAGCGGGCGAGCACGCGGAGCCGCTTTTTCATGACGTCGTGATAGTCCCGGTTTCGGGCATAGACCGAGATGGTGCCCCGGCCATGCGGTTGCTGCCGGTGCATCGCGTCCAACGGATCTTCATGGGGCCCGTAATTCGCGCCGACGACAACGACGCTGCGTGCGTCGGGCCACAGCGTGCGCGGCGACGCACGGCGATCCGCCTTGGCGGCGAGCCATCCCATATCGCCGTGAAAACCGTTCTCGAGAAATTCGGAAAGCCAGGATCGGGCGTTGGCGTCGGTTTCCGCCTTCGCAAAACCGATTGTGTCGAAGCCGAGCGCGAGGGCCTTGTCGCGGATCGCGCCGGTTGTCATCGCTTTGCTCAGCCCCGGCCGCGGTACGGCTGTACCCCGGGATCGGGCAACCACAAACCGTCGGGACAATCGCCGCTTTGATAGAAGACGTCGATCGGAATACCGCCGCGCGGAAACCAATATCCGCCGATGCGCAGCCATAGGGGCGCTATGGCGCTTTCGATCCGCTTGGCGATGGAGATCGTGCATTCCTCATGGAAACCGGCGTGGTTCCGAAAGGACGCCAGGAACAGCTTGAGCGACTTGCTTTCGAGCAGACTCTCGCCCGGCACATAATCGATGACCAGATGCGCGAAGTCGGGCTGCCCGGTTACCGGACACAGCGAGGTGAACTCGGGGCAGGTGAACCGCACGAGATACTGGGTATCCGCATGCGGGTTGGATACGGCTTCCAATACGGCCTTTTCCGGCGATTCTGGTATCGCCGAATCGCCGCCCAACTGGCCCAAGCCCTGGTATCGGGTTTCATCCATGTTTCATGTGCCTTCCGGCGGTGATGATATGCCAGAAAGGCCGGCCCTCAAAGCGTTTGAGGCGGGTCATCCCGGTGTAGGAGACACGCGTCGCCGTAGGAGTAAAAGCGGTAGCGCTCCTGTACGGCATGGGCGTAGGCGGCCTTCATCCGCGCGCTGCCCGCGAAGGCGCAGGTCAGCATGAAGAGGGTCGACCGCGGCAGGTGAAAATTCGTGAGCAATAGGTCGGCGAGGCGAAACTTGAACCCAGGCAGAATGAACAGCGAAGTATCGCCTTCGAAGGGCGGAAGTGTGCCGTCGTCGCGTGCGGCGCTCTCCAGCAATCGTAGGGCCGTGGTGCCGACCGCGACAACTCGGCCGCCGGCTTGCCGGGCCGCGTTGATGGCGTCGGCCGTGGGGGCGTCGATACGGCCCCATTCCGAATGCATGTCGTGGTCCGAGACGTCGTTGGCCGTTACCGGCAGGAAGGTGCCGGCACCCACATGCAGCGTGACCGAGACCCGCGTGATGCCCGCAGCATCGAGCGCCGAGAAAAGCGGTTCCGAGAAATGCAGTCCGGCGGTCGGCGCCGCGACCGCGCCGTCATGGCGAGCATAGATCGTTTGATACTGTTCCAAGTCCGCCGCGTCGGGGCCTTCGGGACGTTTGATGTAGGGTGGCAGAGGGATGGCGCCATGTTGTCCAAGCGCCGCCATGAACGCATCGCCCGAATGGCTCATCCGGACCGATATCTCCCCGCCGGCGCGTTTCTCGTCGACATCGGCGTGGAAGCCGGGGGCGAATTCGATGCGGTCGCCGGGCTTTAGCCGGCGTGCTGGTTTCGCGAAGGCGAGCCAGCGGTCGAGCGAGATTTGTTTATGCAGCGTAATTTCGATTTTAGCCGCGCCGCGCCGCCCGGTCAGCCGCGCCGGGATGACGCGGGTGTCATTGAAAACCATGACGTCGCCCGGACGAAGAAGTGACGGCAGATCCGAGATATGCCGGTCGTTTAAGGAGACGTCGATATCCAGCAGCCGCGAAGAGTCGCGCGGTACCGCCGGGGTCTGCGCGATTAGCTTTTGTGGCAGGTCAAAATCGAAATCGTCGGTGCGCATAATAATGGGTCGAACCTACACGAAACCGGCATCCGGTGTTCCGCTGATTACCTCACGTGCTCCGTTGCCGATCGCTGGTTGCGCCAATCCCACGGCTTAACAAACCGGCCGCGCCATAAGCCGCGTTTGCCGGCCTTGGCCTTGCCTTCGATGGTCGTGTAGCGGCCGCGTGCTTCCGGGGCCGCAAGGGCCCATCCTGTATGGACCATGTTGGCTGACAGGTCGAAGCCGTCGGCCTTGCAATAGGCGATGGCACAACCGTTCCGATACTTTTTTGTTGGCCGGCACTGAACCGACGCACCGGCAAGGAGATCCATCAGTGCGGTCGTCGCGATGCGACCGCAATTATAGGACTTTCCGTTGGCCAAAGTGCATTGCTGTGTCGGCTCGGGCGCGTCGATGTCGGCGAGACAATACTGTTTGCCTGCAAGTTCGACCTTATCGCCGGTGATCGCCTTGGCGATACTTTTCGAGTCGGCTGAAACCGGCTGCACCGACAGGATCATCAGCGCAGAACAGATGGTGATGATCAGCCAGGGAGCGCGAAAAATCAGGGCGTTGTATCGTTTCATTCGTATTTTCAGCCGTGTTTTCGGGTTGTTGCGGTGATCCGGCCACCGCAGCGAGTTGGATAATGATGGTTCGTGGCGTCCTGTCCACCACAATTAATGGAAAATAAAGCGCATTTCCGTTACCAAAGGAGCTGAATGCTGTGCGATTACTTGGAAATCCCAACTTTTTGTTGAATAAATCTAACCGGGATTTCCTATGGATTTATAATCGCTGCCGGAGATGATGTGTCACATTTTTCGAATCTCGACCTGATCGCCATTGGGTATTTCCTGATTTTATGGATCGGATACACCTTTTATGCCGATGAACGCGGGGCGAAGAAAGCCAATCTGATCGGCACCATGGCGGAGCATCGCGATGCTTGGATGCTCCGGATGCTGGGGCGGGACAATCGGATGGTCGACTTGCAGATCGTCCGGAACCTCACCCGTACGGGCGTGTTCTTCGCGTCGACGTCGATTCTAGTCCTTGCCGGGCTGATCACGATCATGGGGGCGACGGACAAGGCGATTATCATCTTTGAGAATCTGCCCCTCGTATCCCGCCTTGGCCCACTGGAATTGGAACTACGGCTCGCGGCGATGTGTCTTATCTTTATTTACGCGTTCTTCAAATTCGCTTGGTCAATTCGGCAGCTGTCCTATTGCACGATTCAGATCGGAGCGATGGAGCCATCCTCCGAGCTGAAGGACGATTGCAATATACGGTGTGGTTATATCAGTCAGTTGGCGACACTTGCCGCCAAGCATAGCAACCGCGGCCTTCGGTCCTATTATTTCGCGATGGCATTGCTCGCCTGGTTTCTGCACCCCTTCGCCCTGATCGCGACAACGACATTCGTGGTGTTGGTGATGTATCGGCGGGAATTCCGCTCAAAGACGCTGCAAATCCTGCGGGATAGCCTATCCAGTAGCGAGGCCGACGGTGGGTAGGATCGATCATCCGGATGCCGCGCTGCTCACGGTTGAGCAGATGTACGCCGCCGATGCAGCCGCCGCCGCGGGCGGTGTGTCGAGTCTTGCGCTGATGGAAGCAGCCGGGGCAGGCGTCGCCGAAGCGGTCATGGGGCTTGGTGATTCTCGGCAGGTCGTCGTGCTGTGTGGTCCGGGGAACAACGGCGGCGATGGGTTTGTTGCCGCACGACTGTTGCAGGACGCAGGCTGGCCCGTGCGCATTGCCTTGCTCGGCGACCGAGAGAGTTTGCAGGGCGATGCCCGTGCCAATGCCGACCGTTGGGACGGGGATGTTGAGGTGCTGGCGCCAAGTGTGTTCGACGGTGCTGAAATTGTCGTCGATGCGTTATTCGGCGCTGGCCTGACGCGGCCCGTCGACGGTGTCGTCGCGGAAGTCATTCGGAATATTGGCGACCGACGTTGCGTCGCCGTCGACGTCCCGAGCGGCGTGCATGGCGACAGCGGTGCGGTCCTTGGCGTCGCGCCGCAGGCCGATGTCACGGTCACCTTCTTCCGGCGTAAGCCCGGGCATATGCTTCTACCGGGCCGGATGCTGTGCGGACGGGTGATCACGGTCGATATCGGGATTCCCGATACGGTGTTGGATGATATCGCGCCGGCGCAGGCTGCAAATCGGCCGGGGCTCTGGTTGCCGAAGCTGCCCATAGCGCGCCTGGATCAGCATAAATACGACCGCGGTCACGCAATGATCAGCGGCGGACCTTTGATGACCGGAGCTGCGCGCCTGGCGGCACGCGCTGCGTTACGGGCAGGTGCAGGAATCGTGTCCGTCGCCGTGCCGATCGACAACGCCGTGGTCTACAAAGTGTCGCTCGTCGGCGTGATAGTCCAACCGGTCCGCGATACCGCAGGATACGCCGAAGTGATCGAGGACAAGCGGGTCAATGCCTGTCTGATCGGGCCCGGGAACGGTGTTTCCGGACCGACGCGCGAGCATGCCTTGGCCGCGCTCCGTACGGAGAAGGCGGTCATCCTCGACGCGGACGCGCTGACCGTATTCGAGGATGCGCGCGACTTGCTGTTTTCGCATATCAAGGGGCCGTGCCTTTTGACCCCACACGCGGGTGAATTCGCGCGTTTGTTCGACAGCACTGGAGACAAAATGTCCGACGCCCGAGCTGCCGCCGAGAAGTCCGGTGCCGTCGTGTTGCTGAAAGGCGCTGATACCGTGATCGCGGCGCCGGACGGCCGGGTTGTTATCAACGACAATGCGCCGGCTGAACTGGCAACTGCCGGGGCAGGGGATGTCCTGGCCGGTATTGCCACTGGACTGATCGCCCAAGGCATGGATATCTTCGATGCCGCCTGTGCCGCCACGTGGATGCATGGCGCCGCGGCAGCCGCGTTCGGTCCTGGACTGATCGCGGAAGACTTGCCGGATATCTTACCGAAAGTGCTGCGGGCACTCCGTCCCCACAATGACTAAGCAGGATATGCAAGCAGAACAGAAGAAAGAGGCCGCCGAGCCGACGCAAACTGCCGTCCGGTCGCAGGGATCGTTTTTGGACCGGACGCTGGTTCGGCTGGTAAATCTGTGGCGCGACGTCTCCGATACGGTCACCGGTACGGTCGATGCCGGCCTATCGGCGGAAGGCGACATCCGCCGCTTGCGCGACCAGATGCAGGCCTGTCTCGAAGGTCGCGGCGGCGAAGTGTCCGCTCGTGCCCGGGCGGCGGGCCTCGGCCGAACCTATCTCAGCCTGGACGAGCTTGGACGGGAACGGTTTCTGCGGTTGCTCGCCGGTGCGTTCGACGCCGATCGCACAGAGATTGACGCGGCGGTCGCGGCACTGCAGGAGGCCGGTCCGGATGATCGTCCAAAGGCTGAGTCGACGCTGCGGGCGGCGCTGGAAGCGCCGCGAACGCGTCTCCTGACCCAATTCAACGCATTGCCGCAAGGCGTGAAGTTCCTGGTCGACCTGCGGGCAGACCTGATGGCGCATGCGCGCAAGGACGCGACGCTGGCGTCGCTCGACGAAGATTTACGACGGTTGCTCGAGTCCTGGTTCGATATTGGTTTCCTCGATCTGCGGCGCATGACTTGGGACGCGCCGGCGGCGTTGCTGGAAAAGCTGATCGCCTATGAGGCGGTGCACGAAATTCGGAGCTGGGAGGACCTGAAGAACCGGCTGGATTCAGACCGCCGCTGCTTTGCCTTCTTCCATCCCCGGATGCCGGACGAGCCGCTGATCTTCGTGGAAGTGGCGCTGGTCGATGGCATGGCCGACAATATTCACGATCTGCTCGATGAGAAGGCGCCGCTCGTCGATCCGGCCCGCAACGCGGACACCGCGATCTTCTATTCGATTTCAAACGCCCAGCGCGGGCTTGGCGGGATCAGTTTCGGCGGATTCCTTATTAAGCGCGTCGTCGACCTGCTTACGACCGAGTATCCCGGCCTCAAGACCTTCGCGACGTTGTCGCCGATACCGGGCTTCCGCCGCTGGTTAAGTCGCGAGATCGAGGCGGGGCGCACCCCGCTGACACCTGCCGAGGCCGATGCCATCTGTCAGGTGACTGGATTCGAGGAACCGAACGATGCGTTGACGCGGGCGCTCGATGCCGAGCATTGGCATCAGGACGAACACATGATCGAGGCATTGCGCGGGCCGCTGATGCGTCTTTCCGCCGAGTATCTCGTCAATGAGAAACGCCGGGGCACGCGGGCCGTGGATCCGGTGGCGCATTTTCATCTGACGAATGGCGCCCGGGTCGAACGGCTCAACTGGCTGGGTGATACGACAGCCAATGGCATGGCTCGTTCTGCGGGCATGATGGTCAACTATCTCTACGTGTCCGATCGAATCGAAGAGAATCATGAGTCCTATACCGGCGAGGGGCGGGTTACCGCTTCCTCAAGCGTGACACGTTTGCTAAAAAGTTAGGGACGGCGAACCGTCGTCAATAACCGAAGCTGGCATTGAATTGGCTTCGCAGCACGGGGAACGAGGTGTGGGGCCTGAAATCAATCTGAGTGGTCGGACCCAGGCGGCATTGGTAGGGTTCCGGGGAAGCGAACGTGCTAGCACGTTCTTTCGGCGTGGCCGGCATATGGAATACATCCGGCGCGGCATGAAATTTCGCAGGATAAAGTCGGATAAATCGATCGAAACGGCACAGGTGTTGTCCGTCGTTCTGGACGGGCTAAGCATTTCGCACGTGCGTTATGAGATCAATTTGGAGCGGCCGAACAAGATCGCGACATTCCGGGACGGACCTCGGATTCTCGCGCTTTCGGCCTTTACCAAGACCTATCGGGAACGCGTTCCTAATTAGAGGACGCGTGACGGCGCTTCTGGCAATGGTGTCATAGGCCGCGATAAGATTGCCGATCGTCCGCTTGGCCAGCTTGACCATAGGGATTCCGCTACTTATACAGGAGCGCCCTTCGGGGCCGTGCCACGGCTTGCGGGCGTGGCGGAACTGGTAGACGCGCGGGTTTTAGGTACCCGTGGAGTAATCCGTGGGGGTTCGAGTCCCTCCGCCCGCACCAGCGGGACTGGCCGGATCGGCCATTAGCCGTGCCGAATTGAAGGAACGCGGGACAAACATCTATTTCAAAACCCGAGAAAGTGGGTCGACGTTATGCAGGTAACCGAAACAAAAAATGAGGGCTTGAGCCGCGAATTCGCGATCTCTGTCCCGGCAGCGGATATTGAAGATCGGGTAGCGGCTCGCCTAGCGGAGCTTGTTGGGCAGGTCAATATTCCGGGCTTCAGACCCGGCAAAGTTCCCGTGAAGCTGATCCGCCAACGCTATGGCGACGCTGTTAAGGGCGAAGTTCTACAGGCGGCCGTTGCCGAAACAACGTCCAAGGCACTAGCGGACCGCGAGCTGCAGCCTGCGATGCAGCCGAAGATCGAGGTGACGAATTTCGAGGACGGCAAGGATCTCGAATTTACGATTGCCGTCGACATCCTGCCGGTGATCGACCCCGTGGATTTCCGGACGATTGAACTCGAGAATTTGACTGCGGATGTCGAGGATTCCCAGATCGACGAGGCGTTGGAGCGGATGGCCGAGGATTTCGGCAAGACCGAGCCGATCGCCAAGGCTCGAAAGAGCAAGGAAGGCGACACGGTCGTCATCGATTTCGAAGGATTCGTCGATGGTACCGCGTTCGATGGCGGGAAGGGCGAGGACTATCACTTGGAGCTTGGCAGCTCCCGCTTCATCCCCGGTTTCGAGACGCAACTCGTCGGTGCTAACGCTGGCGACCATGTGAAGGTCGAGGTGACCTTCCCCGAGGGTTACGGCAATGCCGAGTTGGCGGGCAAGGACGGCACCTTCGAGGTCGACGTCAAGGAAATCCGCGAGAAGGTCAAGAGCACGATCGACGACGAGTTCGCCAAATCGATGGGGTTGGACGGTGTCGACACCCTGCGGACGCAGGTCAAAGAACGGCTTCAGGCCGATTACGGCAACGTGTCGCGCGAGCGGTTGAAGCGTCAATTGCTTGACAAGCTCGACGAATCACATGAATTCGATGCCCCCGTGGGCATGGTCGATGCGGAACTTGAATCGATCTGGAACCAATTCGAAGCGGCCCGTAAGAACGATGAACTGGACCCGGAAGACAAAGACAAGACCGATGACGAAATTCGCGACGAATTCCGTACGATCGCCCAGCGCCGCGTTCGGCTTGGTCTGTTGTTGGCTGCGGTCGGACAGCGCAACAACATAGAGGTGTCGCAAGAAGAGATGAACCGGGCTCTGATCCGCCAGGCGCAGAACTTCCCAGGACAAGAACGGCAGATCATCGAAACCTATCAGAAAAACGAGAACTTGATGGCGAGCCTTCGCGCCCCCATCTTCGAGGACAAGGTCGTCGACTTTATCCTCGAACTTGCGAAGGTCACCGACCGGAGCGTCAGTATTGACGATCTGATGAAGGACCCGGACGAGGACGCGGCAGCGGAAGAGAAACCCAAGGGGGGCGCCAAACGGCCGGCCGCGAAGAAAAAACCGGCCAGCACGGCCAAGGCGAAGAGCGACGCCAAATCGGCGCCTAAGGCTAAAGCTAAAGCGGCAGCAAAGCCCAAGGCAGCGCCTAAGACGAAGGCAGCACCGAAGGCGAAGGCGAAGCCTAAGGCGAAAACAAAAGAGTAGTCCGACAGAGGCCCGTTCAGGGCGGCAGGCAACAGGCTAGGATAGGCATTAATGAACGATCCGATTGATACATACATGAATTCGCTGGTTCCGATGGTCGTTGAACAGACCAATCGCGGCGAGCGCGCCTATGACATTTTCTCGCGCTTGCTGAAAGAGCGGATTATTTTCCTGACGGGACCGGTCAACGACGGCGTCGCAAGTTTGATTAACGCGCAATTGCTGTATTTGGAGTCGGAGAATCCGAACAAGGATATTTCTTTCTACATCAATTCGCCGGGCGGAATCGTGACCTCCGGGTTGTCGATTTACGATACGATGCAATATATCCGGTCTGACGTTTCGACCGTGTGCGTCGGTCAGGCGGCGTCGATGGGATCCTTGCTGCTTTGCTGCGGTGCGGCCGGAAAGCGCTACTCGTTGCCCAACAGCCGGATCATGCTGCATCAGCCGTCCGGAGGTTTTCAGGGACAAGCGACGGATATCGAAATTCATGCCCGGGAAATCCTCAATCTCCGCGCCCGGCTAAACGAGATTTACGTCTCTCATACGGGGCAGGATTTGAAGGCGGTTGAAAACGCTTTGGAACGGGACAACTTCCTGGCGCCGGATGAGGCTAAGAAATTCGGCCTGATCGATGAAGTGGTTACCAGCCGGCCGGATGCGACCGATGGTGGCCCGGATGCGGCAAAGGATGACGGCGGCAAGAAGGGTGATGACTAAGACATTGAAAGTGATGTAGTTAACCAATCGATCGGGGGCGATGATTTTGCCGCGGCACGCTCGTGACAATGTGTGATATGTCAAGCACCCCTTCAGTATGGTTTATTTAGGTTTAATTGTTTTTCAATGTCTGTCTGTCAGGTTTTTCGAATGTCGATATTTGTTGCGATTGGCTAATATGTTGGGGCGAAAGCCTCCAGAACGAAAGACTAAAACATGAGTAAGACTGGCTCCGGCGATACCAAGAACACCCTGTATTGCTCTTTCTGCGGAAAGAGCCAGCACGAGGTTCGCAAGCTTATTGCCGGCCCGACCGTGTTCATCTGCGATGAATGCGTCGAGTTGTGCATGGACATCATCAAGGAAGACCACAAGGCGACGATTTCGAAATCTCGCGATGGTGTTCCGACCCCGCGGGAAATCCGCAAGGTCCTTGATGACTATGTCATTGGCCAGAACCATGCGAAGCGCGTTCTGTCGGTAGCCGTTCACAACCACTACAAGCGCCTGGCGCACGACAACAAGAATAACGACGTCGAGTTGGCGAAATCCAACATCCTGCTGATCGGCCCGACCGGTTGCGGCAAGACTCTGTTGGCGCAGACGCTGGCGCGAATCCTCGATGTCCCGTTCACCATGGCCGACGCGACGACGTTGACCGAAGCCGGCTATGTCGGCGAAGACGTCGAAAACATTATCCTGAAGCTGCTGCAGTCCGCGGACTACAACGTCGAGCGGGCCCAGCGCGGTATTGTCTATATCGATGAAGTCGACAAGATCAGCCGCAAGTCGGACAACCCGTCGATCACGCGCGACGTGTCGGGCGAAGGCGTGCAGCAAGCGCTGCTCAAAATTATGGAAGGCACCGTCGCCAGTGTCCCGCCGCAAGGGGGACGCAAGCATCCGCAACAGGAATTCCTGCAGGTCGATACGACCAACATCCTGTTCATCTGCGGTGGCGCTTTCGCCGGCCTCGAAAAGATCATTTCCCAGCGCGGCAAGGGCTCGTCGATTGGCTTTGGCGCCGATGTGCGCGGCCCGGAAGATCGTCAGATCGGCGAATTGCTGCAGGCCGTGGAGCCCGAGGATCTGCTGAAGTTCGGTCTGATCCCTGAATTCGTTGGCCGGCTTCCTGTTCTGGCCACCTTGTCCGATCTGGATGAGGATGCCCTGGTCGAAATTCTGTCCCGCCCGCGCAACGCGCTGGTTAAGCAGTATCAGCGCCTGTTCGAGATGGAAGGCGTGCAGATCGAATTCCTCGACGATGCGCTACGCGCGATCGCGCAAAAGGCGATTCTGCGTAAGACGGGCGCTCGCGGATTGCGGTCGATTTTAGAATCGATTCTGTTGGATTCGATGTATGAGCTGCCTGGACTCGAGGGTGTTGAAGAGATTGTCATCAATCGCGAAGTCGTCGATGGCAACTCGAAACCCCTGCATATCTATGCCGATCGGCGAGAGGACACGGGCCAGAGCGCCTAGTCCGCCACAACGGGCTTGATTGTCCCAAATAACATCGCCATCTATTGTCTTACGCGATTTTCCGCCGCTTAGGCGGTCCACGTCTGGATGAGGTTGTATGTTGGACTTGACCCGAGGTCAGATTTATCCGGTTTTGCCGCTGCGTGACATCGTAGTGTTCCCGCACATGATCGTGCCGCTTTTCGTCGGCCGCGAGAAGTCTGTGCGCGCGCTCGAAGATGTTATGGCGGACGACAAGCAGATTTTGCTCGTCACGCAGAAGAATGCGGCGCAAGACGATCCGACCCCAGGCGATATCTACATGATGGGAACCGTCGCCACGGTGTTACAGCTTCTGAAGCTGCCGGATGGCACGGTCAAGGTTCTGGTCGAGGGCAATCAGCGCGCGCGTATCGACAGCTTCGTCGACCATGCGGATTTCTTCCAGGCCAATGCGGTACTGATCGAAGACGATGTCGAGAGCCAGCAGGAACTGGAAGCGCTCAGCCGCGCCGTCGTGGGCGAGTTCGAGCAATACATCAAGCTGAATAAGAAAGTGCCGCCTGAAGTGCTGATCTCGGTCAATCAGATCGAGGATCCGGGTAAGCTGGCCGATACAGTCGCGCAGCACCTGACGCTTAAGATTGCCGACAAGCAGGCCTTGCTGGAAGTCGACAAGATCGGTGAGCGACTGGAACGCGTTTACTCCTTCATGGAAGGCGAGATCGGCGTGATGCAGGTCGAAAAGCGCATCCGCAACCGCGTCAAACGCCAGATGGAGAAGACCCAGCGCGAGTATTATTTGAACGAACAGCTCAAGGCGATCCAAAAGGAATTGGGCGAGGGCGAGGACGGTAAGGACGAACTCGCCGAGATCGAAGAGAAGATCAAGAAGACCAAGCTTTCGAAGGAAGCCCGAGAAAAAGCGCAGGCTGAGATGAAGAAGCTGCGCTCGATGAGTCCGATGTCGGCGGAGGCAACGGTCGTCCGCAATTATCTCGACTGGATTTTGTGCATTCCTTGGAAGAAGCGCACGAAGATCAAGCGTGACCTGAACGAGGCGCTTCGTGTCCTCGACGAGGACCATTACGGTCTCGACAAGGTCAAGGAACGGTTGATCGAGTATCTCGCCGTGCAGCACCGGATGCGCAAGGTGAAAGGCCCGATTCTCTGCCTCGTGGGACCGCCGGGTGTTGGTAAGACATCGCTAGGCAAATCCATGGCGCGCGCGACCGGCCGCAAATTCGTCCGTATGTCGCTCGGCGGCGTGCGGGACGAAGCCGAGGTACGCGGCCATCGCCGGACCTATATCGGATCGATGCCCGGTAAGGTCATTCAGGGCATGAAGAAAGCCAAATCTTCGAACCCGCTGTTCTTGCTCGACGAAATCGACAAGCTCGGTGCGGACTGGCGCGGCGACCCGTCGTCGGCGCTGCTGGAAGTACTCGATCCGGAACAGAACAGCACGTTCAACGACCATTACCTTGAGGTCGACTATGATCTTAGTGACGTAATGTTCGTGACGACCGCCAATACGCTGCGGATGCCGCAGCCGCTGATGGACCGCATGGAGATCATCCGCATTCCCGGCTACACCGAGGATGAAAAGGTTGAGATCGCGAAACGCCATCTTATCGCCAAGCAGGTCAAAGAGACCGGCCTCAAGGATGAAGAGTGGTCGATTTCCGATGAAGCCCTGCGCGATCTGATTCGCTATTACACCCGCGAGGCCGGGGTCCGTAATCTTGAGCGCGAGATTGCGAACCTGGCGCGGAAGGCGATCAAGGAAATCCTCATGAAAGAGGATGTCGTGAAGGTTCGCCTGACTCTCAAGAATATTGAGAAATATGCCGGTGTCCGCAAATTCCGCTTCGGCCAGCTCGAGGAGGAAAATCTGGTCGGTGTCGTGACCGGACTTGCCTGGACCGAAGTCGGCGGCGAGTTGCTTACCATTGAATCGGTGATCCTGCCGGGTAAGGGAAAGATCATCCGGACCGGCAAGCTCGGCGATGTCATGCTGGAATCGGTGCAGGCGGCGGAAAGCTACGTCAAGAGCCGTGCCCCGTCCTTCGGCATCAAACCGACCCAGTTCGAGAAGATCGACATTCACGTCCATGTGCCTGAGGGCGCGACCCCAAAGGACGGCCCGTCGGCCGGAACTGCGATGGTCACGACGATCGTGTCGGTCCTAACCGGCATTCCGATCCGCAAGGATGTTGCCATGACCGGCGAAATTACCCTGCGCGGCCGGGTCCTCCCGATCGGTGGCCTGAAAGAGAAATTGCTTGCGGCGTTGCGCGGCGGCTTGAAGACGGTCTTGATTCCGCAGGATAATGTTAAGGATTTGGCGGAAATTCCCGACAATGTGAAGCGTAATATCGAAATCATCCCGGTCGCTACCGTCGATGAAGTTATCGAGAACGCGCTTGAGGAGCCCGTGAAACCGATCGAGTGGGGCCCCGAGTCGGAGTCGGTAGAGCCGGTTCAGTCTACGCAAACGGAGGGCGATCTCAGTGGAGTTACTACTCACTGAGTAGTTCTACTTCGCCTGTGTTGCCAATTTCGCCTGTTGTGTGCCGATATGCATCAGGTTGGCAAAAAAGCTCGGTTTTCTGCGGGCGCGGCGTTGACTGCTAGCTCTTATCACAGATACACTCCCCGAACTTTCGCCTGGAAGTTTACATATCCTATCAACACTTTCCCTGGCCTTAAGAGGGGGGCTTTACCTTGAACAAGAACGATCTTGTTGCAGCAGTAGCTAACGATGCTGGCCTGTCCAAGGCAGATGCGGCGCGAGCCGTTGATTCAGTATTCGATTCGATCACCGGTGCCTTGAAAACGGGCGGTGATGTTCGTTTGGTTGGCTTCGGCACTTTCAGCATCACAAATCGCAAGGCGTCCATTGGTCGCAACCCACGTACGGGTGAGCAGATCCAAATTCCTGCGTCCAAGCAGCCTAAGTTCAAGGCTGGTAAAGGACTCAAGGACTCCGTTAACTAAGACGTTTCGTAACAGTGTTCAAAGCCGGCCGCCGACGGTGTCGTGCGGCCGGCTTTGGTTTTTTCGGTTCCCGTGATCGAAGCAATTAATTTGGCCGGTAACCGCATAAGGGCGGCAATGGCTTGCCATCCTTCGAGAAAAGCAGTACTTCACCATCGACTTTAAGGCCGGATCGGCCTTGGCGCGGGCGATTAGCTCAGCTGGGAGAGCACCTCGTTTACACCGAGGGGGTCGGCGGTTCGATCCCGTCATCGCCCACCATTCCCGCCATTTTCGCCGCTGGACGGCGCTCACACCGCCGCGATTAGCACTGAATTTAACATTTTGTTAGCTGTCTCTGCGCATCATCCCGTGATGGCTCAGGAAGAAGAACTTGAGGTGTCTCTCGGACGTCCGGCAGGGGATGGTTCTCTGCGGATTCTCGAGGTTATTGGCGTACTGCTGGCGGTCGTGCCGTGCGGCGTCTTGGCCGGTCTCTACCTCGTTTCCGAGGATATCACTTTCCTCATCGCCTGCGCCTTCTTTGCTGCGATCGCGGTTGTCGTCGTGTTCTGGCGGCGGCCAACCACGGGACGAGGCCGACGCCGAGCCCGCTCGATGCGGGAGGCCAATGCGTCGCTGCGATCGAAGGCTGGTCACGAGGAGAGCAGTGATGGCCGGCTCACGCGAATTCTAGAACTTGGGGCGGCGCTGCAAGGCAAACTGACCAAGCGCGCCATGAAGATCGCCGGGTTTCTGGCTTGGATGGCGGTCTGGATTTTCACCGCCGTTTTGTTCACCCGCGTCGCGGAAAATGAAAATGTCGCCAGTTTGGCCATCTTCGTGATGATCGGATCGCTGAGCCCGCTGATCTTCTATTTTCTCCTCGAAACTGGAGTGAACCGATTGAGCGATCGACTTCGCGACGAGGAATGACTGCCTGCTGTCTGCCATACCTGGCATGCCGAATATCACCGATTTGACGCACATTTCCAGTCTGTTCGCTTGACACTCGGGATGCCGTCGATTACATGGAGCGACCTCTATCGCGGGGGTGTAGCTCAGTTGGTTAGAGCGCCGGCCTGTCACGCCGGAGGCCGCGGGTTCGAGTCCCGTCACTCCCGCCATTTCGACCCTTCATCTCTCCCATATTTCGCCAGGGTATTTCGGTCGTTGCATCGGCGATGCCCAATATTGATCGCCCTTTCATAGCGAATCGCAGTGGCTTTTTAAGCGATCACAATGGATTCCGCGTTGTTGTTTCCGTTGCGTGCGCAAAGGCGCTGATTTGCGCCCGACTGCTCGGTCAATCGTGTGCAGTCGCTCGGAATTCAGCGCACGATACGGAAAAATCAACAGATTCAACATATGCGAGCGGTTCTGACGTCGCCTCGCGCGGTATGTGCTTCGCGACGGCTGCGCCCAATGGGGAACCGCGGCGGTGGCTGGGCAAGAAATCCTGAGGATTCTGTGACTTCTCGCTTTTACTCGATGGAACCAAACTCTATATTGCACCCTGCTTGAGCGGCCCGTTTACAGCACAAGAAACAAGAGAAGACGCGGGCAACCGAAGCGCTCCGGATGGAGGGTCTAGGATTGCCGAACCGGGCCGATCAGAGGGTAAGGGTGGTCAATGGACGAACTGCTTCGGGAATACTTGCCGATCCTGATTTTCTTGGCGGTCGCGTTGGGACTGGCAGGAGCGATGGTGATCGCGAGTTTCATTCTCGCTAAACAGAATCCTGATTCCGAGAAACTGTCGGCGTATGAGTGCGGCTTCGAAGCATTCGACGATGCACGTAGTCAATTCGACGTTCGGTTTTATCTGGTCGCAATTCTCTTCATCATCTTCGATCTGGAAGTCGCCTTTCTTTTCCCTTGGGCGGTCGCGTTTGGTGATGTCGGTCTCTTTGGGTTTTGGTCGATGGTGATTTTTCTCTCCATCCTCACCGTCGGCTTCGTTTATGAATGGCGGAAGGGAGCGTTGGAATGGGAGTAAGCGTGGATCCCGGCAAACGCCCGATCATGCCCGGTACCGAACAGGATGCGGCGCTAAAGGCCGTAACCGACGAACTGTCCGACAAAGGCTTCATAATCGCGCAGGCGGACAAGCTGGTGAACTGGGCGCGGACTGGGTCGCTCTGGCCGATGACGTTCGGGCTCGCCTGTTGTGCTGTCGAGATGATGCACGCCTACATGCCGCGATACGATCTTGACCGGTTCGGCGTTGTGCCGCGCGGCAGTCCACGGCAGTCCGACGTGATGATCGTTGCCGGAACCCTGACCAATAAGATGGCCCCGGCGTTGCGCAAGGTCTACGACCAGATGGCTGAACCGCGTTGGGTCATCTCGATGGGATCCTGCGCCAATGGTGGCGGCTATTATCACTATTCATACTCGGTCGTGCGCGGCTGCGACCGGATCGTCCCCGTCGATATCTATGTGCCGGGATGTCCGCCGACCGCGGAGGCCCTTGTCTATGGAATTCTCCAGTTACAGAAGAAGATTCGCCGTACCGGCACCATCGCCCGTTGACCGAGCTAGATCAGACCAGACATTAGACCATGGATGAAAGACTAGAGGCGCTCGAAGAACTGGGCCGCTATGTCGCCGGGCAAATGGGCCAGGACATAGCCGAGACGGAGATTCGCCACGGAGAGTTGATGCTTCGCGTGCGCCGCGATTCGATCAGCCGAATTCTGTCCTTCCTGTGCAACGATGCGAACTGTCTCTTTCAGGTGCTCGTGGACATCTGTGGGGTCGATTATCCCGATCGAGACGAAAGGTTTGAGATCGTCTACAACCTGCTGTCCCTGAAACATAATGTTCGGGTCCGGGTGAAGGTGACAACCGACGAGTCGATACCGGTGCCATCGGTCTCGCAGATCTTTCCGGCGGCCGGTTGGTTCGAGCGCGAATGCTGGGACATGTATGGCGTCTTCTTTAGCGAGCATCCCGATTTGCGCCGCTTGTTGACCGATTATGGCTTCGATGGTCACCCGCTGCGCAAGGATTTTCCGCTTACCGGCTACGTCGAGGTGCGCTACGACGACGAACAGCGCCGGGTCGTTTACGAGCCGGTCAAACTGGTTCAAGAGTTCCGCAGTTTCGATTTCCTCAGTCCCTGGGAAGGCATGACTCCGCAGCTTCCCGGCGATGAAAAGGCGACCGAGGAGGACGCATCGTGACCGGCGATCCGCAGATCAAGACCATGACGATCAATTTCGGGCCGCAACATCCGGCTGCGCATGGCGTCTTGCGGATGGTGATGGAGATGGACGGCGAGGTCGTCGAGCGCGTCGATCCGCATATCGGGTTGCTGCACCGTGGCACCGAAAAGCTGATCGAATACAAAACGTATTTGCAGGCGATCCCGTATTTCGACCGCCTCGATTACGTTTCGCCGATGTGCCAGGAGCACGCCTTCGTGCTCGGCGTCGAAAAACTACTCGGGATCGAGCCGCCGCCGCGCGCGCAGTATATCCGGGTTCTTTTCGACGAGATCACCCGCATTCTGAACCATCTTCTGAACCTGACCGCGTTCGCGCTGGACGTCGGCGCGATGACGCCGATGCTCTGGGGTTTCGAGCATCGCGAATTGCTTATGGAATTCTATGAACGGGTGTCTGGCGCGCGGTTGCACGCAGCCTACTACCGCGCTGGCGGCGTGCATCAGGACATGCCGGCGGGGCTCGCCGACGATATCAAAGCGTGGTCGGAGACGTTTCCACAGTTCATCGAAGACATGGAAACGCTGCTGAACGAGAACCGAATCTTCAAGCAGCGCAGCGTCGACATCGGGATCATCTCGGCTCAGGACGCCATGGCCTGGGGGTTGAGCGGCCCGATGCTGCGCGGGTCTGGCGTTCCATGGGACTTGCGCAAGGCGCAGCCCTATATGGTGTATGACCAGCTCGACTTCGATATTCCGATCGGCAAGAACGGCGATTGCTACGATCGGTATCTCGTGCGTGTCGAAGAGATGCGGCAGAGTCTGAGAATTATCGACCAATGTCTTGAAAAGATGCCGGATGGGCCGGTGCTGATCAAGGAAGACAAGATCGCGCCGCCGAGCCGCGGCGAAATGAAGCACTCGATGGAAGCGCTGATCCATCACTTTAAGCTCTATACAGAAGGTGTGCATGTGCCGGCTGGCGAAACCTACACCGCCGTCGAGGCGCCGAAGGGCGAATTCGGTGTGTACCTCGTCTCAGACGGCACGAACAGACCCTATCGGTGCAAGATCCGGGCGCCCGGGTTTCCGCATCTGCAGGCGATGGAATACATGTGCAAGGGACACATGCTGGCGGATTCAGTGGCGATTCTTGGATCGATGGACATCGTGTTCGGAGAAATCGACCGGTAGAACGGTCCAACGCGGATAGACGGCACTCATGAGCGAAGAGTTCAAGTTCAACGACGAAAACCTTGCGAAGGCGAAAGAAATTATCGCCCGCTATCCGGAAGGCCGGCAGCAGAGCGCGGTCTTGCCGCTGCTCGATATCGCGCAGCGCCAGAATGACGGGCATGCCAGCGAAGCCGTGATCGAGGCCGTCGCGACCATGCTCGACATGCCGCGCATCCGCGTCACGGAAGTTGCGACCTTCTACACGATGATCAGCACCACGCCGGTCGGCAAATATCACCTGCAATGCTGCACGACGACGCCATGCTGGTTGCGTGGTTCTGCCGACGTGGTGGACGCGATCCGCAAGCATCTGGGTATTGATTTCGGCGAGACGACCCAGGACGGCCTATTCAGCATGTTGGAGGTCGAATGCCTTGGCGGCTGCGTCAATGCGCCAATTGTGCAGGTCAACGACGACTTCTACGAAGACTTGGACGCCGCCAGCGTCGTGAAAATGCTGGAAGCGTTCAAGGCGGGCACGCCGCCGGAACCGGGCACGCAGATCGAGCGGCAGACATCGGCGCCGGCCGGCAAAATCACGACCCTACAAGACCTAGAGTTCGCAAAGGGATAAGGGGCGATGTTGCAGGACAAGGATAGAATTTTCACTAACCTGTACGGGCTCCACGAGTGCAGCTTGGCCGGGGCGCGGCGCCGCGGCGACTGGGACAACACCGCCGACCTGATCAAAAAGGGCGGGGAGTGGATCATTGAGGAGATGAAGGCGTCGGGCCTGCGGGGACGCGGCGGTGCCGGCTTCCCGACCGGTCTGAAATGGTCCTTCATGCCGAAGGAAAACGACGGCCGTCCGCATTATCTCGTCGTCAATGCGGACGAGAGCGAGCCGGGCACCTGTAAGGACCGGGATATCCTGCGGCACGATCCGCACAAACTGGTCGAGGGCTGCCTGATCGCCGGGTTCGCGATGGGCGCGCATGCGGCCTACGTGTATGTTCGGGGCGAATTCTTCAACGAAGCGGCGGCCTTGCAGAAGGCAGTTGACGAAGCGCGAGAGGCCGGGTTGCTAGGACCCAACGCCGCCGGGTCCGGATGGGATTTCGAGGTTTACGTCCATCGTGGCGCGGGTGCCTATATCTGCGGCGAGGAAACCGCGCTGCTGGAAAGCCTGGAAGGCAAGAAGGGTCAGCCGCGGCTGAAGCCGCCATTCCCCGCCATGTCCGGCCTGTATGGCTGCCCGACGACGGTCAACAATGTTGAGAGCATCGCGGTGGCGCCGACGATCCTGCGGCGTGGCGCGGCATGGTTCGCCGGGTTCGGGCGCGAGAACAACACCGGCACGAAGGTCTTTTGCATTTCCGGCCATGTCGAACGGCCGTGCAATGTCGAGGAAGTGATGTCGATCCCGATGCGCGAACTGATCGAGAAGCATGCGGGCGGCGTCCGAGGCGGCTGGGATAATCTCTTGGCGGTCATTCCCGGCGGTAGTTCGACGCCGCTGTTGCCCAAATCGACCTGCGACGACGTGTTGATGGACTTCGACGCCTTGAAAGAGGTGCAGTCGGGCCTCGGCACCGCCGCCGTGATCGTGATGGACAAGTCGACCGACGTGGTCAAGGCGATCGCGCGGCTGGCCTATTTCTACAAGCATGAAAGCTGCGGGCAATGCACGCCGTGCCGGGAAGGGACCGGCTGGATGTGGCGTGTTATGGAGCGCCTGGTCACCGGCGATGCCTCGGTCGAGGAGATCGACACGTTGCTTGACGTCGCGGGACAGGTCGAAGGACACACGATCTGCGCCTTGGGCGACGCGGCGGCTTGGCCCATTCAAGGATTGATCCGCCATTTCCGCGGGGAGATCGAGGACCGCATCATAAAGCGCAAGGCCGGCGGCCGTGCGGCGGCGGCGTAACGGGAGCGTGGAATGCCGAAGCTGACGATTAATGGCAAGGAAGTCGAGGTCGACGCGGGGCTGACAGTCCTGCAGGCCTGCGAGCAGAACGGCGTCGAGATTCCGCGCTTCTGCTATCACGAACGACTGTCGATTGCCGGGAATTGCCGGATGTGCCTGGTTGAGGTCAAGCCGGGACCGCCGAAACCGGCCGCGTCCTGCGCCCTGCCGGTGGCCGAAGGCATGGAGGTTATGACCGACACGCCGATGGTCAAGAAGGCCCGCAACGGCGTCATGGAATTCCTGCTGATCAATCATCCGCTCGATTGCCCGATCTGCGATCAGGGCGGTGAATGCGACCTGCAGGATCAGGCGATGGCCTATGGCTATGATGGCAGCCGCTACGACGAGAACAAGCGCGCCGTCAAAGAGAAATACATGGGGCCGCTGGTCAAGACCATCATGACCCGCTGCATCCATTGCACCCGTTGCGTCCGCTTCATCTCGGAAGTGGCTGGGGTCGACGATATCGGACTGATCAATCGCGGCGAGAACGCCGAGATCACCAGTCTGGAAAAAGCAATCGGCTCCGAACTGTCGGGCAATGTGATCGATCTGTGCCCGGTGGGCGCGCTGACGTCCAAGCCATATGCATTCACCGCGCGATCCTGGGAACTTACCAAGACCGAAAGCGTCGACGTGATGGATGCGCTTGGCAGCAATATTCGGATCGACGCGCGCGGCAACGAGGTCATGCGCGTGCTGCCGCGGCTGCACGAAGACGTTAACGAGGAATGGATTTCCGATAAAACCCGGTTCGCCTGTGACGGCCTGCGCCGCCAACGGCTGGACAAGCCTTATCTGCGAAACAAGGACGGCAAGCTGGAAGCGGTCACTTGGGGTGAGGCCTTCACGGCGATTGCCGGACAGATCAAGAGCGCGGGTGTGGGCAAAGTCGCCGCCATCGCAGGCGATCAGTGCGACGTCGAATCGATGTATGCGCTCAAGCAATTGATGGCCGGGGTCGGATCCGCGAACATGGATTGCCGGCAGGACGGCGCGGCGATCGATCCGTCGGTCCGTGCGAGTTATCTGTTCAATTCGACCATCGCCGGGATCGATGAGGCGGACGCGTGTCTGCTGGTCGGGACCAACCCGCGTTCGGAGGCGCCGCTGATCGGCGCACGGCTGCGGAAACGCTGGCTTCAGGGCGGATTCAGCGCCGGTGTCGTTGGACCGCAGACCGATCTGACATTCGATACCGAGTATCTCGGCGCCGGACCGGATACGCTGGAGCAGATCCGCGCCGGAACGCACCCATTCGCCGAAAAATTGAAACAGGCCGAGCGGCCGATGCTGATCCTCGGCATGGGCGCGCTCACGCGGCCAGACGGTGCCGCGGTGCTACGGGCCGCTCGACAGGTCGCCGAGGCAACCGGCATGGTCAGCGGCGACTGGAACGGCTTCAACGTGCTGCACACGGCCGCTGCGCGGGTCGGGGGGCTCGATATCGGCTTCGTGCCGGGCGAGGGCGGCAAGGACACGGCGGCGATTCTCGACGGCGCTGAGAGCGGCGACGTGAAGGTCGTCTACCTGTTGGGCGCAGATGAACTGGATACCACGAAACTCAAGAATGCTTTTGTGGTCTACCAAGGCCATCACGGCGACGCGGGCGCGCATGCGGCCGACGTGATCCTGCCGGGCGCTGCCTATACGGAGAAGAACGGCCTCTACGTCAACACCGAGGGCCGCGTGCAGGCCGGATACCGGGCATCCTTCCCGCCGGGCGACGCCCGCGAAGATTGGGCAATCATCCGGGCGCTGTCCGAAGCGCTCGGCAATGCCTTACCATTCGATACGCAGGATGCGCTGCGCGAGAAGCTGCGGGCGGATTTCCCGGATTTTCTGGCCATCGATTCGATCGAAGCGGCCGAATGGGGCGACTTCGGAGGCTCGGGCGACATGCAGGCCGATCCGTTCGTTTCGGCGGTCCCGAATTTCTACATGACCGACCCGATCAGCCGCGCGTCGGAAACGATGGCCAAATGCGTCAACGAATTGTCGGGCACCGCAGACGGAGCGACCGGCACCCATGGTTGATATGATGGAGCTTTGGGAAAACTACATCTGGCCGACCGCCTGGATCGTCGGCGGGATCCTTATGATCATCGTGCCGGTATTGCTATCGGTGGCCTATCTGACGCTTGCCGAACGCAAGGTCATCGGTTGGATGCAACTGCGTAAGGGGCCGAACGTGGTCGGGCCGTTCGGCTTGTTGCAGCCGATCGCCGACGGCATGAAGTTGTTCTTCAAGGAAACCATCATTCCGGCCAGTTCGAACCGGGTGATCTTCTTCTTGGCACCGGTGGTCACTTTCGTCCTGAGTCTGATCGCCTGGGCGGTTATTCCGTTCGGAGATGGGCTGGTGCTGGCGGATATCAACGTCGGCTTCCTGTATCTGTTCGCGATTTCGTCGCTCGGCGTCTACGGCATCCTGATGGCCGGATGGGCATCCAACTCGAAATATGCCTTTCTCGGCGCGCTGCGCTCGGCAGCCCAGATGGTATCCTACGAAGTCTCGATCGGTTTCGTGATCATCACCGTTCTGTTGGCGGTCGGTTCTCTAAACCTTTCCAAGATCGTCTTGGCGCAGTCCGGCGGCATCCATCATTGGCATGCCTTTTCGCCGCTACTGCCTATGTTCGTCGTGTTCTTCGTCTCGGCCTTGGCCGAAACCAACCGAGCGCCTTTCGATCTGCCGGAAGCGGAAGCCGAACTGGTGTCCGGCTACAATGTCGAATATTCGTCGATGACCTTCGCGATGTTCTTCCTCGGCGAATACGCGAATATGATTCTGATGAGCGCGATGACGGCGATCCTGTTCCTGGGCGGGTGGCTGCCGCCGTTCGAGATTGCGCCGTTCACCTGGATTCCTGGACCGATCTGGTTCGCGTTGAAGATCGGTTTCGTGCTTTTCCTCTTCCTTTGGGTTAGGGCGACGTTCCCGCGGTATCGCTACGACCAACTCATGCGGCTCGGCTGGAAGGTGTTCCTGCCGCTGTCGTTGTTATGGGTCGTCCTGACCGCCGGTTGGCTGATCGTGTTCGATCAGGTACCGCCGGCCGGGGGCGGATAGAGCCATGCGTTCGATGGGGTTAAGATAGATGGCATTTTTTGATCGCACGGCCCGCGCGTTTTTGTTGTCCGAGTTGCTGAACGGTATGTCGCTGACTTTGCGGACGATGTTCCGGCACAAGCACACGGTCAACTATCCGTATGAGAAGGGGCCGCTGAGCCCGCGGTTCCGCGGCGAACACGCGCTGCGGCGCTACCCGAACGGTGAAGAACGCTGCATTGCCTGCAAGCTGTGCGAGGCGATTTGCCCAGCGCAGGCGATCACCATTGAGGCGGAACCGCGCGACGACGGCAGCCGACGCACGACGCGCTATGACATCGATATGACGAAATGCATCTATTGCGGTTTTTGTCAGGAAGCCTGCCCGGTCGACGCCATCGTCGAAGGGCCGAATTTCGAGTACGCAACCGAGACTCGGGAAGAGCTTTTCTACAACAAACAGAAGCTATTGGAGAACGGCGACCGCTGGGAGCCGGAGATTGCGGCCAATATTGCATTGGACGCACCGTATCGTTAAACACGTCACGCCCGAGCGGCGGATTACGGGTCATGATTTCAGCGAAATCGACCGGTAAGACTTCGTTCCAGGGGCGGCATAAGGGGGGTGGATGATCATTCAGGCGCTGGCATTCTATTTGTTTGCCTTTGTGGCAATTGCCGCCGGCGTGATGGTTGTGACGTCGCGGAATCCGGTTCATTCCGTGCTGTTCCTCATTCTCGCCTTCTTCAACTCCGCCGGATTGTTCGTGCTGATGGGCGCCGAATTCCTGGCGATGATCCTGGTCGTCGTCTATGTCGGCGCTGTCGCCGTGTTGTTCCTGTTCGTCGTGATGATGCTGGACATTAATTTCGTCGAGATGCGCGAAGGCTTTCTGCAGTATCTGCCGATCGGCGCGCTGATCGGGATCATCCTGTTTGCCGAGTTGGTCCTGATTGTCGGAAGCTGGGCCGTCTCGCCGGAAGCGGCGACGATCGCCACCGCACCGATCCCGCCACTGGATCAAGTCAGCAACACGCATGCGCTTGGGCGATTGATCTACACCCACTACGTCTATCTGTTCCAAGCGTCCGGCATGGTGCTGCTGGTGGCGATGATGGGCGCAATCGTGCTGACGCTCCGGCATCGGGAAGGCGTCCGGCGCCAGAAGATCGAGCAACAGCTCGCGCGGAGGGCCGAGGACACGATCGAGGTGGTCAAAGTACCGTCGGGGAGTGGCATCTGATGCTGGAAATCGGTCTCGCGCATTATCTGACGGTTGCCGCAATCCTGTTTACCTTGGGCTTGTTCGGCATCTTCTTGAACCGCAAGAACGTGATCATCATTCTGATGTCCATCGAACTGATGCTGTTGGCGGTGAACATCAACTTCGTGGCGTTTTCCACGCATCTGCAGGATCTAGTCGGACAGGTCTTTGCCATGTTCGTCTTGACCGTGGCGGCCGCGGAGGCGGCCATCGGCCTGGCCATTCTCGTGGTGTATTTCCGAAACCGCGGCTCCATCGCCGTAGAAGACATCAATATGATGAAGGGTTAAGCCGGGATGGATGCCGCCATCGTCTTCCTGCCCCTAATCGGGGCCATCATTGCCGGGCTTTTCGGGCGCTTTATCGGCGACCGGGCGTCCATGCTGGTCACCTGCATCTTGTTGACGGTATCGGGGATCCTGTCCTGGATCGTTTTCTTCGACGTCGCACTCGGTGGTAATCCGCGTTCAGTCCGCCTGTTCACATGGATGGACGTGACCGGGTTCTCTTTCGCCTGGGCGTTGCTGGTCGATCAATTGACCGCGGTCATGCTGATCGTGGTGACGACCGTGTCGTCGGTCGTGCACTGGTATTCGATCGGCTACATGAGCCACGATGACAGTAAGCCGCGCTTCTTTGCCTATCTCAGCCTTTTCACCTTCTTCATGCTGATGCTGGTGACAGCGGACAACCTTGTCCAGATGTTCTTCGGCTGGGAAGGGGTCGGGCTCGCCTCTTATCTGCTGATCGGCTTCTGGTACAAGAAACCGTCGGCAAATGCTGCGGCGATCAAGGCATTCGTGGTCAACCGCGTCGGCGATTTCGGTTTCGCGCTTGGCATCTTCGGGGTCTTCGTTATCTTCGGCAGTGTCGAGTTCTCGGAAATCTTCCCGGCGGTGGCCGGCAAGGCGAATGCGCAGATTGTCTTCCTGAACGGCGAATACCATGCGATGACCGTGCTTTGCCTGTTGCTGTTCATGGGCGCGATGGGCAAGTCGGCACAACTCGGGTTGCACACGTGGCTGCCGGACGCGATGGAGGGCCCGACACCGGTTTCGGCACTGATCCATGCGGCGACCATGGTAACCGCCGGTGTGTTCATGGTGTGTCGCCTCTCGCCGCTGTTCGAGTATTCCGAGACCGCCTTGGCGGTGGTGACCATCGTCGGGGCATCAACCGCCTTCTTCGCGGCGACCGTGGGGCTGACGCAGACCGACATCAAGCGCGTAATCGCCTATTCGACCTGCTCGCAGCTCGGCTACATGTTCTTCGCCGCGGGCGTATCGGCGTATGGCGCGGCGATGTTCCATCTCTTCACCCACGCCTTCTTCAAGGCGCTGCTGTTCCTTGGGTCCGGCTGTGTGATCCACGCGATGTCGGACGAGCAGGACATGCGTAAGATGGGCGGCATCTACAAGATGGTGCCGATCACCTACATCTTCATGTGGATCGGCAGCTTGTCGCTGGCCGGGGTCGGCATTCCGGGCGTGTTTGGCCTGTCGGGCTTTTACTCGAAGGACATCATCATCGAATCCGCCTTTGCGGCGCAGACGTCGGTTGGCACTTACGCCTTCTGGCTGGGCATAGCGGCCGCACTGATGACCGCCTTCTATTCCTGGCGGCTCATCCTGATGACCTTCCACGGCAAGCCGCGCTGCGACGAGAAGACGCTGGCGCACGTGCACGAAGCGCCGCCGATCATGTGGGTGCCGCTGGTGGTGCTCGCCATCGGCTCGATCGTGGCCGGGGCGATCACGTATAGCGTGTTTGTCGGCGATGGCATGGCCGCCTTCTGGGGCGACTCACTCTTCGTCCTGAAGACGCATACTGCCCTGGTCGACGCGCATCACGTGCCGCTCTGGGTCAAGCTGTTGCCGCTGGTGATGGGAGCGGTCGGCATTGCGCTGGCCTATTGGATGTATATGGCGAGCCCCGGTATGCCGGCGGCGTTGGCGAAGCGCTTCCAGCCGCTTTACGCATTCTCGTTCAACAAGTGGTATTTCGACGAGTTGTATGACCGCATTTTCGTCAAACCGGCATTCCGCCTGGGCTTTGGTCTTTGGAAATCCGGCGACGGTGCTGTGATCGACGGAGTCGGTCCGGACGGCATCGCCTCGGTCACCCGGCAACTCGCGCGCCGGGCGAGCTGGCTGCAGAGCGGTTACGTCTATCACTACGCCTTCGCGATGCTGATCGGCGTGGTGATCCTGGTCACCTGGTACATGCTGAGAAGCGGGGGTTAGGCGACCATGTTCGAGAATATCGGCGTGTTGAGCGTCGTCACTTTCACTCCGCTGGTCGGGGCGCTTTTTATCCTGCTGGTCGTACGCGGGACGGAAGAGGAAGTCGCCCGCAACTCCCGCTGGGCCGCGTTGTGGGTGTCGCTCTTCACCTTCCTGGAATCGCTCTACATCTGGATCAAGTTCGACCCGGCGACACCCGATTTCCAGTTCGTCGAATCCGTGCCGTGGATCCCGGAATACGACATTTCCTATCAGATGGGCGTCGATGGGATTTCGATGTTCTTCGTGATCCTGTCGACCTTCCTGACGCCGCTCTGCATTCTCGCAAGCTGGGAAGCGATCAAGACGCGGGTGCGCGAATACATGATCGCGTTCCTCGTGCTCGAGACTTTCATGGTCGGGATGTTCTGCGCGCTCGATTTCGTGGTGTTCTACATATTCTTCGAGGCGGTTCTGATCCCGATGTTCCTGATCATCGGCGTGTGGGGCGGACCGCGTCGGGTCTACGCGGCGTTCAAGTTCTTCCTGTACACGCTGCTCGGCTCGGTGCTGATGCTGCTGGCGATCATCACGCTGTACCACGATGCGAATACGACGAGCATCGTCACGCTGCTCGGGCACAAAGTGGACCCGGACCTGCAGACGTGGCTGTGGTTGGCCTTCTTCGCATCCTTTGCCGTCAAGATTCCCATGTGGCCGGTTCACACCTGGCTGCCCGACGCTCATGTGGAGGCGCCAACCGCAGGGTCGGTGATCCTGGCGGGCGTGTTGCTGAAGATGGGCGGATACGGCTTCCTGCGTTTCTCAATCGGCATGTTGCCGGTCGCGTCGGATTTCTTCGCGCCGTTCGTCTTCGCGCTGAGCGCGGTAGCGGTGATCTACACATCGCTGGTGGCGCTTGCGCAAGTCGATATGAAGAAACTGATCGCGTACTCGTCGGTCGCACATATGGGCTTCGTGACGGTCGGCATCTTCGCGATGAACGAACAGGCAGTGGTCGGATCGATCATCCAGATGCTGAGCCACGGGGTTGTGTCCGCCGCGCTGTTCCTTTGTGTCGGCGTGGTCTACGACCGTATCCATAGCCGCGAGATCGACGATTACGGCGGTCTGGTCCATCGCATGCCGAGATACGCTTTCGTATTCATGGTATTCGCACTGGCGTCGGTTGGGTTGCCGGGGACGAGTGGGTTCGTCGGCGAGATACTGATACTGGTGGGCGTTTTCCAAGTCAGCACCTGGATCTGTGCCTTGATCGCGACCGGCATGGTCTTGGGCGCGGCTTACATGCTGTATCTCTACCGCCGGGTTATCTTCGGCGAATTGACCAAAGAGAAGTTGAAGACAATTCTCGACCTGAATGCGCGCGAAATCGCCATCTTCGTGCCGCTGATCCTGGTCGTCCTATGGATGGGAATCTATCCGCTGTCTTTCCTGCTGCCGATCGAAGTGTCGGTCGCCAAGCTCGTTGCCGACTACAACGCCGCGCTCGCCGCCGTCGCCAATACGACGTCGGTCGCCGTGCGGTGAGATGAGAGGGTAATCCGTTGACGCATGCCTTGCCGCTAATCATTCCCGCACTGCCGGAGATATTCCTGGCGGTGTGCGGCATGGTCCTCATGATGGTCGGCGTGTTTATCAGCGAGAAACGGGCCTATCGTACCGTCGCGACCTTCTCCATCATCGCTCTGGTCGTGGCAATGTTGATGGTGGTGTTCCAGGGCAGTGACCGAACGCTGGCATTCAACGGCCTGTTCATCGTCGATGGATTCGCAGCCTACATGAAGGTGCTTGTGCTCGTCGGGTCGGCGGTGACGCTGATCATGAGTGACCGTTTCCTACGCAAGGAAGGAATGGATCGGTTCGAATATCCGGTCCTCATCGTCTTCGCATCGCTCGGCATGATGATGATGATTTCGGCCAACGACCTGATCTCCCTCTATCTTGGCCTGGAGCTGCAGAGCCTGTCGCTCTATGTGATCGCGGCGTTTCAGCGCGATTCCACGCGCTCGACCGAGGCGGGGTTGAAGTATTTTGTCCTTGGCGCGCTTTCATCCGGCCTACTGCTCTACGGCTGTTCGATGATCTACGGATTCGCGGGCACCACCGACTTCACGCTGATCGCCAAACTGCTTTCCGGCGGCGGTGAACCCGCCATCGGCCTGATTGTCGGCCTGGTGTTCCTGATCTCGGGATTGGCCTTCAAGGTTTCCGCGGTGCCATTCCATATGTGGACGCCGGACGTCTACGAAGGGGCGCCGACCCCGGTGACCGCGTTCTTTTCGGTTGCGCCGAAGATCGCCGCCATCGCCTTGCTCTTGCGCGTGATGGTGGGACCGTTCGACGCGATGCTGGACGAGTGGCGCCAGATCATCGTGTTCGTATCGATCCTGTCCATGATCCTGGGTGCGCTGGCGGCCATCAATCAGACCAACATTAAGCGCCTGATGGCCTATAGTTCGATCGGTCATGTCGGCTACGCGCTGATCGGCTTGGCGGCGGGCGGCCGCGACGGCATCACCGCCGTGCTGGTTTACATGACGATCTATCTGGTGATGACCATGGGCACCTTCGCCTGCATCCTGAGCATGCGGCAGAAGGGTGAGATGGTGGAAACGATCGACAGCCTTGCGGGGCTCGGAAAGTCGAACCCGCCGATGGCCTTGGCCTTCATGATATTCATGTTTTCCATGGCAGGAATTCCGCCGTTGGCCGGGTTCTTCGGCAAACTCTATATCTTCATGGCGGCTATTCAGGCCGGTCTTGTCGCCCTTGCGATCATCGGTGTCGTGACAAGCGTGTTCGGGGCGTTCTATTACGTGCGGATCGTCAAGGTGATGTATTTCGACGACGCGGCCGAACCGCTGGAACGTCCGATCGGTAAAGGAGTTGGCGCGGTGTTGGCGGTCACGGCCGTCATTACGGTGCTGTTCTTCATCGGATTGTCCCCCGTGTTAGAGATCGCCGATGCGGCTGCCGCATCGTTATTTCGGACATAGAACGGGTCTGACCGGGCGGACGCCATGACCGCGCCACCACCGTTTTCGGTGATCGAGCACGGCATTCTGGAGTCCACCAACGACGAAGCTTGCCGATTGGCGTCCGATGGCGCCGCGGAGGGTACCGTGGTGTGGGCACATCGGCAGCGGGCGGGACGCGGCCGACGCGGCCGCCAATGGCAGTCGCCCGAGGGTAATCTCTATTTCTCTGCGATCTTAAGGCCAGCGGCGCCGCCAGCTGTGGCCGCGCAGCTTTCGCTCGTTGCGGCCGTGGCGATGGCGGATACGCTAGTTTGTTTGCTGCCTGACGGCACTCGGGTCGAGCAGAAGTGGCCCAACGACGTCTTGGTCGAAGGTAAGAAGATCGCCGGTATCCTACTTGAATCGTCGGGTGCCGCGGCGGATCGGGTCGACTGGGTCGTTGTTGGATGCGGTTTGAATATCACGGTGGCGCCGGACGATACGGCGTTTCCGGCGACCTCGATGGTGGCGGAAGGGGCTTCGTCTGCCGATCGCAAGACCGTCTTGATGACTCTTTTGGACAGCTTGCACCGCTGGCGGGTGGAATGGGACACTGCCGGCATTGCGCCGGTGCGCAAGGCGTGGCTAGCTCGGGCGCGCGGTTTGGGGCAGGAAGTCACTGTTCGGCTGCCTAACCATGAATTCAAAGGACAGTTCCTGGATATGGACGACAGCGGCGCGCTCATTGTGCGCCTGCCCGACGGTTCGGAAAAAGCCGTGACGGCGGGAGATGTCTTCCTATGATGCTCGGGAAGTGGGAGTGACACGGTGCTGCTAGCGATCGATTCCGGAAACACGAATGTCGTGTTTTCCGTTTCCGACAACGACGACCGCAAAGGGATTTGGCGCTGCCATAACAACCCGAAGCGGACGGCTGACGAATATGCGGTGTGGTTGACGCAGCTGATGAGCCTGTCCGGCATCAAGCCCCAGGATATCAATGCCGCGATCATAGCCACTGTGGTTCCGGAGGCCCGCTTCAATCTGGTGACCCTATGCGAGAAGTATTTTCATCAGGAACCGATGATGATCGGTGATCCGGCGTTGGACCTCGGGATCGGAGTCCGTATCGACCGGCCGGAACAGGTCGGCGCCGACCGGCTCGTCAACACGGTCGCGGCGTATAGCCGGTACGGCGGCCCGCTGATCGTGATCGACTTCGGCACGGCCACGACATTCGATGTCATCGACGAAGACGGCAACTTCTGCGGCAATGTGATCGCGCCGGGGATCAACCTATCGATGGATGCGCTCTCCATGGCGTCGGCGTTGCTGCCGCGCGTTGCGGTCCAGAAAACCGAAAAGGTCATCGGCAAGGCGACGGTCCCGGCGATGCAGTCGGGGGTCTTCTGGGGCTATATCTCGATGATTGAAGGGGTCGTCACGCGCATCCGCGACGAATACGGCGAAGCTCTTCCGGTCGTTGCCACTGGCGGCTTGGCGCCTCTATTCGCAGAGACGTCCAGCGTGATCGAACATATCGACCGGGAATTGACGATCCGCGGCCTCGAAGAGGTCTTTAAGCGAAATCAACATGTATGAGTGATTATTTGAAGACCGGAAGTCCCGGCGACGACGAGTTGCTGTTCCTGCCGCTCGGCGGCACCGGCGAGATTGGCATGAACCTCAACCTCTACGGTCATGCCGGTCAATGGCTGATGGTGGATTTGGGCATCACCTTCGGCGATGAATCTACCCCGGGCGTCGACGTCATCATGCCGAATCCCGCCTTTATCGAGGAACGCCGGGACGAGCTGGCGGGGCTTATCCTGACCCATGCGCATGAGGATCATCTCGGGGCGGTAGCGTATCTCTGGGACCGGCTGCAATGCCCGGTCTATGCGACGCCATTCACCCTTTCGGTGCTGCGCCGCAAGCTGGCGGAAGCCGATCTGCTCGACCGCGTGCCGGTGATCGAGGTGCCGTTGTCGGGCACGTTTTCCGTCGGACCGTTCGATATCGAACTGATCACGCTGACCCATTCCATTCCGGAGCCGAATGCCCTGGTCATCGAGACGCCGGTTGGCCGGGTCATGCATACCGGCGATTGGAAGCTCGATCCGGACCCGCTGGTCGGGGCAAACGTGGACGAGGCTGCGTTAATCCGCACTGGTGAGGCCGGCGTGCTGGCGATGGTCGGGGATTCGACGAATGCTCTGGTACGCGGTGACTCCGGGTCGGAAGCCGACGTACGGGAGACGCTGCTCGATCTGGTGGGGCGTTTCGAGAACCGTGTGGCGGTCGCCTGTTTCGCGTCCAATGTGGCACGGTTGGAGACGATGGCCCGTGTCGGCGAGGCGCATGGCCGTCAGGTCGCGTTGGTCGGCCGCTCACTGTGGCGCATGTATGAATGCGCCAAGGAAACCGGGTATCTGCGGGATATCAAACCTTTCGTGACCGAACACGATGTCGGCTACCTGCCACCGGAGAAGACGTTGTTGGTCTGCACCGGCAGCCAGGGTGAATCGCGCGCGGCGTTGCCCCGGATCGCCAATGGCGATCATTCGGAAGTGTCCCTCGACCCGGGCGATGTGGTCATTTTTTCCAGCCGGATCATTCCGGGCAACGAGATTTCCATCAACCGGCTGCATAACCGGCTGAGCGAGCAGGGGATCGAGGTCGTGACCGCCTATGAGGAAAATGTCCACGTTTCGGGCCATCCGGCGCGGGATGAGTTGGCGCAGATGTATCAATGGATTCGGCCAAAGATTGCGGTTCCCGTGCACGGCGAACCGCGTCATTTGTTGGCGCATGCCAAACTGGCCGAGGATTGTCAGGTACCAAAGGCGATCGTCGGCCAGAACGGATCGATGATTCGGCTAGCACCTGGGCCAGGCGAAATCATCGACGAGGTGTTCACCGGGCGGTTGGCGATGGATGGTCGGCGGTTGATTAATTTGGAAAGCACTGTCATCCGGGATCGTCGGCGCATGATCTATAACGGCTCGGCGGTGGCGACCATCCTCCTCGGGCCCGACGGTATGATCAGCGGTCTGCCGATGGTCAGCTTGCATGGCATCGAAGACGTGGACACCGAAGGTGATGTTGCCGATGAAGTGATCGAAGCGGTCATTACGGCCGTCGAGCGGCTGCCGCAACGCGACCGGGACGATGATGATACGGTCAGCGAGGCCGCCCGTCGGGCAGTACGCCGCAGCCTCCGGGATTTGTGCGGCAAGCGGCCGCAGACCGAAATCCACTTGGTTCGCGTATAAGGACCGACGACACGCTGCGACGCCGGAGAGTGGCGCAGGCCGGAGTGAATGTGATGATCGGAAGACTCAACCACGTGGCCATCGCGGTCGCCGATTTGGACGCCGCCACTGCGACCTATCGCGATACGCTAGGGGCGACGGTGTCGGGGGTCCTGCCGCTGCCCGATCACGGGGTAAATACCGTGTTTGTCGAACTGCCCAACACCAAGATCGAGTTGCTGCAGCCCTTGGATGCGATGTCGCCCATCGCGGCCTTCGTTGCGCGGAACCCGGCCGGCGGTATCCACCATGTCTGCTATGAAGTGGACGATATTCTGGCGGCGCGCGATAAGTTACAAGCTGAGGGCGCGCGGGTGCTTGGTGACGGCGAGCCAACGACCGGCGCGCACGGCAAACCGGTTCTCTTCCTGCACCCTAAAGATTTCTGCGGTACGCTGATTGAATTGGAACAGGTCTGACGCATGCACTGGTTTACGGGCATTTTGACCTATGTCGTGATCTGGTGGATCACCTTGTTCGCAATTCTGCCGTGGGGCAACCGGCCGGTCGAGAACCCGGAGAAAGGGCACGCGACCAGCGCGCCCGCGAATCCGCGGTTGCTGTTGAAGTTCGGGGTCACCACGGTCGTCGCCGGCCTGTTGTTCGCCCTGCTGCTCTGGGTGATCGAATCCGAATTGATCAATATTCGCGACTACACCCCACAAACGTAAGAACCCCGGCTAAAAGGGCGCGCTGCCTTTGATCTGGGTGCGGTGCATGATGCGCCGTGCGCTGTCGTCAAAGTCGTCTCGGCGATGCATGGCGCAGCGGTTGTCCCAGATCAACACGTCGCCGACCCGCCATTGATGGTGCCAGGTGAAGTCGTTGCGCGTCGCGTGCGACCAGATTTCGTCCAGCAGGGCTTCCGACTCGTCGAGATCGAGCCCCATGATGTAGGCATACCGCCGCCGGCCGATATAAAGCGCCTTGCGGCCGGTCTCTGGGTGGGTACGGACGATGGGATGGACCGCGCCGGGGCACTCCCGTACGTCGGTGACGGGCTTGGCGCCTTCGCGCAGGAAACCGCCGCTATTCGTACTGGAATCGTGTTTGATCTTGAGGTTCGCAATACGCTTGCGAATATCGGCGGGCAGTTCCTCGAGCGCCCTGTACATGTTGCAGAAACCCGTGTCGCCGCCGGAGTCAGGCACCTCCAGCGAATACAGCACGCTGCCGGTGGGCGGTTCGGCGATATAGTTCATGTCCGAATGCCAGATCGCCTCGGCATTTCCGAGCGCGCCGATGGCCTTGCCGTTTTCCTTCACGTTCGACAGCACCAACACCTCGGAGAAACCGTTTACGCCACCCTTGCCATTTTCGTTGGGCGGCGCGTCGTCCAGGTCGCCAAAGCGACGGCTGAATGCGACGAGATCGGCATCGCTCAGCGATTGCTTGCGGAGCAGCAGGACGCCGTACTTGAGCCACGCTGCATGGAGTGCCGCGAATGTCGCGTCGTTGATGTCCGTCAAATCGACGCCGCGAATCTCGGCACCGATCGCGTCGCTTACGGGCGTGACGTCCAGTGTGGGGATCGCAGCCGGCTGTTGTTCATCGATTGTCTGTTCCGTCATTCGACTGGTCCTTCATCAAATTCAGTTGGTGTTCTATGCGGTGTGCCGTATCGCGCAGGGATGACGCGAAGGCCGGGAGGTCGGAATGTGCAACCCGCGCGAGCGGTGCGTGCAGGGCGAGGGCCGCCGCAACCCGTTTCGCGCCATCGCGGATGGGGACGGCGATGCCGACCAAACCCTCGGCGTTCTCTTCGTTGTTCAGGGCATAGCCGAGCTTGCGGATACTGGTGATTTCCCGCGCCATTTGCTCCGTGTTGGTGATCGTTCGCGCGGTCAGAGCCGGCATCGGGAGCGCCGCGAGGAGGCGGGATCGGCTGCGGCTCGGAAGATAGGCCAACAGCAATTTGCCGCCCGCGGTCGCGTGGATCGGCATCTTGGCGTCGACATCGAATTGCGCGCGGACCGGCCAATCGCATTCCACCCGGTCGATGTAGATCAGCCGGTCGCCCTCGAGGACACCAAGGTTGCAGGTTTCGCGGATATCGGCGGCAAGCTCTTCCAGGATTGCGTGGACTGGACCTGTTTGCCATGTCGCCGAAAGCGTTCCGAGGGCGAGGCCGGACAGGCGCGGGCCAACCGCGAACATGTCTTTTGTGAGGTCGCGGCGCAGTAAGCCTTCATCGACCAACTGCCATGTCAGTCGGTGCACGGTTTGCCGCGGCAAGTTCAGTCGTCGCGCCGCCTCCGCGAGAGGGATTGGTTCACCGCTGTCGACGAACACGTCGAGAAGCTGAAGCGCCTTGCCCAGGGCGGATTGTCCGCGATTGATTGCCAGTTCCGACATGTCTTCAAATCCTCAGTCGCTCCACAGCAATAGTAGGAAAGCGAGTAACGCTTTTCAAAATGAAATTGGGTCATTTTGTCCCGTTTTATCTGAATATGTACAAAGCGTGTTGGAATTTTTCGCAATCGCGTGGCTGGAGCTGTTGCTGCTCGCGATCTGCCTCATCCCGAACTTGCGAACCACGGATGATACAGGGCAGGATCGCCCATTCATATTATCCAAACACATCATCATCCAGTCAGGTTCGGATAACGGCAAGACCCCGGCAGCGGGGCGCAGGGAGGTCAGACATGAGTGTAACGGCGGCAAAGGTACTTCTCGATACATTGGTTCTTCATGGCCTCAACCGGGCATTTTGCGTTCCGGGGGAGAGCTATCTCGCCGTCATGGACGAGTTGCACGAAGACCCGGTGATCCACCTGGTGACTTGCCGGCACGAAGGCGGTGCGGCGTTCATGGCCTTCGCCGACGCAAAGCTGACCGGCAAGGCCGGTGTGGTTTTCGCAAGCCGCGGTCCCGGCGCGACCAACGCCTCAATCGCAGCCCATGCGGCGCAGCAGGGGGCCTATCCGCTGGTGCTGATGCTGGGGCAGGTCAACAACGAGCGGATCGGGCGTGGCGCCACGCAGGAAATGGATTTCGTGAAGACCTTCGGCGACATGGCGAAGAGCATCGAGCAGGTCGATCATCCGGACCGGATGGCCGAAATCCTCGCGCGTGCGATTCGGATCGCCGAAAGCGGCACACCCGGCCCGGTGGTTGTCGGGCTGCCGACCAACGTGTTGGAGATGAAAACCGATGCGAAACCTTTGGGCCGGCAGGCCCCGTCACGAGTCCGGGCGTCGGAAGGCGACGTTGCAACGGTGTCCGATATGCTGGCGTCTGCCGAACGTCCCATTCTGGTCGTTGGCGGACGCGCCCATATGGCGGACGCGCGTAAGGCACTTAAAGACGCGAGCGAGACCTGGTCCGTGCCGGTCTACGCCACGTTCGAGCATCAGGACGTATTCGATCACGACCACCCGAATTATGCCGGGGAACTTGGTATCCGCCCGCCAGCAGCCATCCAGAAGGCGGCGCGCAACGCGGACCTGATTTTGGCCGTCGGCACACGGATGGGCGAATTGGCCTGCATCGGGGGCGCAATACCGACGCCGGGACAGCGGCTTGTCCATGTCTATCCCGACGCGACCAAGATTGGCACCAATCTGCCGACGGAGTTGGGTTTGGTCAGCGAGGCGGCGCCGTTCCTCGAGACGCTTGCAGCACAGAATGCGCCGCCGGTTTCGGTCGCCCGCAAGAAATGGGTTGCCGACGCCCACGCCGGTTATGACGAGAGCGCGGCGCTGAATCCGCGGGACGCGGCCGACGGATTGGATTTCGGCCATATGATCGCGGCGATGCAGGAACATCTGCCCGACGATGCGGTGCTGACGTCGGACGCCGGCAGCTTTGCGAGCTGGATGCACCGGCACTATCGGTTCAAATCCACCCAGAGGCTGCTTGGCTCGGAAGCGGGTGCGATGGGAATGGGCGTACCGGCGTCCGTCGCGGCGGCGCTGCGGCATCCGGAACGGCAGGTTATTGCACTTGTCGGTGACGGCGGGGCCTTGATGACCGGCTCGGAACTGGCGACCGCGGTCAAGGAGCGGGCGAAGGTCCGTATCATCATCTCGAACAATTCGAACTACGGCACGATCCGACTGCATCAGGAAACCCACTATCCGGGGCGGCCGCACGCCACGGATCTGGTGAATCCGGATTTTGCCGCATGGGCGAGGGCCTTTGGGGCGGTCGGACTGACCGTCCGTACGCCCGAGGAGGCAGGGCCTGCGTTGCAGGAGGCGATGGCGGCGGATGGCCCCGCGGTGATCGAGGTGATCAGCAGTCTGGAGAACGTGGATTCCGCAAACACCATCGATGGCTTACGCCAGAGCGAAAAGACCGACATGGGGTGAGGTTGTGAGTGGATGGCGGCGGCTAGGGCCGGCCGCATTCCTCTTCCATGACGCGATAGAAGTCGGTGAGCGTTTTGCCGCGTTCCGGTTTGAAAGGGGCGTCTTGATCGGTCATCGCAGCGATCCGGTCCAACCGAAAGACCCGAAAGTCCTCGCGCAGCTCGCACCAGGCTATCAGCGTCCAGACTTTGCCCCAAAACCATAGGCCGAGCGGCCGCACCACCCGTTTTGTCGGACGCTCCTCGGCGTCGGCATAGTCGATTTTCAGACGGCGGCGATTCTCGACCGCTTTCTCCAGGTCGTCGATCCTAGTGCGCACCGTTGGGGTCATTTCTGACGCGATGGCGTGAATTTCGATCTGCTCGGGCCGGCGTTGTTCGTTGACCGGCAAGACGCCCGTAATTTTGACCAGCGCTTCCTCGGCGGCGCGCGCCATCGTGGCGCCGCCCCACGCACGGATCAGGCGTGCGCCGGCGACAAGGGCCACCACCTCGTCACGCGAAAACATCAGGGGCGGGAGGTCGAAACCCTCGCGCATGAGGTATCCGACGCCCGCTTCGCCGTCGATCGGGACGCCGTTGGTCTGCAGATCCGCGATATCGCGGTAAATTGTCCGTTCCGAGACTTCCAGCCGCTCGGCAAGCATCGCCGCCGTGACAAGCCGGCCGCCCCGGAGTTGTTGAACGATCTGAAATAGGCGGTCGGCTCGTCGCATTGATGTGTCCTAGGAAGAATAGATCCCGATGGAATTGCCGTCCGGATCAAGGCAATACGCAAATTGCCCACAGGGGATGGTGATGATGTCCGATAGCACCTTGCCACCGCCGGTTTTGACCCGTTCCAGCGCGGCTTCCAACGTATCGGGGCTGGCCATGTGAACGGTGGGCCCGGCGCCGTCCTTAGCCGGTTTCCCTTCGTAGAGATGCCCGGCTATGCCTTTTTCGCTTGAGGTTGGAAATAAGGCCATAGGCTGTGGGCCCGTTTCGTCCCTCTTCAGCGCAGTATTGAAGACCTGGTCATAGAACACAATCGCGCGGTCCAGGTCGGTCACCGGGATTTCGGCCCAGACGGTGAAGTTTTCGGGGGTGAAACTCATTGTCGTGTCTCCGTGTGAGTGTAGGGGTGTGTATCGATGACGCGACAATTGCACAGGGCTCCTGACAGCGTTCTGTCAGGAGAAGCCGAGGCGGCAGATTTCGTGTGCCCGGGAGTGATGCCAGTATATGCTCACCCGCCAAACGACACAGGTGAACATCCCTATGCACTACTGCGACGCCGCGCCCGATCATCCCGACCACGGTCCGTATCACGAGAGGGAATACGGGTTCCCGTCCCGCGACGAGGCGATCCTGTTTGAGCGGTTGGTTCTAGAGATCAATCAGGCCGGGCTGTCCTGGCTCACGATCCTGCGCAAACGCGAAGGCTTCACCGCGGCGTACGATCGTTTTGACGTCGATACCGTCGCCGCCTATGGCGAAGACCAGCGCGCCCGATTGCTGGCCGATGCGGGCATCATCCGCAACAAGTTGAAGGTCAACGCGGCGATCGAGAATGCCCGGCGCATTCAGGACCTGCGGAAGAGCCATGGCGGTTTCGCCGACTGGCTGGACGCGCACCATCCGTTGCCCAAGGAAGATTGGGTCAAGCTGTTCAAGAAGACTTTTCTATTCACCGGCGGCGAAATCACAGGGGAATTCCTGATGAGCCTCGGGTATCTGCCCGGCGCGCACCGCGTGAATTGTCCGGTACAGCAGGTTGTCGCTGGTAAGGACCCGCCGTGGATGCAGGTCGACGCGGGGTTTTGGGGGTAGGGGCTTGGGCCGTCTTTTGTCCTTTGGGCAAAGAAAAAGAGGCCAGATTTGAAATCTCGCCCCGGCGCAATGCAACCCAGTTTATTAGTTATGGAACCGTTGTTTCCTGAGGGATTTTCCGGTTCTGGTAATTATTTAATTTCCCTCCCCAAACTCGGGCCGGGCCGTCACTTATCGCGACTGGCTATCCGAGTAGCGGCGAGTGTATGCAATGTTTTGCGCAATGTCATGCAATTTTCACCATAGGTCCGGACATTTTCGGTCTTTTTTCTCAGATAAAAGCGAATATTGCTGCGAATGCGGCGATCGCCGCTACCGGAGGACACATCGCCGAGCGGCCGATCCCGGATACCGGAGAGGCTGGCCACGCCGGGCGGAATGGATAAGATGCACTCATGAACAAAGGTAGCTTAGCGGCCGCGGCAGCCGCGATTGTGCTGACCGCTGGTACGGCGCCAGCGATAGCGGCGGAAACCGTCATCCGGATTCCAAGGGCCGACTGTGCCCGCCTGGTCGAGCACCGACCCGGGCCGGGCGTCGCGTACAAGCCGGGCGTCGATGTTCGCGGCAAGAAGGTCGCACCGGCCGACTTGCCCGGTAGCAGCGCGGCGATCAAGGCGCCGAAACAGGTCGAGATCGAGATTTCCTTCAATCCGCTTCGGGGTGGCGCGAGAAATCGGTTTGGCAGCTCGGAAATGATTGTCGGGCGCGTGCAGTTCAATCTGGAAACCGGCGAGGCGACCTTCAACGGGCAACCGTTGACCGATCCGGAACAGACCGAGCTGGCGCGCAAATGCCAACGGATCGTGCGGGGGCAGAAGCGCCGCTAGAACGTCACAGGCGGCAATGGACATACGACTGTGCTTTCCCTACATTGGCGCTCCTTTTGAGCCGCACCTATCGAGGTTTTCCTTAGGCGCGCGCCGCACATCGACGCATCACGTGGTCATGACAACCGATACAAGCAACGCCGTCCGCCGTTCCCGATACTTCCTGCCGACCCTGAAGGAAACACCGTCGGAGGCGCAGATCGTATCGCATCAGCTCATGCTGCGTGCCGGTATGGTCCGCCAGGCCTCAGCGGGCATCTATAGCTGGCTGCCGATGGGCTTCCGGGTCCTGAAGAAGATCGAGCAGATCGTGCGCGAGGAGCAAAATCGCGCCGGCGCGCAGGAAATGCTGATGCCGACGATCCAATCGGCGGATATCTGGAAAGAGTCCGGGCGCTATGACGACTATGGCAAGGAGATGCTGCGCATCACCGATCGCCATGACCGTGAAATGCTATTCGGGCCGACAAATGAAGAGCTTATCACTCAGATCTTCGCAAATGAGGTGAGGACATATCGCGACCTGCCCAAGAATCTTTATCACATCCAGTGGAAGTTCCGGGACGAGGTTCGTCCGCGCTTCGGCGTGATGCGCGGCCGCGAGTTCTACATGAAGGACGCCTATTCCTTCGATCTCGACGCGGACGCCGGACGTGTTACCTATCACAAGATGTTCGTCTCCTATCTGCGGACCTTCGCGCGGATGGGGTTGCAGGTCATTCCGATGCAGGCGGATACCGGACCGATCGGCGGCGATATGAGTCATGAATTCCTGATTCTCGCGGAAACCGGCGAGAGCGAGGTGTACTGCCATCGCGCCTATCAGGACATGGATGTGATGACGACCGATGTCGACTATGACGACCATGCGGCGCTGGCCGATACGGTCGGCCGGTGGACCGAGCACTACGCGATGACCGACGAGATGCACGACGCGGCGGCATGCCCTGTCGACGCCGCCGATCTGGTTGAGGCGCGCGGCATCGAGGTCGGGCATATCTTCTTCTTCGGCACCAAATATTCGGAAAAGATGGGCGCTCGTGTGGCGGGATCGGATGGCGAGGAGGTCACCGTCGAGATGGGGTCCTACGGCATCGGCGTATCCCGTCTGGTCGGCGGGATTATCGAGGCGAGCCATGACGACGATGGGATCGTCTGGCCGGAGGCTGTTGCGCCCTTCAATACCGGCTTGATCAACCTGCGGCAGGGTGACGATGCCTGCGACGCCGCCTGCGAGGACGTCTTCGCCAAGCTCGATGGCGCGAGCGTCGAGGTGATGTATGACGACCGGCCCGAGCGGGCCGGCGTGAAATTCGCCGATATGGAACTGATCGGTCTGCCGTGGCAGTTGGTCATCGGCCCGCGGGGATTGAAGAGCGGGGTGGTCGAGTTGAAGAACCGCGCTTCCGGCGACAAAGAGGAAGTCTCGCTGGAGTCCGCCTTGGCGCGGTTGACCGGCTAACGCAGATCGCCATGAATTGGGGGCGGTTGCAGGCATGACGGACGTCACAAACCTTCTTCCAACAATGAGGACCGGCACAGTTGATCAGCGCAATTGAGCGGCTTATCGCCTTCCGATATCTGCGCGCCCGACGCCAGGAAGGGTTTATCTCCGTTGTCACGTGGTTCTCGCTTCTTGGCATCATGCTGGGCGTTGCCACGCTGATCATCGTCATGTCGGTGATGAATGGGTTCCGGGCCGAACTGCTGGGCCGGGTGCTTGGGCTGAACGGCCATATCGAGGTGTCCGGGCAATTCGGCGCCATGAAGGATTTCGACAAACCGATCGCCGTGCTGAAGGGACTGGACGGCGTCGTGAGCGTCACGCCGCTTGTCGAGGGGCAGGTGATGGCGACCGCCAATGGCGTGGCCGCAGGCGCGCTCGTGCGGGGCATCAGGGCCAAGGATTTTCTCGGCCGACCGCTGCTGGCGGACAGCCTGCTCCAGGGATCGCTCGAAAAGTTCGACAAGGGCGGCGGTATCATCGTCGGAAGCCGGTTCGCCCGCCGCTACGGCTTGCGTGTCGGCGACAAGATCAAATTGATCTCGCCGAATGGCACCAGCACGCCCTTTGGCACGCTGCCCCGAACGAAAACCTATCCGGTTGCGGGTATTTTCGAGATCGGCATGTCGGAATACGACGCAACTTTTGTCTTCATGCCGCTCAGCGATGCGCAAATCTTCTTCAAAAAGATAGACGCGGTTTCGAAGTTGGAAGTCATGATGACCGATCCCGACCGGGTCCGGGAGGCGTCGTTCGAGATCGGTAATGCGCTGGGCGCCCAGTACCGTGTCCGCGACTGGCAACAGGCCAACAGCAGCTTCTTCACGGCGCTTAAGGTGGAACGCAACGTCATGTTCCTAATCTTGACGCTGATCATCCTGGTGGCGGCGTTCAACATAATCTCGAGCCAGGTGATGCTGGTTCAGGACAAGGGCAAGGGCATCGCCATCCTGCGCACCATGGGGGCCACGCGGGGACTGGTGCTTCGGATATTCTTCATCACCGGCGCCAGCGTCGGCGTCATCGGGACGATATTCGGGGCAATTCTGGGAATCGCCTTCGCCAAGAATATCGAAACCATCCGGCAAGGCATCCAGAAACTGGTCGGGACCGATCTGTTCCAGGCCGAGATCTATTTCCTGTCGCAACTGCCGGCGAAGATCGATCCCAGCGAGGTGGTGATGGTCATCCTGATGGCATTGATACTGTCGTTCCTCGCGTCGATCTATCCGGCTTGGAAGGCGGCCCGGCTCGATCCGGTCGAGGTGCTGCGCTATGAGTGAGGCAGCCCTGCAACTGACCCAGGTCGTGCGGACCTACCGGCAGGCGGAAGAGTCGCTGCAGGTCTTGCGCGGCGCCACGCTTACGCTCCGCCCGGGTGAATTGGTGGCCTTGGTAGGGCCGTCGGGCGCGGGGAAATCAACGCTGCTCCATGTTGCGGGATTGCTCGAACACGCCGATGGCGGCGAGGTAACGATCGATGGCCGCCCGTGTGCGGGAATGTCGGATGCGGACCGGACAGCAGTGCGGCGCAAGGATATCGGCTTCGTCTATCAGTTCCATCACCTGATGCCCGAGTTCAACGCGCTCGAAAATGTCATGATCCCACAAATGCTGGCCGGGAATAGCCGGCGCGACGCGCGCGACCGGGCGCGATCGCTGCTGCAACTGGTCGGCCTGACGGATCGGGCTACCCATCGGCCGGCCCGGCTGTCCGGCGGTGAGCAGCAACGCGTCGCGGTTGCCCGGGCGTTGGCCAACCGGCCCTTGGTGCTGCTCGCGGACGAGCCGACCGGCAACCTGGATCATAAGACCGCCGATGAAGTTTTCGCCTTGTTCACCGAATTCGTGCGCGAAGGCAATCTGGCCGCGCTGGTTGCGACCCACAATATGGGAATCGCGAACCGGATGGATCGCATCCTTCGTCTCGAGGACGGCATCCTGCGCGAAGGGATGGGCTAGCCTACCTCTTCGGATTTCCGATTCGCGGGATTTTCCAATTTTCCACATCTGCTCTGCGGCGGCGGCGAGCTTGATTTCTCTGGCTTGCAGGTGATGGCTGGCGCACGACGCCGACGGCATGGAATGATCCCGGCATGAGCCAAGAAAATCCCTCCGAGTTTGTCCATCTGCGCGTCCATTCCTCTTATTCGCTGGCGGAGGGGGCGATCCGCGTGCCGCAAGTGGCGACGTTGTGCAAAGAGCACGGCATGCCGGCGGTCGGCCTGACCGATACCAACAACATGTTCGGCGCGCTGGAGCTATCGCTGGCGCTGCGGTCTTCCGGCGTGCAGCCGGTCGTCGGCTGTCAGATGGCCGTCGGGCGGCCGGACGGGGAAGGGCGGAACGGCATCGCCCAGCAGCCGGACCAACTTGTCCTCCTGGTCCAGAACGAGACGGGGTACACCAACCTGCTCTCATTGGCGAGCAAGGCGCATCTGGCGACGGAATCGAACGAACATCCGCATGTGGATTTAGCGGATATCAAGGTGGCGAGTGAGGGCCTCATCGCTCTGACCGCCGGCCCTTCCGGAACGGTCGGACGATTGCTGTCCGCCGGGCAGAACGAGGCCGCCGAGGGAGTGCTGGTCGAGCTGTCGGAAATCTTCCCGGGCCGGCTGTATGTCGAGGTCATGCGCCACAATTTGGATGAAGAGGACCGTATCGAAGCGGATCTCATCGATCTCGCCTACCGGCATGACCTGCCGTTGGTCGCGACCAACGAAGTGTTCTTTGCGACCGAAGATATGTATGCGGCGCATGACGCGCTGATCTGCATTGCGCAAGGGACGGTGGTATCGCGTCAGGATCGGCGGCGGCTCACGCCACAGCACTACTTCAAGACCGCCGATCAGATGCGGGAACTCTTCAAGGACCTGCCGGAAGCGATCGAAAACACCGCCGTGGTGGCGCAGCGCTGCGCCTACATCCCGGATACGCGCGATCCGATTTTGCCGCCGTATCCGCATCTCGAAGGCCGCACCGAACAAGACGCGCTGCGCGACATGTCGAAAGCCGGTCTGCAGGTGCGGCTGGACGCCCACGTGTTCACCGCCGACATGGACGAGGCGGCCAAGGAAGAAACGGCAAAGCCGTATTGGGAACAGCTCGACTACGAACTCGGCGTTATCAACCAAATGGGCTTCCCGGGCTACTTCCTGATCGTCGCCGACTTCATCCAATGGGCGAAGGAGCGGGAAATCCCGGTCGGGCCCGGCCGTGGATCGGGCGCCGGATCGGTGGTTGCCTGGGCGTTGACGATTACTGATTTGGATCCACTGCGTTGGGGCCTGCTGTTCGAGCGCTTCCTGAACCCCGAGCGTGTGTCGATGCCTGACTTCGACGTCGACTTCTGCAAGGACGGCCGGGACGACGTGATCCGCTATGTCCAGGGCCAGTACGGCGACGACAAGGTGGCGCAGATCATCACTTTCGGAAAGCTGGAAGCGCGCGCCGTGCTGCGCGACGTCGGGCGCGTGCTGGAAATGCCGTATTCGCAGGTCGACCGTATCTGCAAGCTCGTGCCGAACAACCCGGCCAATCCGGTTAGACTGCAGCAGGCAATCGACGGCGAGCCGTTGATTCAAGACATGATCAAGGAGGACGAGACCGTCGAACGCCTGATCGACGTGGCGTTACGCCTTGAAGGCCTATACCGCCATGCGTCGACCCATGCCGCCGGTGTTGTCATTGGTGATCGGCCGCTCGACCAGCTCGTGCCGTTATACCGCGATCCACGATCGGACATGCCGGTCACGCAGTTCAACATGAAATTCGTTGAGAAAGCCGGCCTTGTGAAGTTCGACTTTCTCGGCCTCAAGACGCTGACGGTGTTGGCGCGTGCCGTCCATCTGTTGAAGGACCGCGGCATCGAAGTGGATCTGTCGCAGATACCGATCGACGACGCGGCGACCTACGAAATGCTGTGCAGCGGCGACACGACAGGTGTGTTTCAGTTGGAAAGCTCGGGCATGCGTGACGTGATCAAGAAGCTGAAGCCCGACCGTTTCGAGGACATCATCGCGCTCGTGTCGCTGTACCGTCCGGGACCGATGGATAACATCCCGAGCTACATCAACCGCAAGCATGGGCTGGAAGAGCCCGATTATATGCATCCGCGCATCGAGGGGATCCTGAAGGAGACCCACGGCATCATGATCTATCAGGAACAGGTCATGCAGATCGCGCAGGAATTGTCGGGCTATACGCTCGGCGGGGCCGACCTGCTGCGTCGTGCGATGGGTAAGAAGATTCAGGCGGAGATGGACGCCCAAAAGAGGGCATTCATCGACGGTGCGATCGAGCGGGATGTGGACAAAGGGCTGGCGGGCAAAATCTTCGAGCAGGTTAACAAGTTCGCAGGCTACGGTTTCAACAAGTCGCACGCGGCGGCCTATGCGCTGGTCGCCTACCAGACGGCGTATCTGAAGACGAACCACCCGGTGGAATTCATGGCGGCGTCGATGACGCTGGACATGGGCAACGCGGAGAAGCTGAACAGTTACCGCAGCGAGCTTGGTCGGCTCGAGATTGATCTTCTGCCACCCGACATCAATCACTCCGAGGCCAAGTTCACGGTGGAGAAGAATGCCGACGGCGAGTATTCCGTGCGGTTCGCCTTGGCGGCGCTGAAGAATGTCGGTGAGGCGGCGATGGACGTGTTGGCCGAAGAACGCAACGCCAATGGCCCCTTTAAAGATATTACCGAGTTCGCCAACCGCCTCGATGGGCGCGTCATGAACAAGCGGCAACTAGAGAACCTGGCGCGAGCGGGCGCGTTCGATGCGCTCAACCCAAACCGGCGGCAGGTGCATCATGCGGTGGAGACGTTGATCCGCCATTCCAACGCGGCGCAGAACGACCGGGAAAGCCATCAAGTTAGCCTGTTCGGCGATGCCCTACAGGCGACGCAGATTTCGCTGCCGGATGTCGAGGATTGGCCGACCCAGGAACGGCTGCAGGAGGAGTTCGAGGCAATTGGCTTCTACCTGTCGGCGCATCCGCTCGAATCCTACCAGAAGAGCTGCCAGCGGATTGGCGCGGTCAACTGGGCGGACGTTATGGCCGGCCGGGTGCGCGGTGATGCCGCTGTGAAGCTCGCCGGGATCGTCGGCGCACGGCGTATCATCAATGGCCGGCGCGGCAAACTGGCCTTCGTTCAAATGTCGGACGCGACCGGCGCCTATGAGATCACGGTGTTTTCCGAATTGCTGGCGGCAAGCCGGGATTTGCTGGAGGGTGGCGTTCCACTGCTGGTAACGGCTGGTATCCAGAAGCACGAAGACAGCTTCCGGGTCACGGCCATGAATATTGAGCCGCTGGACGAGGCGGCGGCCAACGCGGCGGCCGGGCTTCGAATCTTCCTGCGCGAGACCAATCCGGTCGAGGCGCTGGCCGGCGTGTTCAAGGATCATGGCACGCGCGGGCGCGGGCAGGTAACCCTGGTCCTGGATACGGACGACCAGGAGATCGAAGTACTGCTGGACAAGAAGTATCGCATCACGCCCGCCATGCGGAATGCGGTCAAATCCCTCTCCGGCGTGGTCGACGTGCACGATATCTGAGGTCTGGATGCGGCTGCTTCTCGGAGGCTGCGCGGCTTTCCGGCCCATTCTTCGGAATGAAGTTGGTCTAATTCATTGAGATTGCGCGATAAATAGCCCGTCTTGCCGCCGAGCTCTGCCGATTGACGGATGTTGCTCGACATTGGGCAAAAGAGCGAAAAATCCAGGCAAACTCAGGCTTTACCCTTGTCACGGACAGCGCTTGGCGGTATACCCCGGCCCAACTTAAACCCACACGCGGGTGTGCGGAGGTCGCCGATCAGGGTGATGTTCGCTCCGGTGCCGGATTTTCCGGTGAAGCCCGCGGAGGATTAACCGGAAAAGGATACGATCATGGCGATGCCATCATTCACGATGCGCCAGCTCCTGGAAGCAGGCGTTCATTTCGGACATACCACCCGCCGTTGGAACCCGAAGATGCGTCCGTTCATCTTCGGCGAGCGGAATAACGTTCACATCATCGACCTTGAGCAGACGGTGCCGTTGCTGCACCGGGCGCTGGAAGCGGTCCGCGACGTGGCGGCCGGCGGCGGACGCGTGTTGTTCGTCGGCACCAAGCGCCAGGCGGCCGACGTGTTGGCCGAATCCGCGGCGCGCTGCGGCCAGTACTACGTGAACCATCGCTGGCTCGGCGGAATGCTGACGAACTGGAAGACGATTTCGAACTCGATCAAGCGGCTGAAGGTCTTGGAAGATCAGCTCTCGCAGGAAGAGGCCGTCGGCCTGACCAAGAAGGAACTGCTGGGACTGCAGCGCGAGCGCGACAAGCTGGACCGGTCGCTCGGCGGCATCAAGGAAATGGCGGGCTTGCCGGACATCCTGTTCGTCATCGACACCAATAAGGAAGCGATCGCGATCCACGAGGCGACCAAGCTGAATATTCCGGTTATCGCCGTGGTTGACAGCAATTGCGACCCCGAAGGTGTCACCCATCCGGTGCCGGGCAACGACGATGCGATGCGGGCGATCAATCTGTATTGCGACCTGATCTCGGGCGCGGTGATCGACGGGTTGCAGAAGGAATTCATCGGTACGGAAGCCGAAGCGCCGAATGACGTCGCAGGCGTGGCGCCGCAAGTGGCTGCGGCCGCAGCCGCACCGGCGAAGGCTGCAGCCCCGGCTGCAGCGGAAACGCCTGCCGCAGAAGCACCGGCGGCGGAAGCCCCCGCAGCAGCAGCGCCGGCAGAGGAAAAGCCGGCGGCTGACGCCCAACCGAAAGCCGAGACGCCCGCCGAGCCGAAAGCGGAAGAGCCGGCCGCAGAAGACAAGAAGTCCGCCTGACGACGGCGGATATCGATCAAGGAAGAGGATTGATCATGACTCAAATTACCGCTGCGCTCGTCAAAGAGCTGCGCGACAAGACCGGCGCCGGAATGATGGATTGCAAGAAGGCGCTCGCCGAAGTCGACGGCAACATGGACGATGCGGTCGATTGGCTACGTAAGAACGGCTTGGCGGCAGCCGCCAAGAAATCCGGCCGCGTGGCGTCGGAAGGATTGGTTGCGGTTTCGGCCGCCAACGGCAGCGGCGCCGTTGTCGAGGTGAACGCGGAAACCGATTTCGTCTCGAGGAACGAGTCCTTCCAGGACTTCGTCGAACAGGTGGCGTCGATCGCCGTTGAGACCAAGGGCGACGAGGCCGCGATCAAGACGGCGGACTATCCCGGCACCGGCCGGAATGTCGAAGAAGAGCTCACGCACAACATTGCGACCATCGGCGAGAACATGGCGTTGCGCCGTGCCGGCTACCTTGCGGTCAGCCCGGGCATCGTCGCGTCGTACATGCACGGCGCCCTGAAACCGGGCATGGGCAAGATCGGCGTGCTGATCGCACTCGAATCGGACGCGGATTCAGCCGTGCTGGAACCGCTTGGCAAGCAGTTGGCGATGCACATTGCAGCCGCCCGTCCGGAGTGGTTGTCGACCGACGGCGTATCCCAGGAAGCCGTGGAACGGGAACGGAAAGTTCTCACCGAGCAGGCCTCCTCGTCGGGCAAGCCGCCGGAGATCGTCGAGAAGATGGTTGAAGGCCGGCTGCGCAAATATTATCAGGAGGTCGTTCTCCTGGAGCAGACCTTCGTGATCGACAACGAGACGAAGATCGAGAAGGTGGTCGAGAATGCGTCCAAAGAGGCCGGGTCGCCGATCAAGGTCACCGGCTTCCTTCGCTACGAACTGGGCGAAGGCATCGACAAAGGTGAGGCCGATTTCGCTGCGGAAGTGGCCTCGCTGACCGGTGATTAGAAGGACGATGAATCTGACTAGGTTGCCGGGTGTCTGAATAGTAACAAGAGAAAGTCTGCGCGATGGCTTCGGGCACGAAATTAGCAAAATCAAACGAAGCAACCGCGCCGTCCTATACCCGCGTCCTTTTAAAACTCTCCGGCGAAGCCCTGATGGGGGATCGGGAATACGGGCTCGATCCTGAAATGTGTGCCCGCGTGGCCAGTGAGGTGAAAGTCGTCGCCGATCTCGGTGCCGAAATTTGCCTCGTTATTGGCGGCGGCAACATCTTCCGCGGTGTTTCCGGCGCCGCCAATGGCATGGAACGCGCGACCGCTGACTATATGGGCATGCTGGCGACGGTCATGAATGCGCTGGCGATGCAGAGCGCGCTGGAAAGCGTCGGTGCGCAGACGCGGGTCCTCTCCGCCATTCCGATGCAGTCGATCTGCGAGCCTTATATCCGGCGCCGTGCCGTCCGGCATATGGAAAAGGGCCGGATCGTGATCTTCGCCGCCGGGACCGGCAACCCGTTTTTCACGACCGATACCGCCGCCGCGTTGCGGGCGTCGGAGATGGGCTGCGACGCCTTGTTGAAGGCGACCAAGGTCGACGGCGTCTACAGCGCGGATCCCATGAAGGACCCGGATGCGGAGCGCTACGAGACGCTTTCCTACCTCGAAGTGCTGTCGCGCGATCTCAAAGTGATGGACGCATCCGCCATTTCGTTGGCGCGCGAGAACGACATCCCAATCATCGTGTTCTCAATTCGCGATTCAGGGGCCTTCGCAAATGTGATAAAAGGCGAGGGTACCTACACAATTATTGGCAAGGGAGCGTAAGTCATGGCTGATTTCGATATGGCTGACTTACAGCGCCGCATGGACGGGGCGATACAGGCGCTGGGACGGGAATTCGGTGGCCTGAGGACGGGCCGCGCGTCGACGAGTTTATTGGAGCCGATTACGGTCGACGCATACGGTAGTCAGATGCCGATGAATCAGGTTGGCAACGTGGCGGCGCCGGAGCCGCGCCTGTTGACGGTGCAGGTCTGGGATCAAAGCATGGTCAAATCGGTTGAGAAGGCGATCCGCGACTCCGATCTCGGGCTCAATCCGCAGACCGAGGGAAACCTCGTGCGTGTGCCGATCCCCGATCTCAGTGAGGAACGGCGCGTCGAATTGAAGAAGGTCGCCGCAAAATATGCGGAGCAGGCCCGCGTGGCGGTACGCAATGTGCGCCGCGACGGGATGGACCAGCTTAAGAAGATGGAAAAAGACGGCGACATCTCCAAAGATCAGCATCGTGACGTTGCCGCGGAGATTCAGGAAGCCACCGACGGCCACATCAAAGAGATCGATGGCTCGTTGGACGGCAAGGAAAAGGAGATCATGCAGGTCTAGTCGATGGATCCGCTTCTCTCCACCTCAGACTCCGCAGCCCCGCCCGTCCATGTAGCGATTATCATGGATGGTAACGGCCGCTGGGCAAAACAGCGCAACCTGCCGCGAACGGCCGGGCATAAACAGGGTGCGGAATCGGTCCGGCGGACGGTTCGCGCCGCGGCCAGTGCGGGAATCTCCTATCTGACATTGTTCGGATTTTCCTCGGAAAATTGGAGCCGGCCGCGCACGGAAATACAGGATTTGATGGGATTGTTGCGGCTCTACCTCCGGGCCGAGACCGCCGAACTGCACAAGAACAATGTGCGGATCAAGATCATCGGCGACCGCCGGAAACTGCCGGACGATATCGTCAAGTTGATCGAACATTCCGAAGGCACGACGGCCAACAATACCGGGCTCACCGCTATTCTCGCGCTCAGCTATGGCGGCCGGCAGGATATCACCCATGCGGTCCAGTCGTTGGCGCAGGAAGTCGCCGCCGGACGGTTGGCGGCTGAGGACATCGACGAAAAGTCGATCGATCGGGCCTTGGCGACTGCGGGCATCCCGGATCCGGACCTACTGATACGGACCAGCGGGGAGCAGCGCATCAGTAATTTCCTGATCTGGCAGCTTGCCTACACCGAGTTTGTCTTTTTGGATACCTTGTGGCCCGATTTCGACGAGCGGAGCCTTGCTGAAGCAGTCGAGGAGTTTCAGCGTCGCGATCGACGGTACGGCGCGACCGTTGGCACCTCCTAAATCCAGCAGCCTGCAGCGCCGCGTCGTTTCGGCGTTGGTCATCATGCCAATTTGCGTCGCCGCCGTCTGGTACGGCGGTTGGGCGTTTGCCGCTTTGCTGGTCGTGATCGGCGCAGCGATGTGCTGGGAGTGGGCCGGGATTTGCGGCGCGCATGACAACGCCATTCAAGGAACAATGATCATCGCTGCCGTCGCAGCGCCGATCGGGCTTCAGATTTACGGGTTCCCGGCTGTTGCCGGGGCAGTCGCGGCAGGGTCCGTGGTGGTGTTGATCTTGACGCTGGCGAAGCGCGCGCCGAACCGATGGATCCTTCTTGTCGGACTGCCTTACGTAGTGTTCGGCATCGTATCGACCGGATGGCTGCGCGGCGATGATCAAACAGGCCTTTGGACCGTGCTGTGGCTCGTCGCCATTGTCGTTGCGACGGATATTGGCGCTTACTTTACGGGCCGGGCAATCGGTGGTCCGAAGCTGGCACCGTCCATCAGCCCCAACAAGACATGGAGCGGCCTTTTGGGCGGAATGGCTTGCGCGGGCGCGGCCGGCTGGGTTATGGGAAACGCAGTTGCGGATGGTGCTACTCTTCTACTAGTAGGAGTGAGCGTGCTGTTGGCAGTTGTGGCGCAATTTGGTGACTTGATTGAGTCTAAGCTGAAGCGACACTTTGACGTGAAAGACGCCAGTCAATTGATACCGGGACATGGCGGCTTCCTCGACCGTTTCGACGGCTACTTAACTGTAATGCCGGCGGCAGCGCTTATCACGGTGTCGGTGGGGGAGAGTCCGATAATATGGCAGTAATCAGCGGGCAGATCGCCGCAAAAGCCGATACCGGCATGCGCAGCGTTACGATCCTAGGGTCGACGGGCTCGGTCGGATGCCAAACGATCGATTTGATCGCGCGGGAGCCGGAACGCTACGCGGTCGAGGCGTTGACCGCGAATACGAATGTCGAGGCGCTCGCGGAACAGGCACGGGCACTGAAACCGCGCTTCGTCGCGATTGCGGATGAAAGTAAATACGCTGACCTGAAAAGCGCGTTGTCCGGTGAGCCGGTTGAGATCGCGGCCGGAAATGCGGCGGTTATCGCCGCGGCGGAACGGCCGGCTGACTGGGTAATGGCCGCGATCGTTGGATTTGCCGGGCTCAAGCCTACGTTGGCCGCGGTGCGCCGCGGGGCGGTTGTCGCCTTTGCCAATAAGGAATGCCTCGTCTGCGCCGGCGAACTGATGATGCGCGAGATCGAGGTTCGCGGTGCGACGCTGTTGCCGGTCGATTCCGAACACAATGCGATTTTCCAGGTCTTCGATTTCGAGCGGCGCGGCGGGATCGAGAAGCTCGTTCTGACGGCGTCCGGCGGTCCATTCCGCGAATGGGACGTCGCACGGATGGGACAGGCCAGCCCGGCGGAGGCGGTTGCCCACCCCAACTGGGACATGGGTGCGAAGATCTCGGTCGATTCAGCCACCATGATGAATAAGGGACTGGAAGTCATCGAGGCGCATCATCTTTTCGGCATGCCTGAGGACAAAATCGAGGTCCTGGTGCATCCACAGTCGGTGATCCACAGCATGGTGACCTATATGGATGGGTCGGTGCTGGCGCAGCTCGGAACACCGGACATGCGGACGCCGATTGCCTACACCCTGGCTTGGCCGGGCCGGATGACGACTCCGTCGGAGCGGTTGGACCTCGCGACTGTATCGACCCTGACATTCGAACCGCCTGATTCTGAACGATTCCCGGCGCTGCGCTTGGCCCGCGAGGCCTTGAAGATCGGTGGAAAAGCGCCAACTATATTGAACGCCGCGAACGAGGTGGCTGTCGCGAGCTTTCTTTCTGGTGGGATCGGATTCCTCGACATTGCTGCGGTTGTTGAAGAAACCCTGGAACGGACGCCGAATGGGGCTCTCCAGTCGTTGGAAGACGTCCACGGTACCGACGAGATTGCGCGACGGACGGCAACCGACATTGTCGCCGCGCGGGCATAGCCGGCTTTCGGGCCGCCAACCAACACAGTAGGGCCATGGATTTTTTTCTGATCTACATACCTGCCTTTCTCGTCCTCTTGACGGTATTGGTCTTCGTTCACGAGTTTGGCCATTACTGGGTGGCGCGGCGCTGCGGCGTTCGCGTCGAGGTCTTCTCGATCGGCTTTGGGCCGGAAATATTCGGCTGGACCGATAAGGCGGAAACGCGTTGGAAGATCAGCGCGATTCCGCTTGGCGGTTACGTCAAGATGTTCGGCGAGGGCGAATACAGCGGCGGCGGCGACAGCGAACACGCGATGTCCGCCGCGGATGAGGCGGTCTCATTCCCGCATAAAACGTTGGCGCAACGCTCGGCGATTGTTTTCGCGGGGCCGGCGGCGAACTACATTTTCGCGATCATTGTTCTCGCGACCCTGTTCATGTCGCTTGGCCAACCGCACACGCCCGCGACCGTCGGCAAGGTGATCGAGAACAGCGCGGCGGCCGAAGCGGGAATTCAGCCCGGCGATGAATTCATCCGGATCAACGGGTCGGATGTCGAGCGTTTTCGCGATGTTCAACGGATTGTGCAACTACGGCCGGGTGAGCCGCTTGACGTCGTTGTTCTGCGCGACGGCAAAGAAGTGCAGATGACCGCGACGCCCAAGGCGAGCGAGGCCAAGGACGCATCCGGCAACGTTCATAAGATCGGTTTGCTCGGCGTTCAACGATCCGGCATGGAATTGAAGAAGCGGGGTCCGCTCGAAGCGGTTTGGGAAGCGGCGAAGGAATCGGCGGACCTGACCGTTGATACGTTGACAGCCGTCGGTCAGATCATCAGCGGCAAGCGCGACCTTAAGGAGTTGGGCGGTCCGGTCCGGATTGGCCAGTTGTCCGGCGATACGGCACGCCACGGATTCATACCCTTCATTTCGCTCATGGCGCTTTTGTCGATCAACCTCGGGCTGATCAATCTCTTCCCCATCCCGATGCTCGATGGCGGCCACTTGTTGTTTTACGCCATCGAAGCGATCCGCGGACGCCCGCTCGGCGAGAAGGCAAAAGATATCGGATTTCGGATTGGACTGGTCTTGGTCCTGGGCCTTATGCTATTCGTCACCATAAATGACCTGGTTAATCTTCCAGTATTCGAGTTCGTTAAGAATTTAATGACCTGAACTAATGACCTGACCAGGTTAATACAGGGAGCGTTACTTAGTTGGTGAGCGGGCTCAGGATCGCCGTTATTTGCGGCGTGTTTTTATGCGTTGCGGTCGCGCGCGGGCCTGCGTTCGGGCAGGGCAGCGGCGTTCCGACGATCGTTCCGCCGGCGCCGGTCACCGGCGCGCCGGGACGCTCCGAGCCGACCCCGCGGACGACAGTGCCGCGCATTTCCCCTTCCGGCGGAACGGTTTCAGAAGTCGCGGTCGAAGGTACCCAGCGTATCGACCCGAATACTGTCCGCACCTACATGACGTTGAAGGAAGGCGAACCGTTCGATACCGGAAAGGTCAACGGATCGCTTAAGGCTTTGTATGCGACCGGATTGTTCGCCGACGTAACGATCAGCCGCGAAGGGGATCGCCTTGTCGTTCGCGTCGTCGAGAACCCGATCATCAACCGCATCGCGTTCGAAGGGAATGACGAACTCGACGATGAGCAACTGTCGCCGGAGGTACAGCTTCGTCCGCGCGTCGTGTTTACGCGAACGAAAGTCCAGCAGGACGTCAAGCGGATCATCGATCTCTACCGTCGCAGCGGCTACTTCGCGGCGGTCGTCGAACCTAAGGTAATCCAGCTCGCCCAGAACCGCGTCAATCTGGTTTTCGAGATCAAAGAAGGTCCGGAATCCGGAATTCGGAAGATTTCGTTCGTGGGCAATCGTGTTTTCTCGGACAGCGATCTTCGCGAGATCATACTGACCAAGGAAAGTATCTGGTGGCGGATTCTCACTTCAGCGGACAAGTACGACCCGGATCGGCTGACCTTCGACCGCGAACTGTTGCGCCGGTATTACCTCGAAAACGGATATGCGGATTTTCGGGTCGTATCGGCGGTTGCCGAACTCGCCCCGGACCGCAGTGATTTCTTCGTTACCTTCACGGTGGAGGAAGGTAAGCGATATAAATTCGGCAAGATCGACGTGACGTCCAAGATCAAGGAGATCAAGCCGGAGATCTTGCGTCCTCTGATCAAATTCAAGGCTGGCGATTGGTATAGTTCCCAACAGGTCGACGACACAGTGCTGGAAATTACCAACGTGGCCGGTAATTTCGGCTATGCCTTTGTTGAGGTCAGGCCAAGGGTACGGCGCGACCGGGACAATCTCACCATTGGCGTGACCTTCGAGGTGCTGGAGGGTCCGCGCGTCTTCGTTGAACGGATCGATATTCGCGGCAATACGCGGACGCTTGACCGAGTAATTCGCCGGGAATTCCGGCTCGTCGAGGGTGACGCTTTTAATTCGGCCAAGATGCGCCGTTCGCAGCAGCGGATCAGAAATCTCGGTTATTTTTCCAAGGTTGACGTCACCAAAGTCCGCGGCGCTAGTCCCGACCGAACGCTCATTCAGGTGGACGTTGAGGAGCAACCGACCGGCGAGCTTAGTCTAGGTGCAGGCTTTTCGACGCAGGATGGTGTCGTCGGCGAGGTCGGTATCCGTGAACGGAATCTCCTTGGGCGCGGTCAGGACCTGAAACTAAGTTTTCGACTGTCGCAGCGGACACAACAATTCGACCTTGGATTTACGGAACCGTACTTCCTGGACCGTAACCTATCGGCAGGTTTCGACCTCTTTAACATCCGGTCGAGCCGGGATAGCGAAAGTTCCTTCCGCGAAGACAAGGTCGGCGGCCGGACGCGGTTTTCATACGAGATCAACGAGAACTGGTCGCAAGGCCTGCGCTATGCACTCGAATATATCGATATCAATGACGTCGACGATGACGCATCGCAGATCGTGAAGGATCAGGCCGAGCCGGTCTTTAAGTCATCGGTTGGACAGACCGTCACCTATGACACAAGAGACAGCCGATTGTCCCCAACCAAAGGATTTGTTGCGCGGGTCTCAACAGATATCGCCGGTTTAGGGGGCGATGTTCGTAGTGTGTTGGGGACGGTGAAATCGCAGTATTACATCCCGATCAGCAAGAAATGGATTGGCATTCTGAGCGCCGATGTGGGGCATCTCGAAGGGCTGGGACAGTCCACCCGTATCACCGATCGGGTCTTCTTAGGCAACGATCGTATGCGCGGTTTTGAGGTGGGTGGTTTGGGGCCGAGGGACCGCGTCACCGATGATGCTCTGGGCGCCGACACGTATGCGATCGGCTCGGCTGAGATTACATTTCCAGTCGGGCTGCCGGAGGAATTCGGCGTTCGAGGCGCGCTCTTCACCGATGTCGGTACTGCGTTCGGCGCCGACGGATCGAATTCGTTGATCGAGGATAGCAAGCAAGTCCGAATATCCAGTGGATTCGGCATTGCATGGAAATCGCCTCTAGGTCCTGTGCGGTTGGACCTCGCGTATCCGTTTCTCAAGGCTGATTTCGACAAGACACAACTCCTGAGTTTCAGCTTCGGCGCACGGTTCTAAAGAAATGAATGCCGGTCGGCGATACACGGCCTTATTCGCAGCGATAGCCGTGCTTTGGGCAATGGCGGCGGTGAACGACGTGTCGGCACAGCAGGCCGCTGACGACAAGAAACCCGACGCTGTGTTACCGCAGGCTGTTGTAGGCGTGATCGACTTCCAGCGGGTCGTGAAAGAATCGTCTGCCGGCCGGAGTGTCCGCGATCAGATGGACACGCGACGCAGCAAGTTGCAGAAGGAAATAAGATCGATACGCCAGGAGCTTGAGACCACCCGGTCGGGGCTGTCGAAGCGGGAGCCGGGCTTGTCCGAATCGGAATTCAGCGCCAAGCGTCAGGCAATGCGGAAGCGCGTCGGCGAGCTTCAGGGGATCGTGCAAAGCCGCAAACGCGAGATGGATGCCATGTTCAACTACGGCATGGGGCAAATCGATATTGCGTTGATTGCGATACTGAAGGAGTTGGCCGAGGAACGCGGTATCAACCTGATTCTGAATGCCGGTCGCGGGCGGGGCCTTGTGCTGTTCGCCGAGAAGCGGATCGTCATTACGGATGAGGCCCTGCGTCGGTTGAATGCTAGACTTCCAACGGTTGAGTTGACCGCCGCGGAGAGCCGGAAATAGATTGGCATCCTTGCTGCATAGCTTGATTGCTGGGCAGGAACGGCGGATATAAGGGCGCAATAAGGGTCTAGTCGGGAGGTAAGGGATGGACGATAGCGTGCCAGGCGCGGTAGCCGCGACGGGTGAGCAATTGCCGGACGTCGATATTGATAGGATTATGGCGGCGCTGCCGCATCGTTATCCTTTCCTCATGATCGATCGCATTGTTGAGTTGGTCGCGAACGAAAGTGCGACCGGTATCAAATGCGTAACGGTTAACGAGCCGCATTTTCAGGGACATTTTCCCGAAAAGCCGATCATGCCCGGTGTCTTGATGATCGAGGCGATGGCCCAAACCGCCGCTGTCTTGGTTCTGGAATCAGGCAAGCTCGATCCGGAAGGCAAACTGGTCTATTTCATGTCGATCAGCGAGGCGAGATTCCGGCGTCCAGTCGTGCCAGGGGATGTCTTGCGGATCGAAGTTAATAAGATTCGTAATCGCGGCAATGTCTGGAAATTCAAAGGAAAAGCGAAGGTCGAAGATCGCACCGTCGCAGAAGCGACATTTTCGGCCATGTTGGTGGAAAACGTCTGAATGGCTACGAAAGTTCATCCGACTGCGATCGTGGAACCCGGCGCGGAGTTGGGCGAAAATGTTGAAGTCGGTCCCTATTGCTGCATCGGCGAGCATGTAACCCTGGGCGACGCGTCTGTTTTGCAGGGGCATGTGGTGTTGGCCGGCCGGACAACGATCGCCGCCCACGCGGAGATATATCCCTTCGCATCGATTGGCCAGCCGCCCCAAGACCTAAAATATAACGGCGAACCGTCGACGCTTGTCGTTGGCAGTCATTGCCGGATTCGGGAATACGTCACGATGAATCCCGGTACTCAAGGTGGTGGCATGGTCACGTCGGTCGGTGATCATTGCCTGTTTATGGTGGGATCGCATGTGGCCCATGACTGCCAGGTCGGAAATCATGTCATCATGGCGAATAACGCGGGGATCGCAGGGCATGTCGTGCTCGGTGATCACGTCATTATCGGCGGAAACTCGGCAGTCCACCAGTTCGCGCGGATCGGCGAGCACGCCATGATCGGCGGCATGACCGGCGTCGAAAGTGACGTCATCCCCTATGGTTCGGTCGTCGGAGAACGGGGGCGGTTATCCGGATTGAATATTATCGGGCTAAAACGAAATGGATTTACACGGGAGCAAGTTCATAATTTGCGGTCGGTCTACAAATTCTTGTTCAGCGATACCGATAGCGGGACCGTGCTCGAGCGTCTCGACGATATTGCTGAGCGGCATGGTGATGATTCCGAGATAATGGACATCGTTCGATTTATTCGTTCCGACTCGTCCCGTGGCCTGACGCAGCCCAAAAACGGCAATGGCGGATAAGCTAGGGATTATCGCAGGGAGCGGCGACCTACCGCGTATGTTGATCGAGGCATGCCGCGCGTCGGGCCGTGAATGCCATGTGATCGCGATTGAGGGGCATACCGATCCGGATGTGGTCAAGGACGTGCCGCATGATTGGCTTCGCCTGGGCGCCGCTGGAAAGGCCATTGAGATCGGCCGTGCGCTGAATGTACGAGATGTCGTCCTGGCAGGGGGTATCGAACGCCCATCGCTGTCGAGCCTGCGCCCCGACTGGCGCGCATTGCAATTCATCATGCGATTTGGTCGCAAAAGTCTGGGTGATGACGGTATTTTGCGGTTGGTCATCGCCGAATTCGAGGCGGAAGGATTTCGCGTAATTGGACCGGACACCGTGTTGCAAGATTTAAAACCCGAAGCGGGCCTGTTGGGCAATCACGCGCCGGATCAGACGGCGGAGGACGATATCGCACGTGGGCGCGACGTCCTGCGCAGTATGAGCGCCGCCGACGTAGGGCAGGCAGTCGTCGTGCAGCAAGGGCTGGTCCTTGGCGTTGAGGCGATAGAGGGTACCGACGCGCTGCTCGCACGGTGTGGACCGTTGCGCCGTGAAGGGGACGGTGGTGTGCTGATAAAGCTCTCCAAGCGCGGGCAGGAACGCCGCGCAGACATGCCGACAATTGGCCCCGATACCATATCCGCCGCCGCTGCCGCGGGGCTCCGCGGGATTGCCGTCGAAGCCAATGCGACATTGATTGTCGATCGGAAGCGGACAGTCGAACTGGCCGATCAGCATGGACTATTCCTGATCGCGGTTGCCGGCGAATGACCGATGGGTTTCTCCGCGTCTTTGTGGTCGCCGGAGAACCGTCGGGCGATCAAATCGGTGGGCGGCTGATGGCCGCATTGCGAGAGGCGACGGGCGATCGCGTACGCTTCGCTGGGGTTGGCGGCGACGCAATGACGGCGCAAGGCCTGAACAGCATCTTCCCGATGGAGGAACTGTCCCTGATGGGCCTAATGGAAGTATTGCCGCATATTCCGCGCCTGCTAAAGCGAGTTCGACAAACCGCCGGGGCGATTGATTCGATGGAGCCCGATGTGGTCGTAACCATCGATTCCCCGAGCTTCGCCTATGCGGTGATCAAGCGCGTACGACGCTCGACCGCGCCGAAAGTGCATTACGTCGCGCCGACCGTATGGGCCTGGCGGCCATGGCGCGTGAGAAAGATCAAACGCTATTTCGACATGATGCTGGCGCTGTTGCCGTTCGAGCCGCCCTTTTTCGAGAAAGCGGGCATGCCCTGCCGCTTCGTGGGGCATCCTGTCGTAGAATACCAGGCGAATGAGGGTGACGGAGCCGCGTTTCGGGAGCGGCATGGCATTGCGTCGGACGATACGGTGCTTTGTGTGCTGTTGGGCAGCCGGCGCGGCGAGGTGACGCGACATGCCGATCCGTTTGCGGGTGCCGTTGAACTGTTGTCCCGGAATCATCCGTCGTTGCGCGTGGTGACGCCCACTGTTCCTGGCGTGTCGGGCCTCGTTCAGAGCCTAACGGCGGACTGGGCGGTTCCCGTGACGGTCGTGCATGACAGCGGCGAGAAATACGCCGCTATGGCCGCTAGCGATGCGGCGATCGCCGCATCGGGCACCGTGGCATTGGAGGTTGCCCTGGCGCGGCTACCGGCTGTGGTCGCGTATCGGATATCGAACATAACGGCGGCAATACTGCGGCCGCTGCTCAATGTGCGTTTTGTGAATTTGGTGAACCTTATCCTCGACCGCGAGGTTGTACCCGAGCGCTTGCAGTTTCAATGCACGGCGGAGATCTTGGCTGGCGAGGTCGAGAAGCTACTTGGCAAGGCCGGGCAAGAGCAGATCGAGGCGGTCGATGAAGCGTTGCAGCAGCTCGGCGTCGGAAGTGTCCCGCCAAGCCGTCGCGCAGCCGACGCGATCCTAGATGTCGTTGCAGCGCATCAGCGAGCGCCCGCTTAACATTTCAAGGTACTGAAATAAGAAAACGGCGGATGGGAAGAACCATCCGCCGTGATCATGATACGTGCGGGAGTTTGCCCGGCCGCTATCTCTGAGTTTTATCGCTTGCTCACCGGGACGAAGGGTCGTTCCGTCGGGCCGGTATAGAGCTGGCGTGGCCGCCCCAGCTTGGCGGTCGGATCCTCGATCATTTCCTTCCACTGCGAAATCCAGCCGACCGTTCGCGCAACCGCGAACAGTACTGTGAACATGCTCGTCGGGAAGTTCATGGCCTTCAGGATGATGCCGGAATAAAAATCGACATTCGGGAACAGTTTCTTGCTGACGAAGTAATCATCTTCGAGCGCGAGACGCTCCAATTCCATGGCCAGCTTCAGCAGCGGTTCGTCGCGGATGCCGAGGGCGTCCAGGACTTCGTGGCAACTCTGTTGCATGACTTTGGCGCGCGGATCGTAGTTCTTGTACACGCGATGGCCGAAGCCCATCAGCCGGAATTCGTCATCCGGATCCTTCGCCTTTTCAACAAACTCGGAAATCTTATCCACGCTGCCGATCTGGTCGAGCATGGCCAACACCGCCTCGTTGGCGCCGCCATGCGCCGGTCCCCAAAGCGACGAAATACCGGCGGAAATACTCGCAAACGGGTTCGCGCCGGTTGATCCTGCGAGGCGCACCGTCGACGTCGACGCATTCTGCTCGTGATCGGCGTGCAGGATCAGGATGCGGTCCATGGCCTTCGCCAGTACCGGGTCGACCTTGTATTCCTCGGCCGGTACGGCGAACATCATGTGCAAGAAGTTCTCGGCATAGGTGAGGTCGTTCCGCGGATACACGAAGGGCTGGCCGACGGAAAACTTGTAGGCCATCGCGGCGATCGTCGGCACCTTTGCAATCAGACGGTGCGACGTGATCATACGCTGGCGTTCGTCGTTCACGTCCAAGGAGTCGTGATAGAAGGCGGATAATGCGCCGACCACGGCCACCATAATGGCCATCGGGTGGGCGTCGCGGCGGAAGCCCCGGAAGAAATAGCTCAGCTGTTCGTGCACCATCGTGTGATTGGTGATGGTGGATTCGAAATCTTCCTTCTCCGCCTTGTTCGGCAATTCGCCGTTCAGCAGGAGGTAGCAGACTTCCATGAAGTCGCTTTGTTCGGCGAGCTCCTCGATGCGGTAACCGCGGTGCATCAGGACGCCTTCTTCGCCGTCGATATAGGTGATCTGCGATTCACAGGCGCCGGTCGACGTATATCCCGGATCATAGGTGAAATGCCCGGTTTGGCCGTACAGGCTGCGAACATCGATGACTTTTGGTCCCGTTGATCCCGGCATCAGGGGGAAGTCGTAGTTTTCACCGGTGGTGTGATCGGTGAGTGTCACATACTCATTCGAAGCCGCCGAACCGGTGGCAGATTTTTTCTGCGTCATGTTGGATCCTTCTATCTTGCAAGCGTCAGATCACGAACTAGGACGGTGCACGGTCTTAGCCTGCTTTCCCCGTTACCCTTGCGTCTGTTGCAGTGCAGTATACCCGTATTGGCGGCGTTGGGCAAACCTGCTCAGGAATTGGGCAGTACCCCGGGCACGGCTTGAATACGGGCGATTGTCTCCTCACGGCCGAGGATTTCCATCACTTCGAAGAGCCCGGGCGATGCATTCGAACCGGTCAATGCTGCACGTATTGGTTGAGCAACCTTTCCGAAGCCCAGGTCGTTCTCCTCGCCATAGGCACGCAGCGCTGATTCCAGATTATCACTTTTCCAGGGATCGGCGGATGATAGGACCGCGGCCGCGCCGCCGAGGACCGTGACCGCTGGATCCTTTAGTAGTTTTGCGGCCTTGGCATTCTCAAGCGGGAAGGTCGGCCGGACGACATAAAATGCGGCGCTTTCGGCTAGGTCGAGCAATGTCTTCGCGCGTGGCTTGAGCCCCTCCATGCCATTGGCCAGGCGTGCACTGCCAACGTCGTCTATCGTTATGCCATGGGTGTTCTCGATTTGCGGCACGATCATGTCGACCAGCCGATTTTCGTTAGATTCCTTGAGGTAGTGCGCGTTCAGGCTTTCCAGCTTTGCGAGATCGAAACGGGCCGGCGAGCGGCCGACACTATCGAGATCGAACCATTCGACGGCTTGCTCGGTCGAGATGGTTTCTTCATCGCCATGGCTCCAGCCGAGCCGCAGTAAATAGTTCCGCATGGCCTCGGGAAGGAACCCCATTTCACGGTATTCCTCGACGCCAAGGGCGCCGTGCCGCTTGGAAAGTTTCTGTCCGTCGGCTCCGTGGATCAGCGGGATATGGCCGAAGACCGGTACCGGCCAATCGAGCGCCTGAAATAAATGCAACTGCCTGAAGGCATTGTTGAGATGATCGTCGCCGCGGATGATGTGGGTGATTCCCATGTCGTGGTCGTCAACCACAACGGACAGCATGTAGGTTGGCGTGCCGTCGGCGCGCAGCAGGATGAAATCGTCGAGCTGCTCGCCGGCGACGGTGACGTCGCCCTGGACGAGGTCGGAGATGGTGGTTTTACCGCACTGCGGCATTTTTATCCGGACCACCGGATCGACGCCGGCGGGGGCGTCGGCCGGGTCGCGGTCGCGCCAACGCCTGTCATACAGCGCCGGACGGCCCTCTGCGCGGGCGGTTTCCCGCATTTCCTTCAATTCTTCCGGTGAGCAGTAGCAGTGGTAGGCCTGGCCGGCGTCGATCAGTTCTTTCGCGACTGCAGCATGGCGTTCGGCGTTGTGGGTCTGAAAGACGACATCGCCGTCCCAGTCGAGGCCGAGCCAGTTGAGCCCGTCGAGGATGGCGTCTATCGCTTCCTGGGTTGACCGCTTGCGGTCGGTATCCTCGATCCGCAGCATCATGCGGCCCCCGTGATGGCGGGCAAAGAGCCAGTTGAAGAGCGCGGTTCGCGCGCTTCCGATATGAAGGCGTCCGGTCGGCGATGGCGGGAAACGGGTTACGACTGTCATGGCGTCTGTGTCTGGTTGGGGTCAGCGCGGCTTTGCGCGCATCGGGCGGGCAGGGTGTAGCACACTGGCTTGCCACTCGCACCCCTAGCGCCCGCTATTGCGGGGTTTCGAATGCGGTATATGCTCCCTAGACACGTTGCGACGGCTGGGGACGAGGGGAAACGCGATGTCGACGCTGGGTGCGTCGAATTTCAAGCGTATCGCGGCTTGGCGTGCGTTGGTCGCGCGGGCTGAGACGCTCGCCGCCGCGCAGCGTGATCGTTGGCCCTTGTGGACGCCGGTATTGTTCGGCACCGGGATCGCTATTTACTTCTCATTGCGGTTCGAGCCGTCTCTGTGGTGGGCTGCGGGGGCTTTCAGCGGCTTTCTCGGTGCAGCTTGGTTGATTCGGGGGGCGGTGTTCGCGCGAGCGGCATTTATCGCGCTGACGCTTGTTGCGGGTGGATTTTTCGTAGCGCAGCAGCATACCCACTGGGTCGCGGCGCCCGTCCTCGAAAAGCCGATCAGGGCGGCACTGGTCACCGGGCAGGTCATTCAGCTTGAACGCGGCCTAAAGGGACCGCGAGTGGTCTTGGATAAGCCTACTGTACGGCGGCTCGCCCCCGAGGCCACCCCGGATCGAATCCGGCTTCGGCTTCGGCGTGGTGACACTGTCGGCGTTGGCGAGCGAATTGCGGTATTGGCCCGGCTTTCGCCGCCACCGGCGCCGGCCATGCCGGGCGCCTACGACTTCCAGCGCCGTGCCTGGTTTGCCCGTCTCGGCGGTGTCGGATTCGCGCTGGGCCATGTGAAGCCGGCCGATGATATCGGCAGCGGCGTCGGGACCGCCGCGATCAAGCTGGCAAAACTCCGCCAGGCGATGGCGGATCGGATACGGGGGAGTCTTCCCGCCGAGAGCGGGGCAATTGCCGCGGCTTTGATCGTCGGAGATCGAAGCGCCATTCCCGAAGAGACGGTCCAGGCCTTGCGGGACGCGGGGCTGGCCCATCTCCTGGCCATATCGGGTCTTCATCTGGGATTGGTGGCAACAATCCTGTTTTTCGGCGTTCGTCTGGTACTGGCGATCTTCGAGCCCGTGGCGCTGCGCCTGCCGATCAAGAAGATCGCGGCAATTGCCGCACTCGCGGGTGCGTTCATTTATCTGTTGCTTGCCGGCGCCACCGTGCCGACACAGCGGGCATTCATCATGACGGGCATCGTGCTGTTCGCGGTGCTGGTGGACCGAACGGCCCTGTCGCTGCGCCTCGTCGCGTGGGCAGCCATGATTGTCCTGGCCCTAGCCCCCGATGTGTTGTTGAGCGCGAGTTTTCAGATGTCCTTCGCCGCCGTCGTGGCTTTGGTCGCGGTCTATGAGGCGTTGCGGGAACCGATGCGCGACTGGTTGCGGGGAAGCGGTCCCGGCCGAAGACTGGCGTTCTATTTCATCGGCGTCGCCATCAGCACGATCGTCGCCGGTGCAGCGACGGGATTGATTGCGCTGCATCATTTCGGCCGGATCACGCAGTTTGGCCTGGTAGCAAACTTGGCGGCTGTTCCGATCGCGAGTTTTTGGATCATGCCGTGGGGCGTTCTTGCGGCGGCGCTGATGCCATTCGGCCTCGAAGAGTTCGCCTTGGTTCCGATGGCATGGGGAATCGAATGGGTGGTATTCGTTGCCCGGACCGTCGCCGGATGGCCGGGGGCGGTGGCTGCAATTCCGGTCCTGCCGCAAGCAGGGCTGGTCGCGATTGCATTGGGAGGATTGTGGCTGTGCCTGTGGCAAGGGCGTGTTCGATTGCTCGGTTGCCTCGGCATTGTCAGCGGGTTGATCATCATCCCATTGACGGATCGGCCGGACATCCTCGTCACCGGAAACGGAAAACTGATGGCGGTCCGTCTCGCTGATGGGACTTTGGGCCTGACCAGCGGCAAGACCGAACGGTTTGCGGCGAAGATATGGATGGAGCGGGACGGGCAGTTGGAGCCGCGTGTTTGGGAGGCTGGGAGCAGCGTTGCCGCACCTCTGTCTTGCGACAGGCTGGGCTGCGTGTACCGCCGCGCCGGACGTCATATCGCACTGATCAAAGATGCGCGGGCCTTTGCCGACGATTGCAATGCAGATTGGATCGTCGTCAGCACGGTCCCGGTTCGGCGAGCCTGCCGCGGAACGGCCCGTACGATCGACCGGTTCGACCTATGGCGGCAAGGGGCGCATGCCATCTGGATCGGCCAAGACGCTGTCACGGTCAAAAGCGTTCGCGCCGTCCGGGGTGATCGGCCCTGGACGGCGCGTCGGCCGTGATCGGAACAATTTGTTCGAGTGTCGGCTAGTACTGCCGCATCAAGCCGATCAACCGGCCCTGCACGGCGACGCGATCGGGGCCGAAGATCCGGGTTTCATAGGACTTGTTGGCGGGTTCCAGCGCGATTGAATTGCCCTTCTGGCGGATGCGCTTCAGCGTGACCTCGGCGTCGTCGACCAAGGCCACGACGATGGCGCCGTTTTCGGCAGTGTCGCAGCGTTCGATAATGACCGTATCGCCGTCGTAGATGCCGGCGTCGATCATCGAATCGCCGTCAACTTCCAGCGCATAATTTTCGCCGCCGCCGAGCAAGCTGGGTGGGACATCGACATTGTCGTTTTCCTCGCGCAGTGCCTCGATCGGCGTGCCGGCGGCGATTCGCCCGTAGAGGGGAAGCGAAACGGTTTGCCCCGAATCGGGTACGGCTGTGCCGACGAGCGGGCCGCTGTTGTCGCTGACGAGCCGTGGTGCGAATCGGCCGACGTTGGGCCGTTCGGTTTGTGGGGAGTTTTCCGGCATTCGGAGGATTTCCAGCGCCCGTGCACGATGCGGCAGGCGGCGGATAAAGCCCCGTTCCTCAAGGCCGGTGATCAACCGGTGGATGCCTGATTTGGATTTGAGATCAAGCGCTTCCTTCATCTCGTCGAAGGAGGGCGGCACGCCGTTCTCCTTCAGGCATTCATGAACATACATCAACAGTTGATATTGCTTCCGCGTGAGCATTCCCAGTCCCTTTACATCGCAAAAAGTATCATGACGACCGTCAAAGAAGAATTTTTCCCATAAAAACAATGGTTAAAATCTTCGAACAAAACGGAAACGTCGAGATATGTTCTAGTTTGGTTCGCGAATCGGGTCAAGGGAAATCGGACGGGCGATTTCCGATATTGGCTCAATATCCGGGTGGTATTTCCAGGATATCTACCGCATCACCAGACTTTGCGGCCGGGGCATGCGGTGGTCTTACGACAAAGCAATCGGCACCGGCAAGCGGCACCATCATCGAACTGTCTTGTTTCTTGAAAGTTGTTGCGATCCGGGCACCATCATCGCCGTCGGTGAGGGTCGCGCGCAGGTAATCCTGCCGCCGATCATTCTCCGCCAGGGGATGTGCAAGCACTGCCGATCGGCGTTTTAGGCCACCATTTTCGATCGATAGCATGGCCTTAATGGCCGGCTGCACGAAGACGAGGGCACAGACCAGGCTGGAAACGGGGTTGCCGGGCAGGCCGATCATCAGGCTCTCGCCCAGCGTACCGAACATCAATGGTTTGCCGGGGCGCATTGCGATTCGCCAGAAATCGATTGCGAGGCCTTGTTCGCCCAAGACGCTTTGCACCAGGTCATGGTCGCCGACGGACGCGCCGCCGGTCGTCAGCAGCAAGTCGGCGCCGGCGGCGCCGTGCGCCATACGGCTGAGTGCGTCACGGTCGTCAGGCGCGATACCAAGCAGGATAGGGTCGCCGCCGAAGGACTTGATGGCTGCGGCAAGCGCCAATGCGTTCGAACTGACAATCTGATTCGGCCCCACGGGATCGCCGGGCATGACCACCTCGTCACCAGTCGCCAGGATAGCAACGCGGGGTTTCCGCCGGACCATCAGCCAGGGCCGGTCCATCGCCGCCGCGAGGCCGATGTCACGCGCCGTCAAAACCTGACCAACGGTTAGCAAGCGGTCTCCGGCGGAAAAGTCCAAACCGGCGGGGCGAATATAGTGGCCGGACGGGGATGTTTCCTTGACGATCACCGTGTCGCCGTCGGTCTCCGTATCCTCTTGAATCACGATGGCGTCGGCGCCGTCGGGCACTGGCCCTCCGGTGAAGATTCGCACGGCCTGATTGGCACCAACCGTGCCCGTAAAGGCGTCTCCGGCCGGTGCGTAGCCGATGACGTCGAGTTTGGCTGGCACTGTCGTGACGTCCTCCGCGCGCACGGCATATCCGTCCATCGCCGACACGGCGGATGGCGGTTGGGTGCGCCGTGCTTCAAGGTCTTCGGCAAGGACCCGGCCGAGGCCGTCGACAAGGCTGCATTGCTCGGCGGGAACGGGCTTCGCCGCCGCGATGATGCGTTGTTGGGCTTCTTCCACCGACAGCATTAGGAGGCCTCGTAGTCGCCGGATTTACCGCCTGCCTTGTGGGTCAGGCGGATGTCGGTGATCTGCATGCCGCGGTCGATCGCCTTGCACATGTCGTAGACGGTCAAAGCGGCCACCGACACGGCGGTCAGCGCCTCCATCTCGACACCGGTCTGTCCCGTCGTCTTGCAGGTGGCAGCGATCTCGACGGCGTCGCCGGAATCCGACAGCGACAGGGTGACCTTCACCGACGACAGCGGCAGTGGATGACAGAGCGGGATCAGGTCGGCCGTGCGTTTGGAGCCCATGATCCCGGCGAGTTGCGCGACCGACAGCACGTCGCCTTTTTTGATACCGCTATCGGCGATGCGCGCTGCGGTTTCCGGCAGCATGCGGACGGTGCCCTTGGCCGTTGCGGTGCGGGCGGTCACGTCCTTCGACGAGACATCGACCATCACGGCATTGCCGTCCTTATCCAGATGCGTGAGATCGGCCATGGTGAGCCTTCAGGCTGGTTGTGCGAGCGGGCGCGCGAGGAGGGTGCGGGTGGCCACGGCGACATCGGGCTGGCGCATCAGCGATTCGCCGATCAGGAAACAGGACGCCCCGGCCGCTGCCATCCGTTCCAGGTCGGCGGGTTCGGACAATCCGCTCTCACTGATGAGAATGCGGCCCTCGGGGATCGAGGCCGCCAGCGCTTCCGTCGTTGCCAGATCGACCTCGAGCGTCTTCAGATTTCGGTTGTTTACGCCGATCAGCCGTGATTTGAGCTTGAGCGCGCGCTCCAGTTCCTCGGCATTGTGAACTTCGACCAGGACATCCATCTTCAAGTCATGAGCGACAGCCTCCAGATTGGCCGCCTCAGTATCGTCCAGGGCCGCCATGATCAGCAGAATGCAGTCGGCGCCGATCGCCCGCGATTCGTAGACTTGGTATTCGTCGAGGATGAAATCCTTGCGCAGGACGGGCAGGGTCGTCGCCATCCGCGCGGCCGTTAGATAGTCGTCCCGGCCCTGGAAATAGGGGATATCGGTTAGGATGGACAGACAGGTCGCGCCGCCGGACTGGTAGGCACGGGCTAACGCCGCCGGTGCGAAATTTTCGCGGATCAAGCCCTTGCTCGGCGACGCTTTCTTGATCTCCGCGATCAGGCCGTACTCACCGCGTTCGACGGCCGCCGCCAATCTGTTGGCAAACGGCCGTAGAGCCGGGCCGCTGGTGGCCTGCGCCTTGATCGTGTCGATCGGCACATCGGCCATGCGCGCGGCCACATGGTCGCGTTTGTCGGCACAGATTTTGGTCAGGACGTCGCTCATACGGCTTTTCCGACGATGGTCAGCATGCGTTCGAGCGCTGATTTCGCGGCCCCCTCGTCGATCGACCGCGCGGCCACCGCGGCGCCCTCTCGTAGGTCGCCGGCGCTGCCCGCAACGACCAGCGCGGCGGCGGCGTTGAGCAACACGATATCGCGGAACGGTCCCGGCGTGCCGCCGAGCAGGCTGCCGATGGCTTCCGCGTTCTGAACCGGCGTTCCACCCTTCAAATCTTCAAGCTTTGCGGTCGGCAACCCTGCGTCCTGCGGACTCACCTCGAAGACACGAACCTCGCCATCTTTGAGTTCCGCTACTTTCGACGGGCCGGTGGTTGTCAGTTCGTCCATGCCGTCGGAGCCGTGGACGACCCAGACGCGCTCGGCGCCGAGTTTGGCCAGCACCTGCGCCATCGGTTCGATCCAGTGTTCCGCGAATGTGCCGACCAGCAAGCGCGTCACGGTGGCTGGGTTCGACATCGGGCCCAGCAGGTTGAAGATCGTGCGAATACCCATCTCAACCCGGGCCGGACCGACATGCCGCATCGCTGAATGATAGACCGGCGCCATCATGAAACCGATACCGGCCTCGGCGATTGATCGCTGAACGGCCTCGGGAGAGGCTTCCAGGTCCACGCCCAAGGTGCCGAGGACATCGGCCGCGCCGGATTTTGAACTGGCGGCCCGGTTCCCGTGTTTCGCGACGGGAACGCCGCAGCCGGCGACGACAAGTGCCGTGGCGGTCGAGACATTGTAGGTGCCATGTGAATCGCCACCCGTGCCGACCACGTCGATCGCGCCCGACGGTGCCTTAATTTTCAGGGACTTGTCGCGCATCGTGCGCACAGCGCCGGTAATCTCCTCGACGGTTTCGCCGCGCAACCGCAGCGCCATCAGGAACGCGCCAATCTGAGATGCCGTCGCGTTGCCGGACATCATTACGTCGAACGCGGCTTCCGCTTCGGCTTCCGTTAGCGTCTTGCCGTCGGCGACGATGGTGAGGAAGGGTTTGAGGTCGGGTTGTTGTTCGGTGTCCGGTGCCATGCGCCTCAGTCCCTAATTCTTTTTGCGTGACGACAATGAAAGAAAATTTTTCAATAGCTTATGGCCGTTTTCTGAAGCGATGCTTTCCGGATGGAACTGCACGCCATGAAGCGGCAGGCTGCGATGGGCCAAGCCCATGATGACGCCATCGTCGGTCTCGGCGGAGATTTCCAAGCAATCGGGCATCGAGTCCCGCTCAATGACCAGCGAGTGGTATCGCGTCGACCGGAAGGGTGATGCCAGATCGGCGAACACGCCCGACCCGTTGTGGTTGATCGCGCTCAGCTTGCCGTGCATCGGCTCGGGCGCGCGCACGACCTTGCCGCCCATCGCCTGCCCAATCGCTTCGTGGCCCAGGCAAACGCCCAGCAGCGGGATTTTTCGTTCGGCGCAGGCATGCACCATGTCGAGGCTGATGCCCGCGCTGTCCGGATCACATGGTCCCGGCGAGATCACGATGCCTTCCGGGTTTTGGTCCAGTACCTCGTCGACGCCGACCGCGTCGTTACGATGCACGACGACCTCGGCCCCCAACTCGCCCAGAAAGTGATACAAGTTGTAGGTAAAGCTGTCGTAATTGTCGATTAAGACAAACATTTCAATTACTTGTAGCCGAAACTTCCGGCTGCCTCCACCATGCCCGTTGCCATAATTTTATAGCAGGGAAGGGTGTCGTAAGAAAGCAATCCTGCGCCCAGTCCGGATTGTATTTTAGCGGCCGGTGAAAACCGGTTTCCGTTTCTCGACAAAGGCGCGTTTCGCTTCCTTCGAATCTTCGGATTTCGACACTTCGACCGTCATGTTTTGCTCGAACCGGTAGCCGTCCCGAAGCGTCATTTCCTCGATCGAATTCAGCGCATGTTTCGCAAGCTTAATTGCGATCGGGCTTTTCGACGCGATGTCCCGGGCAAAGCCCATCGCGGAGTCCATCAGGGCGTCCGGTGCAACGCATGCCTCGACGACGCCGAGCCGATACAGTTCGGCCCCGGACACCTGATATCCCGTGAGCATCATGCGGCGGACCGTTGAATGGCTGAACAGTCGCATCGCGTGGCGTCCGCCGCCGAGCAGGCCGACATTGATTTCAGGCAGTGCCAGAATCGCCGACTCGGAGGCCACGAGGATGTCGCAGGAGGCGGCGACGGCCATTCCGGCGCCGAGCGCCGGTCCGTTGATCGCCCCGATTACCGGCTTCTGGCATTCCATAATCGAATAAAAACACCCTCGAACCCGCCGGTTATGCTGCCAAGATTCGCCGGGACCGCGTTCCTTGCCGGCCTGGTCCTTGATATCCGCGCCGGCGGAGAAACATTTGCCGGCACCGGTCAGGACGGTGACGCGAACGTCGTCGTTGTCGCTGATCCAATCAAAGACGGCGGCCATATCCGTATGAAATTGCGCGTTTTGTGCGTTTACCGGCGGTCTGTTCATGGTCACCGTGGCGATGTGCGACTCGATGGAGCAAAGAACGGTTTCCGTTTCCATGGCGGATTTCTCCCTTTTGCTGGATCGGCCGCGCGACGCGATGGCCGGAAAATTCGTCGATCAGTGCCAAGGAAATACCTGTTCGCTGGGGGCTTGGCGAATCGCTTGCCCGATTAAGTTCGTAACTGAATCAATATTTAATCCGTAGCATTCAGAAAACGTTCATTTATTTGAGACATCAGTACACTGCTGCGATGGGATGCGACTCATAAGCAGTTAACCGAGGTGGTGTGGCGGTACAACATCACCTATACATTCGAGGGGCATCGTCGCCGAGCAAAGGCATGGAAAATCGCATAGACGATCAATCGGGCGGCCGCGGGGAAACTGCGGCGCGTAGCCATGTCCCGAACCGTTTGCTGGAACGTCTTCGCAGCGGCGCTTGGTGGCGTGCGGTTGCGGAGCATTACGGACCGTCGGCAGCCAAGGTGTCTTCGACTCTGGCTTTCGCATTCGCAATCGGGATCGGTCTAGGGGTCGTTTTGGCGTCCGGGTTGGATGATTCGACAAATTTTGACCATGCCCGCGCCCACGCATCAGAGCCGTCTGATGTAACGGATGCGACAACACGCAAGGCGCAGCCGGAACCGCCCTATTCGATAGAAGTCACTGTTCGCGAGAGCGCCGAGCCGGCGGCTGCACCAATCGGTGACATCTTCGCCGATGTTCCCCCGGAATCGGTTCCGCCTAAGGCACCCAAAGTGTCGTCTGACGACGGGGCAGCGAGGCCCGGGGCAAAGTCATCGGCAGTGGCGGAGGCGACACAGGACTTAGTCGCGGCCAAATCGATTGAGGACGCCGAGCCAAAGAAATCGGTGCCTGCGGATCCGAAACCTCAGCCGGTTGAGACCAATACGGTAGTCGACACTCCGCAAACACCGAAGCGGCTCAGCGGAGAATCCAAGGAAACGAAGCCTGCCGCGCTGGATGCGGCCCCGACCGCGCCTTCGGCGGAAACGGCGGTTGATGTGGCAGTGACGGCGAACCAGCCGGTCGAGGAAAACGCCACGGCGGCAGTGATACAGGACGGCGAGAATGATGAATCGGTCCAGGAGACCGATGAAGCTATCAATGCTGCCGATGATACATCGGCCGGCGGCGAGAGCAGTTACGCTTCTGCTCTCGACGGCCGCCAGCTTGCGGCGCTGCCTGGGCCGCGCGACGCGACGTGGTTGCGGCACGCCGTAAAGACGCCACGGGAGCCCGGTAAGGCGATGATCGCCATCGTGATCGATGACCTGGGTATCGATCTGAAACGGACCCGCCGCGCGATCGCGATGCCCGGGCCGATGACGATGTCCTTCATTCCCTACGGTTATAAACTTGCGCAGCTGACCAAGACAGCGCGGGCGGGCGGACATGAGATTCTCCTGCACTTGCCGATGGAACCGCTGCGCCGGTCGGTCGATCCCGGACCGCATGCGTTGCTCACCACGCTCAGCGCCGAAGACCTTCGGCAGCGTCTGGCGTGGAATTTGGCGCGCATGGAAGGTTATGTCGGGATCAACAATCACATGGGAAGCCGCTTCACCGCATGGCGGCCTGGGATGCGGATCGTGATGCGGGAGATTCGGGAACGCGGCCTGCTGTTCCTTGATTCCTGGACCAACAAAAATTCCTACGGTGTTAAAATGGCGCGCGCGAACGGTGTTCCCAGCGCTGTCCGCGACGTTTTCATCGACCATGATATCGATGCGGCGTCGATCGGAAAACGCCTGCGCCAGCTCGAATCGATCGCCCGCCGCCGGGGCTTCGCCATTGGCATTGGCCACCCCTATGACCTGACCACAAATCTGCTTCCGGCTTGGATGGCCGGGGCCAAGGCGCGCGGAATCCAGTTCGTCCCGATCAGTGCGATCGTTAAGCGTCGGATGTCCGCCGGCTAGTTTTTTGGTTTGGCGTCTTCTTCCTGGGCGAAGCGCACGGCTTCCTCGACGGCGCGCATGAGCGCACGAGCCTTGTTCCAACTTTCCTGATACTCGGATTCCGGATCGCTGTCGGCGACGATGCCACCCCCAGCCTGGACATAGACCGTTTCGTCTTTGACCACCGCCGTGCGGAGCGCGATGCAGGTATCCATGTCGCCATCGGCGCCGAAATAACCGATACACCCTGCATAGGCGCCGCGGCGTTCGCTTTCCAACTCGTCGATGATCTCCATCGCGCGGACCTTCGGCGCGCCGGAAACAGTGCCCGCCGGGAACCCGGCAATAAGGGCTGAAAGCGCATCGTGATCCGGCCGGATCTTGCCGGTCACGTTCGATACGATGTGCATGACGTGGCTGTAGTATTCGATGATGAACTGCTCATCCACGGTGACGGATCCGACCTCGCTGACGCGGCCGACGTCGTTCCGGCCGAGATCCAACAGCATGAGGTGTTCGGCCCGTTCCTTCGGGTCGGCTAACAGATCTTTGGCGTAAAATTCGTCCTCCGCCGCATCCTTGCCGCGTGGGCGCGTCCCTGCGATCGGCCGGATGGTCACGGTGTCGTCGCGCAGCCGGACTAGAATCTCAGGGCTGGAACCGACGATCGCGAAGTCGTCGAAATTCAGGAAGAACAGAAACGGTGACGGATTGAGTCGGCGCAGCGCGCGATAAAGGGCGAAAGCGGGCAGCTTGAACGGAATCTCGAACCGCTGGCTGACCACCACCTGGAAGATATCGCCCGCGAGGATGTATTCCTTCGACCGTTCCACCATGGCGTGGAATTCCTCGCGCGTCATGTTGGATGACGGCGTTGGCGGGTCGCTGATTACCGGAGCATCGCCGCCGTGCGGCAGGGCGCGGCCGAGATCGGAGACGATCTGCCATAGCCGCTCGGTCGCCGCATCGTAGGCGGCCGTCGCATCGACCGCGCTATCGGGCCTGACCGGCGTGACCACGGTTACCGTGTCCTCAATAGTGTCGAAAACCGCGATGACGGTCGGCCGCAGGAACAGGCCGGACGGCAGGCCGATGACTTCCGGATTGGCGTCGGGCAGCCGCTCCATCAGTCGGACCATGTCGTAGCTCATGAAGCCGACGAGACCCGCGGCCATCGGCGGCAGGCCATCGGGCAGTTCGATCTCGGATTCCGCCAGAACGGCGCGCAGGGTGTCGAGAGGGCTGCCATCGCATGGTTCGTAGGCGTCGGGCGCCGTGTCGGGTGTCCGGTTGATCTCGGAACTGTCGTCCTGGCATCGCCAGATGAGATCGGGATTCAGCCCGATAAACGAATACCGCCCGCGGATCGCGCCACCCTCGACCGATTCGAGCAGGAAGCTGTATGGCTTGTTCTCGGCGAGTTTGAGCATGGCGGACACTGGCGTTTCCAGGTCCGCAACCAGCCGGGTCCAGACGATCTGCGCCTCACCAGCCTCGTACCGGCGTGCAAAGGCATCAAATTCAGGATTCGCCTGCATCAAGGCGCTCGCTGGCGTTGAAGTGATAGTCCACGGCGTTTTGATTGATCGATACATTGTGACGGCCCCGCAACGCCGCGCCGAGCTGCGCCGTGATGTCGTTGGCGATGCCAGTGAGCAGCGTTCGCGAGATGATATCGACGCCCTTTTTGTCTGTGTTGGCCGACGCAGCCTGGATACCCGTAAGTTGGGCGATATCTACGCCGTTGACGCCGTCCGCCATCGCAGCTTTACCGATATCCTTCTGGCCGAACAACTGCGATATCAGACCGGCAGGCATATTTGCGGGCGCTTTGTCGCCGGTACGGGTGAAGCCGTCGGTCGTCTGCGTCTTGGACTTCAACTCGCCGGCTATATCGGCCAATTTTGCACCACCGTTGAGGCGCTCGACGAATTTCTTTGCGGACGCGCGAGCGGATTTCCATCGCTCGTCCGCCTTCCAGTCCTTGGTCGCCTCAGCGCGGACGGTGTCCAGCGGCCGCAGGGCGGGGGCCGTGATCGATTCCACGTGAATGACGAAGAATCCGCCACTCGCCGTCTCGCCGAGCAGCGAATCCTGGCCGCTCGCCGTCTCGAAAGCGGATTTCAGGAATGGTGCCGGCGGAAGACCCGCGACCGGCGTATCGGATTTTCCGCGTCCCTCGCTGTCGACGGAATCGACTCTGCGAAGCTTCAAGTCGAGATCACGCGCGGCGTCGGTCAAGCTCGAACCGCCGCCCAACGCCTCTTCCAGGCGGTTGGCGATATCGAGCACCTGATTGATGCCTTCTTCCTTGGCGAGGTCCTCGTTTAGCGATTTGCGCGCTTCGTCAAAGCTGGGTGTTTCGCCGGCCACGATTTCGGCGACTTGGAGAATTTGCAGCCCAAAGGGGCCGGTGATCGGATCGGACGGTTGGCCTTTCGACAATTTGAAGGCCGGCTCGGCCAATTGCTTCGGTAAATCCGCCTTTGTGAGCGTGCCGAGTTTCGTAGCGCTCTCGTCCTGGCCGGCGAGGTCTTTAGCGACTTTCACGAAATCCTCGCCGCCGCGAATGCGATCGAGCGCTTTATCGGCAACTGCCTGGTCGGGCACAAGCATTTGCAGAACCGTGCGTTTCTCAGGCGTGCCCAGCGTATCACGGCGCTCGTCATAGACTTCGCGCACCCGCTGTTCCGATATCTTCACGTCCTTCGATGCTTCGACCGGGTCGAGATAGACGTAACTCAAAGCCCGGTATGCCGGCGCGGTGAAATTGGCCGAATTCGCCTTGTAATAGGTTTCGAGTTCTTCCTGGCTTGGCTCGCGCATCGGGCTGGCCTGATCGACCGGTATCGTCAGGAAGGTCGCGGTGCGCCGCTCGTTGCGCCAGGCGTAGAGCTTTTCAACCAAGGCCTTGGGCGCAGCGGTTCCCTGCGTCAGGCTGTTGAGATACTGGTCCCGCATGAGCCCGGCGCCAAGCTGCGCGAGAAACTGCTGCTCGTTGGTGCCGTTGTTACGCAGGATGTTTTCGAACTCATAAGGGCCGATATTGCCGAACTGCCGCTTTATCTGCTGCCGAAGCGAGGCCTCGCCGGCAACAAGGCCCATGTCGCGGGCCGCCTCGTCGAACAGGGTGAGGGTGACGATCTGCCCTAGCACCTGATCGAGAACGCCGAGCTGGCGGGCGCGCTGCTCATCGATATTCAGCGGGCGCAGCCTTTCGACTTCCCGTCTGAAGGCCGTGCTCAACTGATTTGCGGATATCTCGCGGTCGCCGACCTCGGCAACTGTGTTGCCGACATTCCCACCAAAGTAGGAATCGCCGATGCCCCAAACCGCGAAGCTGAGCACGAGTAAACCAAACAGGACTTTGATGAAGATCGACCCGACCGAACTGCGAAGCGATTGAAGCATCTCACCGTGCTCACGTAATTGACAGAAATGTAGGCCCTTTTGCGGCGGCGGGGCATGATAGAAGCGGCCCTAGCACCCCGCAACCTACAAATCGTTCAGATTAGGGCCTTTGATTTCAACGTCCTTGGGCTAGCCACTGCGGGGAGTGGTCTCCGCCGCGCAGGCCATGGTATCAACCGGCATCGCCGGGAAGCGGCGACAGGCCAAGAGACTGAACGGGCAGAAGAGAGACCGACCGACATGGGTGCAGAACGAACCCCGGTGATCGCCGGAAACTGGAAGATGAACGGGCTGAAGCAGGATGGTCTTGCCTTGGCGCGAGACGTTGCGGCAGGTGCGGGCGCCTATCGCTGCGAATTCGTCGTATGCCCGCCGGCAACGCTGCTGGCGGCAGCCTCGGAGGTCTTGGTGGGGAGCGGCGTGCATCTTGGCGCGCAGGACTGCCATGCCGAGCCCGACGGCGCACATACCGGCGATATCAGTGCCGCCATGCTGGTTGATGCAGGGTGTTCGCACGCCATCCTAGGGCATTCCGAACGCCGGGCCGATCATGGCGAGGATGATGCAACGGTCCTGGCCAAGGCTACCGCAGCGCTGGCGGCTGGTCTGACCGCGATCGTGTGCGTCGGCGAGACCGAGGCCGAGCGCGACGCGGGGCAGGCGTTGGATGTGGTCGCGGCACAGGTAGCCGGGTCGGTTCCCGAAAATGCGACGGCGGCAAACACAATCGTGGCGTATGAGCCTGTTTGGGCGATCGGCAGCGGCCGAACGCCGACTCCGAGTGAAATTCAGGCCGTTCACGCCCATATCCGGTCGGCAATTGCGGGCCGGTTGGACGGTGGCGCCGCGGCAGCGATGCGCCTGCTGTACGGCGGGTCGATGAAACCGGGGAACGCCGCGGAATTACTGGCGATCGAGGATGTCGATGGCGGGTTGATCGGAGGGGCCAGTCTCAAGGCGGAAGATTTTCTTGCGATTGCCCAAAGTTGTCCCTAGCCATGACCCCCTTTAATGACTAAATACTGCGGGCGGCGAACAGACAGCGCTTGGGAAATACTCGTCTTTCGGCTCGTGATACCGGTATAGGAAGAAACGTGGAAACGATCGTCCTTGTTATTCATTTGATCTTGGCGATCGCGTTGGTCGGCGTCGTGCTGCTCCAGCGTAGCGAAGGTGGCGGTCTTGGGATCGGCGGTGGCAGTGGTGGCGGACTTATGAGTGTCCGCGGAACCGCGAACCTGCTGACTCGGGCGACCGGCGTCATCGCGGCCGCATTCATGGTAACCAGCCTCGTTCTTGCGATCATGGCTGGCACGCAGTCGGATCGAGGGTCGATCTTGGATCAGCCTACCGCCGCACCTGCGACGCAGGAAGCGCCGAAGGAACCGAGCGTCCCGCTGTCTAAATAATCGCCAATTGGGGTGTGCTGTCACGCGAGGCGCGCGCATGCGGGCCGATCGAGATGATGCGTGGCAGGCTGAACTGGAAACGGTGGTTTAGCGGGCGATGGCGCGGTTCATTTTCATTACGGGTGGTGTGGTTTCCTCTTTGGGTAAAGGGCTGTCGGCGGCTGCACTGGGCTCTTTGCTCGAGGCGCGGGGGTTCAAGGTTCGGCTGCGTAAGCTCGATCCTTACTTGAATGTCGATCCGGGGACGATGAGCCCGTATCAGCATGGCGAGGTCTACGTCACCGACGACGGCGCCGAGACGGATCTGGACCTTGGACATTACGAGCGCTTCACCGACGTATCCTGCCGGCAGAGCGACAATGTCACTGCCGGCCGTATCTATTCGCATGTCATCGCGCGCGAACGCCGTGGCGATTATCTCGGCGGGACGGTGCAGGTCATTCCGCATGTCACGGACGCCATCAAGGAATTCATCACGTCCGACCTGACCGATGAAGACTTCGTCCTCGTGGAGATCGGCGGCACGATCGGCGATATCGAGGGGCTGCCCTTCGTCGAGGCGATCCGGCAGCTTGGCAATGAGCGTGGGCGCGACCATACCCTTTATGCCCATGTCACGCTGGTGCCCTATATCAGTGCGGCCGGTGAGCTCAAGACCAAGCCGACGCAGCATTCGGTCAAAGAACTGCTCAGCCTCGGCATTCAGCCGGATATCCTGTTGTGCCGCTGCGATCGTGAGATTCCGGAGGATAGCCGCCGGAAATTGGCGCTTTTCTGCAATGTCCAGCCGGATCGCGTGATCCAGGCATTGGACGTGGATACGATCTACGATGTTCCGATCGCCTATCACGATCAGGGCCTGGACGAACAGGTCATGAAACATTTCGGGATCAACAAGGGCCGCGAGGCCGAGGTCGAGTTGAGCCGCTGGAGTGATATCGTCGGGACCGTCCGGGCGCCGGAAGGCGAAGTGACCATCGGAGTCGTCGGCAAGTACACGAATCTTCTGGATGCGTATAAGTCGCTCAGCGAGGCGCTGAGCCATGGCGGCATCGCAAACAAGGTCCGGGTCAATCTGAACTGGCTCGAATCCGAGATATTTGAACAGGGCGATACGCTGCAGCATCTCGAAGGCTGTGACGGCATTCTGGTCCCGGGCGGTTTCGGCGAGCGCGGCGCGGAAGGCAAGATCAACGCGGTCCGCTTCGCGCGTGAGCGGCGGATTCCCTATTTCGGAATTTGTTTCGGCATGCAGATGGCGGTCATCGAAGCCGGGCGGTCCTTGGCTGGGATGCCGAACGCGGGTTCGACGGAATTCGGCGACTGCGAGGAACCACTGGTTGGCCTGCTGACCGAATGGTCTCGGGGCAACGTTGTCGAGCGGCGGAACGAGGATGACGACCTGGGCGGCACAATGCGCTTGGGCGCCTATCCCTGCCGGTTGCGGCCGGGCAGCAGGGCTGCCGAGATCTACAGCAACAATAGCGAGATCAGGGAACGCCACCGCCACCGCTACGAAGTGAACATCAACTATATGAAGCGGCTCGAAGACGCCGGGTTGGTCTTCTCGGGCATGTCCCCGGATGGCGAATTGCCGGAAATCGTGGAACTTCCGGACCATCCGTGGTTCGTCGGCGTCCAGTTCCATCCGGAGCTCAAATCGAAGCCGTTCGAGCCGCATCCGATCTTCACCAGCTTCATCAAGGCCGCGGTCGACCAATCGCGGCTGGTTTAAGGAACCAAGGCATGGGCGCTGAAATCCGGCACGTCAAAATCGGCGACTTCGAGGTAGGGAACGACCTTCCCCTGGCGATCATCGCCGGGCCATGTGCGATGGAGAGCCGGCAGCACGCCCTGGATATGAGCGGCGCGCTCAAGGAGATTTCCGACAAGCTCGGCTTCAAGCTCATCTACAAGACCTCCTACGACAAGGCCAACCGCACCTCGGCCAGGAGCCCGCGCGGCGTGGGCCTGCAGACGGCGGGACCGGTTTTCAAGGAAATCCGCGAGACTGTCGGCTGCCCGGTGATTACCGATGTCCACGATCCGCGGGATTGTGACCCGGTCGCCGAATGCGTGGACGTATTGCAAATCCCGGCCTTCCTGTGCCGCCAGACCGAGTTGATCGAGACCGCGGGCCGGACCGGCAAGCCGGTGCATGTCAAGAAAGGGCAATTTTTGGCGCCGAACGACATGAAGAATGTGGTCGAGAAGCTCGACGGCGTCGGCAACCGCAATGTCCTGGTGTGCGAGCGGGGCGTCAGCTTCGGCTACAACACGCTGGTGTCGGACATGCGCTCGATCCCCATCATGGCGCAGACCGGCTGCCCGGTAGTCTTCGACGCCACGCATTCGGTGATGCAGCCGGGCGGCGAGGGCGATCGCTCGGGCGGGGACCGCCGTTTCGTGCCGGTATTGGCGCGGGCCGCGGTTGCGATCGGCGTCGCGGCGGTCTTCATGGAAACCCATGAGGATCCGGACAGCGCGCCGTCGGATGGACCGAACATGATCCGGCTCGCCGATTTTCCGGCAGTGGTGGAAACACTGCTCGAATTGGACCATCTGGCGAAGAAGCGTCCGATCAGCCTTTAAGGCCCCGTCGCCGGGCCACCTTGCACCGATCCAAATAAGAGTAAGCCTCCTGGCTGCAGGAGAGTGCTTGAACGCGCGCGGTTCGCGGTGTATGCGGATCGCATCGGCGGTTTCTGACCGCTCGTGTCCTTCGCTACTCCAGAAAAGGCCCCGCCATGACCGCCATCATCGATATTCATGGCCGCGAGATTCTCGATAGCCGCGGCAATCCTACCGTCGAAGTCGACATCACCCTGGAAACCGGCGCCTTTGGTCGCGCGGCCGTGCCGTCGGGCGCCTCCACCGGCACTTTCGAGGCTGTGGAACTGCGGGACGGCGGGGATCGCTATCTTGGTAAGGGCGTGTGCCGCGCGGTGGACGCCGTCAACGGCGAAATCTTCGACTTGCTGTCGGGTATGGACGCCGAGGACCAGACACGTATCGACACGATGATGATCGATCTCGATGGAACGCCGAACAAAGCCCGGTTGGGCGCGAACGCCATTCTCGGCGTCTCTTTGGCCGTCGCGAAGGCAGCCGCGGAGGAGGCGGCGTTGCCGCTCTACCGCTACATCGGCGGGGTCTACGCTCGGACGATGCCGGTTCCGATGATGAATATCGTCAACGGCGGCATGCATGCGGACAACCCGATCGACATTCAGGAATTCATGATCATGCCGGTGGCGGCCGAGACCGAGGCCGCCGCTATTCGGGTGGGAGCCGAGGTATTTCAATCGCTTAAAGCTGCATTGCACGATGCCGGGCACAGCACCAATGTCGGCGACGAGGGCGGGTTTGCACCCAACCTGAGCTCGGCAACCGAAGCGCTCGACTTCATCATGCGCGCCATCGAGAAGGCGGGGTATACGCCTGGCGACGAAGTGATGCTCGCGCTCGACTGCGCCGCGACCGAATACTTCAAGGACGGCGCCTATCATATGGCCGGCGAGGGCAAGACCCTGGATGCCGCCGGGCATGTGGAGTATCTCGCGAAACTCGTAGACGGCTACCCCATCGTGTCGATCGAGGACGGGATGGCCGAGGACGACTGGGAAGGCTGGCAGGCGCTGACCGGCGCCATCGGCGACCGGGTCCAACTCGTCGGCGACGACCTGTTCGTCACCAACCCGGAACGGCTGGCCCGAGGGATCGAAGAACGCGCGGCCAACGCAATCCTGGTCAAGGTCAACCAGATCGGCACCCTTTCCGAGACGCTGCAGACCGTTGAAATGGCCCACCGCGCCGGATTCCGGGTGGTGATGTCGCACCGGTCCGGCGAAACCGAAGATACGACGATTGCCGATCTCGCCGTCGCCACGAATTGCGGGCAAATCAAGACCGGGTCGCTGTCGCGATCGGACCGGCTGGCCAAATACAATCAGCTCATCCGGATCGAGGAAGGGCTCGGCGATGAAGCCCAATATGCGGGCCGCGACGCACTGAAAAACTCCGCCTAGGGCAACGTTGGGCCGCACGACATGCGGCGAAAGCTGGGGTAATCCGATGCGGCATCATTTCGGAATTGCCAAATACGGACTCTTTGGTACTCCGTAGGTGGTAGGCGCTCTCTAAATTAATTCAAGAGAATGAAGGGGTTATGCTACGGCAAAATTTTCCCATTGACCCCGATTCGCCGCATGTGATTCGTTCCCCCTATGTTATTGATTCGCGAGGCAAAGAAGCGCTCCCGGCAGATCGTCGTTCCGATCTGCGCGGCGGTCGTGGCGGGATACTTTTTGTATCACACCGTGCACGGCGAGCGCGGCGTGTTTGCCTATGCGGAGCTTTCGGAACAGGCGCGTGACGCGGAGTTGAAGCTCACTGATATTCGCTTACGGCGGCGGGCCGTAGAAACCGATGTTCGGCTGCTGCGGCACGATAGCCTCGACCTCGATCTGCTCGAGGAGCGGGCGCGGACGGTTCTGAACCTCGTCGGCGAAGACGATTTGCTGATCCATAGCGGCATCGCCCGCTAGAATCCCAGTTTTACTTATGATGGTAGTGTAGCGGCGCACCCGGAATCGGGCTGCGTGTAATTTTGTTTCGCCCTGGTTGCGCCACCGGTTCGTTTCAATCAACGCGCCTCCAGCCAACATTAACATAAATCGAGTTAATATAACTTTTATTGTTTTTTAACAATGATTTATTACCATCTTGTATCGTTGGTGTTTCGATCTTAACTATGCCACACTTCTTGCATCCTTCGGGATAACAACAGCAGATGCTGGGGAGCACCCATGGCCGTTAGCGCGAGAGCGAACTCGACCAGTCCCCGCGGGCGCACCAAGAAGGGCCGGGCGAAGAAACCGGTTCTTGCCGCCACGTCGGAGGAAATGCACCAATATTACCGTGACATGCTGATGATCCGCCGTTTCGAAGAGAAGGCGGGACAGCTATATGGCATGGGGCTGATCGGCGGCTTTTGCCACCTTTATATCGGCCAAGAGGCGGTTGTCGTCGGCATGCAGGCCTCGATTACCCCAGACGATGCGGTCATCACCAGTTACCGCGATCATGGCCACATGATCGCCTGCGGCATGGATCCGCGCGGCGTGATGGCGGAGCTGACCGGGCGCGCCGGCGGCTATTCGGGCGGTAAAGGCGGCTCGATGCACATGTTTTCCCGCGAGAAGAATTTCTATGGCGGTCACGGGATCGTCGCTGCGCAGGTTCCCATCGGGACCGGCATTGCCTTCGCGCACCGATATAAGGGCAACGATAACGTCAGCCTGACTTATCTCGGCGACGGCGCGATCAACCAGGGTCAAGTCTACGAATCCTTCAATATGGCGGCGCTCTGGAAGCTTCCCGTTATCTATGTGATTGAAAACAATAAATACGGCATGGGCACGAGCGTGGAGCGCGCTTCGGCCAATCCCGACCTGTACATTCGCGGACAAGCATACGGCATCCCCGGCAAGCAGGTGGACGGCATGGACGTGGTCGCGGTGCGCGCGGCAGGGGATGAAGCGGTGGCGCACTGCCGTGCCGGCAAGGGGCCTTTCATCCTGGAGATGATGACCTACCGCTACCGCGGACATTCGATGTCCGATCCGGCGAAATACCGGACGCGCGAGGAAGTCAGCAAGGTCCGCCAGGAACGCGATCCGATCGAGCGCTTGCGCATGAAGATGCTGGAGGAAAAGGTTGCGGACGACGACGCGTTGAAGCAGGTCGACCGGGAGATCAAGGACATCATCTCGGACGCCGCCGAATTCGCGCAAAACAGCCCGGAACCCGACCCTTCCGAGCTTTTCACCGACATTTTGGTTGACGCGTAGGCGGTTTCCCGCCCGCGCGCAAACACCACAGGAACCGCACCATGCCGATCCAGGTTTTGATGCCAGCACTTTCGCCGACGATGACCGAAGGGAAGCTGGCCAAATGGCTGAAAGCCGAAGGGGACGACGTTGCTGCCGGCGACGTTATCGCGGAAATCGAGACGGACAAGGCCACGATGGAGGTCGAAGCGGTCGACGAAGGCAAGGTCGGCAAGCTGCTGGTTGACGAAGGTGCCGAAGGTGTCGCGGTCAACACGCCGATTGCAGTTCTGTTGGCCGAAGGCGAGGAGGCCGGCGCGCTTGACGGCATGACCGCACCGGCGCCGCAGCCAGCCGCCGAACCGGCCGAAACGCAAAGTGCCCCTGCCGCGACGGCTGCACCGGTTGCCGCGCCCGTAATATCCGCCCCGCCGGCGGAGGCCGAGTGGACCGGCCCGTCGACCAGCCAGACAGTCCGCGATGCCTTGCGGGACGCCATGGCCGAGGAGATGCGCCGGGACGAGACGGTGTTTCTGATGGGCGAGGAAGTGGCGGAATATCAGGGTGCCTACAAGCTTAGCCAGGGACTCCTCGACGAATTCGGTGATCGCCGGGTGATTGATACGCCGATCACGGAGCATGGCTTCACCGGCCTCGGCGTCGGCGCCGCATTTATGGGGCTACGGCCGATCGTCGAGTTCATGACCTTCAACTTCGCTATGCAGGCGATGGATCACATCATCAATTCGGCTGCGAAGACGCTTTATATGTCGGGCGGTCAGATGGGGTGCCCGATCGTTTTTCGTGGGCCGAACGGCGCCGCCGCCCGGGTCGGAGCACAGCATTCCCAGTGTTACGCAAGCTGGTATGCACATTGCCCCGGCCTCAAGGTCGTGTCGCCATGGTCGGCGGCCGATGCGAAAGGCCTGCTGAAATCGGCGATCCGCGATCCCAACCCGGTAATCTTTCTCGAGAACGAGATACTCTACGGAAATAGCTCCGAGGTGCCTGAGGATCCCGATTGGATCGTGCCGATCGGAAAGGCAAAAGTCCTGCGCAGTGGCAATGACGTGACGCTGGTCGCCCATTCGATCATGGTCGGCAAGGCGCTCGAGGCTGCGGACGCCCTCGCGGCGGAGGGTGTGGATGCCGAGGTGATCGATCTGCGTAGCATCCGGCCACTGGACACGGGAACAATTATCGAGTCCGTGAAAAAGACCAACCGGATCGTCTCCTGCGAGGAAGGCTGGGCCTTTGCCGGGATCGGCTCCGAAATTGCCGCGCAGATCATGGAGCAGGCGTTCGATTGGCTCGATGCGCCGGTCGCGCGGGTAACCGCAAAGGACGTGCCGCTGCCTTACGCGGCCAACCTGGAAGCGCTGGCGCTTCCGCAGGTGGCAGACATCGTTTCTGCCGCTAAATCAGTTACTTACTCTGCGTGATGGGGCGGGGATAAAGCGATGCCGATCAAGATTCTAATGCCGGCGCTGTCACCTACAATGACCGAGGGCAACCTCGCCAAGTGGCATGTAAAAGAAGGCGACGCCGTGAATTCCGGCGATGTCATCGCCGAAATCGAGACTGACAAGGCGACGATGGAAGTCGAAGCGGTGGACGAAGGGACGGTCGGCCGTCTTCTCGTGCCCGAAGGACAGGAAGGCGTTGCGGTCAATGCGCTGATCGCGTTGCTGCTGGAAGACGGCGAGGACGCATCTGCGTTGGATTCTGTCGCGGCGGATGCCCCGGCGCCTCCCGCGCCTGCCGCACCTGCGACCCCGGCAGCCGCGCCGGTTGCGGAATCGCCGCCACCTGCCGCATCGGCCGCTGCGCCAGCGCCTGCTGCACCGGCACCGGTCGCTGCGCCCGCGAATGGAACCCGTGTTTTCGCCAGCCCGCTGGCGCGCCGGATGGCGGCGCAGGCCGGGCTCGACCTTGCGTTGGTGACGGGCAGCGGTCCGCATGGGCGTATCGTAAAAAGCGACATCGAAGGGGCGCTTTCTGGTGCCACGCCCGCGGCGGCCCCGGCCGCGCAACGGCCGGCGGCGGCACCGATCAGCGGTGCGGCCATGCCCTTCGAGCCGACTTTCGACCTCGAACCGCTCAGCTCAATGCGCAAGACGATCGCGCAGCGGCTGACCGAAGCAAAACAGACGATCCCGCATTTCTATCTCACGGTGGATTGCGAACTGGACGCGCTTCTCGACCTGCGCAAGCGCCTGAACGAGAAAGCAGACGGCGCGTATAAGCTGTCGGTGAACGATCTCATCATCAAGGCGAGTGGGGTGGCGCTGCGCAAGGTGCCGGCGGCGAATGCGTCCTACACCGACGAAGGCATCAAGATCTACCATTCGGCGGACGTGGCTGTTGCCGTTGCGATCGACGGCGGTTTGATTACGCCGGTCATCCGTGACGCGGGCAACAAGGGGCTGGAAACGATCTCGGCGGAGATGAAGGACCTGGCGGGCCGGGCCAAAGAGGGCAAGCTCGCACCCGAAGAGTATCAGGGCGGCACCTTCAGCATCTCCAACCTTGGTATGTTCGGCATCAAGCAGTTCGATGCGGTGATCAATCCGCCGCAAGGTGCGATCCTTGCGGTTGGCGCTGGGGAACAACGCCCGGTCGTCAAGGACGGCGCGCTTGCGGTCGCGACCGTGATGAGCTGCACCCTGTCCTGCGACCATCGCGTGGTCGACGGCGCCGTCGGAGCGGAATTCCTGAAGGTCTTCAAGGCGATGATCGAAGAACCCTTCGCCATGCTGCTCTGAGCCGGACCATGCCTGAAAAGGTCAATCTCGACGAAAAATTCGGTCTGTTTTCCGCGCCGTGGACACCGAAGGTGATCGGCGCGGTAGATGATTACGAGATCAAGATCGTGCGGATCGACGGCGAGTTCGTCTGGCATGCCCACGATGATGTCGATGAGTTGTTTGTCGTGCTCGACGGCGAAATGACCGTGCAATTCCTCGACGGTGACGTATCGCTCGGTTCCGGCGAATTACTGGTGGTTCCGAAAGGTGTCGAACACCGGCCGGTTGCCGCGTCGGAATGCAAGGCGATGATTTTCGAGAAAAAAGGCACCGTGAATACCGGTGATACGGAGAGTGACTTGACCGTCGCTGCGCCCGAACGACTTTGACGATAACGGCGCGCCAGCGGGACAGGAAAGGATCAACATGGCCGACACATCATTCGATCTGATCGTCGTGGGCGGCGGCCCGGGCGGCTATGTCGCGGCGATCCGGGCGGCGCAGCTTGGCATGAAGGCCGCCGTCGTCGAGGGCGAGCATCTCGGCGGCATCTGCCTCAATTGGGGCTGTATTCCGACCAAGGCGCTGCTGCGGTCGGCCGAGATTTATCACAACATCAAGAACGCGGAGTCCTTCGGTCTGTCGGTGAAGGGCGTGTCTATTGATGTCGGCAAGATCGTCGATCGGTCCCGCAAGGTCGCGAAACAGTTGAGCGGCGGCGTCGCCCATTTGCTGAAGAAGAACAAGGTCACCGTATTCGACGGATACGGCAAGCTGGCCGGCGGGTCGGCCGGGGCGCGGAAGGTCGTCGTCGAAAAGGACGGCAAGGCGGTTGCCGAACTCACTGCGAAAAATGTCATCCTCGCCACCGGCGCACGGGCGCGGACGCTGCCGGGGCTGGAGCCGGACGGCAAGCTGATCTGGACATACAGGGAAGCCATGGTGCCCGACGTTATGCCGAAATCTCTGCTGGTCGTGGGATCCGGGGCGATCGGCATTGAATTCGCCAGCTTCTTCCGCACGTTGGGCGCCGAGGTGACGGTGGTCGAGGTGCTCGACCGGGTGCTGCCCGTCGAAGACGAGGAAGTATCCGCCTTCGCGCATAAGGCTTTCGAGAAGCAAGGCATGAAGATCGTGACCGGTGCTGCCGTCAAGGCGCTGAAAAAAGGCAAGGATTCGGTGACTGCGACGGTTGAGGCCGGCGGTAAATCCACGGAAATTACGGTGGACCGGGCCATCATGGCCGTCGGGATCGTCGGCAATGTGGAGAATATCGGCATCGACGGCACCAAGGTAAAGGTCGACCGCACGCACGTGGTGGTCGACCAATGGCTGCAGACCGGCGAGCCGGGTGTCTATGCGATCGGCGATCTGGTCGGTCCCCCTTGGCTGGCGCATAAGGCGTCGCATGAAGGCGTGATCTGCGTCGAGAAAATCGCCGGCGTGAAGGACGTCCATCCGCTGAACACGTTGAACATCCCCGGTTGCACCTATTGTCATCCGCAGGTCGCCTCCGTTGGGCTGACCGAGGCTGCCGCGAAAGAGAAGGGGCATAAGGTTCGGGTCGGGCGTTTCCCGTTCATGGGCAACGGCAAGGCCATCGCGCTCGGCGATCCCGAAGGCTTCGTGAAGACTGTTTTCGACGCGGATACCGGCGAATTGCTGGGCGCGCATATGATCGGCGCCGAAGTGACCGAGCTGATTCAGGGCTATGGCATTGCGAAGACGCTGGAAACGACCGAGGCCGAACTGATGCATGCGGTCTTCCCGCATCCGACGCTATCGGAAATGATGCATGAGTCGGTGCTTGACGCCTATGACCGCGCGATCCACTTTTAATCATAGTTTAAGCCACAGGCATTAGGGCTAGCCCATGACCACCGCTCCCGAGCGCCTGCGCCATCCGGAAAAGCGCAACAACCCGGACAATCCGATCCAGCGGAAGCCGGACTGGATTCGCGTCAAGGCGCCGACATCGAAGCAGTATTTCGAAACCCGCGACATCGTCCGCGAAAACGGGCTGCATACGGTGTGCGAAGAGGCGGGGTGCCCGAATATCGGCGAGTGCTGGGCGAAGAAACACGCCACCTTCATGATCATGGGGGATACCTGCACGCGCGCCTGTGCTTTCTGCAACGTGGCGACCGGGCAGCCGAATGCGCTCGATCCGATGGAACCGGTGAACGTGGCGGCGGCTATCGCGAAGCTGGGCCTGGAGCATGTGGTGATCACCTCGGTCGATCGGGATGACCTGGCCGACGGCGGGGCGGAGCATTTTGCACAAGTCATTGGCTATATTCGGGAAATGTCGCCTGGCACGACGATCGAGATCCTCACGCCGGATTTCATGAACAAGGACGGCGCGATCGAGACGGTCGTCGAGGCCCGCCCTGACGTGTTCAACCACAATATTGAGACGGTGCCGCGGCTCTATCCGACGATCCGGCCGGGCGCGCGCTATTTCACCAGCCTCGAACTGCTGAGCCGGGTCAAAAAGATCGATCCGACGCTCTTCACGAAATCCGGGCTCATGGTCGGGTTAGGAGAGGAAAAACAAGAGGTTGCGCAGGTCATGGACGATCTGCGCGCCGCTGACGTCGATTTCATCACGATCGGCCAGTATCTCCAGCCGACGCCCAAACACGCCGCGATTGACCGGTTCGTGGAACCGGACGAGTTCGACAGTTTTTCGACCCTTGCCCGGGGCAAGGGGTTCCTGATGGTGGCGTCGTCGCCGCTGACCCGATCGTCCTATCACGCGGGCGACGATTTCCGCCGTCTTCGCGAGGCCCGCGCCGTTCAGACGGCCGTCGTTACCGGTTAGCTGACAACGGTCCGTGCCGAACCATTCCGAACAACGCGCACTTCCGTATCCGCCGGAACGACTCTTCGACCTGGTGGCCGATGTCGGACGCTACCCCGATTTCCTGCCTTGGTGCGTTGCTTCCCGCATCCTCAGCCGCAGCGAGACCGACCTTCGCGCGGAATTGGCCATCGGCTTTAAAGGGATACGAGAGCGATTTATCAGCCAAGTCGCGCTCGACCGCCCGAATCTCCGGATCGACGTGACCTATGAGGACGGGCCGTTCAAGTTCCTCGAAAATCATTGGAAATTCGAAGATCGCGGAGAGGCGGGCTGCCTGCTGGATTTCTATGTGGATTTTGAATTCAAGTCCCGCCTGCTGGATATGCTGATCGGGCCGCTGTTCGACGATGCGGTCCGTCGCATGGTGCAAGCATTTGAGGATCGTGCCGCCGCGCTACACGACACCGCGCCGTCCTAACCGCCCCACACTGCTGCCATCAATTCATTCCTATCGTCACACTGTGCGTAAATGCACGGATGGCCCGAGTCGTGCCGAGTCGCGGATTTCTTGGCTGTTCGATCATCGCACAGTGGCTACTTCATCCGCAGACTGTTCATTCCGATAACGTAACGGTAAGGAGGCCACGCCACCGGCCCATCAACAACTGGTGCGTGTAGTCCCGGTCGCTACAATATCTAGGCGAACGACACGCTGACAGACGTAGTTATCCCTAGTATATTAGGTATCATATATAGTTGTCTCGACCCTGAGATGGTTTTGTGAATTTTGTCTCAGGAATGGTGGGGAGGCGAAGACGGTATGAGTCCGTCGCAAATTCGGGCAGCGCGGGCGCTTATCGGGGTGAAGCAATCCGATTTGGCGCGCGCCGCCGGCGTCTCGCTGGCGACGTTGAACAACATCGAGCGCGGTGTCGGCGACCCGCGCAGTAGCACGCTCGAGCGAATCGAGACGGCATTGGCCGGCGCGGGCGTCGAGTTCGAGGACGACCCCGAGCGCGAAACCGTCACGCTTCGCCGGATCGCTCGTCCCACCGCCTATGAGACCCTGTTCGCCAGTCAGCGGGTGCTGGAGCTGTTGGGCCCGGAATCCTTGACCCCGGTGGAAAAAGTGCTGTTCTATTCCCGCCGCGACGGGGATGACGACGGCGAGGGGGCGGCGCGAATCTGTCTTTTGATTGAGGGGCATAACCGCGCGGTCCTGCTGGATCAGGTACAATTCAGTGTCGCCAACAGCGGGCGGGCCGCCGAAGTTGCGGCGATCCTGCTATGGGCCTTTAGCTTTCATGCCAACACTTTGTTCTATTTGGACCAAGTGCTCGATGACACGACCGCGGGGGATTTGCCCGAGGTCGTTCGCCGGCTCCGCGCCTTGCCCTGGCGAGAGCTGCGTCATCCATCTGCATTCTTCGACGTCTTTGACGATTGGGAAGGGCATTTGCGCCCCTATGCCGAGCGAGAAGGGCATCCGATGGCGGAATTGCTGGCGTTGGTTAATGCCGCTCGGCAAGCGTGAGCAGCATATCCAGGGCGACACGAACGGATTCCTCGCGGATAGCGCCGCGATCGCCGTCGAACCGGTTCTCCCGGACCTCGACGCCGTCCCCGCGCAGCGCCGCGCCGATATAGACCAGTCCGACCGGTTTTGCGGCCGTTCCCCCGCCCGGACCGGCGACGCCGGTGATGCTGGCGGTCAGGTCAACGGGCGCATGGTCCAATGCGCCTTTGGCCATCGCTTCAGCGACCTGCTGGCTGACGGCGCCGTGCGCTTCGATGAGGGCGGGGTCGACGCCGACTTCCTCGGCCTTGGCTTCATTTGAATAGGTCACGTAACCGCGTTCGACGACGGCGGACGAGCCGGGAACCGCGGTTAAGAGGCCGGCGAGCAGGCCGCCGGTGCAGGATTCCACGGTTGCGATCTTCAGCCCTTTGCCTTCGCAAATTTCAAGTAATTTCTCAGCATCGCTCTGCATAGGTTTGGAAAACAACATATAATCGTCCCGTTAAATGACGAATGTTAGTCCGAATACCACCAGGGCGGCGTAGATGCCGGCGACGATGTCGTCGAGCATGACGCCTGGCGCGCCCGGCAGGCTTTGGTCGCACCAACTCGCCGGCCACGGTTTCAGGATATCGAAAAGGCGGAATGCGAAGAAGCCGGCGGCATAGAGCCACAGGTCGAGCGGCCATACCGGGATGAGCGCGATCCATTGTCCCGCCACCTCGTCGATGACAATCCGGCCCGGATCCTTCTCGCCGGTGGTTCGCTGAATGTGGGCGGTGGCCCAGAGCCCCACGGCCAATGCCGCCAACGCCGCCGGAATCAGGGCCAGCGGGCCGAACCGGTCCGCGATGAACCAGGCTGGGACCAGCGCGGCGGCGGAGGCCCAGGTGCCGGGTGCGATGGGCAAATACCCGATACCGCAGGTGGTTGCCGCTAATGAAGCAGGATGAAACGGTGAGATTTTCGAATTTGCCATGGAATTACAATTGGATGGCCGCCGCCGCTTGCGCTGCGATGCCCTCTGCTCGGCCGGTAAAGCCCAGACCTTCCGTGGTCGTCGCCTTGACGCTGACCCGCCCCGGATCGATGTCGCAGATTTCGGCGATCCGCGTGCGCATGGCGTCGCGATGCGGGCCGATTTTCGGCAATTCGCAGATGATCGTGACATCCAGGCTCGTGATGACGCCCTGCCGTACGCGCACCCGTTCGGCGGCTTTGGCGAGGAAAATGGCGGAATCGACCGATTTCCATTGCGGGTCGCTCGGCGGGAAGTGGTCGCCGATATCGCCTTCCGCCAGCGCGCCGAAGATTGCGTCGGTGATGGCATGCAGCCCGACATCGGCGTCCGAATGCCCTTTGAGGCGCGCCGAATGCGGGATATCGACGCCGCAGATGGTGACATGGTCGCCGGGCTCGAAGCGATGGACGTCGAATCCCGTGCCGAGCCGGGTTTCTGCCGCCGCAGGGCCAGGGCTTGTTTCCCGGAGGATCGTTTCCGCACGCATAAAGTCTTCCTCGGTCGTGATCTTGATGTTGTTTTCGTGTCCCATCACGAGCTGCACCGACATGCCCATCGCCTCGGCGACGCCGGCATCGTCGGTCAGCTCTTGGTCCTTAACGGCCTCGTGGGCGTCCAGGATGGCCTTGAAGCGAAACCCCTGGGGTGTTTGCGCCCGCCACAGCCCAGCGCGCTCCACGGTGCCTGAAACGCGATCCTGTGCATCGCCACGTTTGATCGTGTCGATGACCGGCACGGCGGCGATCGCTGCCGGGCTCGTTGCCAGCGAGTCAATGATCCGGCGGACCGTCGCACGATCCGTGAAGGGGCGGGCGGCGTCTTGAATTAGCACAGAGTCGGGACTTAAATTATCTATGCTTATTAATCCATTATAAGACGAACCTTGACGTGAATCTGAACCAATTACAGGCTCTAACAAGTCAAGACCATGCGTCAAATCCTGGTACAAGCCGGTGTCGTCAGGATGGATAACCGCTCGCACGGCGTCGATGTCGGGGTGTTCTGCAAAGGCCGCGAGGGTGCGCCGCAGCATCGGTATGCCGCCGATGTCGCGATATTGTTTTGGCACGCCGCCGCCGGCCCGGGTGCCTCTTCCGCCGGCGAGGACAAGGGCGACAGTGCCTGTCATGCGCGAAACCTCGAATTTAACTTGATGGCGTCGAAATCGCGGGCATATTGGCGGCAAAGGTCGGCGTTGCCAAGGTCGGCGATGATACGGCGGCAAAGCATGTTAGGGTCCTTCCGATGGATGATCCCCTGGTTCACAATCTCTTGGCTGCACTGACCCTGGCGCCGGCGACGCTCTGGGTCCTGTGGGGCCGGCCTGAAAAGAATGCCTTGTTTTGGATTCTATTCCTTTTGGCGGCTGCCGGGCCGCTGATCATGTGCATCAACCTTGTCCAGGCAGGGTGGGAAACCGGTTTTGTCGCCGCCCTCTGGATGACAATTTCAGGGTGCATGGCGGTCTTCCTGCTGTTGGCGGCGGCGACCGACGATATGCACCGGTTGTCCTGCCTGCTGATGCCTTATTTATTGATCTTGTCGTTGAGTGCAGCAATTTGGGGCGGTACGTCGCCGCATATTCTACAAGGCCAGCCGCCGGCGTGGATCGTACTGCATATCGCAACGTCCGTTCTCACCTATGTTTTGTTGACATTGGCGGCGATTGCCAGCGCCGCGGTCGTCATTCACGAGGGCGCGCTGCGGCGTAAGAAACGGTTCCCGATCCTGGATAAATTGCCGTCTGCCGCCGATTCCGAGCGGTTGGAATTGCGACTGTTGCTGGCATCGGAGGTCGTCCTGGGGCTTGGCATAATCAGCGGTATGGCGGTCCAGTATCTGCTCGATGGCGCCGTCTTAACCTTTGATCATAAAACACTTTTCAGCTTCCTTGCATTCGTGGTGATCGGCGCCTTGTTGATTGCCCATTATCGAATTGGCCTACGTGGCCGTCAGGCGGCAAGGGTCGTGCTGGTCGGGTATTTGCTGATCACGTTGGGGTATCCCGGCGTCAAATTCGTCACCGATATCCTCATCGCTTGATTTTCTTGAGCCGGTATGCGGCATCGTGCCACGTCCCTTAAGCGGGAGGCGGCCGGGCGAAAATCATTGCGACAGCGGAGAAACGAGCTATTATGCTCATTCATTGATCATAAATATGAATTGATTAAATTTTGAGCATAAATATCGGCCCCCTCGAGACCCACACACGGGCGATCTTGGCTCCTATGTCCGGCGTTACCGACGCACCGTTCCGGCGGCTTGCGCGCCGTTTGGGTGCGCGTTTGGTCGTGTCAGAGATGATCGCCAGCGATGCGATGATTCGCGAGGTGCGGGGTGAAATGCGAAAGATGTCAACGGATTGCGCCGAGGAGTTTCCGATGGCAGTGCAGCTCGCCGGCGCGGATCCCGAAACTATGGCCGAGGCGGCGCGGCTCAACGTCGACCGCGGCGCCGCGGTCATCGACATCAATTTCGGCTGTCCGGCAAAACGTGTGGTCAACAAGCTGTGCGGCTCGGGAATTCTGCGGGACGAGGCACTTGCGGGGCGGATCATGGAGGCGACGGTGGCGGCCGTGGATGTTCCGGTGACCATGAAGATGCGCACCGGATGGGACGATGCCTCCCGCAACGCACCCCGTATAGCGAAAATCGCTGAAGACTGCGGCATCCAGATGATTACGGTGCACGGACGCACGCGGTGCCAGTTTTATAAAGGATCGGCTGATTGGGCCTTTATCCGCTCGGTTAAAGACGCGGTGACCGTTCCCGTAGTGGCAAATGGCGACATTACCGACGCAACGTCCGCCGCCGCGTGCTTGCAGGCGTCCGGCGCCGACGGTGTCATGATCGGGCGTGGCGCGCAGGGAAAGCCTTGGCTGATTGGCCAAGTCGACGCGGTGCTCGATGGTCGGCCGATGCCCGCCGAACCGACGGTTTCGGAACAACGTGAGATCGTACTGGAGCATTACGACGACATGCTTCGGCATTACGGCAAGCATCAAGGTAGCCGGATCGCCCGGAAGCATATCTGCTGGTATTCCAAAGGATTGTCCGGATCCGCTGAATTCCGGGCTTCGGTCAGTCGGATCGACGACCCGGCCGGCGTCGAAGCGTCGATCGGTGCCTTTTACGACGCAGCGGCCGAGCGGATGGCGGCGTGACCATGACGTCGTCGGTCACTCCCATCCCGAAACGCGTGCCGGACGCGCCGAACAGTGGCTCGGTCGTCATGGCTTTGCCGGTTCCGGTCGTTGCCGTCGACGGATCGGATAACGTCACCTTCGTCAACCCCGCGGCCGAGCAGTTCTTTCAGGGCAGCGCCGCCACGCTGTCGGGCATGAACCTGCAGGACATCATTCCGCAGGACAGCCCGATGCTGGCGCTGGTTCACAAGATCCGGCGGCGTGGCTACAGCATGTCCGAAACCGGCATTCGCTTGTCGACGCCGCGGATCGGAACGCACACGGTTGCCATCGACGCGACGCCATTCGGCGAGGAAGAGGGTGGTGTCCTGATCACCCTGCACGAACGATCGATGGCCGGACGGATCGATCAATCGATGATCCACCGCGACGCTGCGCGGTCGGTGACCGCGATGGCGGCGGTGCTTGCGCATGAAATCAAGAATCCACTTTCCGGTGTTCGCGGCGCGGCCCAGTTGCTGGAAGGCGATGGCGGTGGGCAGAACCGGGAATTGACGCAGCTTATCGTCGACGAGGTCGATCGCATCTGCAAGCTGGTCGACCGGTTCGAGGTGTTTTCCGACCGCCCTCCGATCGAACGCAGCGCGGTCAACATACACGAAGTGCTCGAACACGTGATCCGGCTGGCCCGGACCGGCTTCGCGCGCAACGTCGTGATCGAGGAACGCTACGACCCGTCGCTGCCGCCGGTATTCGGCGACCGGGACCAACTGATCCAAATATTCCTAAACCTCGTAAAGAACGCCGTGGAAGCCGCTCCAAAAGAGAATGGCGAAGTCGTCGTCAGCACGGCTTTCCAGCAAGGAATCCGGCTTGCGGTGCCTGGAAGCGAAAGCCGGGTCGACCTGCCGCTGGTCGTTGGCATTCAAGACAACGGCCCGGGCATTCCCGAAGATCTGCGGCGGCAGATATTCGACCCCTTCATTTCGACCAAGCCCGGCGGATCCGGTCTCGGCCTCGCTCTTGTGGCGAAACTGGTCGGCGAACATGGCGGGGTGATCGATGTCGAAAGCCGGCGGCGACGGACATTGTTCCGCGTGATGCTGCCGGTCATGAAATCTTCGGAGTATCGTGATGAGTGAGTCGGTCATATTGGTCGCGGACGACGATCACGCTATTCGCACCGTCGTGACGCAGGCGCTCGGACGTGCCGGGCATCACGTTCGGTCCACCGGAGATGCCGCGACCCTCTGGCGTTGGGTCAATGAAGGCGAAGGCGATCTCGTGATTACCGATGTGATCATGCCGGACGGCAACGGACTGGACCTTATCCCGCAGATTCGCAAGCGTCGGCCGGACATGCGCGTCATTGCCATGAGTGCGCAAAATACGCTGCTGACCGCCGTCAAGGCGGCTGAACGCGGGGCGTTCGAATATCTCCCCAAGCCGTTCGACCTGAATGAATTGGTCAACGTCGTGAAGCGCGCCCTGTCCGAATCCACATCGAATCCGAGTGCGGTGCCTGACGCCAACGATTTGCAGGAAAATCTGCCGCTGATCGGTCGATCCCCCGCAATGCAGGAGATATACCGGGTCTTGGCGCGGCTGATGTCGACCGACCTGACGGTTTTGATCAACGGCGAATCCGGTACCGGCAAGGAACTCGTCGCGCGCGCCCTGCATGACTACGGCAAGCGGCGGAACGGATCCTTCATCGCGGTGAACATGGCGGCAATTCCACGTGAGCTGATCGAGAGCGAATTGTTCGGGCACGAGAAGGGCGCCTTTACCGGTGCGAACACTCGGTATGCCGGCCGGTTCGAGCAGGCCGAAGGCGGCACCCTGTTTCTCGACGAGATCGGCGATATGCCGCTTGAGGCGCAGACGCGGCTATTGCGGGTTCTGCAAGAAGGCGAATTCACGACGGTTGGCGGGCGCACACCCATTCGCGCCAATGTCCGGATCGTGGCGGCCACCCATCGGGACCTGACGAATCTGGTGTCGCAGGGACTTTTCCGGGAAGATTTGTATTACCGTCTTAATGTGGTGCCATTGCGTCTGCCGCCGTTGCGTGAACGCGCCGACGACGTTCCCGATCTGGTGCGGCATTTTCTTGGCAACGCGACGGCTGAAGGGCTGCCGACGAAAACGATCGACGGCGATGCGATGGAACGCCTGAAACGGCATCGCTGGTCGGGCAACGTGCGCGAACTGGAGAATGTCGTGCGCCGGTTTGCGGCTCTGTATTCCCAGGAAACCATCACGGTGGATGTTGTCGAAGCGGAACTGGCCGATATCCCGGTCGGTTCGGATCGCGACGGATCGAACGAGGATGAGAGCCTGTCAGAGGCCATCGAACGGCATTTGAAATCGTATTTCGATGCCCACGAGGGCGCGTTGCCGGCATCCGGTCTCTACGATCGGGTCCTGCACGAAATGGAGCGCCCGCTCATTCAGCTCAGCCTGTCCGCGACCCGTGGGAATCAGGTAAAAACGGCCCAACTTTTGGGATTAAACCGCAACACCTTGCGCAAGAAGATTCGCGAACTTGACATAAAGGTCGTCCGAGGGTCCCAATAGCCGCGCTCGTAGGCCGCCGGTGGCTATTTAACGCCCGGCGGTTTCGGGATTTTCGCGGGGATCCGCGGCAGCTGACGCTCACTTTCACGACACGGTCCGAGCCTTCGCATGAGCGCAACCGAACAGCCAGGCTCATCTACGCCTCGTCTTATGGATCGCATATTGGCCTGGGCGCAAGGCATTCACCTCGGGCGAACCCTGGCGGTATCGCTCGCGGTCGCTGCTGTGATTGCCATTTCAGGAACCTATGCCGCAATTCGCGGGCTTCCGCCGTTCGGCGCAGGTCCCGACGAGGTCTTGTTGTGGTTGTACGCGGATCTCATTGTCCTGTTGCTGCTGGCTGTCGTTATCGCGTGGCGCGTGGTTGCGCTATGGGTCGAGCGGCGGCGCGGGTCGGCAGGGTCGCGGCTGCATGTGCGCCTGGTCCTGCTGTTCGGATTTGTTTCGGTCGTGCCGGCGATCATCGTCGCCGTTGCGTCGATCATGTTCTTCAATTTCGGTCTTCAGTCATGGCTTAGCGGGCAGGTGCGCACGGCATTGAACGAGTCGGTCGCCGTGGCCGAGGCCTATCTGCACGAGCACAAGCAAACCATTCGCGCCGAAGCGCTGGCGATGGCCAAGGATCTCAGTCGCGACGCCGTGTCGCTCGAGAATAATCCGGCGCTGTTCAACCGCATCGTGGATTTCCAATCGCGTATCCGCGAACTGTCTGAAGCGGTCGTGTTCGATGGAAACGGTGCGGTGCGTGGGCGATCGGGGTTCGCCTATATGCTCGAAATCGATCCGATCCCACCGTCGGCGATGGAACGGGCGCGGAAAGGCGAGGTCGCGATCGTGACCGGCTTGGACGACGACCGCGTGCGGGCCTTGGTCCGTCTCGAAGGTTTCCTCGACATGTTCCTATATGTCGGTCGGGTCATCGATCCTAAAGTTTCCTCCCACACGACGCGGACGCGCGGCGCAGTTGAGCGGTTTGAGCGGTTGGAGTTCCAGCGCGCCGGAATGCAGATCAGTTTCGCGTTGGTCTTTGCCGGCATAGCGCTCGTGATGACCTTGGCGGCATCGTGGGTCGGATTGATAATGGCGTCGCAATTATCGCGTCCATTGAGCGCTCTGATCTCTGCGACCGAACGCGTGCGGGCCGGCGATTTGTCCGCGCGTGTGCCCGAAGCCAACGCTCCGGATGAAATTGGCTCGCTGAGCCGCGCGTTCAACCGGATGACCAACGATCTTGAACAAAACCGGCAGGAATTGCTTGAGGCGAACCGCCAACTCGATCAACGCCGCCGTTTCACGGAAGCCGTTCTTGAGGGCGTCTCCGCCGGCGTCATCGGGCTCGACGAGCGCGGGCGTATCAATCTGCCCAATTTGTCCGCGACGGAGCTGTTGGGTGTAACCGCGGACCGGATGGTGGGCCGGGAGCTCGGCGAGGCAGTACCGGAAATGGCAGACCTACTGCGGCAGGCGCAGCAGCAACGCGGTAGTCGCCCCATAGAATCAGAAATTCAGCTGCAGCGGTCGAAGGAGAACCGGACGCTGCTGGCGCGGATCACCATTGAGCGTGAAAACGACGAACTCAAGGGCTTCGTCGTGACGTTCGACGACGTGTCGGACCTTGTCGCCGCGCAGCGCAAGGCTGCCTGGGCCGATGTCGCACGCCGCATCGCGCATGAAATACGCAACCCGCTGACGCCAATTCAATTGTCAGCCGAACGGCTGCAGCGCAAGTATCTGGAGGAAATCACCAGCGATCGCGAAACTTTCGTAACGTGTACCGAAACGATCGTGCGTCATGTCGGCGATATCGGCCGGATGGTCGACGAGTTTTCCAGTTTTGCTCGCGTTCCCGAACCGGTCATGCGCCTGGAGAACCTTTCCGACCTTTGCCGTCAGGCGGTGTTCCTGCAGCGCAACGCGTATCCTGAAATCACGTTTTCGACCGACCTTCCGGATGACGCGGTCTATTACCATTGTGACGGCCGGCAGATAAGCCAGGCCTTGACCAATCTGTTGTTGAACGGCGCGGAAGCGATCGAGGCGCGTCAAGGCGACGGCACGGCCAAGGGGCACATCGACGTTCGGCTCGGTGTCGCGGATGGCCGCACCTTCATTGAAGTTCAGGACGACGGTAAGGGGTTACCAGAGTCCGCGCGGGAACGATTGACCGAACCCTATTTCACCACAAGGCGGAAAGGGACAGGTCTTGGCCTTGCCATTGTTAAGAAAATAATGGAAGACCATGGTGGCCAGTTGCTTTTGAAGGATGCGCCCGTCGGCGGAGCAAGTGTCCGCTTGGAATTCAAAGGGGCGCCCGCAACAGCTGAGCAGGTGCAGGAGTCGCTGGAAACGCAGGGGCATGGCACGGCCATGGCCCCAGGGAGGTAAGGCCATATGGCCAACGACATTCTTATTGTCGATGACGAAGCCGATATCTGTAAGTTGATCGCCGGCATCCTCGAGGATGAAGGCTACGAGACGCGTGAAGCCGGCAGCAGTAGCGAGGCATTCTCCGCGATCGAAGCTCGGCAGCCGAGCTTGATCATTCTCGACGTGTGGCTGCAGAACAGCCAATACGACGGTCTACAAATGCTCGAGATCATTCGTCGCGACAATCCTGATCAGCAAGTGCTGATGATCAGCGGGCACGCCACATTCGACATGGCGGTGCGCGCTACGAAGATGGGCGCATACGACTTCCTCACCAAGCCGTTCAAGTCTGAGGTTCTGCTACACACGATCTCGCGGGCGGTCGAAGACAACCGCTTGCGCCGCGAGAATTTGGCATTGCAAAAGCAGGTCGGCGACCGGCTGAGTGATCTGACCGGGAATTCGCCGGCAATCGCACAATTGCGGCAGGCCTTGGAAAAGGTGGCGCCGACCGACAGCCGGGTGCTGATCACTGGATCGCCGGGGTCGGGCAAGAGCGTGGTCGCTCAACTGCTGCATGATCATTCGGCACGTGCATCAGGATCGTTTGTCGTTCTGAACTGTGCCGGCTTGGAGCCGGACCGGCTCGAGACGGCATTGTTCGGTGTTGAGGCGACGGACAAGTCGGCGCGGTCCGTTGGTGTGCTGGAGCAGGCGCATGGCGGAACACTGTTGCTCGACGAAGTCGCCGACATGCCGCTCGAAACGCAGGCCAAGATCGTGCGCGTGTTGCACAAACCCCGGTTTAACCGGATCGGCGGTGCGGGTTGGGTTGAAGTCGATGTGCGGGTGATCGCCACTACAAACCGGGATCTGACGCGTGAAATCGAAGCGGGGCTGTTTCGCGAGGATCTGTATTATCGCCTCAACGTCGTGCCGCTGACAGTGCCGCCCTTGGGTGTCCGGCGCGCCGACATCCCGGAATTATCGACGGAACTGATGGCACGGGCCGTGTCATCGAAGGGACGTCCGCCGCGGGCGTTGTCCGAGGAATCGCTGATCGCACTGCAGGCCTACGAATGGCCCGGTAACGTCTGGGAGCTTGTGAACGTGATCGAGCGTTTGCTATTGCCGAGCGTGGGCGATGTGGATGCGCCGATCGGCGCCGATGCGGTTGCCGAGGCAATCGGTGGCGGCTCTCCGGAATTCCTGCGGTCGGACGCGTCGCTGGGGATAATGAAGCAGCCGCTGCGGGAAGCCCGCGAGGATTTCGAGCGGCAGTATCTGACGTTCCATCTGGCCCGGTTCGGCGGCAATATCAGCCGGACTGCAGGATTCGTCGGCATGGACCGCGCCGCCCTGCATCGCAAGTTGAAGGGGCTGGGCGTGCATAACTCCGAACGGGCGCAGAAGACCAGTGCCTGATAATCGTCCGGGATATCGCCGATGAAGGTCATCATTTGCGGGGCCGGCCAGGTCGGATATCACATCGCATCCTATCTCGCCAGTGAACAGAATGACGTGACCGTCATCGATCAGTCGTATGAACTGATCGGCCGGGTGAACGAGACATTGGATGTGCAGGCCTTCGTCGGGAACGCATCACAGCCGGACGTGCAGGAGAATGCCGGAGCCGCGGATGCCGACATGATCATCGCGGTGACGTTTGCCGACGAGGTCAACATGGTGGCGTGTCAGGTCGCACACTCGCTGTTCAACGTGCCGACAAAGATTGCACGCATCCGCCAGCAGAGTTTCCTCGAACCCATGTGGGCCGACCTGTTCAGCCGTGACCACATGCCGATCGACGTCATTATCTCGCCGGAAATCGAAGTGGCGCAGGCAATTTCCCGGCGGCTTGCGGTGCCAGGCGCGTTCGATATGATTCCGCTGGCCGATGACAAGGTCCGGGTGATTGGGGTGCGCTGCACCGAGAATTGCCCGATCGTGCACACGCCGCTGCGGCAATTGACGGAACTGTTCCCCGATCTGCATATCGTCATCGTCGGTATCGTGCATGATGACAACGCCTATGTGCCGAAATCGACCGATCAAATGCTGCCGGGCGACGAAGTGTATTTCGCCGCCGATACGGCGCATGTGCCGCGCGCGCTCGCTGCGTTTGGCTATGAGGAACAGGAAGCGCACCGCCTGGTGATTCTCGGTGGCGGCAATATCGGGTTTAACCTCGCGAAGCTGATCGAGGCCAATCCCGACATGTCCGCCCGCATCATCGAACTGGACCAGCTGCGCGCGCGTAAGGTTGCCGCATTGTTGCCGGATACGATGGTCACGAACGGCGACGGGTTGGACTCTGATATTCTGGAGGAAATCAACATCCGGTCCGCCGACACGGTGGTCGCGGTGACTGATGATGATGAAACCAACATCCTCGGATCGTTGTTGGCAAAGCGTTACGGCGTCGAGCGCACGATCGCGCTGGCGAACAAGACAACCTATTCCTCGCTGGTCACGACGCTCGGCATCGACGTTCTCGTCAATCCGCGGGCGATAACCGTATCGACGATCCTCCAGCATGTCCGACGCGGCCGAATTCGGGCCGTCCATTCCCTGCGCGACGGTTTCGGTGAAATCATCGAAGCCGAGGCGCTTGAAACGTCACCGCTCGTCGGGTCGAAGATCCGCGACGGAAAACTGCCGTCGGGTGTGATCGTCGGGGCCATTGTGCGCGACGGCGTGGTGATCATCCCGCGCGGCGATACGGATGTTCGGGCGCAGGACCGGGTCATCCTGCTGGCGACCGCCGGATCGGTCCGAAAGGTCGAAAAACTCTTTGCCGTGCGGCTCGAATTCTTCTAAAGCCAAAGCACGGATGGGGCCTGCCGCCCCGCATCACGTCGACAATCGGGAAGGGGCTGAGATGCCTAGACTCGCATACGTAAACGGCCGGTACGTCCAGCATGGCGCGGCCGCTGTCCATATCGAAGATCGCGGATATCAGTTTTCTGACGGTATCTATGAGGTGGTGACCATCGTCAACCGGCGCATGGTCGACGAAGGGCCGCATCTCGACCGGTTGGAACGCTCATTGTCTGAAATCGAGATCCCGATGCCGATGACCCGCAATGTCCTGCGGATGGTGATGCGCGAATTGGTGCGCCGCAACAGCGTCGAGAACGGCTTGCTCTACATGCAGATCACCCGGGGCGTGTCGCCGCGCGACCACAAGTTTCCCGATCCGCCCTGCACGCCGAGCGTCGTCATGACCACGCGCAAGGCCAATTTTGCGGGGCATTCCAAATTCTCCGACGGCGTGAAGGTCGTAACGGTGCCGGATATCCGCTGGCAGCGTTGCGACATCAAGACGATATCCCTCCTGCCGAACTGTATTGGCAAGACCACAGCGGCCCGTGCCGGCGCCTATGAAGGATGGCAGGTGGATGCCGACGGCCATGTGACCGAAGGCACGTCGAGCAATGCCTGGATCATCACCAAGGATGGCAAGCTGGTGACCCGAGCGGCAACCCATGACATCCTCAACGGCATCACCCGGATGACGATTCTTCGGATCGCGAAGGAAGAGGGGATCGAATTCGAGGAACGGGCGTTCACAGTCGAGGAGGCCCAGAATGCCCGCGAGGCGTTCACGTCGAGCGCCACGTCCTTTGCGACGCCGGTCGTTCAGATCGACGACGCGATCATCGGCAATGGCCATCCGGGAACCATCAGCACCCGAATTCTCGAAAGCTACATGGCCTATTGCACAGGCGATGCGGCACCGGAGGATGACCACGACGCGGCGTCCGCCTGAGTCCGATATGCCAGCGCCACACCCGCCGATCCCAAGACCGAAAGCCGTTGTCTTTGATTGGGACAACACGTTGGTCGATAGCTGGGGCACGATCCACGCGGCGTTGGAGGTGACCTTTACCGCAATGGGGCACGTGCCCTGGACGCTTGGGGAAACGCGCGATCGCGTGCGCTATTCGATGCGCGAGTCGTTTCCCAAACTGTTCGGGGACGACTGGGAGCGGGCCGGCGAGATATTTTACGACGCCTTTGAGAGACTGCATTTGGAGCGGTTAGCACCAACTTCCGGTGCGTCCGAGATGCTGCATATGTTCCATGATGCGGGGCTCTGCCTTGCCGTGGTGAGCAACAAGACCGGACGGTATCTCAGGGAAGAGGCCGCACATCTCGATTGGGACCGATATTTCCACAATCTCGTTGGCGCTGGCGACGCGGCCCGCGACAAACCGGCGGAAGACCCGGTCCACATGGCGCTCGCAGGAAGCGATGTAACCGTCGGGCCGGATGTGTGGTTTGTCGGCGACGCGGACGTCGATATGGAGATCGCGCATCGCACGAACTGCATTCCTGTATTGCTGCGGCACGATCAGCCCGTTGAGGACGAGTTCAAAGACATTCAACCGAGGGTTCATTTTCGATCGTGCATAGAGCTAGCGAGTCACGTCATCACGTTGTAAAGTGCCTACCGCAGTCCGAACAGTTATTGCAGTTTCTTCCGTAAGGGCCATATGATTGCGACGCACTACTAGTTGCCGGGTTCGTATAAGGCCCCAATGACAACAAAGGGACTTAATCCATGTCTTCGGAGAAAGGCCAGAATTTGCAGGACGTGTTCCTCAATCACGTCCGCAAGGCCAAGATGCCGGTTACGATATTTTTAGTTAACGGCGTAAAATTACAGGGAATCATTACCTGGTTCGACAACTTCTGCGTCTTGCTGCGTCGCGACGCGCATTCGCAGTTGGTCTATAAGCATGCCATTTCGACAGTGATGCCGGCACAGCCGGTGCAGCTGTTCGACTCGAAACCCGAGGACGGTGACGGTTCAGCTGACCGAGGATAACTCGAAAAATCTCAATGGTGATGCGCATGGGGACGCGCGCTCGATAGGGCGCGCGCTCGTCATTTGTCCCGATGTTCGCCGGACGGGCGGGGGTGCGCCATCGCGCCGCCGGGGCGCTGACTCCCAACTTGCCGAAGCTGTCGGCCTGACCGCGGCTATCAACCTGGAAGTAGCTCATAGCGAAACGGTGAAGCTGGCGCGGGTCATTCCGTCGTCCTTCATGGGACGCGGCGTTATCGAGCGATTCAAAGATCTGATCGAAGCGCTGGAAGTAGACATTGTTATCGTCGATACGGCCCTTACGCCGGTGCAGCAGCGCAACCTGGAGCAACAACTTTCAGCCAAGGTCATCGACCGGACGGGCCTGATCCTCGAGATTTTTGGTGCGCGCGCGCAGACGCACGAAGGCAGTCTGCAGGTCGAGCTGGCGGCGCTGACCTACCAGCGGTCGCGCCTGGTGCGAAGCTGGACCCATTTGGAACGCCAGCGCGGAGGGCACGGTTTCCTCGGTGGCCCCGGCGAAAGCCAGCTTGAAATTGACCGTCGGTTGATCGATCAGCGCATCGCCCGGCTCAAGAAGGAATTGGAAAGCGTCAAGCGGACGCGGGGACTGCACCGCAAGGCGCGAAAGAAAGTGCCGTATCCGGTGGTGGCGCTGGTCGGCTATACGAACGCCGGCAAATCGACATTGTTTAACCGTTTGTCCGGTGGGACCGCCTACGCGGAAGATTTGCTGTTCGCAACGTTGGATCCGACGATGCGGTCGGTGACGTTACCGTCGGGGCATCAAATTATCCTGTCCGACACTGTTGGGTTCATTTCGCAGTTGCCGACGCAACTCGTAGCCTCCTTCCGGGCAACGCTCGAAGAGGTCGCCGAGGCAGACGTTATTATGCACGTGCGGGATATTTCGCACCCAGAATCCGATGCCCAGAATGCTGACGTGCTGGGCGTGCTCGCCGAAATGGGGCTCGACCCCGATCAGCGCCGATTGGAAATCTTGAATAAGATTGATCTGCTCCGGCCCGATGAGAAAGATGTCGTTGCCGCGCGTGTCGCGCGTGACGTAGATACTGTCGCGCTGTCCGCTGTTTCGGGCGAGGGGTGCGATACGCTGCTTGACCGGCTCGCGGAGTTATTGTCCGAGGCGCGGTCTTATCAGCAGTACCGGCTGGACTTGGCCGACGGCGCCGCCCTTGCGTGGCTCTATGCGCATGGCAAGGTCGT
>JAJFJD010000024.1 GCA_021774335.1 Alphaproteobacteria bacterium
TATCACGGACAGTCTTTTCTACACCACCCGATTTGTTTGCGTGTTTCCGTCTCATCTTCGCTCCTTACGTCGCTACGATGAGCCAAAAACACTCTCTTCCTCAATTCAACAAGTCTGTCCAACTAAGTCTGACGGGATACAAGACGGCAGGTTTCACCGTATCCAATACCGGTGTGGCGTCAGGCGCGTTGTTGACGCCGACCCAGTCGACACAGGATAGGGCGGATAACATTTCCGCCCGGAGGTGTTCGGAAAATGCCGGTTTTCCTGGTCCTTTGTTGACGAACGCATCGGCCGTGATTGTGACGATCAGTATGTCGCCGCGACTCTTCGCTTGTTGCAGATGGCGCACATGACCCATGTGCAGCAGATCGAACACACCATGGCACAACACAACGGTACGGCCGTCTTCCCGTTCGGTGTCCGAAATTTCTGCTAATTGACTGACGGTACGGAGTTTGTTGCCGTCTGCCGCGTTCCCTTCAACTGTGGGCGCGACAACCGGTTTATGCAATCGGCTCCCCATTCTTGAAGTCTATCCTCTCCAACCCTTATCGGTACTAGATGCCTTTCACAGCATGCATCGACCGAATTCCTCAGCTTAGGCACCGGCATTGGTTCCGCGCAATAGAGTTGGGCGGCGCTATACCGTCCTGGTCAGGGCAGGGTGGGACATCGTCCGCTAAGTGCACTGAATGGTAACGATTTCTGAAACTGCCTGTTGAATAGGATGTTAGCGGATGGAGTTGTCGATGCGCCGCAATCGAAACCTCATAGCGTGCAAATCTGATGCAGCGATTCGGTCAATTCAGCCGGCGTCATTTGATGCGCGATTCGCCGTGCCATGTCCCATACTCCGGCGGTCGAAAGAGACCGCCTTGATCAGGGCATAAATTTCATTCCCGACCTGAATGTTCAACGACTGAAGGGCGTACCGTGAAATGCGGGCCCAGATGGGACAGCCGATGTCGACCAGAACGTCGACCAATGGGCCGCTGCCGTCACCAATTTCCGTTACGGTGCCCCGCAATATGTTGAGGGTGCTGATCCCATCGGGAGGCGCAAGCGCAAGTGAGACGTCGCGGGCCCGGACGCGAACGCGCAATTCGTGGCCGATTGGAAGGTCCGTTGCGGGAACCAGGAGCGTGCCGCCGGGAAACTCGAGTTCTGTCAGCTGTGTTTCCGGTTGGGTGCGGGCGACGGTGGCGGGTATGACCGCGCCGGCCTCGTAGCGGCCGGTCAGGGGACGCAGGTCGAGACGGCTCATCAGATCCTCGAGCGGTCCGACCGCGGCAACCGTGCCGTCGGACAACAAGACCAGCGTGTCGGCGAGGCGGACGATTTCGTCCGAGGAATGGCTGACATAAACGATGGGCAGGCGCACTTCTTCCCGCATTCGTTCGATATAGGTCAGGATTTCCGCCTTCCGGCCGGCGTCGAGCGAGGCGAGCGGCTCATCCATGAGCAGGAGTTTCGGTTGCGCCAGCAGGGCGCGGCCGATGGCAACGCGCTGCTTCTCACCGCCGGAGAGGGTGCCGGGCCGTCGGTCGAGGAGCGGTGTGAGATCGAGCAATCGCACGATTGCATCGAACTCGGCGTCCGATAGCGCACCGCGCTGCCCGTAGACGAGATTGCGTTGGACGGTCATGTGCGGGAAAAGTCGGCCGTCTTGAAAAACGTAGCCAACGCGGCGTTGCTCAGGCGGAATGTCGATGCCGGCGTCGGAATCGAACAGCACGGTGCCGTCAATCGCGATCCTCCCCGTGCCCGGTCGCTCAAGGCCGGCCAACAGATTGATCAGCGTCGTTTTGCCGGAACCCGACCGGCCGAATATTGCGATGACACCCTCGGACCCCGCGCTGAAAGCAGCATTCAAGGCGAAGGTGTCTCGGCGGAATTGGACATCGACCTCGATCATGGCCGCGACCCTTCCGGGTTGCCGATCCGGGCTTTGAGTCGGCGCGCCATCCATTCGGACGCGATCAAGGCGGCGACCGCAATGGCAATGGTCAGCAGGGCGAGGCGGGCGGCGGCCGCTTCACCATCCGGTGTCTGCGTCAGCGTATAGAGCGCCAGCGGCAGTGTCCGCGTCTCGCCGGGGATGTTGGAGACAAACGTAATCGTTGCACCGAACTCACCGAGCGCCCGGGCGAATGCCAGGACCATGCCCGCCAAAATGCCGGGCGCCATCAAGGGCAGGGTTATCGTGAGGAAGACACGGCCACGTCCGGCGCCGAGCGTCCGAGCAGCGGCTTCCAGTCCTCTGTCCACGGCTTCCAGCGACAAGCGCATGGCGCGAACCATGAGCGGGAATGCCATGACCGCCGCTGCCAATGCGGCCCCTTTCCAGGTGAACGCGACCGAGACGCCGAAGGTGTCATAGAGCCACGCGCCGACGATGCCCCGCCGGCCCATCAGGACAAGCAGCAGGTAGCCGACAACCACCGGCGGCAGCACCAATGGCAGGTGAATTGCCGCATCGACGATGGACTTCCCGGGAAATCGGGTCCGGGCAAGCAACCACGCCGCGGCAAGCCCCAAGGGGAGCGAGCAGACGGTCGCAACCGCCGCCACACGAAGACTCAGCAAAAATGCTTCGGTTTCCAAGGGGGATAGGAGCGGCATCGCCGAGGCTACGGCCTAACCGCCGTACAGGTCTTTCGGATCGACCTCCGGCTCGGCGATTGTCTCGAGCGTTCCGTCCCGTGCGGCACGGAAAAAACAGTTCCGGCGGCCCGTGTGGCACGCGACGCCGGATTGATCGACCAGCAATAGGATGCTGTCGCCGTCGCAGTCCAGCCGCAATTCCTTGAGTGCCTGGGTTTGGCCCGAGCTTTCGCCTTTGCGCCAAAGTTTTTGCCGCGAACGCGACCAGTAACACACCTGGTTGGTCGCCAAGGTTTCGGTCAAGGCGTCCGCGTTCATCCAGGCGACCATGAGCACTTCGCCGGTGTCATGCTGTTGGGCGATCGCCAGCACCAGCCCGTCCTTGTCGAACTTAATTTCGTCGAGTATCGCCTGCATCGTCGCTCTACGGCGTCAGGCCGCATTCAAGCGGTCGAAGCCAGCCTCCAAATCAGCAATCAGGTCTTCCGGATCTTCCAATCCTACGTGAATTCGCAGGAGTTGTCCGTCGGTTTGCCAGTCTGTAACCGTTCGATTGTCGGCTGGCCAGGCGGGGATCAAAAGGCTTTCGTAGCCGCCCCAACTCGACCCCATGCCGTACAGTTTCCAACCGTCCATCATGGCGGAAATCTTCTTGCGGTCTTCGGTATTGATCACGAAGCCGAATAGCCCGCTGGCGCCGGTGAAGTCGCGCTTCCACAGTTCGTGACCGGGGTCGTCGGGCAGGGCGGGATGGAGGACCCGCGTGACCTCCGGCCGGTTCTGCAGCCACTTGGCGACGGTCATGGCGCTTTCGAAGTGCCGTGGCAGCCGAACGCCGATGGTGCGAAAGCCGCGCAAGGCCAGGGTAACGTCGTCGGGCGATGCGAAATTGCCGAACAAGCCGGCAACGGTCTTGAGACGATCATAGGTCTTCTCGTTGCAGATCATCGCACCCATCATCAGGTCCGAATGGCCGCCGACATATTTCGTAATCGCATGCACCGAGATATCCGCGCCGAGAGAAAGCGGCTTGAGGTAATAGCCGCCGCTCCAGGTGTTATCGATCATGACGACTGCACCCACCTCATGCGCCGCCTTCGAAATCGCTGGAATATCCTGCACCTCGAAGGTGTGGCTGCCCGGCGACTCCGTCCAGACCACGGTCGTGTTGTCGCGCAGCAGATCCTTGATACCGGCCCCGATCAGCGGATCGTAGTATTCTGTCTCGACACCCAGGTTGGCTAGGACCTGATTGCAGAAGTTCCGCGTCGGCGCGTAGGTGGAATCCGTCACCAGGACATGATCGCCACTCTTCACGAAGGCCATCAGCGCCATCGTAATCGCCTGCAGGCCGGAGGGTGCCAGCACCGTGTTATGTCCCCCCTCGAGCGCGGTCAGGGCTTCTTCCAGTGCGAAACTCGTCGGCGTGCCACGCAGTGCATAGCGAATTTTAACCGACGGGTCGGAGCGGTTGGCGAACTCCTCCATCGTCGGGAACAGGATCGTCGAGGCGCGATATACGGGAACGTTCACCGCCCCGTTATGGTCGGACGGGTGGCGGCCGGCATGGGCCAGTTTGGTGTGTTCTTTCATAATTCCAACTTTTCGGTTTATATCACGCCGGTGTCGGCGGTTACGGTGCAGGAACCATATTCAAGCACCCTTCGACACGGCGGGCCAGCGGGATTTTCTAAGGGTAGGCATGAATACAGCGATAATTGAAGACGTGGAATGTGTGGTCATCGGCGCCGGCGTGGTCGGATTGGCGGCCGCGCGGGCCCTGGCGATGGCCGGGCGCGAGGTCATCGTCCTGGAGGCGGAAGACATGATCGGGTCGATCACCAGTGCCCGCAACAGCGAGGTGATCCATGCGGGTATTTACTATCCCGCCGGCAGCCTCAAGGCGCGGGTCTGTGTCGAAGGGCGCAAGTGGCTGTACGGCTATTGCGCCGAACGCGGCATCTCCCACAAGCAATGCGGAAAGCTCATCGTCGCGACCGAGGAGAGCCAAATCGAAACGCTCGAGGGTATCCGCGCGCATGCGGCGGCCAACGGCGTGGATAACCTGGAGTTCCTGCGCGCCAACGAGGCGATCGCGATGGAGCCGGAGCTTCACTGCGTTGCGGCGCTGGTGTCACCGTCGACCGGTATCATCGACAGCCACGGACTGATGCTCGCCTATCAAGGGGATGCGGAAGACCACGGTGCAATGATTGCTTTCATGAGCCCGGTCGAAAGCGCGTCGATTGGTGATGATGGCATCGTGCTCGACGTCGGTGGGGCCGAGCCGATGCGCCTCCGCTGTCGCGAGGTCGTCAACAGCGCGGGCCTGTTCGCGCCGCAGTTGGCGCGCAAGATCGCTGGGTTTCCGTCGGACAAGATTCCGCAGCCACATTTCGCGAAGGGAAATTATTATTCCCTTCAGGGGAAATCGCCATTCAGCAGGCTTGTCTATCCGGTGCCGCGGGACGGCGGGTTGGGCGTCCATATCACAGTTGATCTCGGCGGGCAGGCGCGTTTCGGCCCGGATGTCGAGTGGATCGAGGAGATCGACTACGACGTCGACCCATCGCGCTGCGATGGCTTCTACGAAGCGGTGCGGCACTACTGGCCGGATCTGCCGGACGACTCTCTCACGCCGGATTATTCCGGGATCCGCCCGAAGATTCACGGCCCCGGAGAGCCGCAACCGGACTTCATGGTGCAGGGTCCCAAGGATCACGGCGTGCCGGGGCTGGTGAACCTGTTCGGCATCGAATCGCCGGGACTGACCAGTTCCAAACCAATTGCCGACCGCGTGGTAGAGTTGCTGAACGGCTAACGAAAAGGGAGCGGCATCATGGCGGGTGGAACCAAAAAGGTCATCATAAGCTGCGCGGTCACTGGGGCGATTCACACACCCAGCATGTCCGACGCCTTACCGATCACGCCCGATGAAATCGCGCGTCAGAGCATCGACGCGGCGGAGGCGGGGGCGGCGATCATCCATCTGCACGCCCGCGATCCCAAGACCGGCGCGCCGACGCCTGATCCCGATGTCTTCATGGACTTCTTGCCGCGGATCAAGCAGTCGAGCGGCGCCGTGGTGAACGTTACGACCGGCGGCGGTCTCAACATGTCGCTGGAAGAACGGCTCGCCGCGCCGATGAAGGCGAAGCCGGAGATGTGCTCGCTGAACATGGGGTCGATGAACTTCGGCATCTATCCCGCCGCCGATAAGATTTCCGAGTGGAAGCACGATTGGGAAGAGCCCTATTTGCGCGGTACCGATGATTTCATCTTTCGCAACACTTTCCGCGATATCGAACGCATCCTTCGCGAGTTGGGCGAGACGCATGGCACCCGGTTCGAATTCGAATGTTATGACATCGGGCATCTCTATAGCCTGGCGCATTTCGTCGACCGTGGCTTGGTGAAACCACCGTTCTTCGTGCAGTCGATTTTCGGTATTCTCGGCGGCATTGGCGCGGAACTGGATAACCTGCTATTCGCCCGCCGCACCGCCGATCGCCTATTCGGTGATGACTATGTCTGGTCGGTCCTGGCGGCGGGGCGGCACCAGATGTCCTTCTGCACCAACGCTGCGATGCTGGGCGGAAGTGTCCGTGTCGGTTTGGAGGACAGCCTCTATATCGCCAAGGGCCAGATGGCGGAGAGCAACGCGCAACAGGTCGCGAAGATCCGGCGCATCGTCGAGGAACTGTCACTCGACGTCGCGACCCCGGACGAGGCGCGCGGCATGTTGGCGCTCAAGGGCGGCGACAACGTCGGCTTCTAGCCGTTCAAAAATGCAGATTGTCTATGCGGAGGATTTTGCCGTCGCGCGGTCCTGCCCGCCGTATAGTGACATCTGGGCCGCAACGAAAGTCCGGTAAGTTCCGGCATGGCATTGATCCGTGCCAAGAAATGGTGGGCGCCACATATGTATGATTTCTATTCCGATACGAAGACCAAGCCGACGATGGCCATGCGTGAAGCGGTATTGCAGGCCATTGTCGGGGATGAGCAGAAGGACGAAGACCCGACGACGCTAGCGTTGTGCGACCGCGTTGCGGCTCTTTTGGGCAAGCAAGCTGCAATATTCCTGCCGTCCGGAACCATGTGCAACGAAATTGCGATCCGCGTCCACACACGCCCCGGTGACGAAGTTATCTGCGAGCGATCCTGCCACATCATCGGGTTTGAAACCGGCGGTCCGGCCGCGATCAGCGGTGTCATGATGCATCCGATCGACGGGATCAACGGGATATTTGAGCCCGAGCAGGTGCTGAGTGCCATTCGCCCCAACTCGCGTTACATGCCGGAGACCCGGCTGGTTTGCGTCGAACAGACCGCAAACATGGGCGGCGGCGCCGTTTGGCCGCTTGAGAAGATCAGAAAGATCGCCGCCGTTGCTAAGGATGCCGGGATCGCCACTCATATGGATGGCGCGCGGCTCCTGAATGCGTCGGTCAAATCGGGTGTTCTGGCAAAAGAGTGGGCGGACGGGTTCGATTCTTGCTGGATCGATTTTTCCAAAGGCCTGGGGGCACCCGTCGGCGCGGTGCTGGCCGGTTCGACGGAATTCATCGCCCGGGCGTGGCGCATCAAACAGCAAATCGGCGGGGCCATGCGGCAGTCCGGAATCCTCGCTGCGATGTGTCTGTATGCGCTCGACAACCACGTGGAGCGCCTTGCGGACGATCATCGGTTAGCGACGTCGATTGCTGAACGAATTTTTGCATCGAAGGGGGTCGAGGCGGTGATGCCGGTGGAAACCAACATCGTCATATTTGATCTGTCGCGTGACGCGCCTGATGCGAACAGCATCGTCGATTCGATGCAAGGGGATGGCGTTCTGGTCGGCGTATTCGGGGAAAGACGCATCCGTATCGTAACCCATTTGGATGTCGATCCAGCCGCGGCGGATGCACTTTGTGCGAGCCTGATGAATCACCTCTCGTGATTTGGATAGCCTGAATCGGCTGACACGGTCCTGACTCCTAGGATAGTCTTTGCATTCAACGTCGCGTCGGCACGTCCGTTTCTGCAGGTGCCGGATACGGTTATGAGGAGCATGTCCCATGACACTTCGCACACGGCCGCTGCACCCGGAGTTCGGGCAGGAAGTCCTGGATGTCGATCTCGCTCAGCTGGACCAAGCCACCTTCGATGCGATCTACGCGCTATGGCGTCGGGACCCGCTGCTGTTGTTCCGCCGCCAGAACCTGACGGAGGAAGAGTTGGTTGCTTACAGCCGGGGCTTCGGCAAACTTGAAGTCACCGCGCGAAGCGATGCGCATTCCCCGAAGACGTCGGAAGTTATCTATGTGTCCCCATTGAAGCGCAGCGACGGCTCGGCGGTTGGCGGCCTCGGGAGCGACGAGCTGACCTGGCATACCGATCAGATCTATCGGGAACGGCCCGCGACCGGCTCCATCTTTCATGGCACCGAGATGCCGCAGGGCATCGGACGAACATCGTTTTGCAACATGGTGCTCGCGTATCGGGCCTTGCCGGACAATCTGCGCCAGCAGGTCGATGAAAGTCGGGCGCGGTGTAAGTACGGGCACAAATGGATGGCGAGTTTCCACGCGCTTCTCGATGAGAACGCGGTGCAGGAAGTCGATGATCGGACGCCGCCGGTGGTCCATGAAATGGCGCTCGACGTGCCGGGAACGGACCAGCGCGCGCTCTACATTTCACCCAACCATACCTTTGCGATCGAAGGGATGGAGGAGGAGGACGGCCGGGCATTCTTCGACGCGGTGGTGGAAAACGCGATCCGCGACGACTTCGTCTATGTCCATGAGTGGCGCAATGGCGATGTGATCATGTGGGACAACGGGCGGCTCTTGCACCGCCGTGAGCCATTCGACGAGACATATCCGCGGTTCGCCAAGCGGACGACGATATTCCTCGACCCGGCGGATTTTGCGGTTCCGGAGTGACGGACCCAGTTGTCCAGTCACGAATTCACGGTCAATCGAATTGACGATAGTATGCCGTGCGGACGCTGCCGTTTCGAAGCGGTGGTGTTGGCCCAGCAACCAACAAGAATAAGGCGGAGTACGACCTGTGGCGCAAAACATCCTTTTCATCATGTCGGACGAACACCAGCAAAAGGCGGCTGGTTGCTATGGGCATAGTTTCGTCAAAACACCGACGATCGATGCCCTGGCCGCGAGCGGCACACGCTTTACGAACGCCTACACCAACTCGCCGATCTGCGTGCCGGCGCGGGCGAGTTTCGCGACGGGCCGCCCGGTGCACGACATCGGCTACTGGGATAACGCCCATCCCTATGACGGACGCGTCGAGGGGTGGGGCCACACGCTGCAGAAACATGGCATTCACTGCATGTCGATCGGCAAACTGCACTACCGCAACGAGACCGATCCGACGGGGTTCGATGAACAGGTCGTGCCGTTGCATGTCGTCGATGGGGTCGGCAGCGTAGCCGGCGCCATCAAGCAGCCGTTGGCGCCAGGCATGACGAAAAGTAAGCTCGCCCGCGATATCGGGCCGGGCGATTCGGGCTATATCCGCTACGACCGGTCGATCGTGGAAAATACCTGCGATTGGTTGAAGACCGAGGCGCCGAAACGCACGGGACAACCGTGGGCATTGTTCTGTTCCCTGGTCGCGCCGCATTTTCCGCTGATCGCGCCGCCGGAGTTCTACGAACTTTATCCGCACGACATGCTGGAGACGCCGAAGGGCGGCGATCCGGACTATCCGCTCCATCCCTGGATCGAGGCGTTCCGGCGGGTACAGAACCATGACGAATTCTTTACCGAGGAAACCCGCAAGGTCGCGATGGCTTCGTACTACGGGCTCTGTTCCTTCCTCGATTCCAACATTGCGCAGGTGTTGGCGGCGTTGGAAGAGGCCGGGCTTCGCGACGATACGTTAATCGTCTACACCGCCGATCATGGCGAGAACCTCGCCACGCGGCGATTGTGGGGCAAGTCGAACATGTATGAGGAGTCGGCGTGTATCCCGCTGATCCTGTCGGGGCCGGGCGTGCAGGCAGGTAAGGTGGTCAACACGCCGGTGACCTTGGCCGAAGGTGCGAACACAATTCTCGATGCGGTCCGACTTGGCGGCGAGGGCAATCCGGAAAACCGGTCGTGGCGCGAGATCGCCAACGAGCCGGACGATCCGAACCGGGTCGCCTTTAGCGAGTACCATGCGGTCGGGGCGGACACAGCGGTCTTCATGATCCGCAAGGGCCAGTACAAGTATATCCACTATGTGGACTACGCGCCGGAACTGTTCGACGAGGACGCGGACCCGGAAGAAGAAACAAACCTGGCGGCAGACCCAGCCTATGCTGGCGTTCTGGGGGATCTAAAAGCGGAACTCGTTAAACGCGTGGATCCAGACAAGGTGAATGCCTCTGCGCAGGCGTCGCAAGCCGCCCTCATTGAGAAGTATGGCGGGCGTGATGCCGTGCTGAACAAGGGATCCTTCCAAGGGACACCGGCACCGGGCGAGAAGGCGGAATACGTATAGGCCGCGCGGCGCGTTCCTAGGTTTTGGCCGGCCCGGCATCCGGCGGCAGGAGGCCGGTCTTGCGCGGGTCCAGGATCGTGGTCGTCTGCTGGCGCGTCGCCGAGAACCCACATTTTTGATAGAGCGGCAGGGCCGCTGGATGATCCAGCGTGCACGTGCGGACAACGAGACGGTCGATCTCCGGCTGTTGCCATGCAATATCGATAATCGAACTCAGGAAGAATCGGCCCAACCCACGGCCGATGAAGTCCGGTACGAGGCCGAAATACGCCAATAGCGTGTCCCGCGTCCGCACCGTGTTCTCCGGCCGCATGTCGAGCTCGGCGAAACCGGCAGGGACGCCACCATAGGATAGGACGTAAAGGGCGATCCGTTCGTCCTGAATGACCGCCTTCAAGGCGTCCGTGTCGAGCTGGCGTCGTTCGTACCAAAGCCATGGTTCGCCGACGGTATCGTAGAGGTATCGGTAATAGGATGGCGTCGGCTCGTGCACCCGCATCAGTGAGATCGGTTGCGGCAGCATTGGGGCCGGGCCCGGGGAGTGCGTCGGCCGTGTGGCGATCTCAAGTTGCGTGACCGTAACGGTCAGTCGGTCGTTCTTAGCAGGCATGGTTGGATGCAAACCGTTGCGATCAGGATGGCGGTTGGCCTAAAGCGTGTTCTTGGGGGTCTCGTCCCGGCTGCCCCAATCGCTCCATGATCCGTCATAGACCGCCGACTCTTTGTGGCCCAAAAGATAGAGGCCCAGAGAAGTGGTGCAGGCCGCGACGCCGGAACCGCAACTGGTGATGATCGGTTTGCCCATGTTGACACCGGCGGCGTCAAAGTTTGCCTGGATCGCCGCAGCGGGCAGCACGGTGCCGCTTGCCGCGTCAACGACCGTCCCGACCGGCATACTGGAAGCGCCTGGCATGTGTCCACTGGGAATGCCGGGCCGCGGCTCCGCGTCGGTCCCGGCGAACCGCCCGGCGGGGCGGGCGTCGATAATTTGTTCCGCACTGCTGTCCACAGCTGACGCGACTTGGTCGAAGCTGCGAACGAGTTCGGGACGGAAATTCGCGGCAAAGGTTTGCGGAGCCGGTGATTCCGTGCCGTTGGCGACGGGCCGGTTCTCCGCTTCCCATTTCGGCAGCCCGCCGTCGAGGACAGCGACGTTGTCATGGCCGAACACGCGGAACATCCACCAGACCCGGGGCGATGTGCGGACGCCCTGGCTGTCATAGACGACGACCTTATTGTCGCTTCCGATGCCCAACGCACCCACCTTCGCGGCGAATTGGTCCGGTGTCGGCAGCATATGCGGCAGGTCAGAACTGTGGTCGCTGACTTCCTCGATGTCGATCAAGACCGCACCGGGGATATGCTTCTGCGCATATTCTTCCTGCGCGTCGCGCGGCACGTTCGGCAGGAAACTCGAGCCGTCGACAACGCAGATGTTGGGGTCGTTCAGGTGCTCGGCGAGCCAGTCGGTGGTGACGAGCACGTCCGGATTTACATATGTCATGAGGCGGTCCTTCCGATGCGGGGCGGCAATCCTATCAAGCGTCCAGCGCTATGAAAACGGGGTAGTGTTCTACTGGGTTGGATCAAAGGACCGTTGATTGACGTCCGCAGAGGGGAGGGTTGCCGCCACAGGGGGGAGGGTTGCCGCCGCAGGGGTGTGGGTTGCCGCCACACGGGTGTGGGCTGCCGCAGCATCCACATAGGTGTACTCGACCTTCGAGAAATCGCCGTATAACTCGTTCAGGTACGATACGCTTTGGCTGGGACAACCGAATTTGCCGCCGAGGAATCCGATTGTCGATGTTGGTAGAACCATTCCCTGGGGCACGCCGTAGCCACCGCTCTCGGTTAGCTGCATTGCGCCTTTGTGGCTTTGCCGCTCGAGCACCGCTTTGCCATGGCTTGTCGCGCGTCGATAGACCGCTATATCGGCACGAATTTCGCCGGGGAGGCGGTGGCGTTCCCATTTGAACGGCCATTTCTTAGGTGTATCGAAGGAGATCGAGATGAAGCCCTTCTTTTTAAATACATCGACGTAATATCCTTTTTGCGCGCAGCGACTGACCAGTCCTTGCTCCAATCGATCCCAGGTCAATTCGTTGTCGATGAGAACGGATATATCGACATCATCCTCCCAATCGAGAAGCGCGCCCCTTTCCCTTACCGCACCAAGGAGGCTTCCTCCCTCCAACCAATATACGGCGCCCAATTCGGTCAGAAAGGCGGCAATGTGATTGCTAAGCTCCTCCATGTGCTCGCGACAGCAAGGCGCCGTGTTGAGGCCAAGACGATTGACGTAGAAATTGAAACGGCAGGGCGGTGTTTCCTTGCCGCAACCTTTCCAGCTTACGACACCGTTCGATAGGACGAGTTCGCGAATGCCGTGGCGGCGTCGAAAGGCGGCGATATCGCCCTTCGCTTGGTTTTTTAGGACCGAAAGGTCGCGGCCCTTCAGAGGATAAAGCGTGCGTCGCCGGTCGTACCAACGCTGCCGGACAAACCACGTTGTTTCGATCGCCAAGGCGGTCGTCAGGACAGCAATTAGTTTAACGTTTGAAAGTCCGGATGCGGCGAGGAGGATCGTGCCGGAAAGAACGAGACCGGCGTAATCGGCATGATTTGCAATGAATTCAACGACCCGGGAACTCGGACGGAACGCAATCGCCGGGGCCGCAGTCAGGCAGAAAATGGTTCCTATGAAGCAACTCGAAACGGCCAGGGCGGCCCAGTCGATCCCGATCGGCGATAATGAGACGAACCCAACCGAAAGTGCCGCCAATCCGCCCGTTACGATGCAGCCGAGCAGGCTTGGCCGGTGCCAGTTTCGCGGATAGCGCATAAGCCGCACGAATGACAGATACGTAGCCACATATAATATGGATGCGATTAGTGCCGCAAAGATCGTATTGGTTGTTAATCCATCGATGGTTAAATATTGCATTCCGGAAATATATAGTATTTCTGGAAATAAGGCTAATTCTCATAGATATTGTATTGTTTTGACTATTTGTTTTATCATTTTATGTATTATCGTTAATTTACTTTTTCTGATTGAATTAATTAAGTAAAAAATTCTTTTCTATAGATATTCTTAAGAATACGGACCTCCATTTCTTTTAGACAACGCTGCCGGCATACACGATGTCGAAGCGTCGTCACAGTGCACGCATTTTCGCCGCGCCGTTACGAACGCTCTTCGGGGGATTGAACCAGCCGTTCATAGAGGTTGGCGTGTTGCCGGACGCTGGCCGTCCTGGTGTAGCGGCCAAGCACTTCGGCACGGGCCTTTTCCAGTTTGGTGAGGGCTGGGGATGGGTCGGTGATGAGATTGATTGCCGCCGTGGCCCAAGCATCGGGCGCGGCAGGATCGGCCAATGTTCCATACTTGCCGTCTTCGAGGATTTCGGGGAACGCGCCGCTGCGGCTGCCCAGCAAGGGCACTCCCGCGGCAATCGATTCCAGCACCACAAGGCCGAAGGCCTCGTTGTAGGAGGGGATCAGCAACAGATCCATCGCTGCCATCTGATCGCATATATCGGTTCGGTGGCCCACGAAATCCACGTGTTCCGTTAGCCCCAACGCGGCCACTTGGTTCTTAAGGTCCGATTCCAGGGTGCCGGTGCCGATTATTCGCAATTGCGCGCCGGGAATGGCATCGACAATTCCACGCATCGCCTCGATCGCAATTGAGATCCCCTTTTCCTGCTCGAGCCGTCCGACGAAACCGAGGATGGGGCGGGACGGGTCGGTCAGGGCATTGATCGCCGGGAGATCGGAACGCCCACCGACGAAACGGTCGAGGTCGAAGAACTGCGGGATGATGACCGACCGATCCCGGAATCCGGTTGGAACCTGCTGCTCCATCAGGTGCGAGGCGATGCACACATACGCATCGGTGCCTTTCGCCAGCCAGCGGTCCAACCGGCGTAGAAACGGGCGCAGATACCAGTTCGGCTCCGGCTCGTCGAAATTGACGGTCACGATGATCACCGGCACGCGCGCGGCTACGGCGGCGAGGCGGGCCCATTGATTGCAGAAGCCCGACTGTGTCTGGACGATATCCGGCTTCAGACGCCGAAACATATCGTAGTAGGTATAGATCGTCTTGATCATGCCGACCGGCTCTTTGAGCCGGGGGATGCCGGTGTCGAGTTCGTGGACCGTGCAGCCGCTGTTCTTCACCGCGGTCCAGATCGTGGAGGTGTTGGGCTCCAGCGTGATGATTTCGAACGTGAAACGGTCACGATTCAGTTCCTCGGCAAGCGCCAAGGGAGAATGTTCCCCGCCGGCGTCTCGGTAGAACCCAAGATACGGATAAAGTATTTTGATACTATTCATATCAATATAAGGAAGATGTATTTGGTAAAGCGCTAGTTGATATATTTATATTATGCCAGAGTTACATCTAATAAATTAACTTCATACAGAAATGTATAAATAAAAATATTTATCTTTTGATTCGCTGCATTAAATACAGCTCCATTGCTTGTCGAGCGGGTTACGTTCGGCCCAGTTTGATCAAGATTGCTCCAATCAGCGTCGTGAACGTTGCGGTGAGCTTAACCAGACTGAGCCGCTCTTTGAGGAATACGACACCGAGAATGAGGGCAAAGATGATGCTCGTTTCCCGAAGTGCGGCCACCAGGGCGATCGGGGCGACCGTCATGGCCCAGATGACAGCCCAATAGGCGGCCAAGCTCAACAGGCCCGTTAACGCCGCCGGTTTCCAAATTTTGACCAAGCGCGGCATCAGATTCCGTCGCTGTCTCAAGTATGCATAGACAGCAATCGGTATCCATTCCAGGCCAAGCATCCAGGCCGAATAGCTGTGGGCGTTCCCGGCGAGACGCGCACCGACGCCATCGGTCAGGGTATAGCCTGCAATGAAAAGTCCAGTACCCAGTGCGAAGAAGACGGCTGTCGGGTTCCTCAGATTCTGCGCGCCCCGCGTGAAGGAAAGGCTCATGATTCCCACGCCCATCAAGGTAATCGCGATCAGCGAATGGAAACTTAGTTGCTCGCCGATCAGGGTGATTGAAAAAAGGGCGACGACCAGGGGAGCCGATCCCCTGGCCAGCGGGTAGACATGGCTAAGGTCGCCGAACCGATATGCCAGGAGCAAAAAGATCGTGTATCCCTGATGGAGAAGCACGGAGAGTGCGATGTAAGGCCAGCTCTCGGGGCTCGGCAGCGGTAGGAACGCGGTCGAGATCAACGCTCCCGTTCCGCCGATCGCCAGCATCAACGCCATGAAGATCAGGCGGTTGCCGTCGATTTTTATAAAGGCGTTCCAAGTTGCGTGGAAAACCGCGGCAACCATGACAATGATGAATACCGGCGCTTCCATCTCAACTCACCCATGTGGCTGCCATTGTTTGCATTCGATAGGTAGCACCGGACTTCACGACCGTCACGCAACCGCATCAAACCGGCTGGGGTTTCCTGTATTTTGCCAATTGGGACGGCGAACCCTATACCAATGCTGGGCGGTCTCATGGAATGAGATGGCGATGCCAATCACACTAGTCGGAGGAACCGGGATGGAATTCGGATTGCAGGATCGTGTGGCGTTGATTACGGGGGGCAGCCGCGGCATCGGCAAGGCGATTGGCCTGACGCTGGCGGCACAGGGCGTCCACGTTGCGTTCTGCGGCCGGACACGGGAAACGTTGGATGAAACCGCGGAAGAAATTCGCACTCACGGCGTACAGGCATGGCCCTTCGAGGCGGACGTAAGCCGTCTTGAGGATATCGAGAACTTCGTGCGAGAGGCAACGGCGGCTGCGGGCCGCGCCGATATCCTGGTCAACAACGCCGTGACGTCGCTGCATGCGCCGTTCAACGAACAGACCGATGAGCACTGGCGCTATCATATCGACGTCAAACTGATGGCCTATATCCGCTGCGCGCGGGAAGTGCTGCCCTTTATGCGGGAGCAGGGCGGCGGGCGTATCGTCAATATCGGCGGGATGACGGCGCGGATCGTGGCGCCATTGCGCGTGACCAACGGCATCGTCAACGCGGGCGTGGCGAATTTCACGAAACAGCTTTCGTTTCAGGTCGCGGGCGACAATGTCACGGTGAACTGTATCCATCCGGGGGCGACGGCCACGGAACGCATGATGGCCAATGTGAAGCGCCGGGCATCGGATGCGAATGTGGGGATCGACGACATGAAGACCGAGATGACGAGCGAGATTCCCATGGGCAAGTTCATTCAGCCCGAGGATATAGCGTCGGCCGCGCTGTTTTTCTGTTCGCCGATGGCCAATATGATAACGGGACAATGCATCGCGGTAGACGGCGGTTCGGGCACTTCGGTGAACTACTGACGGGTTGGGCGGCCGCCCACTATTTCTTGGGTTTCCACACGCGCGCGAGCCGTTGGGCCGTGGCGACCTGATTTGGAGTCATCTTCCCTTCCACTGTACGCCGTTGTTTAGACGCCTTCGTGCGGAGGGCCTGGCGTTTTGACCGGGCGGTGGTGAGGTTCCACCATTTGTGGGCCTGGATGTAATTTCGGACGATGCCAACGCCTTTGAAATACGCCAGACCGAGATTGAATTGGGCTTCCGGGACGCCCTTGTCGGCGGCGCGGCGATACCATTTGACGGCTTCTTTCGAGTTCCGCTTGACGCCCCGTCCTTTTGAATAAATGACACCGATATTGAACTGAGCAAGGCCGTTCCCGCGCCCGGCCGCCTTTCTGTACCAGTACAGGGATTGCCGGTAGTCGCGCTTAACGCCGCGGCCCTGGTAGTACATGAGGCCGAGATTGGATTCGGCCGCGGAAACGTTCTTCTTGGCCGCCTCTCGGTACCAATTGACCGCTTCAATCGGATTCTCCTGAACTCCCAGACCCTTGTCGTAGATGTAGCCCATCTTAAATAAGGCCGAGGAGTATCCCGCATCTGCGGCTTTGCGATACCAGTGGGCCGCTTCTTCGTGGTCGCGTTTCGCCCCGCGTCCGGCGGAGTACATTTCTCCCGTTTTGTAGGCGCCTACGCTGGATCCGGAAACGGCGGCTGCACTGTAGAGACGCAGCGCTTCGGCATAGTTACGCCGTACACCCAGGCCATTCACATACAGGTCGCCCAGATCGATATGGGCCAGCACGTCACCGGTATCGACGAGCTTGCGGTACAACTTAGCCGCCTCGGCGTAGTTACGCCGCGTTCCCAATCCTTTCGAATACATCGACGCAAGGCCGACCATGGCGCCGCGGTGACCCTGTGCGGCCGACTTGCGATACCATTTGATCGCCTCTGCGTAGTTTTGCGGCACACCCTTGCCGAAGCGATACATGAAGGCGAGGCGCCACTGAGCGCCGGCGTGCCCCCGATTGGCGGCTGCCTGGTGTTCCCGCAGGGCGGTATTGTATTCGCCGCGCTTATAGGCTGCTTCGCCCTCCCGGTAATCCGCTTGCACGGGATTGCAGAGAAGGGCGAAAGTGGCGGCGACGATGAGTATCTTGCGCATGACCGCAGTATGCCGAACGGGTCCGCGGGCGACAATCTGCGGGGCGGCGTTAACGCAAAATTCCCGAATAGAAGTGAGGCAGGCGGCCTAGTCGGCGAAGACGATGTTGACCCGCCGGTTCCGCTTTCCTTTGTTCTCGATCTTAGCGACGCGAAGCGGTCCGATTTCACCGGTCTGCGCCACATGCGTGCCGCCGCAGGGCTGCAGGTCCACGCTGGGGATATCCAGCAGACGGACCCGGCCGCTGCCGCGCGGTGGCTGCACCGACATCGTGCGAACCAGATCGGGCTGGGCGTCGAGTTCGGCGTCGCTGACCCAGCGCGGCGATACCGGATGATCCTCGCCGATGAGGCGGTTCAAGCCTTCGGTGATCGCGTCCTTGTCGAGGGTGGCGTCACCAATATCGAAATCAAGGCTGCTCTTTTTGTCGCCGATCCGGCCGCCGGTCACGCCATGCGGGACCAGGGCGCAGAGCAGGTGAAGGCCGGTATGCATGCGCATGTGCGTATACCGGCGGTCCCAGTCGACCACCGCGGTGACGGTATCGCCGGGCTGCAGCAGCGGTTGATCCGCGTCCGGGACATGCACGACATTTTCCTCGCCGTTGCCCTTCACGGTCGTCGCAATGCGGATATCCGTGCCGTCGGCGGTTCGGAGCAGACCGGTGTCGCCCGGCTGGCCGCCGCCGGTGGGGTAAAAGATTGTTCGATCCAGCACGATCCCGCCCAGATCGTTGATGGACACGACCGTTGCGTCGCATTCCTTAAGGTAGGCGTCGTCGCGGAAGAGTTCTTCGGTGGTGCTCATCGTTCCAACCAGTCCGGCACCGGCAGTTCCTTCTCGCGCAGGAAGGCCGGATTGAAGAGTTTCGACATATACCGCGTGCCGTAGTCGCAGAGTACGGTAACGATCGTATGCCCCGGGCCAAGATCCTGCGCCATCCGAACCGCGCCGGCAATATTGATCCCGCTGGAACCGCCGAGGCAGAGCCCTTCATCTTTCAAAAGATCGAAGATCAAGGGGAGGGCATCCTGATCGTGAATCTGATAGGCATCGTCGATCATCGCGCCATCGATGTTGCCCGTGATCCGGCCTTGGCCGATCCCTTCGGTGATGGATCCGCCATCCGATTTCAGTTCGCCGTTCTTGAAATACTCATACATCGCAGACCCCATGGGATCGGCGACGGCGGTCCGGATATCCTTGTTCTTGCTCTTCAAGAACTCGCTGGTGCCGGCGATCGTGCCACCGGTGCCGATGGCGCAAGTGAAGCCATCAACGGTGCCATCGGTTTGATCCCAGATTTCCGGACCGGTCGACCGCACATGAGCGTTGCGGTTGGAAACGTTGTCCCACTGATTGGCGTAGAGCACGCCGTTCGGTTCTGATTCCGTCAATTCCTGGGCCAGGCGTTCGGAGACCCTGACGTAATTATTGGGGTCTTTGAACGGCACAGCCGGTACTTCGCGCAGTTCCACGCCACAGAGGCGGAGCATGTCCTTCTTCTCGTCGCTTTGGGTTTCCGGGATAACGATGACCGTGCGGTATCCCCGGGAATTGCCGACCAGCGCCAGCCCGATGCCAGTGTTGCCGGCCGTCCCTTCGACGATGACCCCGCCGGGTTTCAGGTCGCCACGCTCTTCCGCGTCCAGAATGATGTATTTGGCCGCGCGGTCCTTGACCGAACCGCCCGGATTGAGGAATTCGGCCTTGCCCAGGATCGTGCATCCGGTCAGTTCCGACGCTTTCTTGAGCTTAATAAGCGGCGTGTTTCCGACCGTGTCGGTAAAGTCCTCACGAATCTGCATGATCTGGCGCATTCCCGATTGTTTAGTGTGATTTGAACTTAGAGCTAGGCATGTGGCTGTGCATATCAAGAGCCAAAGGCGCCTATAGGGTCAAGTCCAGGCCGCTCGCAGCCGGTCACGATTCAGCGCAAGCCATTGCAAGCCAATGATTGCAATTGAACTTTCAATCTCACCGCTGGCCAACCGAGTGAGCGCATCGTCCGTCGTTTCGACGAAGACGCGGATATCCTCTTGCTCATCGTCGAGGCCGTGTATGCCGCCGGCACCGTCACTATCCACCCGTCCGCAAAACATATACACGAACTCGGAACAGCCCCCGGCGCTTGGGTAGAAATTCACGATCGGTTCGAGGTCTAGGATGGTGCACCCTGCTTCTTCCATGGCTTCGCGATGGGCCATGTCCTCCGGCGTTTCGCCAGGCTCGATGATGCCGGCGACGATCTCGATCATCCAAGGATTCGGTCTGCCGGAGGCCAATTTGCCGGCTCGAAACTGCTCGATTTGCACCACGCTGTCCCGGGCAGGATCGTAGAGCAGCACCGCTGCAACCGGCGGGCGAACGAATACCTCTCGGGTAAACGTCGGGCTTGTGCCGCCGGCGAAGAGGCGGTGACGCACGGTGTACAGGGCCATTTCAAAGAACCCTTTGTACAGTATCGATCGGTCGAGAAGTTCCGCGTCCTCGTCGGTCATGCCGCTCTCTCTAAAGTTCGGATGGATTGCAGTCCTGGGGTTTTACAGGATTTCCGCACGATGCGGTAAGCTCTTCGATGGCAGATCCAAAACATGGTTAATTTAGAAAATAATGATTTAAATCAGCCAAATACAATGAATATCGTGACCATAATCGGAACACGACATGTATCCGGTTGGTCACCACACAACAGATTACCTCCATTTTTCCAAATTGACCCTTTTTGAAGTACGCCGATGGCTGCTATGTCGAATGGTGGGAGACAACCCAACGGAATAATTCGAACCAGGGATAGATAGATTTTGGCCTTGGGCGCATCGATAGTCACGGGAATCAAACGGTTTTACGCTGCCGAAACGGCGGTCGCGGCGACGCTTGCCGTTTTGATCACGGCGGCAAGCGGCGTGCCGGCTGAAGCGGCTCAGCGTGCGCCCCCGAAAATCGATAGTTTCGGTCCCTATAAGGTGGGAATGCCCCTGGCCGACGCTAAAAAGGCCGATCCCAACGCCAAAGAAGGTGAGTGCGGTGAGCTTGCGGAAGACCGCCACTGCCTGATCCTGAAGGCGGCCGTGTTCGAGGAACCCGCGATAATTTACGCTGTCCTCGACGAAAAACGCGAGCGTGTGGACAAGGTCATCGCCAAAATGGACCCGAAGCTGAGCCGCCGTCGCGCGTATCGCTGTATTCGCATGTCCGAAAAGGTGTTCGCGCTTCTGGTCGTCGTCTACGGTTCGAAATACAAGCAGCAATACGACGAAAATCGGCGGCCCTTGCCCGCGGTTGCGTGGGACGGAGAACTGGAAGGGCGTTTGATCTTTCGTGCCAACTGCAAGTCGCAGGACGAAGGCACGCCCATGATCAGTGTCGTACCGCGGCGCGGCGAGCGCAGCTCTGTCGCGGCCGATCTTTCACCGACCCCGACGCCCAAGAAGGGCACCGAAGACGCCGCCGACCTGCTGCAAGGTCGGAAACCCGGCGCCAAGCAAACCGCGCGGTCCGATGCTGTGTCGTCCCTTGCCGAATCGGCGAAAAAGGCCGAACAGCAAGTACGTCGGACGCCGCCGGTCGCTCAGGCGCCGGCTGCTCAGCAGGCGGAACCGGCGGATCCGGTCATCCTTGGGGCGGGTCCTGGAGGGCTTTCTATCGATGACCCGCCCATCGCGCCGAAGCCCGCGCCCGGTCTGGCAGAGATCGGCATAGACGATCCATCGATGTTGCCGCGCGCCGCGCCACGCACACCGGTGAGTGTGGCCCTGTTGCCGGATGGGGCCCCGGCGGCTTCAAAGGCTTTGCCGGAACGGGTAGTGCCGGCGAAACCGGCAGTACCGGCACAGACCCCGCCCGTGGTTGCGCGTAAGACCGCCCCCGCAGCGGTTCCGGCAACAGCGAAAGCCGTGCCGGCGCCCGCAACGGGATCGATAACGAAGATCGAAGGGGAGCCGGAGCCAACACCGACGCCGAATAATCCTGTCAATGTGGCACGGCTGCCGTCGAATGTGCCGCTGTCGCGCACGACCTCGGTACGATCGATCCCTCCGAATGCCGGTTCGGCAGTTGAGACCGAAGTCGAAGCCGATCAACACACCTATGCCGATGCCGACGATGATGAAGGTGAGCAAATCCAGCCCGTGCGCACGATGCCGGTCTTCGCTCAGGACGGACCGACCTCAAGCCTTGCGTCCGCGGCCGTGCAGGTCCATCGCCGGGGCGCGGTCGGGAACCAAACACCTGCTGTGACACCCGCAGAGCAAACGCCCACGCCGGTAGCGCCGCGTGATCCGGCAGCACAGGTGGCGTCCGCTGCGATTCCGAAATCGCCAAAACCGGCGAAGCCTGCTACCGGACAACCGAAGTCGCTCATTGCGGCACGCGATACCGCGCGTCCCGCGGCTGATCCCAACCCGAGACCCTATGCTGTTGAAAAACCAAAAACAGCGACCGCGGTTCGCCAGCCCGTTCGGCCGAGTGCGACAACGCCGGTTCCAAAGCCGGTGGAGACGGCGGTCGACCTTCCCGATATCGATGACGAGCCGACTGGAACGGTTGCGGTTTCTGCGGATCGCGTGTCCGGTCCGGCAAAGACGTCCGTACCGGCCGCTGCCGCTGCGCCGAAGCCAGCCACTGCCATTGCGCCGAAGCCGGCCACTGCCGTTGCACCGAAGCCATTGGAACAACGTACAGCGTCGGGTCAGCCTCGACGGCTCACCCGAAACGCCGGGGCCTTGCCCGAACGCGCGCGGATCGATACGCCGACACCGTCTGCTGGCAGCGGAAAGACCGTACCGCTAGCGCCCGCAAAATCGGCCCGAATAGCACCGGTGGCGCCCGTCCAACTGGGAACGCCTGCAATAGGTCGTCCTGTGGCACGAAATCCGGCGCAGACTGACACGATTCAGAACCGGCCTGCTACGCCTTCTACGACGCCTGCCAGGAGATCAAGGGCTCCATCAACCGCGCCGGTAAGCCGAAAAACGGCAGATGGCGTCGAAGATTTCGGATATCAGCTCGATGTGCGGAGCGAACGTCAGAAGTCCCGGTGGAAGGCGCCCGTGCCGCCGGTACGGCCTTGGCGGACTTTTGGGACTTCGTCGTTGACGGTGGGGGCGGTTCAAGTCGGTACAGCGGACACCGTGGTGTTGGACGAGCCGAGTGTCGTCATCACCGTTGTGGATAGGTTCGCGCGCGAGACCGGGGTGGACACCGCATCGGACGGTATCCAGCGCAAGTCCGAGGAACATCGGGCACCGGGCGACGCCGGTGACGCTGCCGGAACGGCAGTACTGGACGAGCCGGGTTCTGTCGAAGAGGTACAAACGCCGACCCAGAACATCCGCCTGATGGTGCCGTCCGGTGAGCCCGCGGGAACGGCAGCCCTTGATGAACCGCTTGTGTCATTTGTCATCGAAAAAACGGAACCAGCACCGACACCGATGGAAGATGCTTCCGCGATCCCGCAAACCACTACGGGAACACTGCCGGATACAGTCGCGCCGGTGCCGCCGAAACGCCCGTGGAACAACCTGACCGACGGGATCGTCGCGACCTACGTGACGCCAGCGCCAATTCCTGCAGCACGCCCGGATCTGCAACCGCCGCCGGAGCCGGTACAAAAGCTGGCCGAACAGCCGGATGGATCCGTGGTTGATGTCGATTCATCCGCAACCAGCGCACCGGGCGTCGATAGCGAGTCCTTCGGCCGCCGCACGGATACATTGGATCATCTTTGAGCAGTATGACGCGCCGCGTCAAACTCACGCCAAATCCGTGTCTTACCGGTAAAATCCGCCGTGTCGTCGTTTCTGTCGACCGGATTGGTTGAGTCTGTATCCCGCATGCAACTAGTGCCTTGCATTTGCTGGCCCAACCGGGCAGGTTGCGCTGATATTACAAGGGGAAAGGGCGCATCCTTAACTTATTGTTAAGCACCTTGATCTTGAATGTCGGCCGGCGATCTTCTCTGACGCGGGTGGGGTAATGATAGGCGACTGGGCACGACGCGACAGCGCTATCTCTTTTAGAAATTCGATGAAAACGGGGCGCATTCTGGCGCTTTCGGGACTGTTTTTGCTCGCATCATTTGCCGGGGCGGACGCAACCGAGCGGAAGATTGCTGCGGTTGATAGCGTCGTTCCAGGGGCGGGTGCGGGCAATCCGGACAGCCTGTGGGATCGGACCATCCAGGACGTTCAAAAGGCGTTGACCGAGCTGGGGCTCTACCAGGGGCCAATCGACGGACAATACAGCGCGGCCGTCAGGCGCGCGGTCGAGCGTTTCGAGAAGAAATACGGCAGCATTGGCAGGGGCAAAGCCTTGCCTGAATCGCTGCGCAGCATGGCCACTGTCAAAGATGCCGTGCACCTTCGCAACCGGCTCGATGAGACGCGGCGGCTTCAGATCATTTCGGCGACCCAGGCATTGCAAAGCAACCCGGCGACCAGGGATCTGGTGACGCGCCGAGGCGGGCCCGCACGCGCCGCGTCCACACGGACCTGTGCGGACCGGCCGACGGTTGCTTGCCTCTTGGCAAACGCGGCGGATAGCACAATTACGGTCGACCGTGCCTATTTCCGCGATTGGGCGATCCGGGAAGTTGCCGTCGCCGAGGTACGAACCGGGCGGACGGATCATATGCGGGATCGTCTGCGCAGTTTGAGCGATCCGCGGCTGGTCCTGGTGGCGCTGCGTGAATTGGTGCAGGCGTTGGCGCAGGATGGCCGCACGGCCGAGGCGACAACCATTGCGGAGACGATTCCCGACGCGGTCAACAAGGTGCGCGCCATTTCCTCGATCGCCATCGCCGAAGCGCGGCTTGGCCAGCGGAAACAGGCGAGAGCGTCCGTCGACCGCGTCCTGAAGATGCTTGAGACGCATAACGATGTTTCCGGCAAGGTCGCGATCGTGACCGCGTTGGCCTCCGGGTTGGCGGATGCCGGTGACATCGAGGCGGCGCGGTTCGCCATCGCCGGGGCGCGCCGGTTTGCGACGGCGAAGGACAAAGGCGCGGCACGGCAGGTCGAGTTCGGCATGATTACCGGCGCCTTGGCCAATACGCGGCAGTTCAAGAAGGCGATGGATGCGCTGGCCCGCCTAACCGCAAATCCGGCCGGCGATCAGTCCGCGACGGTGACATCGGCCGTCGCCAAGGCAGCGGCTGCCGAGGGTGACCGTTACCGAGTCACGACGCTGTCGAACCTTGCCGTCGTCCACGCGAAGCTGGGTGATCCTGTGGCCGCGGCGAAGGTGTTGAAACAGGCGGAAAAGGCGGCAGGACGGGTCCGAGAGGGATATCCGGCGGCGATTGCCAAATTCACCGTGGCGAAGGCTTGGGCACGCATCGGCGATGCGGAACGAGCCGAAGGCGTGATGCTCGGGCTCACCAACCCGGTCTTACGGGCCAAAGGGCTTTGGGAGATCGGCGTCCTGCGGGCAGCGTCGGGTGATGCGTCAGGTGCGGCCAAGACTGAAGATCAAGCCTTTGCGGCGACACGGAACGTTCCGAGCGCCTTTGACCGTACGATCCTTTTGAGTGATAGCGCCATTGCGCGCGCCGGTGCCGGACTGTCCGACCAAGCAGCCCGGGTATTCGACGCTGCCTGGCAATCGGGGCGGGATATCGATGCGAAGTGGTGGCGCGCCCGTGCCTTCGCGCGCCTTGCCGTGGCGTTGCATGCGATCGAGGGGCAACCCCGCACCAACCGGTAGAACCGGGCACATCCGGCGCTTTACTTTCCTTGCTGTATTTCGACCATCACCCTATATCTCGTAGAGATATGGAGGCTTTGATGCGCGTGTCTCTTCGATTGTTTGGAATACTCATAATCGGGTCGCTGGCGGGGTGTGCCGGGCCCGAATACCGCTGGTCCAAGCCGGGCACCGATGCGGCCGCGTTTGAGAAAGACCGGCTGGCCTGCGTTCAGTATGTCGATGACGAATTCAATCCGTTCTACGACTACGGGCCCGCACACCGCTATGTATCGGCGTCCGAAGAAGCGCTCCACAAGCAGATCGAGGCGGAAAACATGTTCCGGCGCTGTATGAAGCGGCGCGGCTACGAGCTTCTAACGGTTGAGACAAAGCCGCGCTGACCGAGGCTAGGTTCGCGAGGCTTTGTCCTCCGCAGCACAAAGTGCCTCAACCCGATCCAACATCGATTGTAGGGCGTCGTCCGCGAACCCATGGGCGTCGAGGGCATGGACCGTCGATGCCAAGTAGTCTCGACAGCTTCCGAACTTGCCCTCCGCGGATGCGATGACGGCTGCAACATCGTCATCGGGCAGGGTGCCCGCGTATTGCGCATGTGAGGGGTCTGCAACGAAGCAGAGAGCGGTGAAGGGGCTGCTATCGGTCGTCACCGCCAACCATTCGGGCATATAAATCCCGTTATGCATCTCCCGCGCCCAGAGGGTCGCCAAATCCTCCTGCAAGCTGGCGTCGTCCAGCCGGAAGGCGACGCCGGTACATGTCCCACCCGGCTCCAGACCCAATCCGAGCCCTGGCTGGTCCGGCGTGCCGCGCGCGAGCATGCTCCACACATTGAAGGCGCGCCGATGGGTGGGAAGCGTCACCGCGCGGCGGTCGGTGGCGTTGAAGCACGGATTCCAGATCAGCGACCCATAGGCAAAAACCCAGATATCGGTTTGCGACGGCGCAGCGGCGAGGGTAGCGCGCAGGCTGTGGGCGCGTGCCGCGTCGGACAGCGGCGGCACCAAAATTTGGGGCGCGTTTGGCGTGTTGGACATTGGAATAGAGGCCGCCGCTACTTCCCCTCGACAGTGCGCCGCTCGACCTCGAGCAATGCCTCCAATCCGATCGTCTCGAACATCTCTTTCTGGATGGCCGTGCCTTCTTCGGCGCTGAAGCCAGGACTCACCATCCCATCGGCCATCGCGCGGTAGCAGTCCCGCCAAGCCTTGTAGGCTGCGATGAACGGGTTGCTCGGATCGACCAGGATGCGGCAATTGAACGCTGCCATGTCCTGCAGTGTCAGGCCGTGCTTCGACAATCCGCCCGCGGGCAGGTTGAACATCAGCGGTGCGGCGAGCCGTTCGGCGACGAATGCGTATTCCTCCGGGTTGCGCGGCGATAGCATGATGACGTCGGCCCCGGCCGCGCGGTAGGCGTCGGCGCGTCTAAGGGCATCGTCCATGTCGGTCGAGCGGATGCCGTTGGTCCGGCCGACGATCACCAATTCATCCGACGTGCGTGCGGAAATCGCTTCCTTGATTTTCTCGACCATCAGGTCCGCCGGGATCATATGTTCGATGCCGATGTGATGGTGCGCGCGTTTCGGGATGATCTGGTCTTCGATCTCGATGGCGGCGAAGCCCGCGGCCTCGGTCATGGCGATCGAGCGCCGCATATGCATCGGATCGCCCCAACCGGTCGCGGCGTCGAGAACCAATGGTAATTGGCAGACGCTGCGGATTTCCATCCCGATCTGCGCCATTTCGGTAAGGGTCAGGTTCGCTTCCAGCACCGTCTTGACGTAGCCCATGGTGCCGCCACCCAGATAGAGCGCTTTGAATCCGGCTTGTTCGGCAAGTTTGGCCATGATCGGGTTGAAGACGACGGGGGTGCAGACCGGCATATCGCCGGCGATCATGTCGCGAAAGGTGGCCATACGCGTTTTCTTCCTCTTCATGTTTTCTCTCCGCCGGAATCGAGTATCATGGCGCGGCACCCTACGGATCGCATGCGGTGCGCCGGGCATTGCCCGTACCGTACCGCCGTTCCTCAAGGATTGAAAATTCGGCCCGCCGCAGTCGCCCGTGCGACCAAACACCGCCGTAAAGGAGCTAAGCCATGCCTGACAGCACGTTGACGAATTCCCGCATCGTCGCCGCCTACCGGGAAAAGACACCCGGCTCCGGCAAGTTCGCGGAGCGCGCCCGGTCGGTCTTCCCGAGCGGCCTGACGCATGACTCCCGGCAACTCGATCCGTATTGCCTGTATGTCGACCGTGCACAGGGATCGCGGAAATGGGACGTCGACGGCAACGAGTATGTCGATTACTTCGGCGGCCATGGCGCTTTGATGATGGGGCACAATTACCCGGACATCGTGGAAGCGGTCGATAAGCAGGTTCATAGCGGCACGCATTACGGGTCGGGGCACGAGTTGGAAATCCGTTGGGGCGAGTTGGTAAAGAAACTGATCCCGAGTGCCGAGAAGGTCCGCTTCACCGGATCGGGCACCGAATCCAACTTGATGGCGTTCCGCCTTGCGCGCGCCTTTACCGGGCGCAACAAGATCGTCCGATTTCTCGGCCATTTCCACGGCTGGCAGGATCATGTCGCCTTCGGCGTCGGCAATCATTTCGACGGCACGCCGACACCGGGCGTTCTGAGCGGCATCGCGGAGAACATCATTTTGGCGCCGTCGGATGACATCGCGGAAACGACGCGGATTCTCGAATCCGGCGATGATATCGCTGCGGTCATCTTGGAGCCGACCGGCTCAGGGTTCGGCCAGGTGCCGGTGACTGCGGAGTTCGTGACCGAATTGCGCAAGGTTACCGAGGCGCAGGGCATCCTGTTGATCTTCGATGAGGTCGTTGCCGGGTTCCGGGCGTCGAAAGGCGGGGCGCAACAGGTTTTCGGCCTGAAACCCGATCTGACCAGCCTCGCGAAGATTCTCGCGGGCGGCTTGCCCGGCGGTGCGGTCTGTGGCCGGGCGGATATCCTTGATCTGCTGGACTTCGAAGTGACGGCGGCGAAAGGTCTGGAAAAGATCGGCCACCAGGGCACGTTCAATGCGAACCCCATGTCCGCTGCGGCCGGTGTCACGATGCTCAACATCGTCGATACGACCGATGCCACCGCCAAGGCGATTGCGACGGCACAGAAGCTCCGTAAGGAGATCAACGCGGTGTTCAAGGACGAAGGTGTGCCGTGGGCGGCTTATGGCCAGTTCTCCGAGATCCATTTCTTCACTAATGCGGTTGGGATGGAGATCGACCCGACCACGTTCGATCTGTTTGCGATGAAGCACAGCGACTTCAAGGCCGACAAGACGGTGACGACACGCTTCCGTCTCGGATTGATGATCAACGGCATGGACCTTAACGGAAAGCTCGCTTGCAAGGTCTCGGCGGTTCACACCGACCAGGATGTCGCGGACAGTGCCGACTCCGTCCGGAAATCGGTCCATATGTTGAAGGCCGAGGGCGTGCTCTAGCCGACACGGCTAGCGGCAATGGCGATGACGCAAGAATAAGGAGAACATATGTCATCCACGGAAACGGGCGGCGCGCCATTGCCGCTGGACGGCGTGCGCGTCGTCGAGTTTTGTCAGACGATCATGGGGCCGTCCTGCGGGATGGTCCTCGCCGATCTTGGGGCGGATGTCATCAAGGTCGAACCGGCACCCGGCGGTGACAAGACGCGCAAGCTGCACGGTTTCGCGGCCGGATTTTTCGCCAGTTTCAACCGTAACAAACGCAGTGTGGCGCTCGACCTGAAGTCGCCCGAGGGCAAGGAACTCGCCCATAAGCTCATCCAGTCCGCCGACGTGGTGACCGAGAACTATGCGCCCGGCACGATGGAAAAGCTGGGCGTCGGTTACGATGACATGGCGAAGCTCAATTCGGGGCTGATCTATTGCTCGATGAAGGGATTTCTGAGCGGACCCTACGAAAACCGGCTGGCCCTCGACGAAGTCGTGCAGTTCATGGCGGGACTGGCTTACATGACAGGACCGCCGGGCCGTCCGCTGCGTGCCGGTGCGTCGATCATCGATATCCTGGGCGGGACCTATGGCGCGCTCGGCATCATGGCGGCACTGCGCGACCGGGACCGGACAGGAAAAGGCCAATTCGTTAAGAGTGCCCTCTTTGAATCGACTGCCTTGCTGATGATGCAGCACATGGCGGGCGAGGCGGTTACGGGCACTGAAGTGCCGCCGATGCCCATACGATGGGGTGCTTGGGCGATCTATGAAGTTTTCGATACCTCGGACGGCGACCAGGTTTTCATAGGTTTGACGAGCGACAACCATTGGCGGCGGTTCTGTGAGCATTTCGGGCGGCAGGATTTGCTGGACGATCCGAAACTGAAATCCAACGAAGACCGCGTCAAAGCGCGTGAATGGTTGAAACCGATCGTCCATGAGATTTTCGGGCAGCACACGAAGGCTGAGTTGCTGGAGATTTGCGAACGCATCGAGGTTCCCTTCGCGCCGGTCGCGCAGACCAAGGATTTGTTCGATGATCCGCAGCTCAACGCCAACGGCCGGATGCTGGAAACGCGCATGCCCAACGGAAAGATGACGAAACTGCCGCGCTTGCCGGTCGAGATTGGCGATCACGACCTTGGCCTGCGCCTTCAGCCGCCGGAGATCGGCGAGAATACGCGGGAAATCTTGGTCGAACTGGGATTGGACGATGCGGCGATAGGCGATCTTGAAGCCAAGGGGATCGTTGTCTCCGAACCGCCGGCCGCCGAGTAGCGCGTGGGACCGTTGATCTCTTAGGCGGGGTGCCCATGGAGGGCTCCAACATTTGAGAGCATGCCGACCCGCCAAACTACACCCTTAAGGACACTCGATATCGCCATGACAAGCAATCTATTCGCACCGTTCGCGATGCGCGGACTGACACTCGACAATCGCGTCGTCGTCTCGCCCATGTGCCAATACAGCGCCGAAGACGGCAATGCCACCGATTGGCATCTCATGCATTTGGGACAACTCGCCATATCGGGCAACGGGCTGTTGATCCTAGAAGCGACTGCCGTGGAGCCGCGAGGGCGGATCACGCCGTACTGCCTCGGCCTCTATTCCGATGTGAATGAGGCGGCGATGCAGCGCGTCATCGATTTTTGCCGTCTGCACGGCAATGCAAAGATCGGTATTCAGCTTGCCCATGCGGGCCGGAAGGCGTCGGCGCATCGGCCCGCTGACGGCCGCCACGCGTTGGCTGAGGACGAAGGGGCATGGGAAACCGTCGCCCCATCACCACTACCGATGAGCGACCGGTGGCCAGTGCCACGCATGCTCGATCGTGCCGGGATGGACGACGTGCGGGATGCTTTCGTAGCCGGTACAAAGCGATCCGAGCGTGTTGGTTTCGATTTGATCGAACTGCATATGGCGCACGGCTATCTATTGCACGAGTTTTTGACGCCGCTCAGCAACCAGCGCAATGACGAGTATGGCGGAAGCCGGGAGAACCGGATGCGCTTTCCTCTCGAAATCTTCGATGCTGTGCGCGCGTCGTGGCCAGCGGAGAAACCGTTGGGCGTGCGAATATCTGCGACGGATTGGGTTGAAGGCGGCTGGGAGATCGGGGACTCGGTGGTGCTGGCCGAAGCGCTGAAGGAGCGCGGGTGCGACTACATCTGCGCGTCCAGCGGCGGCGGTACCGGCGCTCAAAAAATCGAACTTAAGCCAGGGTATCAGGCGCATTTCGCCGAGGAAATCAAACGGGAAACCGGCATGCCGACCATGGCCGTCGGGATGATCCTCGAGCCTGACCATGCAGAGTCGCTGATTGCGGACGGATCGGCCGATATGATCGCACTGGCGCGGGGCATGCTCTACAACCCGCGTTGGGCTTGGCATGCTGCCGAGGCGTTAGGCGCGGAAACCACCTATCCCGTACAGTATGAACGAAGCCGGCCATCTACTTGGCCCGAGGCTTTTACCCAGATCAAAGCAGCGGAGTAATCGAACGATGGCGAACCTTTGCCGAACGATTGGAACGGACGCGGACCTGACAGCCAGCGAAGCCGTGGAGAAGATCGGCCGCGGAGATCTGACGGCGGAGGCACTGACTCGGGCATGTCTGGATCGCATCGCCGAGATCGAGGATCAGGTGCATGCCTTCGCCTATCTCGATCCCGATCTTGCGATCAGGAATGCTCAGGCCGCCGACAAAGCGGGAAAGGGAGGCGTCATCCAGGGCGTGCCTTTCGCCATGAAGGACATCATCGATACTGCAGACATGCCGACGGGGTATGGATCGCCGATCTATACCGGTCATCAAGCCGCCTGGAATGCGCCCTGTGTCGCGGCATGCCGCGCATCCGGTGGTGTCGCGCTCGGCAAGACCGTATCGACGGAATTTGCGCACCGGCACCCCAACGAAACACGCAATCCGCATAACACCGATCATACGCCGGGCGGTTCGTCGAGCGGATCCGCCGCTGCGGTCGGCGCGCATATGGTGCCGGTTGCGTTCGGGACACAAACCACCGGGTCCACAATCCGACCCGCCGCCTATTGCGGCACGGTCGGGTACAAGCCGAGCTATGGCGATTTTTGCCTCACCGGTGTGCGCGATAACGTGCCGTCCTTCGATACATTGGGGCTCATTGCTCGGTCGGTGGACGACTTGGCGCTGTTCCGTGCTGCGGTCATGGCGTTGCCGCATGAGCCGTTGGAGGCGGTGGAGGTATCCGGTCTGCGGATCGGATTTTGCCGGACGGCATTTTGGGACCGGGCGGATGCGACGACGCATGCCTTGTTGGAGCAGACGGCTGACTCATTGGGCGCTGCCGGTGCGACCGTTACGGAGTTTAGTCTCCCAGATGGCGAAGCGACGCTGCCGGGTGAAGTGGTGAACGTATCCGGTTTTGAATTCTCACGCGTGATGATGCATGAGCGGATGGAACATTCGGATCAGCTTAGTAAAGCCCTGATGGAAGGGCGCGTGGCCGACGGTTTGCGCTGTAGCTACGCTCAGTATCGTGCTTCGGAGGCCGTGATCCGTGAATACCGGCAACGGTCTTATGCAGCGATGGAAGATATCGACCTGTTGCTGACACCGAGTGCGCCGGGCGAAGCGCCGGAAGGTATTACCAAAACCGGCGACGCAATTTTCAACAACGTATGGACGACCACGCATGTGCCGGCGGTGACGCTGCCGGCAGGCATGGGGCCGAAGAGACTGCCACTTGGTGTGCAACTTATCGGTCACCTGCATCAGGATCACCGGCTGCTCTCCGCGGCGAAGGCGATTCAGACGGCGGTCCTCCCGTAACCCCAGCGTTACCGCGTATCGAAGAATCGCAAGACGTTGTCGCCGCTCAACCGGCCGGTCTTGCCGGTTTGGCGGATTAACTGCTGCAGTTCGGTGTTGGTCGGTGTCGCTACGTTGAAATGGCGGCGCGGATGGAAGTTTCGGCGGCGTTTTCTTTTTTCGGTTACTTGCAGGGTCAGAATGCCGACGACCCAGGGGCTGCCGTCCACCATCAAGATCAACGGACCGCCGGACCATCCGCGCTTCGTATCGCAATCGTGGATCAGTCCGGTGCCGGGGCGAAGAAGATGCGCGACGCATCCGTCGCTAATGCGAAAATCGCGACTCTCCGGATCGTATCCGACCGCAAACATCGGGCTATTTTCTTGCCGCGCAGCGGCTATTCCTTTGGCGTCGACGATACCGATGCCAAGAGACCCGCTGCGCTTACTGATGCGGCGATCAAGGATACCGATGGCCCAATCGCGCGGTGCGATTGCGGTATTGATCTTGCCTCGGGACGAAAAGGACTGCCCCAGCTTTGCGCCGAGGATCCGGATTTTTTCACCACGATTGGTGAGGAAAAAAAACTCGTTGGCGCGGGGTCGGCCGGTAAGATGATTCATGAAATTGTGGGCCGTGGTCAGCACCATGTCGCGCTTCGACCCTGGTGGTGCGATCAGGATTCCGGTTCCGATCCGGCGCATATTATCGTCGAGCGACCATTTTGCGGCGATGACGCCAACGCTTTGGAAGCGCCAAGCCTCGTCATCGGTCAGGGCACGCCGATCATCCTCGCCCATGACAAATGCGTGTCCTGGTATCGAGGTTGCGATGCAAATGGCCACCGCAAATGCCAATGCCGCAAAGGCAGCGGTGAGGGGGCTTGGTGTCTTAATCATCTCCGGATTGCCGCACAGTCGGTCGGACCCGGTCCTTGAATACCGTGATCGCGCGGCGGGATAAACTGACAAATCCCTGATTCGAGCGGGAAACCCGTTGTCTGCGACTGATTCCACCATAAATAGGGTCAAACACCATCAACGCGGGCCGAGGCCACTCGAGTGACCACACAGTCTTTGATTCCAGCAGTGAAGAGGCCAAGCTATCGGTGGTGTGCGCCGGTTGTGGTCCTGGCCGTACTTGCCTTTGGACTGCTGGCCGCCGGGACCTCTCACGCGGATGTGGACGACGAAAACGACGTTCCGGCCACAACCGAGCTGAAGGAAAAAACAAACGAGCGCGAGCAACGGCGGAAGAGTGCGATCGAGGACCGTCAGCGACGGTTGAAAGATCAACGTCAGTCCTTGAAGTTCCAAAAACGCACGAAACACCCGTTTAAGGTCGAGCGCTTGCTTCGCCGGGATATTCGCCGCAACGAACAACGTCAGAACTGGAACAAGGGCGAAATTCGGCGGCTTGAGCACCGGAACCGACGGATCCGCAGCGGCGCTAAATAATGAGTTTTCGGTTTTGGGTGCCGGTCGCTGGAATTGCCGGCCGGGGATTGCACAGCTTCGTTTAGATGGTTATGGGTTAGGGCAACGCAACCAAATCGAACGAGATTCCGATGCCCGATCCGCAATCCGGCGTGCTGCCCGACGGGAATGCGCACGCAACCTTCATGACACTTCAGTTGAAGCCAGGCGCGGAAAGCGCATCCACCGTTCGAAGAGCTTGTTCGCGCGTGCCGTTCCTGACGGAGGAGGTTCGCGGCGAAGCGGAGGGCGCGGCGTTATTCAGCGTTGTCGCGGTCGGCGCAGACGCTTGGGACGGCGTGTTTGGTGGTAAGAAACCGAAACTGCTTCGCCCGTTTACGGCGCTTGAGGACGGTCCGCGCAAAGCGCCATCGACGCGGGCCGATATTCTGGTTCATATCCGAAGTGACCGTGCCGATTTGAATTTCGAGTTGGCGCGGCGGGTCTATGCCGAGTTCGGTGAGGCCGCGTCCATGGTCGAGGAAATCCATGGATTTCGGTATTTGGATTCGCGAGACTTAACCGGATTTGTCGACGGTACAGAAAACCCGACAGGCGACGATCGGGCTGACGTCGCCTTGGTGGATGGGGACGATCCGGGCTTCACCGGCGGCAGCTATATCGCGCTGCAACGTTACATTCACGATCTACCGAAATGGGAGACGGTCGCGGTGTCAGAGCAGGAACAGATCATCGGGCGGACGAAAGCGGACAATATTGAGTTCAAGAGCGATGAGAAGGCCCCCTACGCCCATATTAAACGGGTGTCGATCAAGGAAGACGGCAAATCGCTGGAACTGATGCGCCATAGCATGCCGTATGGAACCGCTGCCGAGTATGGCCTCTATTTCATTGCGTATTGTGGGACGCCGGACAATTTCGACAAGATGCTGGAACGGATGATCGCGTCGGATACCGATGGTCCGCACGACCATTTGATGGATTACACGACGGCGGTCACGGGCGCATCCTTCTTCGCGCCGTCACTCAGTTTTCTTGAATCGCAGGCGAAATAACGCGGCATCATCAGGATCCCGGACGACTGCGGCACGTCCGGTCAGTTCATTTCGCGGATGGCGAATTTTCCGGGAACACTGAGGTCCTCATACTGCTTACGGTTTTGCAGCGTGTAGGTCAGTGGATCGAGAGCCGCATCGGACGCATAGGTGGCGACCAACATGATCCTTGGTTTGTTGGTTGTGCGACCACCGCGATGGAAACCGCAGGCGTCGTACAGAAGCAGAGTGCCGGCATCTCCAGCACAGCTATACATTTCCTCGTTCGGCAGGTCGTTCTCTAGCGCGCCGTCCGGCGGGAACGAACCGGTGGGCGGATTATTGGGATAGATCGACCCATATCGCCCGCCGGGCTGTGTGCCCCGGACGTACGAGAGCGGGCCCGATTTCTCGTCCACGTCGGACAGATATAGAAACAGCTTTATAAGCTGATTGTCTTCGTTGTCTCGATGCCAGCGCTCGGAATCGACCGACGGGTCGCCTTCGTCGCAGGGCAAGTTGTACCAGATGTCGAGATACTTGATGCGGCTGCAGACTCCTAGATAGGAATTTGCGATGTCGAGCACGCGGTCGTCGAGGACCAGCGAGGCGATGGATGCAGGCACCGCGAGTGTTGGTTGGAATCCAAACACCCTGACCACATACCATTTGATCCCATCTTTGCTAACCCGATGTTCGATCTGATCACGTACTTCCGGCCGTTGGATAAGTGCATCCGCCTCAATTTGAAGCTCTTTCAACAGGCCGTTTGCATTCAACAGACGGTCCAACGTCGTTACATGAATGCCGTCGGCCTTTAGGTCGTCCACCACAGTCTGCTGCGCCGAATTTAAGGTCGGCTCGTGATCCCTTAGAATCTCAATGCTGCGTTTATTCAGATTGTTCCATCGGTCGGGGCTTAATCGCGCACGATAATGGCGATGGACGAAATAGGAAAAGGGCCAGACACGGACTAGACCCCCGCGCAGCAATTGCCCGAGAGTACGCGCCTGCAATCGGCGCATGGTTTTATATAACAAGGATGCCACATTCATTATTCATAGACCCTGCTGAAGGGCGTCCAATGTCCGAATTTCCGAATTTCGAACAAGCACGATTGTTGTGGCGGAAAAAAGGCGTGCAGAGCGACGGATCGATTAGCATGTGTCCCCAATGAGTTATTCTTACGGTGGTCCCGGGCCTCGCTACGCCGCTACCACCGAATTATTAAACTAACTGCCTTTTAGTGCGATCATTTTTGGATGCAATGTATGTAGGGGCGGCATCCTAATACTAACTTTTGGCTTAGGGTACTAGCTAATCGAGGTAGTCGATATACGTCCGACAGGGAATCTGGAACCAGCCGGTCCATAAATTCGGGCTCGTGTCATTAACCGGCCATGCGAAATTCGGGGATTGGCTGGAGCGTCGGTGGCGTCAAAAATTATATTTCAGACCGGTGGCAAGGAAATTCGAGCCCGCCCTCGCGCCGAAGAAGGTGCCGAAGATGCTGGAACGGTGATGAAGGCGCGTCGATAGCGTCCACGCTGGATATTGGGGCAGGGTGAAATCGAGTTCGAACAACAGGTAATTGAGGATCTGCGATGTTCGTTCGTCGTCATCCCGCTCGATTTCGGGCGTGCTCGTTGCGAAGGAAATACCATTCCCGGCAGCGAAGCTCGTGTCGACATACTTGTCCCACGGGAACGTAAGGTACCGAATTAGACCGAGGCCATTGAACTCCCAATGGTCTTGCTTGCGGAAATGGCGCGCGATTTGACCTTCAAACTCTATGGCAAAATGCCGTGTCAGCTTGAATACGCGCCGATTGATCGCGACGCCGATCAATGCGGATGCGACGAAATCTGCATCGAGCGTAAAGATGCTCGCAATATCCGAACTTGTCCCGACGGCGCCAAAAACCAACACGGACCAAGGCCGAGGGCCGGGCTCATATGCCCAACCATAGAGATTCTTCCAATTTTGTTCAGGTTCCAAGGCGTCTCTGACGGGAACTGCTCGCTGTTGCACCGGAAGTCCGCGCGGTTGCGATGTCGGTACCGTGACCGGCGCTGGCGCTCTGAGTGCGCCTGCTGGAATCGGCTCATTCCTGTAGGCAGGCGTTCTTGCTGGCGTATAGGCGGACGGAACAGGGCCGGTCGGCCGGTTCATCGAGGACAGTGCGGACTGCATTGACGACATGACGGCATCGGTATGATCGGTGCCGGTGGCATGGAGTCCCTGGCCGGAAATGACCAGAACAATCAGTGGAAATAAGAACCACCGTATGACGGAAGGGATGGGAAGCACTGTTCTGATCGTGTTGCCCGTTACGGCACCATCCGGCCAATTCGATAGGCCCGGAGTCCGAATACCGTATCCCCGAAGCGAACCTTGCGGCATACAGTCTGCCGTCGAGGTCGGCGGGCACTTATTCTGTACCTTCGCAATTGTCCCTCCCACGAGCACGCCACCATACCGTGCTGTCAAAATTATCGACTAATCATTCATGCAAACAAAGGTCTATCGACACCGATGTATTACAAATCGTCGGCGGCGTTGCAAAAATGGAACTCCCGGCGAGATGCTAATCGTTGTCGCTATTTTGAAACAATCGCTCGTTCGCAGGGCGCGGACATTCCACTAACGATTTGACGGGCCGATGATATTTCCAGAAGATCGCGCATCACGTTGGGGAGGTGGACAAACGTCCAATGGTACCGGGATTATCGAGGGGGACGGTAAGGCTATGTCTGGTGATTTGCCTTGCGCTTGGACCCTTTGCCTCGAAAAACAGTAACGCGAATGACTTATTTTCGTTCGGGCAGAAAGACCCATCGGCCCTGGTAACCGGCGGTGCCGGCAGCATTGGCAATGTATGGTCCGATCGCGATTCAGCCGGTGTTTTCTCAATACAATATCGGACGAGCAAGACTTTCGAATTCCTACGCATTCGTCCGGTGCTCGGCTTGTTCGCGACCACAGATGAGTCCGTCTATGCCTGGTTCGGCCTCAGCACCGACTTAACATTCTTCGAGCGTATCGTGCTGACGTTGGATGCCGGCGTCGGTGGCTATGACAAGGGCAATGGTCAGACCCTCGGGCACGACGTGAATTTTCGGACTGGCGGGACCGTCGCATGGCGGTTCAATAACAATGCGCGATTGGGTGTCGGATTCCATCACCTTTCGAATGCCGGCTTTGATGCGATTAATCCGGGAACGGAATCGCTTTCACTCTACTATTCCCATCCGCTGAACTTCTAGCCGGGGATGGGAAACGACGCAGTATTCAAATAAGCTGCGATTAAACGAAAAGACGTGTGGGGGTTGGTGGGGGAAATGTTCAATACATTCGGAATTGGGTGCATTCCCTGTGTCTTGCCCAAATGCCGCTTTGGCGGCGTTGCCGTTGCTGCGCTGTTGTCGGTCACAGCAGCCCAATCTGCGACCGCTGCGGGCGCAGACCATACCAATGCGGTCTTCTCATCAATGCAAGCCGCACTGTCATCGATGCAGTCAACGAGGACGGCAGTGCCGGTACCAGCTGCGCTACCGGCCGATCCTAGGATAGCACCGGCGCAGCCGAGGGCGTTACCCGTGCCGCCGTCACCCGCAACCGTCCGCGGTCCTTACCGAGCGGCGCCATCGACCGCGCCGCAGCCGATACAAGATGCCCAACCGCCTCAATATCGTCGGGAGGCCCCGCGGCGTAGCTACGATACGGTCCCGGGAACGCGCCGCAATCCGACAACGGGAGGGCCTGGAACGGATGCGGCCGGGTACAAGGATGGCTGGTACGTCATCAACAAGGATTACTGGCTTAATTATCCGCTGACGCTTTGGCGGATGGCGACCGCGCCCGCCCGCTTTGACACCACCGATTGGCTGGTGACCGCGGGCGTTATTGGCGCGACGGGATTTTTCCTGGCCCTCGACGAAGACATTCAAAGCTTCTGGCAGGACAATATTACCGGCTCGACGAGCAAAGACGTTTTCGATGTGCTGAACGTATTCGGCGATACGAAGTATGTCGTGGGTGGCGCGATTGGGCTTTATGCGGTCGCAGAGGCATTGGATCAGACCGGCGCGATGAACGCACGTCGGGCCAAAGCCACGGGCTTGTTGACGGCACAGAGCGTCCTGATCGCACAAGGCATTACCGGCAGCATCAAATGGCTCGGCGGTCGCGATCGGCCGAATGAAACCGATGATCGGTTCGATTTCAAGGGGCCCGGCAACGGCGACAACAAATCATTCCCATCGGGCCATGCAACGGTGGCTTTTGCGCTCGCGACTACCGTGTCTGAGATCTATGGACCCGAGTATCGCTGGGTGCCTTGGATCGTCTATCCACTCGCGACGGGGACAGCGCTGTCGCGCATTGATCGAAATAAGCACTGGGCGTCCGACGTCTTCGTCGGGGCTGTCATCGGATATGCAGTCGCGAAGACGGTGACGCACTACAATCCCTTCCTGCAGAAGCACGACATCAGTCTTCGCGAGCTCGAATCTGTCGACGGGCCTGGTCTGCTGGTCATTCGCAAGTTTTGATCGTTCAGCGGACCACCAAATCCTAGCCGAAGACATCAAGCGATTGAGGACACCATGAATTCTAAATCTCCCGCTATTTGGATCTTTATCGTTCTGCTCTTTTTGTCGCCAACCGCTGCGACGGCGGGCGGGATGATCGAGAAATTTTGTATGCGGTCTACGATCAACGGCATGAACGGCATGATGTCAGGCAAGGAGTATAAATGCCGAAACGGTGCGCGCATGTTCGAGGAGCGCGAGACGACGATGAGTTTCGGTTCCATGAAGCAGCAGCAGAAGCAGCGTAGCGTGCGGCATGAGGGCATGATCTACACTGTCGATCTGATGACGGGGCGGGCGACGAAAATGAAGGACCCGGTCCCGGATGTCATGAATTCCGACATGGACCCAAAGGCGTTCGCCGCGTCGATAGGGTTTCAGCCGACCGGTGAAAAAAGGACGATTGCCGGGCTCAAATGCGAGGTCTATCGCGGTCCCGGAAGGGAGATGTGCATGGCCGACAACGGATTGGCGCCGTTCATGAACATCGGCGGGATGGTGATGACCGCGACCGAAGTCAAGCTTGGGGCCACCGGTCCGCAGAAGTCCTACGAAATTCCCAAAAACGCAACGCTGCAACATATGCCCGCCCTAGGCCGGCCGCCGGCAGGCCAGCCACCCCAGGGTGGGCGTGCAATGCCGCCCGGCGCCATGCCGGAGCATATCCGTAAGATGCTTGAGCGGATGGGGCAGCCCCCCAAACAGTAGCGGCGTCGCCGTAGGCCCGCTACGCGGTTCGGATTTCGGACATGAAGGTATCGATCTCCTGCCGCAGGCTTTCCGACTGTTGCGATAATTCAGCAGCGGCGGTGAGGACATCTTGTGCGGCGTTGCCGGTTTCGGATGCCGCCTCGGTAACGCTGCTGATATTGCTACTGACTTCCTGCGTCCCTTGGGCCGCCTGTTGCGTGTTGTCGGCTATTTCTTGCGTTGCCTGACCTTGTTCGCTGACCGATGACGCAATGGCCTCGGCGATCTCGTTGATCTCGCCAATTGTTGCGCCGATGCTTTCGATTGCGTCCACCGACTCCTTCGTGGAGGCCTGCATACCGGTAATCTGCGACGAGATTTCCTCAGTCGCGCGGGCGGTCTGCGTGGCGAGGTTCTTCACCTCTGACGCCACTACGGCAAATCCTTTGCCGGCTTCGCCAGCGCGCGCCGCTTCAATGGTTGCATTGAGCGACAGCAGGTTGGTTTTTTCCGCGATGTCGTTGATGAGAGTCAGAACCTCGTCGATCTTTGCCGCCGCGGAGGCAAGCCCTTGGATCGTTTCGTTGGTTTTCACGGCTTCGTCGTTGGCGCGTCCGACGATGGTCGTGGATTGATTGACCTGTCGATTGATCTCGCTAATCGAGACGGACATTTCTTCCGCGGCAGATGCCACCGCCTGAACGTTGTCCGATGCCCGCTCCGCGGCCGTTGAAACGACTTTGGCCTGGCGATTGGTTTCCTCGGTGGTGGTCGACATGGAACCCGCCGTCGACTGCAATTCGGTGGCGGCAGATGAAACAGTGTTCACGATGCCCGATATGCGGTCGGAGAATTGATCGGCCAAATCACGCATCGCCTGGCGTTTCTGTTCTTCTGCTTGGCGCGATTGTTCAGCGCTTTTTTCCTGCAACTCGCGAACCTGAATCGCGTTTTCCTTAAAGACCTGAACTGCGCGTGCGATGTTGCCAATTTCGTCGGCGCGATCTGCGCCTGCGATTTCCACGTCGAGGTCGTTTTCGGCCAGTCGCGTCATCAGCCCAGTGATGTTGTTGATCGGGCCCGTAATCGTCCGGACGGCCATAACGCAGACGAGAATCAGGACCAGTCCGCCCAGGGCGCCCGCGATAACCAGTTTGTTGCTGAATAATGTTCCGGCGGCGAGCTGCGGGCCGAGCATCGACGAAATCTCAAGGACGCCTCGGACATCGCCCAGCTTCCAGTCGGTCTTTGGCGAGGCGGCATGCGAGTTATGGCAGTTCACGCAGCCCGGTGCGATCATCTTGTCGGCGACGGCGACCCTGATCCATTCCTGCCCGCCGCGGACTTCCTGATTCGAGAAGACACCGTCCGGGTTTTGATTGAGAAATGTCCAGGCCTCGGATTGGAATGGATCCAGTTTCCGGTCGCCTCGGACCGGGAAGGGATAGGCACTGTAGAGATTAACCGTCGTGTCTTCCTTCGCCAGAAGCTCACTCACGTCATGGATGAAAGTCGCCGGCAAGGGGACTGACTTTTCCTCGGTCTTATGATTGTACGACGGCTTCAATGACCCGTCGGCCACGACCTTCTTGATGACATTCTTGGTGTAGTATCCGCGGATCGTTTTGAACTGCCCTGCGATCTTCTGCGCATTTGCGGTCGCGTCGGTGCGAATATTTTCCGCAATCATCGATGGCACAAAAAACCAGATGGCGGCAATCGCGATAATCAATGCTACCGGAACGGGAAGCAAAATTTTCCACGCGAGGCTACGATTGAGGCGAAATGGCATCGTATGGTCCTTATCAATCAGCAATATATGTATTGGGGCTTAGCGTGGATTCCTTAAAAAGACGTAATGAAAACGTAACAAAACCGTAAAGAAAAACAGGTCGCGCGCGACAATCGGATTGCTACCAGAAGTCGCGCAGAGTCTCTATTTTTTATATTATAGTGTTGAAATAGATGTATGAATTACACGCATTGATCGCATCGTCTGGGATGTTTGACAATGCATGCCGAATTGAATTCGCTTTGGCCGAAAGCGAAACTTTATTTTCGATTCGGAACAATATTTCCCATAAATCCGGGACACACGAAATTTGCAGTGTCGTTACCGCTCGGCGGGTTCGGTCCGCTCGATCTTATTCAGCCGATGATTGGCAACGAAGCGAAGTAACGGATCAGGCGGTAGAATAGCCGCCTCCGGAATCATCTCGGCGAAGCGAAGTTCCTCGCTTTCGATTCCGCACAGCTTCTCCGCCATCAGCTTGCCGCAGGCGGTGCCGCGGGTCATCGGAGCGGCGTCCGTCGTGAGGACGATATGCAGGCCGGGTGCTATTTCACCGAAGACTCGGCCTTCGTTCCGCGTCATGGCCATGATGCCACCCCACGTTGCGGCAAGATCGACGCCGTCGAGTGCGGGCCATCGTTTGGCGATGCTGGTGCGATGATTAGCAGCCGCGTTCTCGATGAGGTCGTCGCTGAATCGTTTATCCCGTGCATAGGTGAAGGTGTTGCGCATTAGGATACGGCCGTCGACCGTCAGGCGCACCGTGCTGCCGTTCGGGCTCGCAGGCAGAAGGCCGAACTGTTCCCCGCTGCCGACATGCCGGCGCTCGCCGGCGGTGAGGGCGCGCGTCAGGCTGGCAAACAAGCCGAGTGGGACGACGCGATGGCGCTTGAATCCCATCTCCTCGGCGAAGACGTGGTTGGTGAGGATAAGCTGTTTGGCGACGATTTCACCGTCGGGGCAGACAAGGCGCATGCCGCCATCGGTGTGCAGTTCGGTAACCGGGCTGTCTTCGAACAAGGTCACATTTGCCGGCAGTGTTGCGCCGAGACCGCGCATCATCGCCGCCGGTTGCACCAGTGCAGCACCTTTGACATGGACTCCCGCGGTATAAAACCGGCTTCCGGTTATTGCCTGCAGTTCATTTTGGTCCAATCGGTTCTGAGGAACCGCAAGGGCATCAAAACCGTCGGCGACTGCGTCCAGATGGGCGTCGCCTTCTCGGCTGGCAGACACGTAAATTTGTCCCTGGTCGGACCAATCACAGCGAATTTGATGGGCTTCCACGGTTTCACGCAGATAGGTGTAGCCGCATCCGAATAGGCGGTCGGCCTGGCGTGCGACGTCGAGGTGCTTGATGCCGCCGTGGCTGTGGTGCGACAGCATGAATCCGGCATTCCGTCCGGAATTCCCGTAGCCGACGCGCATGGCGTCGACGACGGCCACCGTGTCGTCGGGGCGCAGTTCCCCAAGCCGTCTGGCAGCCGCGAGTCCACAGGCGCCGGCGCCGAGTACCGCCCAGTCGGCGGTGATCGTGGAGGAAACGCGCCGTGGCGCGTCCGGTGGCGGCAACGATTCATACCAACCGTTTCGTACGCCGTCGTTCGGCAGTTTGCGCGCGGTGTGCACCGCTTTCATGCGTCGGTCCTCCGGAAACCATTGGTCCGTTTGAGGATCATTGGTGCGCGGGACGGGGTCAAGTCAGTCGAGGTCGAAGCTGTCCGAATAGTCGACTTTGAGATCGGACGACTGTTCCTCTTTCAGGAGAAGGCAATTGCCGACGGCCAATAGGTCGAGTTCGGTTCCCATGAAACACCGGAAGGCGTCCTCGGGTGTACAGACGATGGGTTCGCCGCGGATATTGAAGCTGGTGTTCACGAGGACCGGGCAACCGGTCTTGGCCTTGAAGGCGGACAGCAACGCGTGGAACCGTGGATTCGTCTCGTGATGCACGCTTTGCAAGCGGGCCGAGTAGTCGACATGCGTCACCGCCGGTATCTCCGACCGCACCACGTTCAACTTGTCGATCCCGAAGAGGGCGGCCTCTGCGTCGCTCATCTTGCGGCGACGCTCCTGCTTCACATCGGCGACGAGCAGCATATACGGACTGTCCGCCTCATGCTCAAACCAGGAGGATACGTCTTCGCGCAGGACGGCGGGCGCGAATGGCCGAAAACTCTCGCGGTATTTGACTTTCAAATTCAATGTTTTCTGCATGGCGGAGGACATCGGATTACCCAGGATCGAGCGACCGCCCAGGGCGCGGGGACCGAACTCCATCCGGCCAGTCATCCATCCGACCGCTTTGTCCCCGGCCAGGGCCGACGCGGTTCGTTCGATCAAGGCGTCATCGTCCATGACTTGATATTTAGCGCCGGCCGCGGTCAATCGATCCTCGATTTCCTTTTGCTCGAAGCTCGGCCCCAGGTAGCCGCCGCTCATGTGATCCATGCCCTTGGAGGGGATACGCGGTTCGCCGAGATGGATGTGATGCGTCCCGAGTGCGGCGCCCAACGCGCCACCCGCGTCGCCGGCTGCGGGTTGAATCCAAATATTTTCAAAGGCGCCGTCGCGATGGGCCTTGCCGTTCGCGACGCAATTTAATGCCACACCACCCGCGAGGCAGAGGTTCGGAATGCCGTATTCCGCCCGCAGCGATCGCGTCAGTTTGAGCACGACTTCCTCAACGACGGCTTGTACCGACGCGGCGATGTCCATGTGAAACGGCGTCAATAGGGCTTCGGGCGCACGGACCGGTTCACCGAACAGCGCTGCGAAGCGGTCGTTGGTCATTGTCAGGCCGGTGCAATAGTTGAAGAAGGATTGGTCCAACCGGAACGATCCGTCCTCTTTGATGTCGACGAGATTGTCCTTGATGACGTCGGCGTATTTCGGCTCGCCATACGGCGCCAGGCCCATGACTTTGTATTCGCCGGAATTCACCCGGAAACCCGCGTAGTAGGTGAATGCGGAATAGAGCAGGCCGAGCGAGTGGGGAAATTGGATTTCCTTATCGACCTCGAGCGTGTTGCCGCGCCCAATGGCCACCGACGTCGTGGTCCATTCGCCGACCCCGTCCATGGTGAGCACGACCGCTTCGTCATACGGCGACGGGAAGAAGGCGGAGGCGGCATGGCTGAGATGGTGCTCCGAGAACAGCAGTTTGTTCTGCCAGTCGAAGCTGTCGTCGAACGCTTTGAATTGTTTGCGGAGCAGGTCCTTCTGGAACAGTTTCTCCTTGATCCAGATCGGCATGGCCTGCGCGAAGGATTTGAAGCCGCGCGGTGCGAAGGCGAGATATGTCTCGAGCAGGCGTTCGAACTTCAAAAAGGGCTTATCGTAGAACGCGACATAGTCGATATCCGTAAAAGAAACACCCGCCGCGTCGAGGCAGTATTCGATCGCCTGTTCGGGGAAGCCCGCGTCGTGCTTCTTACGGCTGAACCGCTCTTCCTGGGCCGCGGCGACAATTCTTCCATCCTCGACCAATGCCGCGGCACTGTCGTGATAGAAGGCGGAAACGCCGAGGACGCGCACCGACTTGACCTAGAAAATGGTGTAGATGAACGGCGCCACCGCGGAGCCTTGGACGACGACGATCAGGCCACCGAATACCAACAGCACCAGCATGATCGGCAAGAGCCAGAACTTCTTGCGGGCTTTCAAGAACTCCCACATTTCCAAGAGAAATGCCATTGGTTGCGCGATCCTTCCTAGAACTGTTTTTTGAAGCTTTCGGGTGAGGGGCCTGGCACTTCGCGCTTCACCCAATAGCTTTCTTGTTCAGGATCGAATTTCAAACACAAATGATCTCGTCCGGCCAGCTTCATGACGATCGCGAAGGGGGTGATGACGAGGAAGAACATCATCCCCATGACGATGGGACTGACGATCTTGTGCAGCAATAAGCCGAATCGGAACCAGAGTATGTTGAGTGGCCGGAGCGTCGCCGGCCGGTTAAGGGCAACGACCAAGAAGGCACCGCCACCGCCGAGGAGCCACGGTCCCGCGGCGGACGGGTTAATGACGGTGGAATATCCACCGAGCAGCGCAAAGACGGCGGCGAAGGTTACGCCGAATGCGCGGTCGGATCCGCGTTTCACGTCCCCCGGTTGGTGCGATATCTGTTCCATCGTTAGCCGTTATGCATTCGTTGTTACGCTGCAATGGGCATCCTTATACCGCATTAGGTCGGGCACTGCCGCTGAGATTGGGCTATTGGAAACTTTCATAGTCCGCATGTTGGTGAATGATTTCGGACGCGGCTGCGGCGCCCTCCGGCGTCCAATGGCCGTCGCAATCGTTATAAAATGCGTCGATGTCTGACCGTGCAACAAAGCGTGGCAAGAGGTCGAGGAAGCGTAGCGATCCATGTTTCGCTTTCAGACGGTCGATGAGCGCATTAAACCGGCTTGGTGGTCCCACCTTGCGAAACCGTTCGATATCCGATGCGCGGGGTGTGACGACGAAGAGAATCGTCTTCTCGCCCGCGGCTTCCGTCAGTTCGCCGATCACGAATTCTAAGCGGGCCGCCTGCTGATCCGTAAAATCGTAATACCCTGAATACGATCCCGTTCGCCCCGCCGTGTTCTGGTCTTCGAACAAGGCCTGGAAGTAGGCGATAAGGTTGCTCGTATAGGAATAGTTCCGGTGTATCGTTCGGAGTCCTTTGACGAATTCCCGGCGGTTCCATCCGTCCGTCTCTTCGAATTTCTTCTTGTCGATATAGTCCAGTTCAAATGCGCCGTTCCGCTCGAAGAATAGTGGCCGATACCAGTCCCTGGGATTGCGGCGCCAGAACGCAGGGTCGTCATCGGTGAAATCGTTGTCGGGCAGCAGTTGCACGAGGATGCCCGAGTGATCGAATTTCTTGGCCAGCGTCCGATAGAGCAGCATGTATTGTGTCGGCCCGAAATTGCCTGAAACGCCGAAGTTCAGGTGCGGCACCGATGTCATCGCCTCCAGCCGGTCGGAGAGACGATCCGCGCGCGCGAGGCCATAACCTTCCGCGAATGAGTCGCCCAAGTACACGATGCGTTTACCGCTGGCTTTGATGGTTCGGTCGCGGTCGCGCATACCGTGCCGGTTCGACCTGTAGGTTACGTTGTAGCAACTGTTGACGTGGACGTAGCGCGCGTTCGGCGAATGCCAATTGCTGAACTTCTTGTCGAGTTGATTCCAAAAGGGAACGAAAGTCGGCCATTCGTAGCTCGGCGCGTCCGCGGGAATCAGTTTCGTCTTGATTGCCGCGAACGACAGAAGCTCTACGCTCACGACGAACACGACAGCCGACAGCAGTAGATTTTTGAGGAGGGAGCGAATTTTCGTGAAAGCCAATTTTTGCTTCTTATGGTTGGTCTAGACCGCCGACCAGCGTTCGGTGGAATTTCGCATGATAACGTTTAGTTCGGGAAACGCTATACTAGGCTGATTTCGCTTCACTTATGTGCTGCCTCAAAAATGACTCCATAAATCTTTAAAGAGCTAATGTGCTCGCCCATAAATGAAATGCGTAGTTCCCATCAATTAGTGATTTAGGCCAAGCGAACGAATGACTGCGTCTCGTGATCTCTCAAGGTCGGCACCTGCCACATGGACGACCACTATCTACACTCAATGGCAGAGCCGGGTGTTGTGGTTTTTGTTGATCGTAAAGATCATCGTTGCCGGTGCGAATGCCTTTACGTTCGATATTCGCGATCAGTACGACGCCGGTATGCATTTTAGCCGAACGGCGACCTGTGGCATTTACACGAGCGAACGTTACTACAACCCGCCTGGATACTATCTCTTGGCTTGCCCGGCCGTTGTTGGTGCGTTGGCGTCCGAGGTGGATCTGCTTGCGGAAGCGCGAGCAGTTTTTGCCGGAGATACTTCATTCGATCAGATAATTGATAAGTACAAGCACAATATAAAAGCGGAATACTTATCAGTTAATTTTGCCCGTCCGATATATCACACGCTAAATGTAATAATGTTGTTTGGGTTATATTGGTTTTGCGCATTTTATATTTTCCCAAAGTTCCTTCCGAGTGCAATGTCCGCTGTTACCGCCTCGGTGATTTTGTTTGCGTTGCCGGGTTTTCAAAAACTCGCAGCGATGACCCACCCGGATAATCTGTTCGTCTTTCTAACAATTCTCATGTTCGCCCTGTGGTGCCGTTTCGCGGCGCGTGGCGAACTGAAGCTTCGCGAGGCCGTCATATTGGGATTACTGGCCGGTGCAGCCGCCCTGACACGCCCGTTCTCGATCGTTCCCGTCGGCGCGATGGGAGCGGTGTTGGCGTTGGAGACATGGATCGCGATCCGTGGATCTAACAAAGACCTTCGGCGACGGTTCGTTATCAGGCTGCTGGCTTTCGCTTTGGTTGCTGGAAGCCTCGGCGGCGCTTGGTGGGGGTATCGGTATGTTGCGACTGGAACCGTCGTTGCGATGTTTGCATCGGAACATGAAGTGGCCTCGACCTTCGAAAGCCGCGAGAAAGATTTCGACTATGGGGCCTTCTACTCGACTTTCCACATCGCCGATTTGCTCGAGACCCCGAACCGGACCTTCGGCGACGGCGGGACGGATTGGCGGGTTAGCAACAACAACAGTTTCTTCACGCTGTTCTATTCAGATTTTTGGGGTGATCACTGGCTCTATTTTTCCGGTCCTCGGCTGGTGGAAGCCAAGGCCGGCGTCAAACGTGCGCTGCTCGCCTATGCCTTACTCGTAACGCCCTTGTTGCTGTATTGCGCATTTCGCGGGCTGTGGGTTACGGGGCGTCAGGTGCTGGCGGGGCAAGAATGGACGCATCAGCTCTTTGTCATTCTCGTCGCCGTTGGCAGTGTCGTTGTGTATATGGTCTGGACAGCCACCCATGGCGTGGAGCCGGGGAAGAACTCGGCGATCAAGTTCATCTATCTCGCTTATGCGATTCCGTTTCTGCTGATGTTGGTCGGTGCTGGCCTCCCTATAGGCCGGACGGCAGGCCGTGTCGGCTTGGCGCTATCGCTGGTTCTCTTCGCCGTGGCGTTTCCCGTCTCGCTATATTGGTGATGATGCCGCGCATATTTTGTTGAGCGAACAGTGCCCCGCGGCGACGGCCGCAGAGTCTACCTGCAACTGCCGTTACGTCCATATTGAACATCGTAGACGGCGCGTTTGATCTTTTTGGCCGGTCGAACCGTTAGAACAGCCCCGTCGTCGAGCAGTCTCGGAATGAGCCAATTCGGGTCGCCGCCAATCAAGATAAAGCGGTTATGATTTCGTATGAATTTGCAGAATTCGGCGATGTTCAGCGATGCGAATCGTCCAAGGTTCGCAAAGGCGCGCTCGTCGGTATCGAAACCCATATACTTCAACGCGGATGCACTGTCGGAAAGGTAGAAAACGTTACGGCGCAATCCGGCGGGCAGGTAGAACTGCGTCACGAGGAAATCATGCGAATTTGAGATTACGACCGGCGCACCAGCAGCGTCGATCGAGGCCAGATTATTTACGCTGTCGGTTCGCGCATTCTCGGAAACGCTGAAACCCTGGTTGGCTAACACTGCGGCTGTCCAGAGGCCCGTGCATATCGTGAAGACCAGCGCGACATCCCGCCGCCGTCTTTCTGCCTGGCTGATCAGCACCGCAATAACGAGAGCCAGGCCGATAAGCGTGATCAGCGTGTATCGCTCGGTCAGTGCGTGGGTGATGAGTTCCGCCATGGCGAAGGTAATGAACGGCACGCTACACAGCGTCACGGCGGCGACCGCCTCGTGGTCTTGAAGACCCTGATGCGCCGGCCCGGCGACCGTGGGCGCAGGGCGCAGCGCGAGCAACAGGGCGCACGCCGCAAGACCCGCGACGAGTGACAGAATCGACCAACCAAGAAGAACCCGGTAATACCCGAACGGCGTGGCGAACCCGTATGTCGTCCAGAAGGTTCCGGAGAAATTGGATGCGTTCACGATAAAAGGCAGGAGGATTGAGAGCGATGCCAAAGAGCCAACCACGGCAATGACGATCGGCCAGCTCACCTTTTTTCGCCGCCAACTGCGCCAGGCTTCTCCGGCCATGATCGGCGCATAGTTCAGCACGCCGTAGAAATGACTGAACGGTCCGATGGAGAGACTTATGAGTAGAAGGGCGACACGCAGCTTCGTAGCTTTTTCGGTCGCGAGTTGCCAGGCGAGCAGCGAAAAACACATCGACGCCAGCATTAAGGCGTATCCACGTCCGATCGAGGCAAACCGCAAGGCCATGGTGCTCAATAGGAACGCGAACGCGATTAAGGCGGGCAGGCGTGAGCCGCGCCGTAGGATGAAAACATAGAGGCAGAGCGCGCCGGACAGCACGGCGATAAGCGATGGGAGGCGCAGGGCGAACTCGGAATTGCCGAGCAACTGCATCGAGGCGTGCCGTATCAGATAATCTAGTGGTGGATGATTGTCGGCTTTTTCCAACAGTGCCTGAATTATGGTAACCGGGCCGTCGAACCGCGCGATTGTGTGAGTGAAGATTTCATCGAATCCAAGCGGCGTGTACGCTGCGAAGCGTCCCACCCCGAATAGGTAGATGATGCTGAGAAGGATGACCGCGGCATGCCGGATCGCCATCGATGCGACAGCGTTAGCCGGTTGCTTTTCCATGCCGGACTCCTCCCGTTGATGTTGCGGTCGCCATCAGTCTGAAACGTTTTCCGAAATCGTTACAGCCATAATCCGACGCGACACCGTTAAAAAGGCGTTTGACCGGTTATTCGGAAGGGGGATGGCCGAGGTGCCGTGAATTTTGCTCACCTTTCACCGCCGGACGAGAAAAGGGTTAGCGATGTGATCGCTAACCCTTTTCTTAATTGGCTCCGCGGGCAGGACTCGAACCTGCGACAAGGTGGTTAACAGCCACCTGCTCTACCAACTGAGCTACCGCGGATCAGTGGCGGGCTTATAGCAAAAGCCGGCACTGCATTCCAGCAATTCATGACGAAAAAATTGCGGCAAGTCGGGGCCTTACGTTTTTCTAGTTGCGGCCGTAGATATCCTCCAGCCGAACGATGTCGTCTTCGCCCAGATAACCGCCGGTTTGAACCTCGATCAGGTGAAGCGGTTCGTCGTCGGTGTTTTCCAGGCGATGCACGGTTTCGGGCGGAATATAAGTCGATTCGTTCGCCTTCAGGGTCATCTCGTCGTCGCCGCGAACGACCTGTGCCCGGCCCCGCACGACGATCCAATGCTCAGCGCGATGGTGATGCTTTTGCAACGAGAGGCAGCCGCCCGGTTTGACGATGATGTGTTTGACTTGGAATTGATCGCCCATGCGGATTGTCCGGTAGGAACCCCAGGGCCGAAAGACTTCAAGATGCGCATGCGGTTCGTTGCGGCCCTTTGACGCCATGTCCTTGACCAATTGGCCGACCGCTTGCGCCTTGTCCCGGGGCACCACCAGGACGGCATCCTCGGTCGCTACGATGGCAAGGTCCTCCACTCCGACGGCACAGAGCAGCGGGCCCTCGGCCCGCAAATAGGTATTGCGGGTATCGTCGGCGATCACGTCGCCCTGCATTACATTGCCGTTGGCGTCCTTATCGCCCACGCTCCACAGCGCAGACCAACTGCCGACGTCGCTCCACCCGGCATCGACGGGAACCACGGCGGCACGGTCCGTTTTTTCCATAACGGCATAATCGATCGAATCGGCCGGACAATCCTCGAACGCGCCTTTATCGAGCCGGAAGAAATCCAGGTCGGGTTGGCCGTCGGCGACGGCGGCGCGGCAATGGGCCAGCATCGTGGGCTGGTGGCGCTCCATTTCCGCCAGGTAGGCCTCGGCGGAGAACAGGAACATGCCGCTGTTCCAGGCGTAGGCCGTATCGGCGACGAACTGTTCGGCATCGGCGAGACACGGCTTTTCGACGAACTGTTGGATTTGAAAACAGCCGGGTAGGGGACCGGTCCCGTTTTCATAAGCTGCGCCGCGGCGAATGTAGCCATAGCCGGTTTCGGGCCGGTCCGGTGTGACACCGAAGGTAACGAGCGCGCCATTCTCGGCGGCTACGGTGCCTGTCGCGACAGCGGCCAGAAAGGCGTCGGTTTTTTCGATCAAGTGATCCGACGGTAGCACCAGCATCATGGCCTTCGGATCGGTCTGTGCCAGCAGGAGCGCGGCGCAGGCGACGGCCGGGGCGGTATTGCGGCCCATCGGCTCCAGCATGAGCGCGGTGGTCTCCGATCCGGCGTCGCGAAGCTGTTCGGCGATGATAAAGCGATGATCTTCGTTGCAGATCAGAACGGGCGGCGCAAAGCGGGCGGTATCGCTGACACGGGTGACGGTTTCCTGCAGCAAGCTGTCGTCGGCCGTTAGCGGCAAGAGCTGCTTCGGATACAGCGTCCTGGACAACGGCCAAAGCCGCGTGCCGGCGCCGCCGGAAAGGATCACAGGGTAAATCATCGATTGCGCCATCGGGTTATTCCTTTTGGTCTCTGTACCTCTCTACGTGAATTTTCAGAGGTTCCCAATACCTATTCCGTAGGAGATTGACGCGGTCTTTTCGTGAGCAGCGCGATTGACGTTAACCAAACGAAAAACCGGGATGGGCCATGGGCCCATCCCGGTTAACGGAGGTGCAAGATTGTCCTCAGAGGTAGTCGTCAGGCCACTTTCTGATCCCGGCGTATCCGTGTGAAGGATACGAGGCCGAGAATGGCAGAAAGGAACAGCCAGACTGCTGCCGGCAGAGGTACCGCCGAAACAGCGATCTTGACGGCAAAGTCGTCTCGGTCTGAATCGCCCGCTCCGTCACCGAAGAGCGCGATAAAGCTTCCGTCACCGAGGTCCGCAAAGGCAACCGACAGATTGGCTCCAAACGGACCGCCATTTGTGGCGGAACCGGTTAGGGTCGTGAACACGAAGTTCAGAAAACCTGCTCCAAGACCGAAGCTTGCCGTCGTGCCACCTGCGGTACCGGCCGTAAACACGCCGACACTTCCGTCGACGTCGAAGCCGTTGCTATTGCTAGCTTCGGACCCCAAGAAGGTAAAGACGACATTGGCCGCAGAATCCAAGCTAATGCCGCCGGGGTTGCCGGAATCGAAGATCGTGATCGCATCGCCCGGATTGAGCCCGGTTTCCGCGCCAAGGTCGAACCCGACCAATGGGATCGCACCAGCTACGCCGGCCCCACTGAGCGACAATGTCATCGCTCGGGCTGAACCGACAAATGTACCCGCCAGGAGGATTGCCGCAGCGAATACTGCGACAAGCCGTGTTGTCTTAAGTAGTGTCAATTTTTCTCTCACCGTTTAATTCCCCCGTGTCTTCAACGAGTTAAAGTGACTTCCGGATCTTCCCCACTCAGTGTCCAGATCGACGAACCGGCTACCCTGCCGCCCCGCCACGCCAAATCAAGTTTCTTAATTGGTAAATTTATATTTGAACGATTACACGGAAACACACGTTTGCCAAATTGAAATTTACCATATTGGGAAACTACACTACGAATTCGGAATTTTCATCGTGTGCAATGGACCTTTCGTCTATCAATGTGGTGGTACCTCGAACGCGTGCCGAGGCGTCACAAAATGAAATCACCTTAATAAAGCCTTATAATTGCGACATTATCATGGTTATCAGATGGTAATAGTTAGGTCCTGGAGCGAAAGGTGGGAAATGGCCATTGATGCAAATGTGCCATTTATGCCACAGGGTTACGGGAAGCGGTCGGCGAATTTTGTGACTCAATACCTAAAATGTTATCGAATGCACATTTACCATCGGCGAATCGGTTCACCTCGCTAAAACAAGTAAATGAAAGTAAGTGGATTAAGGTTTGAAATTGCGATATTCAGTTAATATTGGTCGCGTTAACCAAAAAATGCTGCGGCCGTGCCGAGGGGGCGCGATGTTAAAAGTATGGCTGGCGATCTTTTCGTTTGCGCTGTTCATTGCAGGCGCGCAAGCGGCGGAGCCGTATAAGCTGAATCCCGGTGACGTTCTAGAAATCTCTGTGTGGAAAGAAGAGGGCATGCAGCGGCAAGTCGCAGTGCTGCCCGACGGCAATATCTCTTTTCCGCTGGCGGGACATGTCAAAGCGTCTGGCATGACGCCGGCGCAATTGAAGACGGTCCTTCAGAAAAAGCTGAAAAACTTCTTCGCGGATCCGGTGTTGACGGTGTCAGTACTGCAGGTTACCGGCAACAAGATATATGTGATCGGTCAGGTTCGGACGCCCGGCGAGTTCCCGGCGAACCGACCCGTAGATGTTATGCAGGCTCTTAGTCTGGCTGGCGGATTGACGACTTTCGCGGCCCAGGACGAAATTCGGATTTTGCGGCGCGATGAGGCCGGGAAACAGCGGGCGGTCAAGTTCAGCTATTCCGATGTCTCAAAGGGCAAAGCGTTAGGCAGTAATATAGTGTTGCGGAGTGGCGACGTCGTTGTCGTTCCGACGAGTGGAATATTCTAGGGGGTGATTGTGTCACACGGTAGGCATGGCCGGGTTGCGAAGGCTATGACAGGAAGAGCTTGGCTGGCGGTTTCAGCGGCAATCTGCGTTGCGGTGATCGAACCGCAGAATGCGATCGCGTCGGATTGGCATTTGCAGGCGTCGGTTTCGGAGGAATTCGAATATGACAATAACTTTCGCCTGAATTCGACTTCGGAAGAGACCTTATGGGGATTTACGACGCGACCGAAGGTAACGCTCGAAACGCATACTCCGACGATCGATTTGATCTTTGGCGGAGACATCAGTTACGGGCTCTTTCCTGAAAACTCGGACGAAAATTCTTTCGACCAAAGGCTGGATGGCTCCATCAGCCGCAAAGGCCCGCGCAGTCGGGTGTCGCTCAACGGCGGGTTCACGCGACAGACCACACGTACCAGTGAAGACGAAGACACCGGCCGCGATTTTTCGGATGCCATTCGGCTGTCAGGTACTGGCGGGCTCTCGGGAAGCTACCAATTGACCGAGTTGGTGAGCCTAGGGGCACAGACCGGAGGGGTGTATACGACATATGACTCCAATGCCTTCGACGATTTCTTTAGTGTCTCGGCCGGGCCGTTCGTTTCCGTGCAACTGTCGCAAAAGGACAGCGTTCAATTCGCAGGCAATTATAGGCGGTTTGAGCGCCTCAGCGGGCTTGACCGCGAGAGCGATGCTTATTCGGGTGATGTTACCTACACGCGTGTTTTCACAGAACAAATTCGGGTAAGCCTGCGCGGTGGCGCGAACCACGTTCAAACCGATTTACAAGAACTTAACGGTTCGACAGTAGTGTCGCGAACAGAGAATAACACCGGGTTTGAAGCCGGTTTCACGGTGTCCTATACCGAGGAGCGCGGGCAGCTGAGCGGCAGTTTCGATCGTGCGCTTGTCCCCAGCGGTGAAGGACGGTTGCAGGAACGGAATTCGGTTCGCGTCAATGCGAGCTACAAAGCAACCCCGATGGTATCAGCCGACTTAACCACCGTATTCATCGATCAGACGTCGGCTGACGATGATGGGACTGATCGTACATTTTTCAGTGTTGAACCGGGAATAGTTTGGCATTTTTTACCGGACTGGGACTTCAGGGTGGCCTATAAGTTCCGTACTCAAGATCGGGAAACCGATGGCAGGGCATATTCCAACGGCGCACGGGCGTCCGTGACTTGGCGCATGCCCGGTTGGGGGGCGAGAGGCGGCGTTAAGTAGCGCACGAAAGGCTTTTTCGCCAATGGCGATCGAAGAAGACGTCAAAGGGCCAAGGGACTACTTGGATGCAATGAAGCGCCGACGTTGGCGCTTGATCGTTCCGGCATTCCTTGTGGTGATCATTGCGGCGGTTGTCGCCGTATCGATCCCCGCGGTCTATGAATCAACGGCCACGGTTCTCATCGAAGAACCGGAGGTGCCGCGCGAATTCATCCAATCGACCATCACGAGTTTTGCCGCCCAACGGCTGCAGGTCATTCAGCAGCGCGTGATGACGACGCAGAACCTCGTCTCGATCATCAATAAATTCGACCTATTCAAGGATGAGCGGCGGCAGAAGCCGATCAGCGAAATTGCTAACGGGTTCCGGGAAAATATCTCGATGGACCTGGTCAGCGCCGAAGTAATTGATCCGCGAAGCGGCCAATCCATGCAGGCGACCATCGCCTTCAATATTTCCTATCAGGATTCGAGCCGGCGGGTGGCGCAGCAGGTCGCCAGTGAACTTGTCTCACTCTATTTAAATGAGAATCTCAGGGATCGCCGTGAAAAGGCTGCAGAGACTACAGGATTCCTGGCGGAGGAGGCGCGTCGTCTCGGTCAGCTTGTGGGCGAGGTCGAAAACAAGATCTCCGAATTCAAGCAGCGCAACGCCGGTCAACTACCGGAGCAGCTTGAACTTAATCTTGGGCTGATCCGCCGTGCCGAGGGCGATCTGGCAGATACGATCCGACGCATTCAACTCCTGGAAGAGCGTAAGGTTGCCTTGCAGTCCGAGTTGTCGCAGCTCAGCCCGCACGGCGCCCGCACGATCGACGGTGAAACCGTGCTCAGCCCGCCGGAACGTCTAAAGGCGTTGCAGACCAAGCTCATCAGCATGCAGGGCGTATACGGGCGCAGTCACCCGGATGTGATGAAGATGCGCCGCGAGATTACCGCCCTGAAGAAAGAGACTGGCGGCACCACCGACGTCAACGATCTGAAATCCAAGCTGCAGCTTGCCAACCAATCCTTGGCGGCGACGCGGAAGAAGTACGGCCCCAAGCACCCCGACGTGGTAAACTTGGAAAAGCAGATCGCCAGCCTCAAGGTTGCCATCCGAGATGCGGGCAGTTCAACAAGCGATGGCTCGTTGGCGCCGAAGCCTGACAATCCCGCCTATATCATGGCGCAGACCCAACTCAAGACTCTGGATTCACAGGTTCGATCGCTGGTGCGGCAGCAAGCGGAGATTCGAAAGTCGCTCAAGGCGCAGGAAGCGCGCGTATTGAAAATTCCTGAAGCCGAACGGGAATATCTGACGCTCAAACGCGACTATGACAATGCGTACATAAAATACAAAGAGGTGAAGGCGAAACAGCTTCAGGCGCAGCTTGCCCAGTCTTTGGAGACGGAGCGCAAGAGCGAGCGGTTTTCGCTGATCGAGCCGCCGCAACTGCCGTTGAAGCCGGTTCGTCCGAACCGAATTGCCATTCTATTCATCGGCCTCGTCTTTGCTGGAGCGGCGGGGGTCGGCAACGTCTTTCTGGCGGAGACGATGGACGAGACGGTCTATGGCTCCAAGCAATTGGCCTCGATCGTCGGTCATCAGCCGATGGTGGTCGTCCCGCTTATCAAGCGGAAATCGGCAAGGACCGGCCGCCGCTGGCTCATAGCGGCAGTCGTTCTCATAATATTGGCCGCTATCGCCGCGGGCTTGTATGCCTTTCATGTTTACGTAAGGCCTTTGGACGTAATGTGGTTTTCGACGCTTCGGCGATTTGGGTTCGGGTAGGATAAAGGCGCATAGAATGGATCGAACCCGCGTAGCTCTGGATAAAGCACGGGAGAAGCGGCTTGGCGGCCGGCCGATATTCTCGGTATCGCCGCTGCCGACGCTGAACGCAAATCCAGTTCCGATCAAATACCAGCAGACCAAAGTCCTGCCGTTGTCGCCCAAGACATTGCGGGCCAACAACGTAATTTCGGGGCTCGAGAATGAGCCGTTTGCCGATGTTTATCGGATCCTTCGGACACATGTGCTGCGGCGGTTATCCGCTGAAGGCTTATCGACGGTGGCGATCTGCAGCGCGAACAAAGGCGACGGCAAGACGGTGACAGCGGTTAATCTCGCGATCAGTCTCGCGATGGACGTGAACCAGACCGTGCTCTTGGTCGACCTCGATCTGCGCAGTCCGTCGGTCGCGGACACATTGGGAATTCAGCCTGAATTCGGTCTCGACGATTTCCTGCATGATTCCGCTGAACTGCCGCAATGTCTGATCAATCCCGGCACCGAGCGGCTGGTGATATTGCCGGTTCGAGCGCCGATGGAACAGTCTTCGGAAATGCTGGCATCGCCCAAAATGGCGAAGCTGGCGCATGAATTGAAGAACCGTTATCCGGATCGAGTGGTGCTGTACGATTTGCCGCCGTTGCTCGCGACGGACGACTGTCTTGCTTTCATGTCGAATGTAGATGCCACGCTATTCGTTGTGGCTGAGGGGGAAACGCCCCGACCCGATATCGAACGGGCGATGACGTTGCTTGGCGATAGTCATTTGATCGGGACGGTGCTGAACAAATCAACACAAAAACAATTCAACGCTTATCGTTAGGCCGGTCAGCCGTGCCTCCGGGTGGGACGGAGCAGTGCGGACGTTTCGAGAATCGGCACGCATCAGGGACACGATGCCATGTATGAATCGTTTTATAGACTTAAGGAAAAGCCGTTTACCCTGACGCCTGACCCGGATTTCCTCTACATGAGTCGGCAACATGAAAATGCGCTGACGATGTTGGAATACGGGCTGTCGTTGCACGGCGGGATAACGGTGATCACCGGCGAAGTTGGGTCGGGCAAGACGACGCTGATCCGGCGCGCGATGCAGGTTCTCGACCCGCAGTTCACGGTCGGGATGATCAACAATACCCACCGCAATATCGGTGAGCTGCTGAAGTGGGTTCTGTTCGCCTATGAATTGGATTACCGCAGCAGCGATAAGGCGGAGCTGTACCACATCTTTATAGATTTCGTGGTCAATCAGTATGCCGCCAACCGGCGTACGCTTTTGATCATCGATGAAGCGCAGAATATGGATGTCGAGACGCTGGAAGAGTTGCGTATGTTGACGAATGTGAACAGCGACAAGGACCAGATCCTGCAGCTTCTGCTCGTCGGCCAACCCGAACTGAATGACAAGCTGAAGCAGCCGGAGCTTCGACAGTTCGCCCAACGCATTTCGTCCGGGTTTCATCTGACTCCGCTCGAATTCCGTGATACCCGGGAATACATCCACCACCGCATATCGGTGGCCGGCGGCGCACCCGGAATCTTCGACGATATGGCCTGTGGCGCCGTACACTATCAAACGAAAGGTGTCCCGCGGCTGATTAATACGTTGTGCGACGCGGCGCTCGTATATGGATACGCCGAAGAGAGGGATCAGATTGATATCGATACGATTTTCGACGTTGTCTTAGATAAGAATCAAGGCCCTCTCAGCCCCTTTATGGTGTGACCGGTAGGTCGCGCCCGGGCACCTTAATTTCACCACAAGAACGAGCTACATCGGCTCTTTGGTAACTCCGATTACATGATGAATAAAACGATCTGCGTGGTTGGACTCGGGTATATCGGGCTTCCGACAGCATCAATTTTAGGCACGAAGGGGTATCGCGTCGTCGGTGTGGACGCGTCGCCGGATGTCGTTGAGACGATCAACCGTGGCGAGATTCACTTCTTCGAGCCCGATCTCGATATCCTGGTCCGCTCGGCGGTCCATTCGGGCAACCTGGTCGCGGTTTCCAAACCGCAGACCGCAGACATTTTCATTATCGCGGTACCGACGCCGCTCGACGACAGCGACAAGACACCGGATATCTCCTACGTGGAAGCGGCGACCCGCAGCATCGCGCCCTATGTCAAAACGGGCGATCTCGTCCTCATTGAATCGACGATTCCAGTGGGAACCACCACCGGCGCGGTCTTACCGATTCTGCAGCGCGACGGCGCCAATCAGGCGGACGGCGTGCGGCTGGCACACTGTCCCGAACGGGTGCTTCCCGGCCGCATTCTGGTCGAACTGATCGATAACGATCGGATCGTCGGTGGGATCGATGACGAGTCAGCCGAGGCCGCGGCCGCGTTCTACGAGACATTCGTTCGCGGTCAGGTCTACCGCACCGATGCGGCGACCGCCGAAATGGCCAAATTGGCCGAGAATACCTTTCGCGACGTCAATATCGCGCTCGCCAATGAATTGTCGGTGGTGTGCGACCCGCACGGGATCGACCCGTGGGAAATGATCAAGCTGGCAAACCGCCATCCGCGCGTGAACATCCTGCAGCCGGGACCCGGCGTGGGCGGTCACTGTATCGCGGTTGATCCTTGGTTCATTGCCGCCGGCGAGCCGAACGCGCGGCTTATTCGCACGGCGCGCGAGGTGAATGACGCGAAGCCGGATTGGGTGATTGGTAAAGTGCGTGAAGCCGCGGCCGAGATATCATCGCCGGTAATCGGATGCCTCGGGCTTGCCTTTAAGGCGGATGTGGACGATCTGCGGGGCTCGCCTGCCGAGATTATCGCGCGCCGGCTCATGGACGAAGGGATCGGCGAGCTGTTGGTCTGCGAACCAAACATTTCTGACCATGCGGCGTTTACACTTTCGACTTTGGACGATGTCTTGGCGCGGGCCGACGTGGTCGTTCTGCTTGTCGACCACAAGGAATTTCGATCTCTGCGGCCGGAAGATTTGGGCGATAAGATCGTCATCGACACGCGAGGGGTCATCCGCTGATGCCGCTGCGAGTCCTCAGCGTCGTCGGTACCAGGCCGGAAGCCATCAAGCTTGCGCCGGTCATCTTGCACCTGCGCGATGCGCCGGGCATTCACGGGGCGGTCTGCGCGAGCGGCCAGCATCGAGAGATGCTGGATCAGGTGCTTGGTCTCTTTGGCATCGATCCGGACTACGATCTCGACGTGATGCAGGCAGGGCAGGACTTGTTTGATGTCACGTCGCGGGTATTGCTGGCGATGCGGGGCGTCCTGGAACAAGAACAGCCGAATATCGTGCTTGTGCAAGGCGATACGACCACCTGTCTGTCCGCCGCTCTGGCGGCTTTCTATGCGGGCATACCGGTTGGTCATGTCGAAGCGGGATTGCGGACCGGAGACTTGGCAGCCCCCTTTCCGGAGGAAGCAAACCGGTCTCTCGTAACCCGGATCACCGCGCTGCATTTCGCGCCGACCGAACAGTCCCGCGAAAACCTGTTGGGTGAGGGCGTCGCGCCGGACAGCATTTCAGTCACCGGCAACACTGTTATCGACGCCTTGTTGTCCATCCGAGATCGCGCAGCCACTCTCACGGATCTGCCCATTTCCGGCAGTCTTCGGGCGAATTGGCTAAAGCCCGGCGTGCGCCGGCTGCTTGTTACCGGGCATCGGCGCGAGAACTTTGGGCCGGGTTTCGAGAATCTCTGCAGTGCAATTGCCGATCTCGCCACCAGTCATCCCGATTGGCAGGTCATTTATCCCGTACATTTGAATCCAAACGTGCAGGAGCCGGTGCGCCGTATCCTCGGGGACGTGAAAAACGTCGCATTGATCCAGCCCTTGGACTATTTGCCCTTTGTATGGCTGATGGATACGGCGGATCTCATTCTCACTGATTCCGGCGGTATTCAGGAAGAGGCGCCATCGCTCGGGAAACCGGTCCTGGTAATGCGCGATGTGACCGAACGTCCCGAGGCGGTACAAGCCGGCACGGTCCGCCTTGTCGGGACCGACAGATCGAAGATCGTCACGGGTGTGGAATCTGTGATGCTGGACGAAGAGACCTATAAGCGGATGTCCAAGGCGCACAATCCCTATGGTGATGGTAACGCGGCGGCGCGCATTCACGCCGTCATCGAGGAATGGGCACGCAATAGAACGGTGGATTCAGGCCATGACGTTGCAATGACGGCAAATAGCGCGAATGGGGCAAAGGCATGAGCACAGTCGCAGTCGTTGGCCTTGGGTATGTTGGATTGCCGCTGGCGGTCGCGTTCGGGCGTGTGACGGAGACGATCGGCATCGATCTATCGCAAGAGAAAATCGATCAATATCGCAAAGGGATCGATCCGACCGGGGAGGTAGCAAAAGCGGCATTCGACACAGCGTCGCGCCTGACCGTCACGACCGAGTTCGAAGCCTTGTCGGCTGCGGATTTTGTTGTTGTCGCAGTTCCGACGCCGGTTGATAGCGCGCATAATCCTGATTTCGGCCCGCTTATCGCCGCGACCCGATCAATTGGTCCGCATATCAAGAAAGGCGCCGTCGTCGTTTACGAATCGACCGTATACCCGGGCGCCACGGAAGAGGTTTGCCTTCCAATCCTTGAAGAGAGCAGCGGGCTGAGCTGGCGGCAGGACTTTCACATTGGGTACTCTCCGGAGCGGATAAACCCCGGTGATCCGGAGCATCGGCTGGAAACCATCACGAAGGTCGTCGCGGGCGATGATGCGGAAACCTTGGATCGCGTTGCGGCGTTGTACGAACAGATCATCGATGCCGGCGTTCACCGGGCCGCGAGCATTCGCGTCGCCGAAGCCGCCAAGGTTATTGAGAATACCCAACGTGACCTGAATATCGCCTTGATGAACGAGCTTGCAATAATCTTTGACCGCGCCGGTCTTGATACCATGGATGTTCTGGCGGCTGCCCGGACCAAGTGGAATTTTCTGCCGTTCCGGCCGGGGCTGGTTGGCGGTCACTGCATCGGCGTTGATCCTTACTATTTAACTCACAAAGCCGAAGCGCTTGGCTATCATCCCGAGGTGATTCTGGCCGGTCGGCGCATCAACGACGGGATGGGCGCGTTCGTGGCGCAGCAGACGGTCAAATGCCTCGCAAAGTCTGGCAGTGCGATAAACGGGGCCAAGGTGTCGGTGCTGGGTATCACCTTTAAGGAGAACGTATCCGATCTCCGCAATTCGAAGGTCTTCGATCTCATCGAGGAACTCCAAGGGTATGGCATCGATGTTTCGGTACATGATCCCTTGGTCTCGGAGTCGGGCGTGGATCAGGTGGAAGGCATCAATCTGGTGTCCTGGGACGAATTGCCGGAGTCGGACGGATTGGTCGCGGCGGTGGCGCATAGCGCCTTTCTCGATCGTCCGCTAAGCGACCTAATAGGCAAGGTTCAGCCTGGTGGCTGTTTTATCGATCTCGGATCGATGTATGATCGCGCGGCGTTGCATGCGGCCGGGCTCAGTGTTTGGCGATTGTAACGCCGAAATACCGGATTTCACTTGTCGCGGGGGAGGCGTCCGGACATCGGACATGAGGTCATGAAGCAAGTCGTACAACACTATCGCAGCGGTAAGCTGAGCGTTGAGACCGTACCGGCTCCGACTGTCCAACCGGGTTGCCTATTGGTTGCGACGCGTGCGTCACTGATCAGCGTCGGAACCGAGCGGGCGACCGTTGGAATGGCCAAAAAGAATCTGGTCGGCAAGGCGATGGATCGTCCGGATATGGTCCGTAAGGTAATCCAGAAGGCGCAGAAGGACGGAATCGTCGAGACAGCGAAGATGGTGTCGTCACGGCTCGATGCGCCGGTTGCGCTCGGGTATAGCTGTGCGGGCACGGTCCTGGGCGTTGGAGCGGGCGTTAATGGCTTCTCCGTGGGCGACAGGGTCGCTTGCGCCGGACAGAACTACGCGTCCCATGCGGAGGTCGTATCGGTTCCGCGAAATCTCTGCGTCAAGATCCCAGATGCCGTGAGTTTCGAGGACGCAGCCTATGTGACGATGGGCGCAATCGCGTTACAAGGCGTTCGGCAGGCCGATCCCAAGCTGGGCGACGTGGTGGCCGTGATCGGATTGGGCCTGGTCGGCCAGTTGACCGTACAGCTGCTCAAAGCGAATGGCTGCCGAGTGGTCGCATCGGATCCGGAACCGGAAAAACGGACCGTCGCGGAGAAACTTGGAGCCGAAGTCAGCGTGACGCCCGGCGATCTGATTGCGACCGTGTCGGCGCTCACCGAGGAGCACGGCGCGGACGGCGCTATCGTAACCGCGAGCACGAAAGACAATGCGCCGATAACCGCCGCGGGCGAGGTCGTGCGTAAAAAGGGCCGTGTGGTCGTCGTGGGCGCGGTCGGCATGGATCTACCGCGCGAGCCGTACTACGAGAAGGAGTTGGAACTCCGCCTGTCCACGTCCTATGGCCCCGGCCGTTACGACACGGAATACGAGGAAAAAGGACGGGATTATCCATACGGCTATGTCCGGTGGACCGAAAACCGCAACATGGGCGCATTCTTGACATTGATCGCGGAAGGCAGCCTGGACGTTACCGCGCTGACCCATCATCGCATTCCCATTGAAGAGGCCGAGACGGCCTACGGCAAGATCCTCGGCGGAGCCGAGAGCCCGTTGGGCGTCCTGCTGACGTATCCCGGTGACGTGGAAGACGGGACAGACCGAAAGATCGAATTGCGGGCCAGCGTGTCGGCGGACCGCGTCCGGATCGGCCTGATCGGCGCGGGTAGTCACGTGAAGGATATGCTCGTTCCGGCGCTGAAGGGGCTGCAAGGTGTCGATATCGCTGCTGTTTGCACCCAACGTGGCATGAACGCAAAGACCCTGGGCGAACGTCTCGGCGCTGGGTATTGCACCACGGATATGGACGAGGTTCTTGGCGATTCGGCGATCAATACGGTGATCATCGGGACCCGCCACGATCTGCACGGCCCGATGGTTTTGGCGGCGTTGCGGGCGGGGAAGCACGTTTTCGTCGAGAAACCGCTTTGTTTGACCGCGGAAGAGCTGCAGGAAATCGAAGCGCTGTATGCGACAAAGGCGCGGGACGGGTTACGGCTTGCGGTCGGATTCAATCGCCGGTTTTCCGATCATTGCACCGAGGCGAAAAAGTTCCTCGGCGACCGGAGCAACCCGCTGGTCATGGTGTACCGGGCCAATGCCGGGCGGTTGCCCGCGGATCATTGGACGCAGGATCCCGATGTTGGTGGCGGCCGCATCCTGGGGGAGGCGTGTCATTTCGTCGACTATATGCAGGCCTTGTGCGGCGGGCTGGTCGAGACGGTCCACGCCAATAGCATCGCGACCCACACGTCCGGCATGACGCAGGATCAGTCGGTTATCTCGTTGACCTTCTCGGACGGCTCTGTCGGGACGGTCGTCTACGCCGCCGGTGGCGACGCCGGCCTCGCCAAGGAACGCTGTGAGGTCTTCGGCGACGGCTGCAGCATCGTCATGGACGATTTCGCACGGTCGGAATTTTTTCGCGGCGGACAACGGACGCGTTTCAAAAGCAATGGCCGCGACAAAGGATTCTCACAGCAAATGGCGGCGTTCTGCAATTCGATCACCCAGCCAGATTCCGAGGGTATGCCTTTTGCCTCAATCGTGTCGGTGACACGGGCTTGCCTGGCGGCCGTTGACAGTATGCGGACCCGCGCCGTAATCGACATAGAATAGGATGGCCGGTCATTTGAACCGTGCCTGCTGAAGACATCTCATGGAACGGCTCTCCTGGTATCTAAAGCGCTTGTCCATCATGGATATGCGCGAAGTTCCGCATCGGCTTCGCGAACATGCCTGGATATTTCGTCTGCGACGTCAGCAGAACCGGTTGGATCGCGCAAATTCGGCGCGCGCGGAAGACGAAGCCGTCGGGCGATGCATGGGGCAGACGGAACCGCAATTGCCGTCTCTCCCGTGGGATTTCTCACCCACGCAGGAAGAAACCGACGCTTTGTTGAAAGGCGAAGCCTCCGCGCTTGGCTTCCGCTGGCGCTGGCGGGACGATCCAGCGGTTTGGCATACCGGGCCGGACAGCCGCCGCTTGTGGCCCAAGACGTTTTTCGCCGACATACCGTACCGGCTCGGGAACCCTTTCGGGGATGTGCGACTGATTTGGGAGCCGTCGAGGTTGCAGCAACTTATTCCGCTGGCCCTTCTGGCCGCTCGGAAGCCGAGCGAGGTCACCGTGGCGGCGGCCGATCTCCTGGAACACCAGTTGCGGTCCTGGTTCGGCGCCAACCCACCCTTTCGTGGCGTCCAATACATTTCCGCCATGGAGTGCGGCCTGCGCGTGATCGCGGTCTGTCACGCGTTGGATATCGCGCGCGGAGCCCTTAACGATCCCGGTAGATCATGGACCGCCGGTATCCGGATCGTGGGTACGCATGCGCCCTTCATCTTTCGGCGGTTGTCGCTCCATTCATCGGCGGGCAATCATACGATTGCCGAGTGTGCCGCTTTGGTCTACGCGGGAACACTATTCCCGGAAATTCCTGAAACCGCAGTTTGGCGCCGTCGTGGTCTAGCGATACTCGAGCAAGAAGCCGAACGGCAAATACTTCCCGATGGCGGCGGGATTGAACAGGCGATCTGGTATCAACGCTTCGTAATCGATTTGCTCGATCTGGTCGTCCGGCTGTTGATGCATCGGGACGAGGCCGTGCCGGAGCGCCTTTCAAGCGCGGTGGAGCGGGGGCGGCGCTTCCTGGCGGCCTTTCCCGGCCGGGACGCACTACCGCCGTTTGGCGACAGCGACAGTGGCTATGCCTTGTCGCCGCATCTTGCCCTGGACTCCGAAACGGTGGCACAGCAGGCGAGCACATTCGAAGACAGTGGCTACACCGTGATGCCGGTCGATACCGCCTCGTCCACCCGCGTGATCTTCGATCATGGCGGGCTCGGGATGGCGCCGGCCTTCGGGCATGGCCATGCGGACGCATTGTCGGTATCGATATATCAGGGCGATCGCGCCTTGCTTCTAGATACCGGGACACTGACCTATACCGGCAACGCCCAGTGGCGGCGTTATTTTCGCAGTACGCCGGCGCATAATACCGTCACCGTCGACGAGCAGGATCAAGCCCGGCAGGAAACGCCGTTTCAATGGTCCAATCCATACACTTGCGCGGTGGTACGGCATGAGGAAACGGATGGCCCGACCCATATGATCCTGGCCCGGCATGACGGCTACGCCGCCTTAGGGGTGACACATTGGCGCGGTATTGCCTGCCTTGACGGTGCCTGGACCATAGTCTGGGATCACCTGGACGGCGATGAGGACCATACAGTGGACCTGCACTGGCATTGTGACGACGTTGATGTGGATGGTGACGGGTACCGGCTGCTGGCTGCCGATCCGCCCGTTTCCTTCAAGATCGAGGGGGCGCCGGTTCAACGGTTCCATGCATCCGAAAACCCGCGACTTGGCTGGATTGCACCGATTTATGGGCGCTATCGCGGGGTAACGACACTGCGAAGCCGCTACACTGGGTCGCTGCCCCATCACTTTCTGACAGTCATCGGCGTCGGCGGGGTGCTGCCTGATCAAACGATTGTCGAGAAGACGGTTTCCCAGTTGGAGCTATGGGTACGTGACGCCGCGTCGGATTGAATTGTTGGGCGTTCCGGTCGATTGCGTGACCATGGCGCAGTCGGTCGATTTCGTCGAAGAGCGTGTCGCATCCGGGGAAGGATGCGCCGCGGTGGTGGCCGTAAACCCAGAGAAGATCATGCGGGCCCGTGTCGACCCCTCGCTCTTGGAGAGCTTGCGGCGCGCGTCATTGCTTATTCCGGACGGTATCGGCGCGGTCTGGGGCGCTCGGCTCCTGGCGAATGCGGAAATTGGCCGGGTTCCTGGTGCTGAATTGATGCCCGCTATTTGTGACCGTGCGGCGGAAACGGGCTTCAGCGTATTTCTGTTTGGCGCGCAGGAAGAGGTCAACGCCAAGGCAGCTGAAATCCTCCCGACGCGATTCCCAGGCTTGCGAATTGCGGGACGGCGTAATGGATATGTCGATGCAGATGCGATGCTCGGCCTGATCGATGAGATCAACCAGAGCGGCGCCGATGTTCTTTTCATCGCGCTCGGAAGTCCCCGGCAGGAAGAGTGGATAGATCGGTATATCGGATCGCTTCGCGTCAAGGCGGTACAAGGTGTCGGCGGAACCTTCGATGTCATTGCCGGCCGGGTGCAGCGGGCGCCCGCAGTCTTCCGGAGACTGAACCTTGAATGGTTTTATCGCTTGTTGCGCGAACCGAAACGACTTTGGCGGCAGCGGGTCCTTCTGTTCTTTGCGCTGGCAATCATCGCTGAGCGGCTAAAACCCAAGACAGACTAGCGGGGTGAGGGTAGCCTGTCCGTAAGGCCTTGCCGTGGAATAGAAATGCATTCTTGTCGTCTGGACTAGCAGGATGTGGAGACGGATTTTGACCTTGTTCCGATGGGCTGCGGCGATGCTTTCAATGCTCTGTGCCGCGGCAGCCGGCGCGCAGGCTGAAAACTTAATCCCAAACAGCAGTTTCGAGGCCGGCATCGACTACCGGCTTGCCGTCGGACGATGGTCTGTCGACGGTATGCCGAGTGCGAGTTTGGACAAACAGACCCGTGTCCACGGTGATGTCAGCTTCAAGATTCCGTTTTCGCTATCCAGTCTGGCAGCTGGACAGCAGGTCACCGGCGTAAACGTCCTGTCGGCGATTCCCATACGCGTGCGAAAGGGACAGCGATATACGTTCGCGATCCATGCCAAGAGCGACCGGGTATCCGACGGTCGTCTAATTTTGACCCGGGATTCGGCTGGGGATTACACGTTCAAGCCGTCGGCATCGAAGGAAATTAGGGTCACCCGAAAATGGCGACGGCACAGTCTCACCTTTACCGCGGCGCGGGACGAACAGATCTATTGGAGGGTGCAGGTCAAATCTTCCAAGCCCGGGTTCCTGTGGCTAGACGCCGCACAGTTCGCGCCGGGGAAAATTCGCCCGTATGCGGTCGCGGAACCCATCGAGGCCGCGCTTTCGAGCGCGCGACGAGGGCGGATATTCTCGCCGGATGAAAAGAGCGAAATCACTCTTGGTGTTCGGAACAACGATCTAAAATCGCCGGCCACGGTTGCTTACCGCTTGCGCGTTTTCGATTTCTACGGCCGTGCGCTTGCCGATCAGGTGATCGAGCAAACGGTCCCGGCGGGCAAGCGCGTCATGCGGCCTGTTGACCTCGGCATTAAAAGGCGCGGCTTGTTTCGGGCCGTGCTGCAGCGTGTCGGTGCCAAGACGCCCGAAAGCGAACTCCATTTTTCTATACTGCCGAAGCCGAGACCGGTTAAAGCTAAGGATGGATCCTTCGGCGCATATTTGACGATCGGGCCCGAGCCGCTGAGCATCGCTCGTAGAATGGGGTTCAGTGCTATCGCGACGCTCACGTCGAACCGACGGATGAGCTATTGGGATCAGGTCGAGCGAAAACAGGGACAGTTCACCTGGTACGATCGGGAGGTTGAAATGGCCCGGCTGGCGGGATTCGAGCTGATGTTCAATCTCGAGCCGTGCCGCACACCGCGTTGGGCCGCGAAACGATCACGTACTGAGCGTATTCGCCTCTGGAGCAGCTATGTTCGGGCGATGGTGGGTCGATATGGCCATACCGTGAAGCACTGGACCATCGGTGACGAAGTGGCCGACCTTCGGTCAAAGTCCCGTAAGCGGAAATGCTGGAACAGTGCGGCTGAGTACGCCGACTGGCACCGAGCCGGCCATGCCGCGATCAAGTCGGTCGATCCGTCCGGCGTCGTCGTCCTCAACGCTTGGCCTGGCTTCATGACGAAACTTTTCCGGACGCTGGATCCGGCCACTGTCGATATCGCCGGCGTTAACGCGTATCACCTGCCGGACAATTATCTGCCGAAGGCGCGGCAGGAACTCGACGCCGCCGGCATCAAAGGCCGATGGGCGCCGGGGATCGGGTTCTCCATCGAACCGTATTATCGGCGGTTGATCGCGCCCCGGCGGTTAAAGAATGTGAACGATGATAGCTGGCGGGCACTCAATATCAATCTGGCCCGGGGCGTGGTGCGGACATTCGCGCTCGGATTCAATCGGATATTTCACTACACCGCGACCTATGTCGGAAATACCAACAAATACTCATTGTTCGAGAGTGACTCGGGCCTGAAACCGATGGGTGTCCAGTTTGCGGCGCTCGCCTGGTTCTTGGACGGCTTTGAATCGGTGTCGTCGGTCCTAACGAAGAAACGGGAAAACCGATGGCGCGCTCACCGGGTGGACCGGATGGACGGGAAAACGATCTTTACGATTTGGGGGAATTCCAGTGCCGAGCAATCCTTGCTGTTAGGCGGGATTTCGAAGGACGAGGTCACGCTATACGACCATTTCACGAACCGAATGAAGACGTCTGGTGGCGCAAAGGAAGCCGTCATTCGGTTCGGCCGCGAAATGGTGTTTCTCGACGTTCCCCGGACGCGCGCCGCCGCTGTCGAGAAAGCACTTCAGAACGCTGT
>JAJFJD010000025.1 GCA_021774335.1 Alphaproteobacteria bacterium
CAATGTTATATGCATGTGCATTGGCACTGACATTTGCGACCGACAACTGCGTGACGTCCGCAAGGACGACGCCGTTGTTCGGGTTGTTCGTGTCAACATTGATCGACTTCAAGTTGCCGATCGCCGTTGCCGCGGCCGACCCGGTCGCATTGTAGATGTTGTAAACTTCAGACTTCGCCGAGATTTCGGCTTGATCGATCAGGCCCGCACCCGCGGCCAGGCCAAACAGAAGGGCCAGGTCGTGGAAGTGGTTGTTCTGGTGAAGGTCCTTTTCGATGTCGTTCACGTTCAGGTCCGCGTCGAGGTCGAAATCGGCTTCCTCGAAGTTGACCTTGGCGAGCGGTCCGGGTTCGCAAATCTGCTCGTTCTTGCAGGTCTTGCGGCCGAACTCACGCGTGTCGAACAGGATCTGAGCACTGTGCTCTTCCACCATGACATCGCTGTTGACCGTGATCAGGTTGCCGATGGCGGTCGCTTGGTCGATGACTTCCGGAAGCTCTAGAAGAGCGTCCTGAACAGCTTCTTGAATCGCATAGACCGTCACGATCTCTTTCTTCGAGATGTTCTCGATGATCTTCGTGGTCTGCTGCTGGGAAGACTCGATTGTCGAAGACTTGCTCGAGGAGCCGGTCTCACTGTAGACGAGCGATCCGTCGATGTCGACGTTGAGCGTAGCGTCGCTGTCGGACTTTGCGGACGTTGCGCTACCGAACTCAGTGTCGAAGGACGCGTTGCCGTTTTTGGCGAACGCACCGACAAGAGCGCCGGCACCGGTTCCGATGATCGCACCAGCACCCGGCGGAAGGGAACCACCGCCAGCTGCAACGATGTCACCACCGATGAAGAAGGCCGTGCCCTCTCCGTTGGTCGAAACTGACCCGCTCCCCGTATGGGAGATATTCGAGACGTTCGACACGTCCAGGCCGGCTGTTGCCAACAGGCTGGCGTCGAGTTTCTTATCGACGTTCGTGCTCCAGTTGGTCTGCTGGCTTGTGGACTGCGAAGCCGTCTGAGACACCGACGAATCGATGGTCAGGCCGATTTCGGCTTCGTAACCGATTTTGAAGCTGACTTCTTCCAGCGGCTTGTAGTTGGTGATGTCATGCGTGCTGGAGTTGGCGCTAACATTGCCGATCTGCATCTGCAGAACTTGATCGGTAATGTCGCCTACCGGAAAGAAATCAACGTCAATATTGATGTTCTTGGTAATGACCTCGTTGATATCTTTGTCCCATTTCCAAGTTACATTGTCGAAAGCTTCCGCTTCGACGCCGAAGCCCGCGGTACCCACACCAAGTGCGAGTGCTGCGACGCCTCCCAATAAGGCTGACTTGCTGAGCCTCATGTCTCTCTCCTTTTACTTTTTGAGATAGTTGGCCATGTGATCGGTCCTCACTAGGTTGCATCCACCGGACACGGGAAGACCAAGAAAATCCGTCATGACTTGATAGACACCCATTTCCACGACGGACCTGACACCGAGTTGCAAAGGTTCATTCTGAATTTGCCCGGCATCGAATTCCACCAGCCTGTCGCCAAAGAAACGGAAGATATTCGCTTCCACTTCGTAGCCGTAAATTTGCTTTTGCAGGCTGGTTGAATACGCGACTGTGAAGTTGCGTGCGTTAATGACACGCATATCCAGTGCTACGTTGATGACAACGGTCCGCGCACCGCCACCGATACCTTCGATGAAGAGCTGCGCACCACCGCTGGTGATGTTGTAATTCAATTCCGTAAGCGCGCCGACGACGATGAAGTCACTCGCCGGCAGTTTGTATTCGTCGATGTTCCGCGCCAGCTTGCGCTGTTCTGCGAGTTTCATCTCCGCGAGCGGGATCCGCAGATCCAACCGCTCGACCAGGCGGACCTTGCCTGACTTGTAAAGGGCGCTGATGACCATTTCCGAGACGCCCTGCGTCAGCGCGTGGCCATTGTCGTCGTAGTTGATCTGTCCCGTCTTGTCCGCGACTTCGCCGACCGAGAAGACCGGCTTGTTCTTGCCGCCGACTTTTTGCAGTGCCGTCAGGCATTGCGTGTAAGGAGTCTCGTTGCTCGTGACGGGGAAGCTGAATATCGGGCTCACCCCTTCACTTGGATACGGACCGGTCGACTGGCAGGCCGCCAGCCCCACCATGGCCCCGGCAAGCGCTATTGCTTTTCGCAACTTCATTTATCTCTCCCCACTCAGGCTTTGAGCCTTAATTGGACTAGGGGTCGCGCTTTCCACCCAAGCGATCACGACCAATAAACTTAATAAGACCGTTTATTCGAAAATTGAGTGCACGTTGAAATAGCGGCCTGTCCTAATACTAGATTTGTGGTGGTGGTTTCTTGAAGCAAACTTGCGTATATGTTTGGGGGGATGTGAGGTAACCCGTTTAGTGCTTTTGCGCTTGCAGGGTCTAGGTATTTACTTTGTGGGTACCGCGCTTTTTCTTTGGCACCAAAATAGCAGCATTTGCCCTCCTAAACGGGGCGTGACCGGCGGCTGTCGCGGACTCTGGCATTTGGCGCCATGAACGGGCGGGTTTGATGAAAAACTAAGCAAAACCGCCGCCGTGCGGGTTTGCCTATCAATCGGCCCGAACCCGTATTACGGCTATTTATCAAAAGGTTTTCTCGTTTTGAGACTATACCGTTAGTCCAGTTTGGACCGGGAGGGCGCGAGATGACGATCCCTTGACTCTCTTGTAACAGGTAGCCGAAACTCACCGCACCAACAGTCGCCGCGTTTCCGTTAGGGTGGATAGTCGATCACCGATCGCTTAGTAGTTAGGGGCGTGAGACTGGCAGTTAGGGCGGTGTCGTTTGATGAGGTCTAGCCGAATTTGACCAATCGAAAGGGGTATGGCGCTAGCCAGATGCGGGAGGATATGTCAGTAACTGACCAGCCGGTGCACGGCAATCTAATGCCGTCGGATGAACGGTGGCGAGACGGAAGCATGTCGCTTGATGCTGCTATTGCGGCGCAGGCCCAGGGGCGGCCACGGTTCGGACGCCCGACGAGAATTCTGGTTTCCATTGGCCCAGCCCTGGAGCGCGAGCGGATGATTACCGCGCTGGGGCATTTTCCGAACTTCGAGACAAAGGTAGCGAAAGGCTTGGACTTCGCGTCGATCAATGACGCGAACCGAATCGACTATCTGATCGTTTGGTTCGAAGCGTTGCAGAAGCTTAGGGAAGCCGACGCCAATGCTTTCGTGAAGATGTCGCGGCATGCCCGTGTGATCATTGCGCTCACCAGCGATCGCCTCTTGGAGGCAGCCAGCACGCTCCATCTCGCCGACGCGTGGTTGTTTACCGACCTTGTGCTCGACCAGATCGGTAAGTTGGTGGGATTGAGCGATAGTGGCTACACCATCGTACCGTCCGACGTGGGCAACGACTTCGGCCTGGATAATCTGCGGGTACAGTTGCTTCACAAGCTCGACGACTCGGAGCGTCTGGTCCTGGAGCAACTGGGTCTCGGACACAGCAATCGCGATATCGCGGCGCGACTCGAAATCTCAGAGCCGCAAACCAAGGCCATCGTCCGCAATATTCTTGGCAAGCTTCACTTCAGGAATCGGACCGAAGCCGCGGTCTTTATCGCGCGCCGGCGACGCGATGCCATTGGGGCCCCTGTCGCCCGCTCTTAGTTTGGACGTCTTCCCGGCGCTGCAAGCGTCATGGGGAGGGGTGATGTGCCAATTTACTGATTTTCCGGTGTTTGGAAGACAAGTAAACACCCGTGCGTCGACTTGCTCGGGTGTTTTGTCTATTTAGGGTTAATCTGATCTTAAGGAGGCAGGACTTATCAATTAGCGGTACCACGCGTCGTTTATCTTTAATAGCCGGTTGCGAATCACCCGTTGTAGGTTATGTAATAGTGTGGTGCGCCGGGCATTTCGCAGCAGCGCCTTAACTTTTGGAGTGGGAAGCATGGGGTCCAGTATCCGGGGTGGCTTGGTCTTCGTGGCATTGTTGGCGTTTTTCGCCACCGACGCTGCGGCACAAATGAATAACCGGCCATTCTCTTTCGGCGGTGGCTCGTCCTTGGGCATAAGCAACGCCGGTAAGCAGGCGATTCTCCAGCAGAAATTGAACGGCAGCACGCCCGACAACATCCGTAAGAGCACGTCCGGCCTGATTACAATCACCCGTGGCCCGGGCAACAATGCGATCGCTCGCGGCGCCGATGGGGCGACCATTCCCGGTTTCAAGGGAACCAGCCGTGCGGTCCTCGGCGGGGTCGGCATATTTAACCAGTATTTCCGGGGCAGTTCCGGTGGCAACGGTGGCACACTGTCTTTCGCCAGTCGTCACACGAGCAACGCGATCTCCGGCTGGACCAGCATGGTATCGGGGAATAGCCGGTATCGTGGCGGTAACTCGGTGGATGCCTGGACCAGTCAGGTCGGCGGCTAGGCCCTTAAGGCCGGCGGTTCGCCGCGACATCCAACTTAGCGTTTCGGATCACGCGCCTGGCACAATGCCGGGCGCGTTTCGCGTTGTGCGCAAAGGGCATTGTGCCGCATTGCCGTGTCGATAGAGCAATGCCGCGCGCCGTTCTGTGTGGTGTTGATTAGAGACGTTTGATTGGAGGCGCACCGGGTGCCGGGCGGGACTCTATCGCCGCCGCCCGCGGCACCGATCTTCTTACCGGGATCGTGGCGTGTCGGTCTCGTTGGACGCTGCGGGGCCGCCCGGCAGCAGGCCATTGTTCAGAGCCCAAATTGCCGCCTGGGTCCGGTTGCTGACGTTGATCTTCCGGAGCAGGCTCTTCATGTGAACCTTCACCGTCGCCTCGGTGATGCTGAGCCGATTGGCGATCAACTTGTTCGAGTCGCCTTGCACCAGACATTGCAGGATCTGCATTTCTCGCTCGGACAGGCCGTATGTATTGTCGGCCGGAATGTTTGCCGGCACGGCGTTCGCGACGCCATTGACCAAGAGCGCAGCGAGATGCGTCGGGAAGACCTTCTCGCCGAGCACGACAAGCTGAAGCGAGATCAGCAATGCGTCGAGTGAAATGTCCTTCATCAGATATCCGCTGGCGCCGGCCGCAAGGCACGAGGCGAGGGTATTCGAACAAAGGTTGTCGTTGAGGATCACCACCGGCGAATCTGGTAGGATGCTGCCCAAGTGATTTAAATCGTCAACGATATGACTGGGGTTCGACGACAGGTCGATGAGTATCAGACCTGGGACGACATCCGGGTCGAGATCGATTAAGCCAACGTCATCCGCTTCGCCGACGACGTCGAACTGCGATCCTTTAAGTAAGCTCTTCAGACCTTCGCGAAACAATTTGTTCCGCCCAAAGAGCAGCGTTACCACCGTGTCCATCTCGATATCCCCAATAAGGATTACCCTATAAAACGACCAATCGACATCAATTGATCATTTAGGCTAAGGCGTTGTTCTGATTGTTGTTCATGGTAATCCTAATTTGTGATACGAAATATCGCCCGTATGGTGAAATTTGCAACTCAAGTGTCATACCTCCTTAGATACTTAATTCTGTTTATGATTAACCATTGCGATGTGCAATAGGCAATTCTGGTTAAAAGCGTTCTGTCGGCGCAAAAGGGGCAGGGACATCAGTAACCGTCTGAAATCAAATATTAAAATAATTTCAGATATTTGGCTCCGATGGTTGGTTCTGGTGGGTGCAAGGTAACGAGTTGTTTACCCTCTCATGCTATCTCGTTCGAATCACCCTTCCGACGATGTCTTCGCCGGTCTGGAATACCTAGTCCGGTTGGTTCGATCGCGCATACGGGAGTGGCTTCCCGAGTCACGGTGCCCGTGGAGGTAAGATGTGCGAGTCCTGACGATCGACGATCACGGCATGTTCCGTCACGGCTTGCGTCTGACGTTGCAGCAGCAATTCACCGATGTCGAAGTTCTCGAGGCGGCAACCATTGATCAGGGTATGGCGCTGGTTGAACAGAGCGCGCCGATTGACCTCGCATTGATTGATCTATTCCTCGCCGGTGAGGATGGGGTCGATGCCTTTCAGCGGCTCCGGATCATCTCACCTGACACGCCAGCGGCCGCGCTCACCGCGTCCGAGGATGTGAACGACGTGACCCGCGTCATGGCGGCGGGGGCGATGGGCTATATCAAGAAAACTTTCGGGCCGGACGTGTTGAAGAACGTCATCCAGCTCATCTTATCGGGTGAGCGGTTCTATCCGGTCGTGCCGGTGGACTCGGCGCCGTTGGGAGGCGTCCGGTCGGATCTGGCGGAGGCGGCGCGGCAACCCACCGCCGACGGGGCCGTCGAGTTGACGCCGCGTCAGAAAGATATCCTGCACGGTCTGGTGAATGGCCGCTCGAATAAGGAAATTGCGCGAGACCTCAATATCATCGAGGGAACGGTGAAGGCCCATATCCGAAACATGATGGGCAAGCTCCGGGTTCGAAACCGTACGCAGCTCGCCCTCATGGCGACGCGGTTGGGGTTTATCGACGAAAAGGGGCGGTGGCGGAATTAGGCGCGACGCCTACGCCGGGATGCTCCGGCAACCCCCTAAACGCGGACCAAGTTTTGCCACCCGGGGTCGGGCACGGTACGCGACTCTGATTTCTCCACGATGTCGGCCCATTTTCGATGCAGCGCCGCAGCGTCGCCCGATTGCAGATATTGGATCGGGCCGCCGCGGAACGGCGCGAAGCCAGCTCCGAATATCAGACCCGCATCGAGCAGGTCGGCATCTTCGACGATCTTTTCCCGCCAGCACGCGATGCATGTATCGAGAAGCGGAAGGATGAGCCGGTCCTGCAGGTCGCCCGCCGCCGACGCGCCGCCCTGTTTGGGCTTTATCGGCTTGCCCTTGCGGTACTGATAGAAACCGCGCCCGGTTTTCTTGCCAAGGTCGCCCTTCTCGACGAGTCGCTTGAGCGCTGCCGGCGGTTCCCATTCGTCCCCGCCGGCCAAGATCTGGCCGACATGCAGGCAAATATCGAGCCCGACTGCGTCGGCAAGTTCAAGCGGTCCCATGGGCATGCCGAATGCCTCGGCGGCGGCATCGATCGCAGCGGGGGCGTTGCCTTCATCGAGCAGATCGACCGCCGCGAGGAGATACGGCGTAAGCACCCGGTTGACGAGGAAACCCGGCACGCTTCGCACCGGTAGCGGCAGCTTGTCGATCTGCCGGGCGAAGGCGAGACCGTCGTCGATGGCAGCCGTATCCGAATTCTCGCCGCGGACGACTTCCAGCAGCGGCATCTGTGCAACCGGATTGAAGAAATGCAGACCGATCAGCCGCCCTGGTTTCTTTAGGACGGTGGCCAAATCCTCGAGCGGAATGCTCGACGTATTCGTCGCCAGCAGTGCGCCCGGCTTCATCTGCGGCTCCAGCGACCGGTAGAGCGCGTGCTTGAGTTCGAGGTCTTCCGGGATCGCCTCGATGATCACGTCGGCATGGCGAATCCCATGGCCGTCGATATCGGGGATCAGCCGGTCCATCGCGGCGCGGCTCTCGGCGCGCTCCTTCAGGCGCCGTTTGAACAGCTTGGCGGCCCGCCCCATGGCGGGGGCGATGAACTCGGCGCCGCGGTCCTGTAGCGTGACCCGCAGCCCGCGCATGGCGCACCAGGCGGCGATATCGCCGCCCATCGTTCCGGCGCCGATAACATGGACATGACCGAAGGGTTTATCCGACGCCTTGCCGAGGTCCTTCAACCGTTCGCTTAGGAAGAAGACGCGGACGAGGTTTTGCGCCGTGGTCCCCGTGATCAATTCGGCGATGGATCGCGCTTCCTGGCGCATCATGCGATCTCGGAAGTCGCCGTGGCGGACCCACAGGTCGATCAGGGCGAAGGGGGCGGGGTAGTGTTCCGGCCGGACCTTTTTCCGGACCTGCGCCCGCATTACCGGCGACAAGGCCCAGCGGACCGGTAGGAGGTTGCTGACGGCGACCGACAATCGCCGCCGCTTAACCCGTAGCTTGCCGCTGATGGCCACTTTGGCCGCGCGCTCGAAATGTCGGGGTTGGGTAACCGCATCGACGATGCCCATCCGCTTGGCCGCCCGGGCGCGCAGGCTGCGGCCGGTCAGCATCAGACCCATCGCGGTCGGGGCTGGGATCAGGCGGGTCAGTCGCGCCGTGCCGCCGAGTCCCGGATGGATACCGAGCCGGACTTCGGGCAGTCCGAGCCGGGCGTCGTCGCCGGCGATTCGGTACCGGCAGGCGAGCGCCAGTTCCAGACCGCCGCCGAGGCAGAAGCCGTTGATTAGGGCCACGGTCGGAAAGGGCAGTTTCTCGATCCGGTTCAGAACCGCATGCCCGCGCAATACCAGCTGCTCGACATCTCCCGGGTCTTTGAGCCGGCGAAACTCACTGACATCGGCGCCCGCGATGAATCCATTCTTTTTGCCGGACCGGATGATCAAGCCTGACGGCGCATCCCGGTCAAGATCGTTGAGCACCTCATCCAGCGCCGCCAAGACATCCTTCGACAGAGTGTTGGTGCTCGCGTCCGACCGGTCGAGCGTCAGCCAATGGATGTTGTCGTCATCGCGATGGGTGTGCCAATGGCGTGGTGTCGCGACCGTCGTCGTTTCGGCCGGTTTTGGTGCAACGGATTCGGATTTAGTGGTTTCCGGTGCGCTGTCCTTCGGTGGTTTGCGGACCGTTGGCGCGCTGGATTTGCCGGTTGCGGGCTTTGTTTTTGTCGCCATGCTACGCGGCCTCCATTAACAAGGCGCCGCCCTGGCCACCGCCAATACAAAGCGATGCGATTCCGCGTTTGGCGTTGCGGCGTTTCAGGACATGCAGCAGGTGGAGCGCAATCCGCGCTCCGCTGGACCCGACGGGGTGACCAATGCTGATGGCGCCACCGTCCACATTCAGGCGGTCGGGATCGACCGCGCCAAGCGGGCCGTCGAGGCCGAGCTGATCCTTGCAGTATTCGGAATCGGTCCAGGCCGCGAGGCAGGCCAGGACCTGCGCCGCAAAGGCCTCGTTGATCTCCCAGGCGTCGATATCGTCCAGTTTGAAGCCATGGCGGCTGAGGATCGGTGTCGAGGCGTGCACCGGGCCGAGACCCATCTGTGCCGGATCCAGGGCCGCCCATTCGCTGTCGACGATCCGGCCCATCGGGGTCAGCCCATGCTGCTTGACCGCGTCCTCGGACGCCAGAATGAGCCAGGCGGCGCCGTCGGTGATCTGCGAGCTGTTGCCGGGCGTCACCGTGCCGAAGGGGCGCTCGAAGACCGGGCGCAGCTTCGCCAGTTTTTCGATGTCGTTGTTTGGCCGGACACCGTCGTCCTGCTCGTAATGCTTGCCGCGCGTGTCGAAGACCGGCTCGATCTCGTCGAAATGGCCGTCGGACTGGGCCTGCGCGGTCCGCTTGTGACTCTCCAGCGCGAATGCGTCCATCGCCTCGCGGCTGATGGCGAACCGGTCCGCCAGAATCTCCGCGGTCTGCCCCATGTTGAGGTTGACGACCGGGTCGGTCAGACCCTTAAGAAGCCCGATAACGGGGACGAGGAAGCCTGGACGCCACGCCAGGGCAACTTTGGCCTTCGCGACAGTGCCCCGCGCGCTGTTCAGGTCCGCCAGCCAGTTGACCATGCGGGCGTTGAACAGGATCGGCGAATGGCTCAATGCCTCGGTGCCGCCGGCGAGGATCAGGTCGGCGCGGTCATCTGCAATATAGCGCGCGGCGGTCTCGACGGATTGCAGGCCCGACGCGCAATTCCTCTGCACGGTCCACGCGGTTACCCGTTCTCCGCACCCAAGCCGCAGGGCGGCGATCCGGGCCGGGTTGACCTCGTCCGCCGTGGGCGAAACGCAGCCGAGAATGACCTCGTCGAGCTGCTCCGGCGCGAAAGATTGGCGCAGCAAGAGGGGACGGCCGGCGGCGACCGCGAGGTCGACCGGCGAGAAAGGCCCTGGACGGCCGCGCGCCTTCAGGAAGGGCGTGCGGCTGCCGTCGACTACATAGACAGGGCGACGGGTGGCTGCTGAGGTGCTGATCGCTCCACTCCTTTTTTGCCGATTTCGCCTGTTCTTCCGATTTCGTCCGGCGCGAAGTCGTCGACCATGATGGCCGTGCGCGTCGCCTCGCCCGCATCGTCGAGAAGGGCCGCTTCGGCCTCGGAGATGACCCCTTGGGCCAACCCTTCGGCGGCTGTCCTGATCTTGCGGTCGCGCAGCTTGCGCTCGACCGGTTCCGCCGCCAGGACGCGTTCCAGCGCGTGTTCCAGGCAGCCGGTGATGTCGGCGGGGTCGCGCGAGATGAAAATGCCGTCGGTCAGGCGGTCCCGTGCCTCCGACGGCTCCATCATCAGGCCGGCGCATTGCGCGGCGAGTTTGTCTGAAGGGGCCTTGCGGCGCATGCCAAGCGGAAAGACGATCGCCCGCAACGCCCAGGCCATCGGCCGGGACGGGAAGTTGACGAGGATCTCGTCAAGCCGCCGTTGGATTTCATGCAGTGCGTTCTGACAGCACCAGTGCAGCAGCGGTTCGTCCGCCTGCGGCCGGCCGTCATGCTCGAACCGCATTAGCACGCAGGCCATGAGGTACATCTCGCTGAGGATGTCGCCGAGCCGCGCCGACAGGCTTTCGCGGCGCTTCAGGCCGCCGCCCAGCAGCACCAGCGCCGCTTCCGCGACGACCGCAAAGGTCACGCTCGCCCGGCTGAGTTGCTTGTAATAATGCTTGGCGACCCCGGCGTCCGGGGCATTGGCCCATTCGCCGCCGGTCGAGTTGTGCAGCAACGAGCGGCCGATGATGCTCAACTGGTGCCGAAGGTGGCCGAACAGCGCCTCGTCAAACGCCTCCAGCCCGGCTTCGCGGTCTGGATCGTGCGCCGCCGTCATTTCCCGTTGCAGCCACGGGTGGCAGCGGATCGCGCCCTGGCCGAAGATGATCATGCTGCGGGTCAGGATGTTGGCGCCTTCGACCGTGATGCTCACTGGCAGCGCGTAATAGACATTCGCCAGATAGTTGCTCGGCCCGTTGCAGATCGCCCGGCCGCCGTGGACATCCATCGCGTCGTTGATCGTGTCGCGCAGCCGGTCGGTGGTGTGATACTTCACGACGGCCGACAGCACTGCGGGCTTTTCGCCGAGGTCGACGGCCGCGGCCGTGATGGCGCGGGCGGCTTCCAGCAGATAGGCGTTGCCGGCGATCCGCGCCAGCGCTTCCTGGACGCCTTCGAACTTGCCGACCGGCATGCGGAACTGTTTCCGGACCCGCGCGTAGGCGCCGGTCGTGCGGGCGCAGAACTTGGCCCCGCCGGTGCTGGCCGACGGCAGCGAGATTGAGCGGCCGGCGGCGAGGCAATTCATCAACATGCGCCAACCCTGACCGATATAATCCTGGCCACCGATGATCCATTCCATCGGCATGAACACGTCGGCGCCATGGGTTGGGCCGTTCTGGAACGCCTGGTTGGCGGGAAAGTGCCGGCGTCCGATTTCGACGCCCGGCGTGTTGGTCGGTACTAAGGCGAGGGTGATGCCCAGGTCTTCATCCTCGCCCAACAGGCCGTCGGGATCGGTCAGCCGGAACGCTAGTCCCATGATCGTCGCGACCGGCGCCAGCGTGATGTAGCGTTTTTCCCAACTCACCCGCATGCCGAGGACGCGCTCGCCATTGTGTTCGCCGTAACAGACGACACCGCGGTCGGGCAGGGAGGCGGCGTCCGACCCGGCGTCGGGTCCGGTCAGCGCGAAACAGGGAATCTCCTGCCCGGCGGCGAGCCGGGGCAGGTAGTGCTTCTTCTGTGCGTCGGTGCCGTATTCCAGCAGCAGTTCGGCGGGCCCGAGCGAATTCGGCACCATCACCGTCACCGCGGCGGCGAGGCTGCGCGTTGAAATCTTCATCACCACGGCGGAATGAGCGAGCGCGGAGAATCCGAGCCCGCCATGCGCCTTCGGGATGATCATGCCGAGGAAGCCCTCGTCCTTGATGAACTGCCAGATGTCCGGCGGCAGATCGCCCAATTCGGCGGTGATCTCCCAATCGTCGAGCCGGGTGCAGAGGGCGTCGGTCGGCCCGTCGAGGAAGGCTTGTTCCTCGTCGGTCAGGGTCGGCCGCGCCAGCGCGCGCATCGTCTCCCAATCGGGATTGCCGGAGAACAGGTCGCCGTCCCACCACACGGTGCCGGCTTCGATCGCTTCGCGCTCGGTATCCGACATCGGTGGCAACACCTTGCGATACCAGTTGAGCACCGGGGCGCTGATGAATTGCCGTCGTAATCCTTGGAATAGACCTGCCATGTCCGACCTTCCTGGGTTCCGCCTAGGCGGAAACGTTCTTCGGGCTGTTGGAGTCTTCCGTGTCTTCCGCGTCTTTCGTATCTGCGGTGGCGAATCCGGCGCTGCGCCGCTCTTCCTCGGCCATCAGGTCCTTGCGCGACGGCTTGCCGATCAACGTATGCGGCAGGCTATCCCTGAATTCGACCTTCGACGGAATTTCGAACGGCGCCAGCTTGTCCTTCAGGAAGGTCCGCAATTCCGCGCGCGTCAGTGTCGAGCCGTCGTGCAGTTTGACGTATGCCTTGACGATCTCGCCGCGATGCCGGTGCGGCATGCCGCAGACCACGGCTTCTTCGACGGCCGGGTGGAGGTAGATCGCTTCCTCGACCATGCGGGGATAGACGTTGAAGCCGCCGCTGAGGATCAGGTCCTTGATCCGGTCGATGATGAACAGATAGCCGTCTTCGTCGATATAGCCCACGTCGCCGGTGTGCAGGCGGCCGCCGCGAAATGCGTCGTCGTTCTCCTCGGGCCGTTCCATATACCCGGCCATGACCTGCGGCCCCGAAATGCAGATCTCGCCATGCTCGCCGAACGGCAGCAGCTTATCCGGGTTCTTGCGGTCGGTGATCTCGATCAGCGTACCGGGCAGCGGCAAGCCCACGGAGCCGGTCTTGTTGACGCCCTCGAAGGGATTGACCGTACAGACCGGGCTTGCCTCGGTCAGGCCGTAGCCTTCGACCAGGGTACAGCCGGTGATCTCCTCGAATTTTTCCTTGATGCGGGCGGACAGGGGCGCGCCGCCGGAGATGCAGAGGTTGAGGCTCGACAGGTCGAACTTGTCGATCTCGGCGTAGGAATTCAGCGCCGAGAACATGGTCGGTACGCCGCAGAAAACGGTTGGCTTGTGCTCGTCGATCGCGTTCAGCACGTCCTCGGTGTTGAAGCGGGGCAGGAGCACCAGTTCCGATGCGTTATACAGCGCGTTATTCATAACGCCGGTCATGCCGAAGACGTGGAACAACGGCAGGATGGCGAGGAAGCGTTCCTCGCCGCGCGTTGCCGAGGTCGCCCATAGGCTGGTCTGGACCGCGTTCGCGTAAAGGTTTGCATGGGTCAGCATCGCGCCCTTCGGCGTGCCGGTGGTGCCGCCCGTGTATTGCAGCACGGCAAGATCCTGCGCGGGATCGATCTCCGGAGCGGCGAAATCGCCATCGTTGTCGATCATCGAGTCATAAGATACATGCGCTTCGTCCGACGGGATCGATGCGATCTCTTTGCGCTTCATGAAGGCGAACAGCAATCCGCTCGAGAAAGGCAGGATGTCCCGCATCCGGCAGGTGATGATCTTCTCCAGCGCGCCGTCCTGGATGCGGTCCGCGATCTTCGGGTACAGCGTCTTTAGGTTCAGGGTCACCATGATGCGCGTATTTGAATCGAGGATCTGCCGCGCGATCTCGCGCTTGGCGTAAAGCGGGTTGTAGTTCACGACCACCGCGCCGATACGCAGGATGGCGAAATAGAAGATCACGTAGTAGGGGCAGTTCGGCAGGAGCAGACCGACCCGGTCGCCCTTGCGGACGCCGAGGTCCTGCAGCCCCCTACCGACCTTATTCACCAGATCGTCGACCGTCTTGTAGTCGTAACGCTTGCCGAGAAACTCGATGCAGGGATTGTCCGGGAAGTCGGCGACGGCGTCGTCGAGAATCTTGGTGACCGGATGCGTCTCGATTTCGGTCGCCCAGGTCAATGACGCGGGATAGGTATCCTCCCACGGGTAGCGGTCCGGCGGCACGACGCGGTGCTGCCCGGCCCGCTTCGGGCCAAGCGATGCGACGGCGGTCCGTACCGCGGCGCCGATTTTGGAAAGGCTAACTTTATTGATAAATTTCAATTGCATAACCTGAATTCTTTAGGGCAAGCGCGAGCGAAAATCAGCGCGCGTCAGCAATTCGCCCGATTTTGCCGAATACATGCCGTTAAGAGGCCTATTTATACCTTGATAAGGTTGCAGAATTTTTAACTCGCTTCCGCCTGGATCGGCGCGGATTCCGGGCTGTCCCGGCGCGCCAGCATGCCGATAACTTCCATCAGCTCGGGAACGATCCGATCGACGGCTTTTGCGCCCTCTTCGATGGCGTCCTCGGCGCGGTGAAAGTCGAGCAGCCCGATATGCCCCATCCGGGGCACGATCGAGACGTCCGGCGGATCGCCGGCAAGTCGGCTGCGGGTGATTCGATCGAGCAGGATGGTGAAGCTTGCGGCCATCGTCCCCAAGAAGTTGGGTTCTTCCTGCTCAACGGCAAGGAGCTGGCGCATCGCGGGTCCCAGTCGTTCTGGCGTGGAAGTGCGACGTTCCTCGCCAGTATAGGGCTCTAGGCCGTTCTCGGCATCCGGTTTTCGCTGGTCCGTGTCCGCCATGCCGCCCATCGTGTCGCCGGTCAGATTGACGGCGATGACAACCCGGGCGCCCATCGCCCGGCAGACCGAGACCGGCACCGGATTGACCAGCGCGCCGTCGATCAGCCAACGGCCGTTGACCTTGATCGGCTTGAATATCCCCGGGATCGAGACGGAGGCGCGGATTGCGTCCAGCATATGCCCTTCGGTCAGCCAAATTTCATGTCCGGTGTGCAATTCGGAGGCGACAGCGGAAAACCGGGTCGGCAGGTCCTCGATCTGGAGATCGCCGACTATCTTCTCCAACTCGCGGAACATCCGTTTTCCGCCAATGACGCCGTTATCCGGCACCATGAAGTCGAGCAGCCGCACCATGCGGAATCGGGTCAATGTGCGCACCAGATCGGTCAGGGCGTCCATCTGCCCGGCGAGGTAGAAGCCGCCGACCAGGGCACCCATGGAGGTGCCGCAGATCATGTCGGGGACGAGGCCGAGTTCCTGCAGGCGCCGCAGCACCCCGATATGAGCCCAGCCGCGCGCGATACCGCCGCCAAGGGCAAGTCCGATAGTCGGGCCGGTCGTCATTCTCCGTCAGACCCCTCCATAACAGCCGCGCAGGCGAATTCGGGCCGGGGCCCCGGTTTTCGAGGCGCGCCGGCCCGTAACGACATGTCGGCATGCCGAGCCTAGCGCTGGTTTGATTGCAAAATGGTTAAACATCTCTTGTTAAATTGGGGCGATTCAGGCGGTTCGACAGCGCATGCCGTTCACCTTGGTTAACGGGTGTGGCATGAAGGCGTTAGCGCATCGCGCGGTAGCGGGAAATCTACTAGTAGTATTTCCCGGATAGGTTTTCTCTCTGCAATCCCGTGCGGATTTGTTAACCTTGTTGCGGTTTCATCGGGAGCAGCGTCCCGATTGGCGACAGAGGGGATCACGCAATGGCGTCGTCCGCACCGTCCAAGACCGACACGCAGTCCGAAACGCACATTGTCGAGAATCAATCGCCGGTGCTCGAAGACTACAATGTCTTCGAGAGCGACCCCGTGTTGTTCGATGCGCTGCTGCGGGAAGGCGGCGCTTGGGGCGCGGACCGGGCGCGCACGCTCGGCGGTCGGGTCGGCAGCGCCGAGGTATTGCAATGCGCGCGCGACGCCAACCGGCACACGCCTGAGCTTTGCAGCCACGACCGCGCGGGCAACCGCATCGACTGGGTCGACTATCACCCGGCGTGGCACCATCTGATGGCGCTTGCCGTGGAGCATGGCGTGCATGCGCTGCCCTGGCGGTATCCGCAGCCGGGCGCGCATGTGGTGAAGGCGGCGCTGGCCTATCTGATGAACCAGGGTGAGAACGGTGTCTGCTGTCCGATGGCGATGAGCTTCGCCGCGGTGCCCGCGTTGCGCGCCGAACCGGTGTTGTCCGCAGAATGGGAACCGCGCCTGCTCTCGCTATGCTACGACGCCCGTTTCATCCCGGCGTCGGAGAAACGCGGCGCGCTGATCGGCATGGCGATGACCGAGAAGCAGGGCGGCTCCGACGTGCGCGCCAACACGACGCAGGCGGTCCGCGCGCCGGAGGACGGCGAGGGCGTCTACCGCCTGACCGGGCACAAGTGGTTCTGTTCTGCCCCCATGTCCGACGCCTTCTTGACGCTCGCGCAAACGGACGGCGGGTTGACCTGTTTCCTGGTCCCGCGTGTGTTGCCGGACGGGACGCCGAACCGGTTCCTGCTGCAACGCCTGAAGGACAAGCTCGGCAACCGGTCGAACGCGTCGGCCGAGGTCGAGTACAGCGACACGTTCGCCTGGCGCGTCGGCGGCGAGGGCGACGGCGTGCGCACGATCATCCCGATGGTGCATCACACGCGGCTGGACGCGGCGATCAGTGCGGCGGCGGTGATGCGGCAAGCCGTCGTGCAGGCGCTGCATCACGCGGCCCACCGCACGGCGTTTGGCGCGCGGCTGGCGGACCAACCCCTGATGCAAAACGTGCTCGCCGATCTGGCGTTGGAAAGCGAAGCGGCGGCGACGATGGCTATGCGGCTGGCGCGCGGCTTCGACGACGCGACGGCGGACCCGGCGCAGGAGCCCTTCGTTCGGCTCGCCACGGCGGTGACCAAATTCTGGATCTGTAAACGCGCCCCGGTTGTGGCGGCGGAGGCGATGGAATGCCTCGGCGGCAACGGCTATGTCGAGGACTCGCCGATGCCGCGGCTCTACCGGGAAGCCCCGGTGAACGGCATCTGGGAAGGCTCGGGCAACGTCATCTGCCTCGACATCCTGCGCACCCTCGCACGCGAGCCGCAGGCCCTCGCTGCCATGGTAGACGAATTACGGGCGGCCAAGGGCGGCAACGCGCATTTGGACACCTATGTAGCCGCGCTTGAAAAAGACCTGAATTCTGCGGCTTTGGACGCAGGGCAGGCGCGGACCCTGGTCGAACGCCTGGCGCTGTCCTGGCAGGCCACGCTCCTCGTGCAGCACGCCCCAGGTCTGGTCGCCGATGCCTTCTGCGCCTCCCGCCTGGACGGCGTGGGCGGACGCACGCTGGGCACGTTGCCGGGCGGAGCGGACAGCATGGCGATTACAGATCGGGCGTGGCGTGGTTAGTGAATTCCACTAGTAGATTTGGTGGGGATTTTTGGTAACGCATTCTTAAGAGGCGGCTTTCTAGTCTTGATTGATCTGTCTCGTATCGAGGGGCGGGGTATGGTGTTTGATCGCTGTACTACTGCTTTTGTTGATGTGCGCGTGGTTGGAGCAGGCAAGTGCAATACAATTGCGCTAGTCATCGGTTCTTTCATGGCGAGGAATTTGGACGGATGACGACAGTTACCGGAGAACATTGGAAAGTGGATTTGCCGGATTTGTGGCAGGTCGAAAATAGTGAAGAATGTGCTTCGTTCTTTTGTGAGGACGGTGTTGGGACGCTTCAAATTAGTTCGTATGAAATAGATCTACCGGCAACAAATGCTGATCTACTAGACCTCGCCTCCGAATATATTCAGAACGGCGCACAAACGAAGGAAACGCAGCTTGGCGACTTTCGCGGATTCACTATTCGATTCAGCGTAGAGAATTCGATGTGGCGCGAGTGGTATCTCTGCGCAAAAAATGTCGTTCTATTCGCTACGTATAATTGTGATTTAAGCGATATTGGCAAGGAGGACTGCGAGGTCCGGGCCATCCTCAATACTCTAATTTGCAAGAAGTAGGGCATTTGAGATGAAGCGCGATCCTGTGACGCAAATTCCTATTGCCGCTCATCAATGGGCGCACCAATCGACGCCCTAACTGAGAATCAGCGGCATGATTTGGTTCTGCGGGCTTCTAGATTGGCGAGTAAAATTCGTCGAGATTATTGCTACCCCAACTCCCGGAACGGTGCCGGGTACTCGACCTTCGGTGGCATGCTCTTGAGGGCGTCCGCCTTCAATTCCAGCGCCATGAAGAACTCCCGCGGATAGTCGGTCTCGAATTTCTCCGCCGCATCCAGCGAAAATCCAAATCGCGTGTAGTAGGACGGGTCGCCGAGCAGGAAGATGGCGGACCAGCCGGCGGCGGTGGCGCGGCCGATGCTGTGGTGGACGAGGGCGGAGCCGATGCCTTGCCGCTGATGGTCGGGCCCGACCGATACCGGGGCCAGCGCGAGGGCGCCCGGAGGGATAGTGAGGGCCGAGAGCAGGACATGACCGGCGATTTCACCGTCCAGATCCGCGACGAGATCGAACACCGCGTCGCCGGACTCCCGTAGGGCGGCGATAAGATGCGCCTCGGCGTCCCAGCCGAAGGCGGCTTCCGTCAGGCTATGGATGGCAGGATAGTCGCTGGCTCCCGCCTCACGAATAATCATGGTCTTACAATAGTATAGGGTGCGGCCGCCGCGCAGTGATCAAGGTCACCATTATGCCGGTTGCTATCCCGCGACCAACGCAGCTGCCTGTTGCAGGCTAATCGGCTTCTCGCTTAGTGCGCGCGAACATCGCAAATCCACAGCTCGAAATATATCCCTGTGGTAGTCGGCAACGTATTGGTTTTCCAGGCCGACATCCCGTTTTGCCATGGAAACTTTTTGATCGGCCTGTCTTGTCGCATTCACGCGGTTGGCGATGAGCGCTCGGTCACTGTTGCATTGCGCGTGGGATTGGCGGGCGTTGGATTTGGCGCGTTGTGTTGCTGCGTGCCAGCGTCGTGTCGGTGCGAGCAGTTGTCGCTCCATGTCGGAAATGGCGCTTGCCGCTCTAATTACCAGGGTTGCGGCGAAGGCGGCCTGGCATCCGCGGTCGCCTTTTTGCGCGCAATTGGCGAGAAAGGCCTCCCAAATGTCGACCGCCGTTGACCATTCGTTGCGCGGTATAAAGCGGGCATATTTGTTCTTGATGAGCGGGAACCCGAATGCCGATGTGAAGGCATCCGTCGTGCAAACGACGTTGCCAATCCGTGCGGCTCTCCTCATGTGTTCGTTCTTCTCGCCCATGGCTCTGGCGACGACTACCGCTGCTGAGCAGGCGTATTTTTGTTTCAGGAAGTTGAAATAGTGCCCGCTCGCGATGCGGTTCGCCTCTCGGGCGGCCATATAGTTGTGCGGGCGGGCCGGCAGCACCGGCGGAATCCATTTGCAGTGTCCCCGTCTAAAATTCCTTGAGGTTGCCAGCCGGCGGTTGGCGGATTGGATGCGCGTTCTGACTTGTCTGGCGTTGGCCTCTTCCGTTGCCAGACGTTTCTTCAATTTCGATAGATTTGCTTCGCGCTTCTGCTGCAGAGCGTAGGGTTTGAAGCCCAGGAGATAGTCGGTCTCCGAATAGTTCTGCAGTATCGTCCCCAGCGTTTGTTCGATCGGCTGTGGCCGGCCGCCTTGCACCATGATGTAGCAGGCATCGGGTTCGCCAAGAGTCGCGGGCAGCTTGAAGGAAATCCTGCGGCGTTGCGGGTCGAATTTGCCGGTGGCGGTGGGCTGGCGGTCGATGTGGAACGTCAAGAAATCCGGACGTCTGAGGAAGCGTTTCCGCATAACCTGAACGTCACTTGTCCGGTAGCGCTGCGGCGTCTCTCGTACCCGATACAGGGTTATCCTGCCGCGCCGGGCATTTTGTCCTGCGCCTGGGACGATAAGCGTGTTGTTCTGTATGTAGAAGGATGCGCCGCTTCCGGCGGGCGCACTATCGTCAGGGGATGTCGGCGTGCTCCCACAGGCCCCAACGGCCAACATCGCGCCGAGTATTCCGGCCATGCGAATAGCCGTGCGCCCCTGCGATCCGAAATGCTGCATCGCTCCCTCCCAAGCAGCGTTGCGATTGGACCCGATCAGTCGCGCGTCCACCCGCTATTACTCTTAGTTGAATAACGTGCGAGTGGCAAATTCAGTAAGGATTTGCAGTCTGGAACTATCGGGCAGAAGGCTATGGTTTGCGACGCCGGTTGCTGATCTGCAATCAGGCGTTCCGCCGCGCCGTTCGCGATGATCGAAAGCTTGACCGGTTGGCGATGTCAGCCTGCAACCAACGCAACCGCCTGTTGCAGGTTTACCGGCTCCTCGCTGAGCAGCGCGTCCGCCATCGCGGTGTCGTCGTTGCCCATCGCCAGCGGGTCCTGCGGGCGGAGGCGGTGGTCGATGACCAACCTCGACAGCAGCAGCCGGCGGGCGTCGCCGCCTTGCGCGCCGAGCGCCACGCCTTCGCAGGCCATCAGCACCGCGCTCGCCGTGTGGTAGAGCGCGTCGGCGGCCTGGCGGGCCATCGGTTGGTTGCCGCTTTTCGCGACCTCGTCGGCGAAGGTAACGGCGCGGTCGACCGTGGCCGACAGCTCGCCCTTGAACTGGCCGGGCAGGGCCGGGTTGTCGCGCAGCCGTTGGGCCAGGTCGTCCCGCAAATCTTCATGCGCGCCGACCTTGGCGATGGCGCGGGTGGTGACGTCGAGCGCGTTGATGTTCGACGTGCCCTCCCACAGCACGCCGAGATGCGCGTCGCGCACCAGCTTGGCGTTGATCCAGTCCTCGATATAGCCGTTGCCGCCGCGCACCTCCATCGCCCCGGTGGCGACGGTGATGTTGTCGCGGCAGGCGCGGAATTTCAGCAGCGGCGTCAGGATGCGCAGCAGCTTCTGCGCCCGTGCGTCCTGGGCTTTGTCCGGATGGATCTGCTGCGCGATCAGCAGCGCCACCGACAGCACCTGCTCGGTCGGCACCATCAGCTTTAGGAGCTGGCGGCGCAGCAGCGGTTTGTTGATCACCTTCTCGCCGAAGGCGATGCGGTTGCGGGCCACGGCCATCGCCTCGTTCAGGCAGCGCCGCATCATCCCGGCGGCGCGCACCCCGTGCGACAGGCGCGACAGGTTCACCTGATCCATCATCTGCTTCAGGCCGCTGTTTACGTCGCCGAGCGGGTAGGCGACCGCGCCGTCGAAGACGATCTCGCCCGACGCCATCGATTTGCTGCCCATCTTGGGTTTCAGCCGCACGATGCGGTAGCTGTTGCGCGTGCCGTCGTCGAGCCGGCGCGGCAGGGCGAACAGGCCGAGGCTCCGGCTGCCCGCGGGCGCGCCCTGCGGCCGGGCCAGCAGCAGCGCCACGTCGCCGTCGGCGCAGGAACAGAACCATTTCTCGCCGTAGAGTTTCCAGGTGCCGCCCTCGTTGCGCGCCTCCAGCTCGATATTGCCCACGTCCGAGCCGCCGGTCTTTTCGGTCATGAACTGCGCGCTTTTCAGGATCTTGCTCATGTCCTGGGTCATCATGCCCGGCAGGAAGCGCTCCTTGGTCTCGGCGTCGCCGTAACGCTCGATCAGCATGGCCGAGGTGTCGGTCACCGAGATCGGGCACATCAGCGCGAATTCCGATTGCGTGAACAGGTACTGGAAGACGTATTTCGCGATCGGCGGCATCTTCTCCGGCCAGCCGAACATGCCGGGCTTGTGGGTCATGCGGTGGATGCCGAAGTCGCCGAAGCCGATCTGCTCCATCTCGCGGTAGGACGGGTGGAACTCGATCCAGTCCTCGTCCTGGCCGCGCGGGCTGCGCACATGCAGCACCGGCTCGTGCCGGTCGGCGAGGCGGGACAATTCGTCCAGCCGCCCGCCGGAGATCTCGCCCAGCCGTTCGTAATGCGGGGTCAGATGGCTCAGCAGCGCGCCGTCCATGTAGAGCGGCAGCAGCGATTGCAGGCTGCGGTCCAGGGTGAAGAAATTCTCGCCGTGGCAGTCGGGGGCGATCCAGTCGTCGAGGGACTGCGGCATATCCAGATCGGTGGCTTCGGCGTGGCTCATCAGGGACTCCCGGTCGGCGTGAGGCGGTCTGAGAAGTGGGTAAACACTATCCTAAAGGATGGCCCAAGCATGCAAGGTGCTGGGTATCGCCGCAACCGATTAATCGGTATGCTTTGATTGCGTTTTACTCACTCAAGGATTCAGGCAATGTCCCAGATTCCATCTATGAGAGCCTTAAGCGCCTTCGAAGCATCGGCGCGACATTTGAGTTTTTTGCAGGCAGCGGCGGAGCTTCACGTGACCCCCGGCGCGGTCAGCCGGCAGATTCAGGCGCTCGAATCGCTGCTCGGGCGGCCGCTCTTCGTGCGCCACCATAAGCGGGTCGAACTGACCCGCACGGGCCGGGATTACCTGGAGGATATCCGCGCGCCGCTGTCCCGGATCGGGGCGGCGACGGCCCGCGTCCAAGGCGCCGATGCGGAGGCGGCCTTGTCGATCTGCGCCTATCCGACCTTCGCGATTCGCTGGTTCATCCCCCGCTGGGGCCGTTTCTACGATCGCAATCCGGGCCTGGACGTGCGCCTGACCACGTCGCTGACCCCGGTGGATTTCGAGCGCGACGAGTACGATCTGGCGATCCAGGTGGCCGAGACCGATGCTCCGCCGCCGGGCCTGATCGCGCATAAGGTGACCGAGGTGGACACGATGCCGGTGTGCTCGCCCGAGGTCGCCGCCACGCTGCGCGAACCGTCGGATCTCAAGACCGCAACGCTGCTGCATGGCGAGCCGCGCCCGCAGGACTGGGCGCGCTGGCTGGAGACGGCGGGGATTGAGGGCGTGGATGCGGCGCGGGGTCTGCATTTCGAAAGCCTGAACCTGGCAATCCAGGCGGCGATCGAAGGGCTTGGCATCGCCATCGGCATCGAAGCCCTAGTGCGCGAGGATCTGGCCGAGGGCCGGCTGATCCAGCCCTTCGCCCCGCTGCGCCGGTCGCGCCGGGCGATGCATCTGCTCTACCCCGAGGCGAAGGCCGCGAACCCGAACCTCCGCGCCTTCCGCGACTGGCTGCTGGGCGAGGTGGGCTAGCCCTTCGCCGCTTCCGTCTCCACTTGCGTGATCAACTGCGCCAGCGCCTCGTAGGGCTGCGCGCCGACCACGCCGTAGCCGCCGGCGACGAAGGTGGGCACGCCGGTGACGCCGATCTGGTGCGAGCGCGACCAATCCGCATCGATCGCGTCCTTGAAGGTGCGGTCGGTCAGCACGGTCTTGGCCTCCTCGACCGGCAGGCCGCATTTCTCGACCAGATCGAGCAGCACGTCGACATCGCCGATGTTGCGCGCATCCACGAAATAGGCGCGGTAGAGCGCGTCGTGCAGCGCGGCCCCGCCGTCCTGCGTGTCGGCCCACTTGCCGAGTTCCTGCGCCAGCCGGCTGTTATAGGTATGCGTGCGCTTGCCGTAGGGCAGACCCTCCGCATCCATCAGGCCCTTCATGTTCTGGTACTGCGCCTCGATCTGCTCGTCGGTGCGGCCGGGGAATAGCTGCTTCAGCGTCTGCCCGTCCAACGGCGTGTCCGGGTGCAGCGGGAAATGCACCAACTCGACCTCGATGTTGAAATTTTCCTGGAGTTTTTCAATACGCACCGTACTGAGATAACACCACGGTCACACGTAGTCGGTGTAGACCTGGAACTTGATCGGCTTGGCCATGTCGGCTCCTGCGGTTTTGGCTGATGGGAGTGTCGCGCGCCGATTAGCGGGTTGCAAGGTCGCTTAAAGCTGCGCCCAGCCTATGGATGCACGTCCTCCGTAAACCAATCGGTCGGCAACTCGTGGCCCAATCCCATTTCCTTGGCTTTGCGGTAGGCGACTGCGCCGCAGGCGGCGAATTGGTAGCCGGTGCCGGTGTTGTTCAGAAAACAGGTCATCTGGTCCGCCGATGTGCGGCCCTTGGCGCGGCCCGCGATCAGATCGAAGACCGTCGGCAGCGTGTCGAAGCCGACCGCTTTCTTCACCGCGCCGTCCGCGCCGGTGATCTTCTTCATGTCCGGCAGGTCGGCGGTCTCATTCGTCGGTGTTCTGTCTTCCAGGTTGTGGATGTAGACGAGGTCGGCGCGGTTGACCGCCGTCGGGTCGATCTCCGGCAGTTTGATAGAACTGACATGCATGCCGGGCTCCAGCATGCCCTCGAAAAAGACATGGCCGAGCGAGCTGGTGGAGCAGGCCACGACATCCGCGCCCTGGACCGCTTCTTCGGTCGTGGCTACGGGCGTCATGTCGATTTGCAGTCGCTCGCCCCATTCGCGGCAGAAACTTTCCCGGTTTTCCGGGTTCGGGCTGAAGCAGCGGACCTGTTTGATATCGCGCACCGCCGCGAGCGCCATGAGCTGCGCCCCGGCCTGGAAGCCCGAGCCGATGATCGCCGCTGTCCGGGCGTCTTCGCGGGCGAGGAATTTCGCGCCGAGGCCGCTGGTGGCGCCGACCCGCATGCGCTGCATCGCCCCGTCGGGGAAGATCGCGAGCGGCTCGCCGTTCTCGGTGCTGAACAGCAGGACCAGGCCGACCCAGCGTTTGTTCGGGGCCGCCGGCACCTTGACCCGGCGCGGTACGCCGCCGACTTCCGGGTAGGTGATGATGTCGGAATTGATGCGCACCGCCGCCGCGCCGAATTTCGGGGCGATGCCGTCGGCGGATTTCAGGCCGTAGACCGCGCCGGGCATCGCCGTCGGCGCCAGGCTGTCGCTGCGCGGCCGCACCACGCCGCGCCCGGCCGCCAGTTCGCCATAGGCATCTTCGAGGATGTCGACATAGTCGGCCATCGTGAGCAGTTGGTCGATATCGTCGTTGGAGAGGATAAGGGTCATGCGCCACCGTTGGATTTCAGGGAGGCGTACAGGATACGGGAACGCGCCGGTGCGGACCAAACGGCGGTCGGGGCGGGTATGTGCTTCGGGGTGCCGGCGGCTACTTCTTCGGTCCCAGATTGCCGAGGATCGACAGTTGCAGCTTGCCCAGCGTCGGATTGGCGCCGGCCTGGTTCGCATCGATCCACTCTTTCACGGGAACGTTCGTCGCGTCGGAAATCACGTTGAGCTTCTGTAGCGCGCTAAGGCCGTCCCAGCGTTTGGGGGCGACCCCGGGAACCTGTTCGGCATCGGCGAGTGCGCGCAGCCCGATCTCGACAACGGCCGGGTACAGGTTGCTCACCACGGCGTCATAGACCGGGTCGAATTGCTGCGAGCCGGCGTCGGTGCGGACCGACGTGTCGTGCTTCGCCTGGAACTCGTTCTCCAGCACCAGGTTGGATGCTTCGAAGTCGACCTCGGCGCCGTTCGCCTGCTCGATATAGACCGTGTCGCCGTCGATCTCGACGACGGTACCCACGACGTTGCGGGACGCGTTGCGGACGGTGTCTCCAACCTTGAACATCTATGTCGCCGTGCTGCTGTGGAATGGTGCGCCACTACTATCAGGTCCGGCGTCCGGCGGACAGCGTTGTTCCGCGTCGGATCGAAAGCCGCAGGCGTTTGCCACCGCGGCCCCGCATCGGGGAAGATGGGTGCGGACACCACCGAATTGGAGCGATCCCATGGCCGATTTCGAGTTTCGCCCCGGCGACGGACCCATTGGCGGCGAGTTCCTCGGCGTCGATGCCGCCGCACCGATGAGCGATGCGACCTTCGCCGAGATCGAGGATTTGTTCTACGACCGCTCGGTCGTGGTGTTCCGCGACCAGGATCTGACGCCGCAGCAACTCGTGGCATTCTCCGCGCGGTTCGGAACACTGCAGCCGAATGTGCGGGCGGAAATCCAGAACCCGGACGCGCCGGAGATCACGCTGATCTCGAACATCACGGAGAACGGCAAGGCGATCGGGTCGCGGGACGCCGGGCGCTACTGGCATTCGGATCTGTGTTACCTCGGCGAGCCGAGCAAGCTCACCCTGCTGCATGCGCTGGAGGTGCCGGAACGCGACGGCGTCGCCTATGGCGATACCCGCTTCGCGAGCGCACCGGCGGCCTACGATGCGTTGCCGGATGAAATGAAGGCGCGGCTCGGCGAGAGCAAGGCGGCGAACAGCTACCGCTATATGTGGAACCGTAAAGCGCGCGAATTCGGTGTGCGCCCGGTGCTGAGCGACGAGGAACTGAAACAATATCCCGAAGACGCGATCCATCCAATCGTCCGCACGCATCCGGTGACTGGCCGTAAATGCCTCTACGTCTGCGAGGGCTACACCAGCCGGATCGACGGCATGCCGGAGGCGGAAAGCGACGCCTTGCTGCAGGATTTGTTCGCGCACGCGATCAAGCCGGAATTCGTCTACCGGCATAACTGGCGGCTCGGCGACCTGCTGGTCTGGGACAACTGCGCGGTTCAGCACAAGGCGACCTTCGACTATCCGCCGGAACTGCGGCGGCGCATGCAGCGCTGCGCCGTCGAGGGAGCGGTCCCGTTCTGAGGGGGAGCGTCCGCGACAGGCTGTACGGTTCCGGTATAGTCGGGGCATGACTCAGCCGCGCGCCGACATCGAAGCTTTCGTCCGCCGTATCGCCGCCGAAGTGCGAACGGCCGATACCGCCGGGGTGCAAACCCATGATGCGATCGCGGCGCATCTCAACGGCGCGGGCCTGACGACGCGGAACGGCCGTCCTTGGACGGGGGCAATCGTGGAAAAGTTCCTCAGCAGTCCCGCGGCACAGCGCTATCTGGCGGACGAACAATCGGAGTGAAACGCATGGTAACCGGCGACGACATCTTAGGGTCCTGGGTAATGGTGGACCGGGGCACCGACAGCGAAGAGGACGCCAAGCAAGCGCTCGAACGGTATGGCGACGATCCGCAAGGGTTCATGATTTTTGCGCCGGACGGCTGGATGAACGCCATCGTCTGTTGGGGTGGCCGGCCGGAATTGCCCGACAACCCGGCGTGGCACGCCGATGCGCCCGAGGCTGAGAAGGCGCGGGCCTATGACACCTACCTGTCTTATGGCGGACAATGGACCGTCGAGAACAGCCAGCTTTCGACGCGGGTCGCCTATGCGCTCAACCCCGGTTGGATCGGCGGCGACCAGGAACGCGACCTGGAGATGACCGACGATGGCCACCTGATCCTGAAACTGTCGCGCGCCTGGCCCGACGGCCGGGTCATGCATGGCTGGGTGAAGTGGAAGCGGGCGGGGTGATGGCGGCCGGGTTATGTCTGAAGCGAGTGGGCACTTGGCGATTGATTCGGGGTGATAGGTTTTCGCCCTCGATGGTGATCGTTCGGCAGCCTTAATTTTCAAAGTTTAGAGCCATCCACATCCGGACCGGAGACCGATATATGAGCATCACGCTATTCGAAAACTTTCGCGCCCTGTTTTATGCACCGTTTTATGCCGCGTTCGGTATATCGGCGTATGAGCGGGAGAATGTCGACGTGACACTCGCGCCGATGTCCGCGCCCGGCGATGGCAGCAGTGCCATTCTCGGCGGCGCCGACGCGATAACCTGGGGCGGCCCGATGCGGGTGATGCGCAACCACGATGAGGATCCGGACAGCGATCTCGTCTCCTTTTGCGAAGTGGTCGGTAAGGATCCTTTCCAACTGGTCGGCCGGACTCCAAAGTCCGATTTTAAGATTCCCGATCTCGTCGGTATCCGCTTCGCCAGCTTCCTGGAGGCGCCGACCCCGTGGCTTTGCCTGCAGGAAGATCTGCGGCGCGAAAATATCGATCCTGGATCGATCGATCGGGCCGGCGATCTGCCGGTCACGGATATCATGGATCGATTTCAGAAGGGCGAGTTCGATCTGGTTCAGGTCCCGGAACCTTATGCGCAAGCACTGGTGGACGGCGGACACGGGCACATTTGGTACGAGACCGCGAGCCGGGGCGCGTGCTGCTACACGACGTTCAGTGCGCGACGCAGCTTCATCGACGCGCACCGGGAAGAGGTCGGCGCGATGTATGCGGCGCAGGCGGCCACGCTGCGGTGGATACAGGATGAGACGGCGGGTGAAATTGCCCGGGTCGTCGCCCCGTATTTTCCGGACGTTCCGCCTGAGCAGCTCACGCAATCGATCGATCGCTACAAAAGCGCCGGGTTGTGGAGCCGAAATCCCGCCATTAGCAAGACGGGCCTCGAACGGTTGCGGGCGGGGCTATTGTCCGGCGGCTTTATCGAGCGGGAAATCCCGTATGAGGAGATGGTCGAAACCCGGTTCGATACACCTGACTAGGATCGATGTTGTCGCAGGAACGATTAGCGCCGCCCACGAATGCCCCGTATGAAGTTTCGATTGATACGGGCCGTGCCAAGTGGGAGCATCGATAAATACGCCTTTTGAATACTTTAGAGTAGGTTCAATTCGATGGGAGGATTAGATGGCTAGGCGTGATTCCGGCAAAACGACCAATGGCCGCGATCGGTCGACTCCGGTCGGCGTCAATCACGTCGTCCTCAACGTGCACGACATCGAGGAGTCGCATCAGTTCTGGACCGAGGTCATCGGCCTGAAGCAGGTTGGGACACTACATCCGCGCGAGGACATGGGCGACATGCCGACGATGCGTTTCTACAGCGGAAATCACGACGGCGAACTGACCCATCACGATCTGGCGCTGGTCGAGAACAAGGACCTGCCGCCGCGCCCGGAGAATTGGGATCCGTTCGGCACGCCGCAGGCGATCAACCATGTCGCCTTCGCGATGCCAGACCGCGAGTCCTGGATGGCGAAGCTTGCGGATCTGCAAGCCCAGGGCGTCAAATTCAATATGCGGGTCAATCATGGCGTGACCCATAGCGTCTATATCAACGACCCGAACGGATACGGCGTCGAACTGCTGTACGAGTTGCCGCGCGACCTGTGGGAAAACGATATCGATGCGGGCTTGAACTATCTTGAGTTCCTGCCGACGGAGGGCCCGGAGGCGCTCGAGGACGATCTGGAAAGTTCGCCGCGCTTTCTGGCGGCCAAAGGGTAGGGCGCACCCCGCCGTACACCGCAGCCGCCAATGAATGAACGCAGGAACCCCTGCCAAGAAAGGAAAAAATCCATGCCGTTTTACGAGAATGGTCCGGTCCGCATCCGCTACGAAGAGGCCGGTTCCGGCTATCCTCTCTTGGTCATTCCCGGGGGCGGCATAAACTCGTCCATCGGCAATCTTTCCGGCGGCGCGCCGTTCAATCCGATGAAAGAGTTCGCCGACGAGTATCGCTGCATCACGATTGATCTGCGGAACTCAAACGAAAGCGAATCTACCGGGCCGCTGGAAGTCGACCGGCCTTGGGACGCGTTTACCGACGACCACATCGGATTGATGGATCACCTGGGTATCGACAAATTCTTGGTGTTGGGGTTCTGCATCGGCGGCCCCTTCATCTGGAACCTGTTGAAGCGGGCGCCCGATCGCGTCGTCGCCGGCGTGCTGGCCCAGCCCAGCGGCGTGACGCCGGAGCTGCCGGATCTTTTTTACGATGCGAACATCAAGGGATGGGCGCCGGATATCTGCGCCCGGCGGCCCGACATCACGATGGATATGGCCGCCGCATTCCTGGACAACATGTACCGGGCCGGCCGCGACTTCGTTTTCACCGTGTCCCGGGATTTCGTCCGTGAATGTCAAACTCCGGTTCTGATTCTGCCGGACGACATTCCGGTTCACCCGTATGCCGTGGCCATGGAATCCGCGATGCTCGCCCCGAAGTCCGAAGTGAGCCTGTTTCCGTGGAAAGATCCGAAAGAGCGCATCCCCGTCGCGGTGCGTCAGGTTCGGAGCTTCCTGCGGGCGCATTGTCCTACGACTGGCTGAGGACCCTAACGCGGCGTCAAATGCCGCGCGTCTTCCGCCGCTTGATGATCCATCACACGCAGGACGGATGCATTCATCATATAGACGCTCATCAAGGCGGTGAGTTCCATTAGACCTTTCTCGCCGTAGCGTTCCCGCACGGTTTGGAAGGTGTCGTCGCTGACCGCTCCTTCTTCGAGAACCTCGCGGCCGAGACGGATGATCATCGCCTCATCCGCGGTCAAATCGTCCAATGGCCCGTGCGTATCGATGGCGTTGATCGCCTCCTCGCGGGTGCCGGCCGTTAGGCCCCGTTTCACGTGCGAGGCCCAGATGTAATTCGCGTTGGCCGCCCGTGCCGCGGTGCAGATCGCCAGTTCCGTCTCGGCCTGGGTCAGCGTCGTGTGGTAGCGCAGATGGTCGACGAGATCCGACAGAAGTTCCCCGGCTTTCCCGGCATAGGTGAGGTAGCTGCTAGGCGGCGGCATGCTCTTGCGGGTTTCGAGAATATGGCGCACGGCGGCGCGGGTCTCGTCGGGGAATTCATCGGTGTCGGACGGGATCGGCAATCGCGGCATTGTCTTACTCCTTGATCGCACCCCAAGGGGTGCTGGTGTCAGGTGAAGGCGGGCATTATCTCTTCCGCGAAACACTGCATCAGACCCGGTGTCGCATAGGCACTCGACAGCAGAATATACGCGGCGCCGCCAGCCCGAAGGCGCTCGATCTTTTCAATGATCTCATCAGGGCTGCCGATCAGTGTTCCATTTTCCGCGGCCTGCCGGAGGTCGGGATCCGACGCCATGCTGGAGACATAGCTGCGGTCGGCGGAGGTTGCCAGCGTGTTCATTCGGTTCAAGGCTTGCATCCGGCGCTGGAGCGCCTGCTCGCGTTCCTCGTCGGTTCGCACGATGGATATACCGCGCGCCACGGCGACTGACATTGGGTCAAACACTCGACCGGCCGCTTCCACGGCCTCGCGGTAAATTCGAAGACGCTCCAGCGTCAGGTCGAACGTAGCGAACTGATCGAGCAGTAGCGAGTAGCCGTCTTCGGCAGCCTTGCGCAGTGACACCGGCCGGCCGGCGGCGAGCCATAGCGGCGGATGCGGGCGCTGCACGGGCGGGGGTTCGACGATGATGTCTTCGAAATGCCAACGGTCGCTATGGTGCGAGAACCGCGTATCCGAGGTGAGGGATTTCCGGATCAATGCGATCGATTCCTCGAAACGATCGGTTGCCTCATCCAGCGGAATGCAGAAACGTTCGAATTCGTTGGGCCGATATCCCTTACCGACACCGAAATCCAGCCGTCCGTTCGACAATACGTCCACGGTCGCTGCCTGTTCGGCCAGCAGCACCGGATTGTGCCATGGGACGACGACCACGGCGGTGCCGAGCCGGATCGTCTCGGTCCGGGCGGCAAGGTAGGTGAGAAGATTGAGCGAGGCCGAGATCTGGGCGCTGCCCGTGAAGTGATGCTCGACAAGAAAGATACTATGGAACCCGAGCCGCTCCGCTTCCACGACGCCGTCGATCAGCTGGTGGTAGCCGTGGCTGTCGTCGGACGGCGAGGCGCGAAGGCGCTCGCCGCCACTCGCCATATCGTTCCCGCTACTCTTGGCTGTTGCGCCACCGAACAAGCCGAACTTCAACCGACATACCCCTTCCAGTTTGGGTCCGGTACCCACGCTAGCAGTCAATCTGTGTGGGACCAAATGCAGCCGTCTGGCAACGCGGGCGGCCTAGTCGGACGACTTTTTCTGATCGAACCTTTCGTCGCCGGCGACCTGGTGGCCTTCAAGGTGTCGGGTGTCGTACTCGACCGTCTGTTATTCGACTTCCCACATATCGGGTATGTCGTTGTCGGGGAACTCCTGGCGGACTTGTTCCATGCAGTGCTTGGTACGGGTCATCGGCTGGCTCGAATCAACGCCGATGTCCCTGAGGGCGCGGACGCGCCGGACGGCTTCCTTGTCCATTTCTGGCCATTAGCGGACTAAAAAGCTACGTCCGCTCTTCCTCCGAAAGCGAACATTTATGCTGCCGTACCCCATGTCAGTTAATGACCCAAAGCGGACATCGAATGTTGTGGATTAGTTCAATGCGGCGAGTGCTTTGGGTCCCTGAACGAAGCGCCATTCGTGCGACAGCCCTAAATAGAGGCCGACGCACATGACCAGCAGGACCAGCGTGAATGGCAGCCCAACGGTAATGGCCGCGGCCTGAAGGGCGCCGAGCGCATCACCGCCGCCGCCGAACAGCAGGGCACCCGCGATGACGCCTTCCATGGTGGCCCAGAAGATTCGTTGCGGTACCGGCGCGTCGAGTTTGCCACCTGAGGTGATGCTGTCGACCACCAGCGAACCGGAGTCCGACGAGGTGACGAAAAACACCAGCACCAGCACAATGGCGACAAACGAGGAAATATTTGCCATGGGCAGGTTTTCCAGCATCTGGAACATGGCGAGCGACACATCGCTAATGCCAATGGCTAGCGCACCGATCTCATTCTGCGCCTGCTCCAGGGCCGAGCCACCGAAGCTCGCCATCCAGACCAGCGTGACCAAGGTCGGTACGAGTAGCACGGCAATGAGGAATTCCCGAACGGTGCGGCCCTTTGAGATGCGAGCGATAAACATACCGACAAAGGGCGACCAGGAAATCCACCAAGCCCAGTAGAACACCGTCCAGCCGTGGAAGAATTTATCGTCTTCGCGGCCGATCCAATTGCTCAGCGGGACGATGGTTTCGGCATAGGCTACTGCTGTGGTGCCCATTGTCGTCAAAATGGCAATGGTGGGTCCAGCTAGAACGACGAACAGTAGGAGCAACATGGCGAGCCCCATATTGATGTTGCTCAGCACCTTCACTCCGCCGTCAAGGCCACGGATCACGGAGATCACCGCGACAAAAGTGACGCCGATGATGATGGCGATTTGCGTAGCGATGCCGCTATCGATTCCGAATAGGAATTTGAGGCCACTTGCCGCCTGCTGCGCGCCAAATCCGAGCGAGGTGGCCAGCCCGAAAATGGTCGCAAGGACGGCGACGATATCGATCGCATGGCCAAACCATCCCCAGCATCTGTCCTTTATCAGTGGAAAAAATCCGGACCGAATTGTGAGCGGTAATCCCTTGTTGAAAGTGAAAAAGGCCAGCGACAGCCCGACCACGGCGTATATGGCCCACGGGTGCAGTCCCCAATGGAACATAGTCGCACCCATCGCCGCATCGGCACCCTGCGGTGTCCTGGGCGGCGCGTTAAGCGGCGTGCCATACCAGTTGGTGTAATAGGCGGTGGGCTCGGCGACGCTCCAGAACATCAGCCCGATGCCCATCCCGGCGGCGAACAGCATGGAGAACCACGACAGCGTCGAGAATTCGGGTCTGGCGCCGATCCCGCCGAGGCGAATTTTTCCGAAAGGCAAAACGATCAGTACAAGACAGAAGATCACGAAAAGATTGCCGCCAACCATGAACAGCCAGTCGAAATGGGCGATGGACCATCCCTTGGCGCCGGCGAAAACGGCTTTGGCGGGCTCGGGCGCTGTTAAAGTGCCGAGCACAAAAATCAGGATGAGAATGGCGGTAACCCAGAACACCGGGTGGTGCAGTTCCATCCCGTAACGCTGCAGATTGTCCTGACCGACCCGATAGTCAGTCCGATAACGGTCCGGCATTGCTGACTCCCCCTAATCCCGCCAATACATCGCTTAGGCGGCGAGCCGATAGTCCATGATGCCCCAGGCGAGATAGCCGCGGTCGGCGCCATCGACCCAATGGCGAAGGCCCTGCAGCATGTTCTCGACGTAATCTCGGCCCGACAGTGCGACGATCTCGTCGTAGTGGTGCCGCAGTTCCTCGCCGACCCGCGCATAGTGCGTCCGCAGATGGTTGGTTAGCGGCGTGACCGACACTTCCGCGAAGCCGCGCATGCACAGTTCTTCGCGATAGAAGGCGAAAGATCCCAGCGTTTCGAGATGAATGCGGTCGAGGATCGGCTGCAGCACGCCAGACGGGCAGTCGTCGCTTTGCATCGGATCGGTAAAGATGAGCCGCCCGCCGGGCTTGAGAACCCGGGCAATCTCGTCAAGCACCTGGGGCCGGTCGCCGCTGTGAAGGATTGCATCCTGTGACCAGACAACGTCGAATGTCGAGGCCGGTTCCGGAATATCCTCGAAGCTGCCATGCGTGACGAAGATACGGTCCGACAGGCCGACTTCCGCATTCTTGTCGCGGTTCAAGTCGTTTTGGGTTTCGCTGAGGTTCAGACAGGTAACGCGACAACCGAATGTAGACGCCAGAACGCGTGCCGAGCCGCCATATCCGGCACCCAGATCGATTACGCTGCTGTTCGGTCCAAGGTCAACCAGTTGGGCGGCCATGGTCGTTACCGTTCGTCGGCTCGCTTCACCGATATCTTCGTCGGGCGTCTTGTAGATGCCGAGATGCAGGTCTTCGCCGCCCCAGATATTCTGGTAGAAAGCGTCCGCTTCGGCGCTGTCGTAATACGCTTCGGCTTCGTCGACCGCTTGCGACCTAGGGCGCAATGTGCGTTTTCTCGGCGACATGAACGAAGAAGTCAGGATCGTTTTCCTGATAGGTTTCCTGGAAATCGCCGAAGGTCTTGATTCGTTGGAAGCCCACCTCGGAAATCAATTTGCGTGTGTACGCTTTGCGCAGTGGAAAAAGGTTCAGGTGATGCTGAGAGCCATCCGGGAACGAGTAGCAGAACCGCGCCAGATTCTCGTCTACTTGCTCCGGTTCGGCGGATACCTGGTCGCCGCAGTAATAGTATTTGTGCTTCGATGAAAATCCGTTATCCAGGATGCTGTCGTAGTTGCGTTGATCCAGAATCAAAATGCCATCCCAGCGCAAGGCAGCATAGAACTCGGCAAGCGCGCGACGGCGGTCTTGTTCATCGAATAGATGCGTGAACGAGTTGCCAAGGCAGATGATGGCATCGAATTTGCCGTGAACGTCTTTGTTGAGCCAGCGCCAATCCGCATGGACCGTGTGCAACATCAAATCGCGCTCACGCGCGTTTTCGAACGCTTTTGTCAGCATTTCAGCGTTGCCATCGGCGCTGGTGACTTCGAATCCCGCTTTTAGAAGCTGAACGGAGTGAAACCCGGTTCCGGTCGCCACATCGAGAACTTTGTGCTTGCCCCGTGCTTTCAGGATGTCGATGAAAAATTGTCCTTCGCCGGCGGCGCGGGCGTCCCAGTCGATCAGTTCGTCCCATTTTTCGACAAAAGATTGGACATATTGCTTCTGATACAGGTCTGTTCCGCGCCTATTCGCCGGAACAGTCTGGGCTTCCAGTTCACCGGTAACGAAATTCATAAACTTTCCTCTTCGTCTTAACCGTTCATCATTCAAATAACCAATCGACCGGCGCGGTGGTCTTCGAGCGATGACCCACCGATAAACGACATCGCACAGGCCGAGCCCGTCCGTGTCGAGTTGGCGTTGATTTTTTTTGATGGTTTAAAGGATCCGGGACCGAAGCCCTGCAACAAGTGCATCGGCATCCAAAAGACGTGCATTTGCGTTCTGTATTCGGTTTCCCGACAGAATTGGCGAGGCATCGCCGCAACACGTCCACCATCAGGACGGCGTATCTTTCTATCCCACCCGACAGTATTGCCGGTCCGTCGCCCAAGGGAAGCAGCTAAAGCGTAATAAGCGGTCGGTCGTAAATCAACTGGCACCCCAATTTGCCGCCCTTTGGCGTCCTGGTTATGAGGCAGGAGGACGGATTAGAAGCGGCCGGATACCGAGCAAGGAGGCGAACTATTTAGGAAACCAGCATTTTGGCGAATTGAGTATCAAACTTTCATTACAACTTCGCGTTCGCGCTAATCGCCAAAATTGGGATCAGGTTCGGCTCGCTCGCGCAATACGCCGACTTCCGCTTATGGCTAAAAGCGGACCTTCCATCGTTCCAGATCGATGTCCGTTCTACCCCCAGAAGCGGACTCAGACTTCGCTCTGACGCTGCCCAATGTATCGCTCGCCGTAAAATTGGCTGGAGCTTTACACCGTATCTATCTGTTTGAAAGTTTCTGTGCAGGTCTGGTTGGGGAAAGCCGCCAAAGGCGCTCCGCGTTCTGGTGAGCAATCGCTTCCCGTACGGGCTCGGGTAACCGTATTAGCGCGGCCCGCCATAGTTCCACGGTTTCAACGTAAATATTCTGCCAGTCCCGCTCGGTGACCATGTCAAATCCCAGTACAAACCTACTACTATGGCGGATCATGAGATCTTTCCAAGCTGGCGTAAGGTCGCTGCCATCGAACATATCGATAAAACCGTAGCCCTTATTTCTCCAGATGGAGGTGGCATGAGAGGTCATGAAATAGATGTTCCGGTGTGTGTTAATTAGCCTCTCAACATCAGGCGGCTCGAGCTGGCCCATGTGGATGAGAACGAAAGGGTGATCGGCGTTGACCCGGATAAAGGTTTCGAATGCCGCCATCAATTGCGGATCATCGGCGCCTGCAAATTCCACATGAGCAACAAACGGCCAACGTCTTCGTTTCGCCAGCGAGAGGGCGGCCTTAACTCGGTCATCGTCAAACGATGCCACGACCTCTTCAAACTGCTCACGACCACCGCCCTTCTTCGCATGCCAGAAGAGCACCTCTCCAATTGCCCCAAATCCGAGCAGGTCGTATTGGCTGCTGAGAAACCGCTCATACCGCGAGGCATCACCGCTCCTAAAAGGGCGGCCCTTTGCCCTGACAGCGGGTGTGATTCGATCTGGATACCGGCCAGCAAACGACAACAGTTTCTTGGTCCGTGTCCGCCGGCGATCATGGCCATTCAGCGCCAACAGCGTGTGAGATACACCCGCCCGGTCCATGAGTTTTAGAATTTCGTTGAATTCGATAGTGTGCCGACCCTGACTGTGGGCGTCGACAAGTGTCAGCGATGGCGATACCGACGGGTTGCGTGCGGTCTGGCAGGCGGAAATCGCGACAGCTGCCGCACCGAGAGCCACACACCAAAAAACATATTTCATTGAATGGTTCTTTGATCCTCGAGAGCGTTCAACAGACTGTGCTGTAGATAGGTCGAGTATAGTTTCCTAGTCGGCCGATGCGCTAGCCGTAGCGCCCCCCGACGTCTGCTCTTGGCTATCAGCGGACGTTCCATCGCTCCAGATCGATGTCCGCTCTACCCCCAGAAGCGGACATTCTATGTGCCACCTCTGACTTCCGCTAATGATGCGGTGGACGGCTCCCACCCGCCGGCATCTAGGTGCCAAAGTTGTGGTTTCGATGAACCACAGGGAAACAGGAGCCGTCCATGACCGAAGTTACCACGATCGGAGTTGATCTCGCGAAGACCGTATTTCAGATCC
>JAJFJD010000026.1 GCA_021774335.1 Alphaproteobacteria bacterium
AGTCTCGGTGCTCGTCGACCCATCGGTCGAGGTCGCCTGAACCGTGACCGTGTGGCTCGTCGCCGTCTCGAAGTCGAGCAGTGACGTATCCGCGACGGTGACAACGCCGGTGTTGGTGTCGATCGCGAAGCGGCCGCCGGCATTGTTCGTCAGGCTGTAGGTCACCGTATCGGTCGCGTCCGCGTCGGTCGCCAGACCCGTGAGGCCAACGGCACTGCCGTTCGCAACCGATTCACTAATCGTATTATCCGTGCCGTCGCTGTCCGTCACCGGGCCGACCGCCGCTTCCGACGTATCGTCGGTCAGGTTGATCGTGAAAGTCTCGGTCGAGGTCGACCCGTCCGTGGACGTGGCCTGCACCGTCACCGTATGGCTCGTCGCCGACTCGAAGTCGAGCAGCGAGGTGTCTGCCACCGTTACAACGCCGGTATTGGTATCGATAGTGAAGCGTCCACCGGCGTTATCTGTGAGACTGTAGGTGACGGTGTCAGTCGCATCCGCGTCCGTTGCCAGACCTGTGAGACCGACCGCCGTACCGTCCGCAACACTCTCGGAGATCGTGTTCGCCGTACCGTCGCTGTCCGTCACCGGGCCAACCGCGGCCTCCGACGTGTCGTCGGTGAGGTTGATCGTGAAAGTCTCGGTCGAGGTCGATCCATCCGTCGAGGTCGCCCGGACCGTGACCGTGTGGCTGGTCGCCGTCTCGAAGTCGAGCAGTGACGTATCCGCGACGGTGACAACGCCCGTGTTCGTGTCGATGGCGAAGCGTCCACCGGCATTATCGGTCAGACTATACGTAACCGTATCGGTAGCGTCGGTGTCCGTTGCCAGACCTGTCAGGCCCACCGCAGAACCATTCGCAACGCTCTCGGAAATCGTGTTCGCTGTGCCGTCGCTGTCCGTCACCGGCCCGACAGCCGCTTCCGACGTATCGTCCGTCAGGTTGATCGTGAACGTCTCGGTACTGGTTGACCCATCCGTCGAGGTCGCCTGTACCCTTACCGTGTGGCTCGTCGCCGTCTCGAAGTCGAGCAGCGACGTATCCGAGACGGTAACAGCACCGGTGTTCGTGTCGATGGCGAAGCGTCCACCGGCGCTGTCGGTCAGGCTATAGGTCACCGTATCGGTGGCGTCCGCGTCGGTCGCCAGACCCGTAAGACCGACCGACGTTCCATCGGCAACCGATTCACTGATCGTATTGGCCGTGCCGTCGCTGTCCGTCACCGGACCAACAACCGCCTCCGACGTATCGTCGGTGAGGTTGATCGTAAACGTCTCGGTACTGGTTGACCCGTCGGTTGACGTCGCCTGCACCGTTACCGTGTGACTGGTCGCCGTCTCGAAATCGAGCAGCGACGTATCCGCAACGGTGACAACACCCGTATTGGTATCGATCGCAAATCGACCGCCAGCGTTATCCGAAAGACTGTAGGTCACCGTATCGGTGGCGTCCGCGTCCGTCGCCAGACCTGTTAGGCCGACCGCTGTACCGTCCGCGACACTCTCACTGATCGTGTTCGCCGTGCCGTCGCTGTCCGTCACCGGACCGACAGCCGCCTCCGACGTATCGTCGGTCAAATTGATCGTGAACGTCTCGGTCGAGGTGGACCCGTCCGTCGAGGTCGCCTCGACCGTCACCGTGTGACTCGTCGCTGTCTCGAAGTCGAGCAGTGACGTATCCGCGACGGTGACAACGCCGGTGTTGGTATCGATGGCAAACCGACCGCCTGCTTTTTCCGTCAGTCTGTAGGTTACCGTGTCGGTCGCATCCGCGTCCGTCGCCAGCCCCGTGAGACCGACCGCCGAATCGTCCGCGACACTCTCACTGATCGTGTTCGCCGTGCCGTCGCTATCGGTCACCGGACCGACCGCCGCTTCCGATGTATCGTCCGTCAGGTTGATCGTGAACGTCTCGGTCGAGGTCGACCCGTCCGTGGACGTGGCCTGCACCGTGACGGTGTGGCTGGTCGCCGTCTCGAAGTCGAGCAGCGACGTATCCGCAACCGTCACGACACCCGTGTTCGTGTCGATCGCGAAACGCCCGCCGGCATTGTCCGTCAGGCTATAGGTAACGGTGTCGGTCGCATCCGCGTCCGTTGCCAGCCCGGTGAGACCAACGGCGCTGCCGTTCGCGACACTCTCGGAAATCGTGTTCGCCGCGCCGTCGCTATCGGTGACCGGACCAACCGCCGCTTCCGATGTATCGTCGGTCAGATTGATCGTGAACGTCTCGGTACTGGTTGACCCATCCGTCGAGGTCGCCTGGACCGTGACGGTATGACTGGTCGCCGTCTCGAAATCGAGCAACGAGGTATCGGCAACGGTGACAACACCCGTGTTCGTATCGATCGCGAAGCGACCGCCCGCATTGTCGGTCAAGCTATAGGTGACCGTGTCGGTAGTGTCAGGATCGGAAGCAAGTGCCGTTAGGCCAACAACCGCTCCGTTTGCTACCGACTCTGAGATAGTATTCGCCGTGCCATCAGAATCTGAGATTGGACCGACGCCATTCTCATTCGCATCGCTCAGGTTGATGGTGAATGTCTCGGTGCTGGTCGACCCATCGGTCGAGGTCGCCTGGATCGTCACCGTGTGGCTGGTAGCCGTCTCGAAGTCGAGCAACGACGTATCGGCAACTGTCACGACACCGGTGTTGGTATCGATCGCAAACCGACCGCCCGAATTGTCCGTCAGGCTGTAGGTCACCGTATCGGTGGCGTCGGCGTCGGTCGCCAGACCCGTGAGGCCAACAGCCGTGCCGTTCAACGCCAACTCGCTGACGCTGTTTGCCGTGGAATTACTATCGGTGACAGGCCCGATGACCGCTTCCGACGTGTCGTCCGTCAGATTGATCGTGAACGTCTCGGTCGAGGTCGATCCGTCGGTTGACGTCGCCTGGACCGTGACGGTGTGACTGGTCGCCGTCTCGAAGTCCAACAGCGACGTATCGGCAACCGTCACGACACCCGTATTGGTATCGATCACGAAGCGACCGCCCGCGTTGTCCGTCAGACTATAGGTAACGGTGTCAGTCGCATCGGCATCCGTCGCCAGACCGGTAAGACCAACGACCGAACCGTCCGCGACACTCTCACTGATCGTGTTCGCCGTGCCGTCACTGTCCGTCACCGGGCCGACGACCGCCTCCGACGTATCGTCGGTCAGATTGATCGTGAACGTCTCGGTACTCGTAGAACCATCCGTCGATGTCGCCTGCACCGTTACCGTATGGCTCGTCGCCGTCTCGAAATCGAGCAACGAGGTATCGGCAACGGTGACAACACCCGTGTTCGTATCGATCGCGAAGCGACCGCCCGCATTGTCGGTCAGGCTGTAGGTGACTATGTCAGTGGCGTCCGCATCAGTCGCCAGACCCGTGAGACCAACAGCGCTGCCGTTCGCAATTGATTCACTGATCGTATTGGCCGTGCCGTCGCTGTCCGTCACCGGACCAACAACCGCCTCCGACGTGTCGTCGGTCAGGTTGATCGTGAACGTCTCGGTACTGGTTGACCCGTCGGTCGAAGTCGCCTGCACCGTTACCGTGTGACTGGTCGCCGTCTCGAAATCGAGCAGCGACGTATCCGCAACCGTCACGACACCCGTGTTCGTGTCGATGGCGAAGCGACCGCCCGCGTTGTCCGTCAGACTATAGGTCACCGTGTCAGTCGCATCCGCATCCGTCGCCAGCCCCGTGAGACCAACGGCCGAACCGTCCGCGACACTCTCACTGATCGTGTTCGCCGTGCCGTCGCTGTCCGTCACCGGACCGACAGCCGCCTCCGACGTGTCGTCCGTCAGGTTGATCGTGAACGTCTCGGTGCTGGTCGACCCGTCTGTCGAGGTTGCCTGCACCGTGACCGTGTGACTGGTCGCCGTCTCGAAGTCGAGGAGCGTGGTATCCGCCACTGTCACAACACCGGTGTTCGTATCGATCGCGAAGCGTCCACCGGCGTTGTCGGTCAGGCTGTAGGTCACCGTGTCGGTCGCATCCGCGTCT
>JAJFJD010000027.1 GCA_021774335.1 Alphaproteobacteria bacterium
TGATGCTGGCAACGGATACGGCAGACGCACCGTGGTATATCGTCGATGCAAATGACCAACGGCGGGCGCGGCTGAACTGTATCAGTCACCTGTTGTCGCTGATCGACTACAAGCCCCTGGCTGGCGACGCGCACACATTGCCCAAACAGCGCCCGCAATCGGACAACACACCCGATGTGCCGACGTTCCGCAACCTGGTGCCGCAGAGGTACTGAACAACAGGCGTTGCCTGGGGCCGCGGTGGGACCATGTTAGGGGATCGGAACACCTGACGGCGGGGCTTATGTTTTACGATCCAAGGAACCAAGAACACGGCTTGCCGCACAGTCCATGGACGGCAATCGTCGTGCCGCGGCCGATCGGCTGGGTTTCGACTCTGGCGGCGGATGGCACGCCTAACCTAGCGCCCTACAGTTTCTTCAATGCGGTTTCCGGGCTGCCGCCGTTCGTCATGTTCTCAAGCGCGTCGCGCAAAGACTCGCAGGCCAATGCCGAAGCGACCGGTGAATTCGTGGTCAATATCGCGACCTGGGAATTGCGCAAGGCGATGAACGAGACCTCGCCCGGGTACGACGCGGGTGTGGACGAATTCGCCATTGCAGGACTGGACGCTGTGGCGGGGACGAACGTTGCCGCGCCACGGGTCAAGCAATCGCCGATTGCCATTGAATGCCGTTACAACAAAACGGTGGCGCTGGTCGCCGAGAACGGCACCGTTGCAAGCTCCAGCATCATTATCGGCGAGGTTGTCGGGATCCACATCGACGACCGGGTGCTGGTCGACGGCCAAGTCGACATCACCAAAGTGCGGCCATTGGCACGGCTGGGATACATGGACTACTGCGTGGTCAGCGAGTCGTTTGCGATGAAGCGGCCGGCGGCGCGTGAATGACCGGCGCGGTCAAGGGTCAGGGACCACCGAATAGGTGCGTTTGAGGCAGCGCAAGGCAACGCTCGACCGGGAGTGGCGGATGCCGGGCACCTTATAGAGCCGCTTGCGCAAGAACTCCTCGTACCCAGCGGTACCGGCGACGGCCACCTTGATGAAGTAGTCATACTCGCCGGTGGTGAGATAGACTTCGAGCACCTCGGGCATTTCGGCCATGGCGCGGCCGAAACTGTCGATGGTCTCGTCATCGTGGCGCTCGAGAGTGACCTCAATTATCACGGTGTCGCCGGCGCCCAATAAATCCTGGTCGAGCAGGGCCGCGTAGCCGGTGATATAGCCATCGGCTTCAAGGCGCCGAACGCGCTGCCAACATGGGCTGTTGGACAGGCCGACCCTGTCGGCAAGCTGGTTGTTGGACAGCCTGCCGTCGGCGAGCAAGGCGTTGAGGATCTTGCGATCGATCGAATCGAGGGTCTTGGCCATTATCTCCCTACCCCTAGACGACGATTATACCGTGTTTTTCTATTATCTCAGAATTTTCTTTTTGTTTTTCTGTTATTCCTCGAATCTCTGGAAAGAAATGCTGTTGGCTAATAGCTAGTATCACCAAGGGAGGAACGGGTGATGCATACGGTATGGTTTCAGGCGGAAGACCCGCTCAACACGCTGCCGCGGGTGCTGGATGTGGTGCGACGCATGGGCTTTGAGCTGTGCGGTCTGGAAATGGCCGGGTCGCCGAGCGGACCCGGCGTGAACTTGCCGGGGCCGACGATGGTGTTTCAGGTACACGGCGACCGGACAGCAGCCAACCTCGCCGATAGGTTGCGGCAAATCCCCGGCCTGAGCGCGCTGACCTGGCGTTGCGGGGCGCCGGACGCTGTGCCGCTGCCGAGCAGATCCTCGCAACAGCACTTTCGGATGTGGGCTCCTTCGACCGCCTCCGATACCAGGGCCCAGGAATTCGCACCCGTTCACTCCTGATTACGCTTGGTATCGAAGCGGCAACTGCTCCGCGGATCATTGTAACGATGCCGCGCGGCGGAGGTGGCCAGTAGATCTGCCACCGGATACATTTGCCTTTCGGCGACGACGGGCCATCACGTTTGTTCGGAGACCGTTACTTGAAGCGGATCTACATCATCGGCACGGCCGACACGAAGGGCGCGGAACTGGCTTTTCTGGCCCGGCAGGTCAGCGCTCGCGGTTCGACGCCGGTGATCGTCGACGTGGGCACGCGCGCGCCGGCAACCGCCGTGGACATCAGCGCGGACACCGTCGCGGTGGAGACTGTCGCGGGCCACGGGCCAGTTGATGGCGGGAGCATTCTGAGTATCGACGACCGCGGCGCGGCGGTGGCGGCGATGGGAGAGGCGTTCGCGCGCTATGTCGTCACCCGCGACGACATCGGCGGCATTATTGGAATCGGCGGCGGTGGCGGCACGTCGATCATCACGGCAGGTTTGCGGGCACTGCCCCTGGGCCTGCCGAAAGTCATGGTATCGACCCTGGCGTCAGGCGACATCGCGCCCTACGTCGGGGTCTCCGATATCATGATGGTGCCATCCGTCACCGATCTCGCCGGGCTCAATCGGTTGAGCCGTGTGGTGTTGGGCAACGCCGCCAACGCCATCGCCGGGATGGCTCAGGCGCCGCCGATGCATGACGACCCGCAGGGCGCTAAACCGGCGTTGGGGCTGACCATGTTCGGGGTGACGACGCCGGCGGTCACAGCCATCGCCGCGGATCTGACTTCCGACTACGACTGCATGGTGTTCCATGCCACGGGTACCGGCGGACGGGCGATGGAAAAGCTCGCCGACAGCGGCATGTTGGCGGGGGTGATCGATATCACCACGACGGAAATTTGCGACCTCCTGTACGGCGGCGTGCTGGCGGCGACGGAGGATCGGCTCGGCGCCATCTGCCGCACCGGATTGCCTTATGTTGGCTCGGTCGGGGCACTCGACATGATCAACTTCGCGGCCCGAGAGACGGTGCCGGCAGGTCACGAGGAGCGGACGCTTTATCAACACAACCCGCAGGTGACCTTGATGCGGACGACCGCCGACGAGTGCCGCGAGATCGGCAGATGGATCGCCACGCGGCTCAATCGCATGGAGGGGCCGGTGCGGTTGTTAATTCCGGAAGGCGGCGTGTCGGCGCTGGATATTGCGGGCGGCGTGTTTTTCGACGCCGCGGCCGACGCCGCTCTGTTCGATGCAATCGAAGAGGAAACGGTGTGGACCGACCAGCGCCGGCTGCTGCGGTTGCCGTGCCATATCAACGACCGCGCCTTCGCCGATGCCGCGGTCGCGGCGTGGCGCGAAATCGCGCCCTGAACAAGGAACCCCGATGCCAGCACCAACACGCACAGCGATACTTGAAAAGTTCCAAGGGATGATCCGGCAAGGCCAGCCCATCGTCGGCGGCGGCGCGGGCACCGGGTTGTCGGCGAAGTGCGAAGAAGCCGGCGGCATCGACCTGATCATCATCTACAACTCGGGGCGCTACCGCATGGCCGGGCGCGGCTCGGCGGCCGGACTGCTGGCGTATGGCAACGCCAACGAGATCGTCAAGGACATGGCACGGGAAGTGCTGCCGGTGGTGCGGCACACGCCGGTGCTGGCCGGGGTCAACGGCA
>JAJFJD010000028.1 GCA_021774335.1 Alphaproteobacteria bacterium
AACGCGATCAAGGTCCTGATCGACGCCATGCGCACCTAGGCCCGTGTCTTGAATCCCATCGTGCCGGCTCTACCCACGTTGTAGACCGCTCCCACCCAGCGGGGCGAAGCCTGGGGCCCTATGACACTCGCGCTGGACGCAAACCACGACCTGTTCTTGGGATCTCGCGCTGGCGTCGCGACCGTCTCCGGTGGCCCGGCGGTGGCACAGCGTCTCCTCACCCGACTGAAGCTATTCCGCGGCGAGTGGTTCCTCGATGTGAACGCGGGAACCCCCTGGTTCCAGAAGATCCTGTCGGACACCGCTGACATCCGAGACATCGAGATCGAACTCAAACGCCAGATTCTCGACACCCCTGGGGTTGTTTCGATCCTTTCGTTCTTCGTGGACTTCAATCGATCGACGAGGTCGCTCGCGATCTCGTTCGAGGTGGACACGCCCTTCGGTCCTTCTGGGGTGCTCGAGGTCTCGTTGTGAGCTTCGGCGTCACACCGACCGGGTTCGTGGGGAAGCCGCTCGCGGACCAGCTCGCCGAGTTCGAGGCTGGATGGCGCGCGATCTTCGGCAACGACGTCGACCTCTCGCCGGACACGCCCGACGGCGAGGTCCTGGCGCTGGTCGCAGCTGCGCTCGACGAGGCATGGCAGGCCGGAGAGGCGACCTACTTCAGCTACCGGTTGCGACAGGCCGTCGGCACCGCCCTTTCTGATCTCGTCGCCCTGATCGGTCTCTCGCGGCTTCTGGGTACACCCACGACTGTGACCGTCGTCGTGAACACTCCGGGCGCGCTCGTCCTGGCCGATCTCAGCTCTTCGTTTCGGATCGAATCGGAAGCCGGTGATCTCTTCGAGCCTGTGACCCCCGGGACCTCGGGCGACGCCGATATTCGGACCTTCAAGTCCGTTGAGAACGCCGCCCTCATCGTGAGCCCCACCGAGACGTGGAAGGTTGTCACACCCGTCGCAAACCTCCAGGGCATCGACAGTAACGCGACGCCGCCGGTCATCGGTACGAACGACGAATCGGATGCCACTCTGCGCGCTCGTGCGCTCCTGAGCACGGAGAACGGGGCCACGAATATCCTTGAGTCGCTCTATTCGGCGCTTCTGCAGGTGCCGGGAGTCTCTCGCGTCCGGGTCTACGTCAACGCGACTGCGGGCACGGTCGACGGTCGTCCTCCGCATTCCTACGAAGTGGTCATCGTTGGGGGTGCAGACGCCGACATCGCGAACGCGATCTGGCAGAACCATCCGGTTGGGATCGAACTCTTCGGGACGACGACCGAGAACATTTCGGACTCCCAGGGGTTCACGCAGCCGATCAAGTTCACGCGCCCGACTCTGGTCCCGATCATCATCGACATCGTCACGTCCTCGACCTCGGAATACCCGTCGACCGGGGACGACGAGATGAAGCAAGCGATCCTGGATTACGCCGCTGGCACTCTGGTCGAAGGCGAGCAGTTCGGCATCGGCGACGACGTCCTCATCAGCAGGCTCTACACGGCGCTCAATTCGATCCCTGGCCACAACGTCACGGCGCTGCAGATCGGAGCGCCCGGACTCGGCACGGCCGACTTGGTCATCGACGAGGATGAGATCGCCGACTTCCAACTCGTCAACATCACGGTGACCTCGTGATCCCGGCCAACGACCTGCAGGCGATCGCGCTTTCTCGACTGGCGCACCAATACCGGGACAGCCCGAACCTCAAGGCCGTGATCGCGCTCTTCATCGGAAAGATCGTCGAGATCCGAGATGCATTCCTGACTCTCGAGGCGGTTCGCCGGATTGCAGACGCAGAGGGCGACGGCCTCGACAGCATCGGCGAGCTGATCGGTCAGCCGCGCGAGCTGTTCGGCGTTCTACCGCTCGACTTCTTTGCGCTTCACGACGGCACGGGCGGTCCTGCGGAAGAGGGGTTCGGGGATGCTACGGCGCCCGAGATAGGAAGACGCTTTCGATCGGTGAATGAAGCAGAGGCCGCGAACCGGAACGTCGGCGACAACGAAATGCGCCGCTTGCTTCGCGCCAAGATCGTTCGAAACCGAACCTCCGCGACGCCCGAGGACATCATCACATCGATCCGGGCGGTCCTGGAGGATGAGCCCGCAGTTCGCCTGACGTTCTCAGGTCAGCTCGTGACGGCGACGGTCCAGCGAGCGATCAGCACCGACGAGGACGCGCTGCTGAACGCGACCGGCGGCATCCGTGGCCAGATTCCAATCATCCCGCGTCCGATCGGCGTCGGGCTCACTGTGGCGGGGTTGTAGACGATGGCTGGAGTACGCCAAACATTTCTTCACCGGTGGGCCCAGGCGGGCGCCAAGACGGACCCTGGGGATGCGAAGACCGACCTGGGGTGGATCGCTGAAAAGCCCGCCTACCAGTTCTTCAACTACATCCTCGGTCGCATCGACGACATGCTCGCGCACTTCGAAGAGCAGGCCGTTCCGGACTGGCACACGGACACCGAGTACCTCATCGGCGGACTCGCGATGGGATCGGATCGTCTGGTCTATCGGGCCGTCCAGGCGAACACCGGAAACGATCCGACCGTCGACGGCGGAACCAATTGGCTCCCGTTCATCCGGACCGCGTCGACATCCGTGGCCGGAATAGTCGAGCTTGCCAACGCGACCGAGACACAGGCGGGAACTGACAACACGCTCGCGGTCAATCCGCTTGGCCTATCCACACTCACGGCCGACGAGACGCGGCACGGTCTCGCCAGACTCGCCACCAACGGCGAGGGCCAAGCCCTCTCTGAGTTATTCCGCGTCCTCACACCGGCCGTCCTAGGTCAAATCAACGCATCGACGACGCAGCGCGGGATTATTCGAATGGCGACCTCGTCCGAGGTCATCACTGGCACCGCCGCGGATCGCGCAATTAGCCCCGCGGCAATCGGCGCGCTCGCGCAAACACTGGCCTCGAGCGGATACAAGGCGTTCCCCGGTGGACTCATCATCCAATGGGGGAGTGCGAACTTCTCGAACTCGCTCGCTTTCGATGTGACGCTTCCGATCGCCTACCCGAACGCTCACCTCCAGGCGATCGCATCGCACGAGATGGAGGACGTCTCCGAGACACAGAATGGATCCGGCGCTTCGCCTCTGTCACTGACCGAAGTTCGATTGATGACGGGCCAGGTGACACGGACGGTCCGATGGATCTCGATCGGTCACTAGGGAGCACTCCATGAAGCTATGCGTCACCAACGACTTCGGAAAGCCGGTCGCCTTCTTCGATAGCAACGTCCACGCACCCGAGAAGATTCCGGCCGAGGCCTTCGAAATCTCCGACGAGGACTGGCAGGAATGCATCGATCATCCTCGAGCCCGGTACTTCGAAGGCGGCGATCTGGTCGAATGCGCCCAGCACGACCCCAACCGCATGACGACAGAGGAGATGGTGAAACGCCGCATCGATGGCGACCCGGTCCTGGGCGCTCTCCTCGATGTCCTTCACGAACGCACAGGAGCAGAGCGGCACGAGATCGAGAGCGCGGTGATCGCCCGGATCGAGGCCGAGTAGATGGCGCTCATCCCGATCGAACCAGGACCCGCGATCAACTTCTCAGCGGCGGCCCTCGCCGGTGGCGACACCTTTGAGAATGACGGGACGCAGTTCCTTCTCATCGTCGTGACGAGCGCGCGAACTATGACCATTCGAAACCCGCGTCCAGGTTTTCAGGACTACACGCAGGCGCTCCCGGCCGGAAGCAACACAAGCCCGCGCTTCGAGCCGCTCTGGTGGAACGACCCGTCGACCGGGCAGGTCCTGGTCGAGTTCGACAACCCGGTCGGGGTGCAGCTCGCACCCGTCCGAACCGGAGTGATTCAAGCCGACCCCGATGCGCCTCCCGCGCCCGGGCTCTTCTGAGGTAGATATGCGTCTCAAGACATTCGCCGCGATCCTAGCAGCCTTGCTGATCGCTCCGACGATCGCCCACGCGCAAGGATTCTGGTTCGGGCCCGGCGTCGATGGATCGAACATCGTGGGCGCTGCGCTTCCAGACTGCGATGCCGACACGCGCTCGAACTACATCATCACGGACCCGGTCAGCGCGACGACCTGCGACGGTGGCGGGACGCCGCTATTCGCTGATCTCAATTTCTGCGTCTGCGACAAAAACACTTCATCGTGGACGGTCCTCGTCTCCACGATCGGGGGAGGTGGCGGCGGTGGTGCTGTCGATTCGGTCTTCGGACGCACTGGCGCCGTCACCGCTCAGTCGGGCGACTACTCGATCGGCCAGGTGACGGGGGGTATCGCCTCGTCCACCCTGGCCAGCACGACGATCGGGCAGGGCGCATCCCTGATCGGTGTCGAAGACGCGGGCGGGAACTTCACGGGCGCCGACGTCGAAGCCGTTCTGGCCGAACTTAGAGCCCTGATCATCCCGAGCACCGACGACCAAACCGCAGCCGAGGTGCCCTATTCGAACGCGACCAGCGGACTCGCGGCTACGGATACCCAGGCTGCGATCGACGAGCTCGACGCGACGGTCGATGGCCTGGCCGGAGGCGGTGGTGCCCCCGCCGATGCGCCCTATCTGACAAGCGCGCCGAACGGGACCCTGACGAACGAGGTGGTGATCGACGACCTCGCGGCGTTGAATGCCATCATTCCCGAAACGATCGCAGACGGTCCGCACACTTCCGAAACATCTCTCGATGACCTCTATACGCTGACATGCCCCGTCACGGTCCCAGCCGCCTCGGGTCTCTTCCAGATCACGACCGGATGCACGGCTGGGGACACAATCTCGTTTGCGGCGGTCGGTGCGGTCGTCGGTGGAAATGCGATTCGCCAAACGATCCTCAATCGATCTGGCGTCTTCCTTCGGGCCGGTGACACGATGATCCCCATGCACGGGGTTCTCCACGTCGAGCAGATTGGGACCGATACGGTCGAGTTCTCTGGCGGTGGGCGCCGCAACGTCCGGCATGAGGAAATCGCACTCAATTTCTCCGACGTGAAGCTGACCGCCGACCAGGTCGACGACGTGACAATCAATGTGAGTTCGGACGGGTCGAGTTATATCGAGCTCCCCGCGGTCGACAACACGACATCGGGCGAGAGGGTTCGGTTCGTCGTCAATCAGACGGATCGTTTCTTCCTTCGTCCCGATCCGACAAATCGGCTTCGGATTCACAATGTCACTTTCAATCTGGGCGACGGGATCCAGACGACGGGCGGCGATGGCGTATCAGGCTCTGACGGAGCCGACGGCGCCATCATCTGCCTCTTGCACACTCGGGATCTATTCTGGAGCGACTGCGGTGGATACATTGATCAGTGGGAGCCGGTTGGGGGAACCACCCCGACGGGCCATATCTTCGTCAGGTCTGACAGCGCGAGCACGGCAGTTGATCTAGGGACGAGTGAAGTAGCCGGGGATTTGCCCGCGGCGAATCTCAATGGCGGAACAGGGGCTTCGGCGTCGACCTTCTGGCGCGGAGACGAGACGTGGGCCACACCCCCTGGCGGAGCCGGTGCAAATCCGTTCGACGATATTTTTGACGCAACGTGCGCCGCTGGGTCAACGACGATCCCTGCTGCGACAGGCACCTATCGAGTCACCACGGGTTGCGCTGAGGGTGACGAAATCAATATCGCCGACGTTGGCGCGTTCTCATCCACAGCCGTCCTGGATTTCTACATCATCAACAGCTCCGGCGTCCCTCTCGTCCTCGATGCGACCTCAGCTAATACGGTGCTTTCGTCTTCGGCATCTGACGACGTACCGGCCGGCCAGACGGTGCGCGTCACGCAATACGCGGCCAGCTCGGTCTTCGTCGACGGGACGGGCGATCGGAATCCGATGATTCAACAGAGCCCGGTGGCGACCGTCGAAAACCATATGTGGGCGCTCGACACGCTACTCCCTGCCGAGACCCTTCTCGGCATGGGGATCACCTCGGCTCTTCCATCGGGGTCTTTTGACTGCGGCGTGGCCGGTGCCGGAGAAAACGAGATCGATCACACGGTGGGGCTTGTCTACAACAGAGACGGTCCGGGCGCCGCGTCGCTCACGAACCCCTACGAGCACGGAATGTTTCAGCGGTGGGAAACCAATTTTTGCGATGGCCCCAACGGTTCGAATGCGACCACCGATGAAAACTGGATGGAGAACAACGCCGAGCTTTACCCGCCGGACATCCGGACGACGCTCACAAACTTCTCTGCGGAATCGACGATGGAGGAGGCTTTCGCAGCATCTCTGGCGACGGTTCCCTTCGCGGACCAGCAGTTTGAGTTTACGGGCGGCGCATCTGGCGCCAAGGCCATCGTCATCGCCTACAACCCGACGACTAATGTCCTCGACTTTCGCATGGACAAAGGCGCAGTCAATCCATCACCTGGGGATGAAATAACATTCGGAGGTACGACGGCCGACACCGGAACGCACACGACGATCACCGAGGAGCGAAAGTCACGTTTCTACCAGCACGAATGGAAGACGCTCCAAAACATCAGCACTTTTAGTTGGAACACGAAACCTATTTTCACCGGGAACCCTTCGGACCTAAGAATCCGAGAGGGTGGCGTCGCGATAAATTGGGTGGGCAACGTCTCACGCGGGCTCCAAGCGCAGACTCAGGGATACGCGAACCAGCCCGCCGCGAAATTCCAGTGGAGTTCGGATGGACTCGATGGTGACGAGTTCTCGCAATACCTGTGCGTCGACACGTTTTTGCCGAATCAGACCGCATTCAGGACTGATGCCGTCATCAACGCGCGTATCTCTTTCGACAATGGGACACGGGGGCTAATCACCCAGTATTCGAATGCGTCCGGCACCTGCGGTGGCCTGGACCGAATCACCTACGTCCAGGACCGGCCCTATGGAGCAGCCCCGATCGCGACCGATGCAGTAAGGGTTGGGCCTAACACCGCCGTAATCAGCAGTACGGTCAAATTCCCAATCGCTTCGGTTGCGATGGATCTCGAATGGGCGCCCACTGGAGACGACTTCTCCTACAACAGCGTCGGAGTCCTTCGGGTCTTGACGCCGAACTATGGCGGAAGCGTCGCGAGCTGGCTTGGCAGGGGGAACACGGCTACTGGCGTTCGTGGTATTCAGATCTTCAACCAGAATTTTCCGGGCACAGGAAGCAGCAGCTCGGTCCTTACGGTCTGGCCTCAGGGCTGCAACGACCTGGGCGCCGGGAATGCGTCTTGTTCTAATCACGGGAACATCGGGTTCCAGGACGGCGGATTCGCAGGCGGGCATCTGACATTTGGCCCGCTCGGGCCGGCAGATCATTTCTGGCGAGAGCAAGCGACCGAGCTCTGGCGCAGTAAACAGAACTTGCCTCCGACGAGCGACGGTGATGGTGACTTCTTCGTCACAGGCGCGCCCGGCAATGAAGCGATGACCAACGACGGAGCGGTCATAGGCGCGGGTACGGGACAAATCAAGCCGGTTTCGGAGGCCGCATTTAAGGCCGCGTTGAACCTAGAGGCTGGCGCGGACTTCCAGGCATGGAACGCTCGTCTAGACCAAATAGCAGCCCTGTCTCCCGCGACTGGGGCGGTGATGCGTTGGAATGGCTCTGCCTGGGCTTCAACTACAACCCCAGCAATCAACCTCAGCGCAGCCACGTCTCTGAATGCTGGCACCGGAATCAGCGCAGGCGTTCTGCCATTCGCAAGAGGTGGAACGAACGTCGGATCAGCCGCCGCGGGTTCATTCCTTAGAAGCACGGGCTCTGCCTGGGTCGCCACAACGGCACCCGTAATCGACCTCACTAACGGAACAGGAACAGCAGCAGGACTCACCGCAGGCACAGCAACCGCCCTCGCGAACGATCCTGGAGACTGCACGGCTGGGTCTGTCGTGACCGGAATGACCGAGGCGGGAGTTCTGAGCTGCACGGCTCAGGGGCAGGTCACATCCGGCGCAGGGGCTCCGGCCGGAAGCTGCACGAATCTGAATATCTATTTCAACGAGACGCCGACCCCGTCTGATATGTATGTCTGCATCTCGACGGCCTGGAGGCTGACGAATTGATCCGCCTCCTTCCCATCTTCATCGCGCTTCTGATTGCCTATCCGGCGATTGGGGCGACCTGCGACTCCAACGCCAATGGCGATTGGACTACTGCCGGGACGTGGACGAACTGCGGCGGAGGATTCCCCGGAGAGGACGACGATGCGGTGATCGGCGCCCATGATGTCGTGATCGACTCGCAGGGCATCATTGCGGATTCGGTCGTCCTCACGGAGACCTCGTCGAAGATTTCGTGCAGTAGCGGAGGAACCCTGACGATCCTCGACTACACGTCAGCGGTCACAGACCAGGACTTTTTCACGTCCGAGTACAATGGACTCTCTGGGAATAGCGGTCTGGTACGAACGGCACCGAAGGACACTCTGGCCGCGGCAGCCGCTCTCAGCGCAGGTGACAACGACCACATCCTCTTGCAGCGCGGCGGGCACTACGACTTCTCGGGTGGCCTCACGCTCACGACCGGAGACACCTACGCGAGCTTCGGAACGACGCTGACGAATATCAGCGCAGCGCAGTCCATTGAGTATGACTCGCGCCCGCTGTGGCGCCTCGACGCGACAGACGAGATCGACCACTCGACCGCTGCTGATACGACCATCCTTCACACTGAGATCGCCTGCGGCGACGTGCTGACCGCTCAGCCGATCATGGACCGGACGACGTGCACAGCGCCTTGCTCGATCGAGTTCAAGCTAGACGTTGACCACACTCGCCTCTCCGGCCATGCCCCGAGAGTTTGGGAGGCACCCGGCGCAACCCCGACCGAGGCTCACAGCGGAGAGGATTGGATCATCCCCGTGACGGTCTGGGATTTCGGCGACCCCGGTTCCGGCAACTGGGAGCAGGGCTGGGCTGCGACAGGGACCACGCCCTGGTCGAAGAACATGGAGAGGCCGTGGCCCGTGGCGTTCCATGTGTACGAGAAGCCCGGCCGATACGTGGCGACTTCGACCACGAGCTACGACGGGCAGACGGTCATCAATTCGATCCCAATCATCATCACATCGCCCGAGGCTCTCTGGAACGATGCGGCGACGTTTTGCTTTGCGGACATCACCGGCAATGGAGGCGGATACCAGGGTTGCCCGCACGATCGGGATAACGACGGTCTGTGCAGCGACGAGACGCCGGACCATTCCGCGAACTGCGTAGACACGACCGATTGGGACGTGGCCGTCCTGACGACCGGGGACTGTGACGACTCCCCCAATCGTTGCCTGTTCCGACGTGGTGACACGTTCGAGAGCAGCGCGACCTTCACGGCAGATAACTCCGACTACATGATTTCGGACTTCGGAGATCCGGCGCTTGCCAAGCCACACGTTGACCTGACGACGAGCGCGGACTGGCTGCATCTCGCAGGCGACAGGGGCGTGATCTCTCACTTCTCCGTCACTGGGGATGGGGCTACGAATTCGCAGAAGGGCCTCTTCTACATCTCTGCATCCAACTCGGTGCTCTGCGATGGCAATGAAATAGACAACACCCTGCTCTGGGATCTGGAATTCGATGACCTCGGCAACGGCATCAATCTGGGCAGCGGCGACACGGGTGGGACGACCGCAGGCCACGTGATGGGGTGCTGGAATTCGAACGTCGTGATCTACGAAGTGACGCAGAAAAACGCCCATTTCGATACGGACTGCACCGACTCGTGCGGCGTCGACCTGTTTCTATCTGGCGATAGTGGCGCGGTTCTCGGTGGGACTTTTGGAGATCGGCAAGACAACGAACACAACGTACGCGCGAAGTCCATAACGGATTGGGTCCTAGCGCATGGCGACTACGGCAACATGAATTCCGCCTACACCGGCGTTGGATGCGGCGTGGCGGGCTCTTCGAAGCATGTCATCACGATTCGAAACGGACTCGGCCGGGGTCGGGACGTGGCCGGAATTACCGGGGACGAACTGGGATCGAACTACACGCAGCGATTCGGGATCACCGATGTATTCCTTGGCCCATGCGACAACAACAGCAACACGATCGACATCCAGGGGACGAGCAACACGGCGGACCAGGAAGAGTCGTTCCTGTCCTATGGGCTGTGGGGCAATGGGATCGTCGGGCTGAATCACCCGGGCACGGCGTCGCAGACGATGATCGATGCGGCCGGGAAAGATGTCCTGATCGCGAACAACGATTTCTATGGAGACTTCTCCGGCTCGAATTCCGCGACCGTTATCAGCCTCGGGCACGGCAAGGTGGGGACAAGATGCTCGGGCGGCACAGAGGATGGCGCGGAGTGCGGTGCGACTGCCTGCACGGATGGCGGCGGGACCTGCGTCGAGACGTGGGCAGCGAACCAGCCGGCCAGAGGCCGCGTCTACGATAACTCGGCCTACTTCCGATCTCAGAGCACGAGCACGACATTTCTCAGCATCGCCACAGAACACGAGAATGCGATGTACGCGAATAATCTGATCTACGACCTGAACACCAGCACGATCTACTCGAACAGCGGCACCGGGACCATCCGCTGCGAGGGTGGCGCGACGACCTGCAATCAGACGGAAACCTCGAACCCGTTTGCAGGGACATTCCCGACCGACCCGCCGACGAAAGATCTGTTTCTGCTCTCCGGCAGTTACGGCCCCAGCAACGCGATCGCGACCGCCGACAAGGCGAACCAGATCGACATCCTCGGAAACTGCCGAGACGGCGCTGCCGGTCCCTGGGAAGGGTCCCACGAGATCGGCGGGACGGAGTGCATCGGAGCAGACAACACCGACACGAACACGCTCAACTCGCCGGCGTCCGTCGGCGTCAACCTGCAACGCAACGAAGAATTCCAGTCCTCGATGCCGTGGGCCAACGCGATGAAAATGGCTCGCGAGTGGCAGGACGACAATGCGGACACCTGCGACTTCGACGAGGACGGAGACTACGACGGGGACGTGGACGACCTGGGCTATCCGCTCGACGGCCTGGATGGTTCCGTCTGCGTCTGGACCCAGATCTACAACGACACGCACGCGAGCCAGCAATGGGAGGGCGGGACCTGGTCGCTGCTCTTCGATGGCACGGCGACCCCTGTGGTCGGCGGCGCGGCTTCGTCGCTCTCGGGTAGCGCGGGGGCCTACACGTTCACCGTCGACGAGACGACCACGGGCGGTGTCAAGATCGGGTTCTCGGCACTCACGAGCCTCTCGAACATGCGCGTCTATCCGCCGGGCGGGGTCTGCGCGGCGAGCGCCACGGCGCCCTACGGCGGCTTCCAGCCCTGGTCCTACTGCGACGACACGGGAAGCCAGACGCTCGTCACGGAGGACACTTGCGGCGGCGACTATGCGTCCTGTGTGTCGATCGAGGACGCGGCGGAGAACGGCGGGCTGGTCTTTCACCCGCTCTTCGTGAAGCGGAATCAGAAGTACCGGACGATTCGGACGATGGACTGGCTGCGGGCCAACAACGTTGCGGATATCACGAGCGGGGATACGACGGTCGCGATCCGAGATCAGCGCGACTGGGTGCCCTTCGACTCATATTCGTACAACTACAACAATCGGCCGTTCGTCACGCCGTTCGGGCACAACGCCTCGGGCAACGTGCCTCCGGAGGTCGCGATCGCGTTCTGTGACGTGGTCGGCGCGGAGTGCTGGATCAACGTGCCCCACTTCGCGAGCGATGCGGAGATCGAGCGCCTCGGCCGAATCTGTCGCGACACCACGGAGCTCGCCTGCCTCTTCGAGCTCTCGAACGAGACCTGGAACGAGGGGAGCTTCGAACAGGGCCAAGACATCTCGGCCGCGGCAGACGCGGCCTATGGGAGCTGCTCGACGGGTACGGCTGCGTGTCGGGATGCCTGGGTCGGGAACCGTACCGGCGAGATGTGCGACCTGCTCGAGGCGGTCTTCGACGAGACGGGCGAGGACTCCCGGATGGTCTGCATCCTGGGGACCCAGGGCTCGAGCACGACCGTCACGGACAACCGGATCGATTGTGACTGCGGCGGGGGCGGGTGCGGCGCGGGAGCACCCACCTGCGATTGGACGAATCTCGACGGGCTGGCCATCGCGCTCTACTTCGGGGTCGACCCAGGCGACGGCGCGGGCGGGAATGCCGGAGACTGCGACGAGGTCTCCCCGGCGACCGTCGCCGGGCTCTGCTCGACGGGCGGCGCGAATTCGATGGCGTCCTATATCGCCGCCCGGATCACCGGGGCCTCCGACTGGATCACGGCGCAGTCCGACGAGCTCGCGAGTCAGTCCCTCGGATCGGTCGGGATCTACGTCTACGAGGGCGGGACCAACTACGCCGACACGACCAGCAACGGCGGAATCTGTCTCGACGTGCAGGAAGATGCCTGCATCAACACTCAGTACACGTCGGCGCTCGACGGCTACCTGGACCACGACACGGTGGATTCCGAGGAGATTCGGACCTTCGTCACGTTCACGAGCCATTCGACCTATGCGGCCGGGGACGACGCGAACGCCTCGAGCATGGGCAACCGCGGCGACTGGACCGGAGACCAGAGCGCCTGGCCGAAGGAGGACGCAATCCTCGACTGGTCGGCTGCGAATCCCTGTTGGTGGAGTGGATGTGAACTGCGCGCGAGCGAGGGCGGGATCGTGACGGTTCTCGGGCCCTGGCACGTCGGACCATGATAGGCGGGGGGTGACGATGTGGGAGGTGATAGCGGGGTCGGTGTTGCTGGGGGCTGGATCAAGCTTCTTGTCGCTTGCGTGTCTGGAGTCGTCGGAACTTCTGTTTCGCTCGTTGTCCTCACGCGATCAGTCGCAACCGTCAGCCAAGTCGACAAGATCGTCCACGTCGCAACCTCCGAATTCCAGGCCGAGGCGAAGGGAAAGCACGACCAGCTCCAAGCCAGTATCGCCTCGATCAGATCAGACCTCGGAGCGAAAGTCGCCGACCGATTCACACAGGCGGACTTCGACCGGTTCCTCGAGCAGACGTACCGGCCGGAGGTCGAGAGACTAGACCGAAGGGACTCCGAGTCGTCGGCGCGTGTCGACCGCCTGATGGAGTCCTTCTACGTGATCAGCAGCGGGAGAGGGAAATGACCCCGACCAGCGATCAGACGATATTCGAAGCAGGGGGGCGAAAGGTCCATCTGTCCGACGTGAAAGGCTGGCTTGCGGTCGTCGGCCTCCTTGGCAGCGGCGCGACGTACCTGGGGATCGACCAGTTCGATCTGATGGGCGTCCAGCGAACCGAGCAGCACATCGCGCACCTCGGCGGCCTGGTCACGGAGAAGGAAACGAAGCTCCAGAAGTGCAACGCCCGCAACGACGTGCTCCTGCGGCAGCTCGGCGTCGACGTGTCCGGCGGAACCCCGATTCCTGAGAGCGCACTGGAGGTGGTTCAATGACGCTCCTCGAAGCCCGCGAGGCATTCACCGACGGACTGTCTGGCCTGCTCTCCTACGGGCACTTCCTCTGCGAGTCGTACAGCGACCGCGACGGCTGCAAGTACACGCTGATCCTCGACGAGACGAAGCGATCGAAGCAGGCCGCCCGCTGGAACGCTGAGCATTGCCGCGTGACCGAGGATGGCCACCGATGCGAGCGCACCCGAAACGAGCACGCGCCGGATCTGATCGAACACGACTTCAAGCCGATTGGTATCGCGGACTCGACGCATACCGCGGGCCTCGCCGGAGACATTCTGATTCTTCGGGACGGCGAGGTCGTCAACGACGGTGCGATCTATCGCGACCTCGGGCAATGGTGGAAGCGACAGAACCCCGAATTCAGATGGGGCGGGGACTTCGCAGGATTTCTCGATCTCGGGCATTTCAGCCACGAGTGGAACGGCCGCAAGTAGAGCGGTCTGGGGGTGAGACGATGGACAAGAAAGTAACTCAGAGCCTGACGTTGATTGGTGGCGCAGGGGCGGTGGTGATTCAGAGCCTCATGGGGTTCGGGGTTCTACCGACCGAGGCATCGGCGCCGGCCAATGAACTCGTGACGGGGCTCGTGGAAATGATCCGCAACGTGTTCGTGATGATCTCGATCTTCGGTGCGCGCCGCGCGATGAGCAAGTGAGCATCGAGCTAATCGGGGGCCTCGTGGCGCTGATCCTCGCCCTCATAGGGGGCGGGGTCGGCTGGTCCCAGATCAAGAAGCACGGCGCAGTCGAAGGCGACAAGGAACGCGCCGAGGAGGACCGCGATGCGGCGGAGAAACGTCTTGACGAGGTGCATCGTCCTGATCTTGATCCTGATCAGCACGACGATTTTATCGACCGGCTGTAGGTCCCTGCGTGGCCCGGAGTTGGAGTGCAAGCGTCCTAGCCCTCTACAGAAGGAGAGCTGGAAGACGCTTCGTCGAGCCGTTCTGGGAGACCCTGTGTTCGGTCCGGGTGTGGATTGGATCTCCGAGATACTGGAAGAGGACTGCTTTCCCGACGAAGCCGAGGAGGCGCGTCATGGCTCGTAGTTTCCTCGATCGATGGCGAGAGGATCCATGGATCCAGTCCGGCGAGGCCGTGGGTCACATCTTCGTCGCCTTCGCGTCGATCGCGATCTTCGCGGGCTTCCACGCTTGGGGGTTCCCCTATTGGGAGGTGGCGGGTGGCGCGGCCGCGACGCTGCCGTGGCGGGTTCTTCGCGAGCTGATCGATCAGTGGCCGATCGCTTCGTGGCTGGACACGTTCGCCGATCAATTCCAGATGTCGGTGGGCGGCGCGCTCGGCGGCCTTCTCTTCAAGGCGGTCTCGTGATGAACGATCGGAGTCCCAGTTTAGTGAAACGCCGAATTCCCCCTGGGTTTTTAGTTCTGCTCGTGCTCGCCTTCTCGTGCGGGGACCCGGTCTATGCGCAGGCGCCAACCGCGCCGATTTTCTACGAGCTCCCCTTTTTCCAGCATGGGCTCACCCCTGACAATCAATGGGAGGCCGAGGCGCAATATGAGGTATGGACGCCTGTCGATCTGACGGCGTCCTTGGTCGATCCGACCGAGGCCCTGATCATGTCGATCCCGCTGTACGAGCCGACCTTCGTCCGACTCCGATCGGTGATCCCCGGCATTGAAGGGGAACCGGACCGGGTTGGTCCGTGGTCGACCCCGATTGCCGTCCCGGAGCCCTCGCGCGAGTCGTCGATGCTGGCCGCGCTGGGGGCGGTCTGGGTGCTCGTACGGTTGCGGCGCTGGCTTGAGAATGTTCAACCAAAGGAGACATGATGGCACGAATTACAACCGATCCGGCAGACGCGGATTTGACTCACGGCAGCGACGCCGCCCCAGCGCCGCAGGCCGATGCGTATCTTGTTCTGTCGGACGAGGAACGCGCGAAAGGGTTCGTCCGGCCCGTGCGTAGGAGCTACGTCCACTCGAAGGCAGACCCGGCATGCGGGGCACTCACAAAAATGAGTGTTGCGATCGCTGAGACCTATGCGCGCGACCCGAAGTTCTACGTCGGGACGTATTGCGTCGGATGCAAGATGCATCGTCCGGTCGGCGAGTTCACTTGGGACGGTACCGACGAGGAAGTCGGCAGCTAGTGACCCGCCAGACCATCACCCTCACCGAGCCCCACGTCGTGACCCCCGATTCGCCCTACCTCAACTCGAGCGGGGAGATCGCGGGCTACCGCTTCGAACTGGACCCGGCGGCTATCGGCCCCCGCGGATTCCCGACCGGCACCCTCGGCCGCTACTTCGGCCACTCGAACCCCTATACGGCCTTCGGGCTGCTGTCTGTCGCTGGCCCTTCGGGCCTCCGGCGAATAGTCGATTGCGAGTTCGTGGGGCCGTGGTCTAACCCAACGGAGTTCCCGGTTGCGCCCCCCGGCGGTCCAGACATGCTGCGCGGCATCCAGCTACTCGACACCTCGGGCATCGCCATCGAGGGCTGCCAATTCCGTGGGCTGCCGTGGCAAGCGATCCAGATGCACGGCAGCCGAGAGATCCAGATGGAGGACGTGTGGGTCAAGAACTGCTCGCAGGCCCTTCACATGGAGTGGTGGGGCCCCCGGTGCCGGCACATCGAGGTCAACCGCCTCCACGCGCAGGACTCCTGGAACAAGCAGCTCCGGCCCTACCCCGAGCCGCGGTGGCAATCGATCTACGATCCGTCCTATGAGAGCCGGTTCAATGTCGTCTCTGGATACTGCGCCGATTCAACCTTCTCCCGAATGTCGGCCGGTGGCGAGTTCAAGTCCCTGATGAAGCTGGTGGGGGCCAACCGTGTGCGGGTCGAGCATTGCGATCACGGCCACCTGATGAACCAGGGAACGCTCTACTGGAACCACACCGACGACCCGGCGCTCGGCAATGGGCGTCTGGGCGGATACAACCCGGTCGGATTCGACGAGAGCCCGGGCTGGCATTGCGACGATCTCGAATATTTCGACTGCACGTTCCGCCCCTCATCGAGCGCCGCCGCTGATAGCCTGATCGGCCCGACGCTCCAGATCAGCTACCCCCAGACCAACGTCCGGTTCCGGAAGTGCACGATCCACCGGCCGTTCGATCCCGAGCGGTGGGCTGCCATTGCGCTCAACGATGGGGCCTCGATCGACATTCGGGACTCGCTGGTGCTGGGCTACCAGGGCCCGGATGATCCGCGGATCCTCTACACGGGCACCTACGCCCCAGCGCCCGGCTCGATCGCGCCTCGGATTAACGAGGATTGGCAGCGGGTGAATCGGTTTCTGGGGTAGGGGCGAGCGGACCCCGTTTCAGGAATTTGATTCGCGTAGAAATTCCTCGATCTCATCTTCGCTCACACCGTGTTGGCGAAGCGTTACCCTGCACCATTCATCTGGGATCTGCTTCCACCCAGGCAGCACTAGGCGATCGGTCCCTCGTCGCCAAAGCCCCGCCCGTCCGGCGCGACCTTTGAACGAAAATCCGAGTAGTCGAATTTTATTGAGGAAGTGCGTGCGTGCCGGCATGCGCACCGTTTGCGATCAGCTCAATCGGGATATCAAATCGCACATCGTCCGCCGTCGGGTCCACCGGGAACTTTCCGTTGAGTTGCCAGTTTCTCCGATAGAGATACCGCTCAAGTTCGTCCTCGATGAGAAGATCTCGAAAGAGAGCGTCCATGGCTTCAAAGATGGCTTGGTTCAGGTCTTGAGTCGTTTCGCCTAGCGCCGTCAGATTCAGGGCCTCGCAGACACCGATCCAATTCCCGGACTGGCGGTCTTTGTAGAACAGCCAGGTTACGTTGGCATTCAGGGTTAGCACTTCGCTCATGGCATTTTCTCCTGGGGCGTCTATCCGCACTGAGACTCCATGGGGGCGGGCTCAGTTCGGTTATCGGCATCCAGAATCGGGGGATTAACGCCTTAGGGCACGTTCTGATTGTACGCATTTTCCGCGAAACTCAAAACGTCGATCGATTTTGTCGGACAAAATTACGTGCTAGTCCGCGCACTTACGTGCCATACCTTCACCGAGGCAAATTCGAGGCGGGTGCCCGCGCGCACAGTAGAACTCCGCACACCGGGCTCTAGGTTGGGCTTCACGGGAATAGCACCGGCATCGCGACGGCCTCCCCCGGTGCCGGGTAGTCAATCAGGCCAAGCGATCGAAGCTGACCCATCGGCCCGGCGAATCCCCCGCTCTTGGCATTCGAGTAGCCGCGAGCTTCGGCGAGCGCGACCTTCTGCAATCGCTCGGGGTAGGCGTCGATCAGGAGTCGCAGGAGCTCGCCGACGGGAGGATCCAGCTTCGAGATGACCGCGTGATGTAGATCCTCGTGCGTCGTCAGTTCCTCGCGCGGCGCCGCGTGTTCGAACCCATCATCCGTGAGCATCGGGCCGTTCTTTCCGTACGAGACCAGGCCGAGCTCGCGCAGCCTCGAAAGAGGTCCGGCGAATCCCCCCGATTTGGCGTTGGAGTACCCGCAGAGCAGCGCGACCTGGGCCTTGGGAGGCTCTTCGATTCCGAAGCTCGAGAGAGTGGCCAGTTCGTCGAGGATCTTCTGCATCGGGCCGTTCAACTCCGAGTCCGAACGGGCCGAATTCTGGCTGCGCTCCGATCCCGGGGCTGGTGAGACTTGGAGGCGCGTGGGAGCGGGGCGCCGGGGTGACGGCACAGACCGCGCTAGAGAAGGGGCGGCCGCCGACACCCTGATCTCGCGATGAATGATCCGCTCGGCCTGGTCGGAGAGCAGCGCGAGCGAGTCGGAGGCCTCCCGAACGCCCTTCGCCAGCTCACGCGCCTCCGTCTGGATCTCGGCGATCGCCTCGTCGGCCGAGGCCTGGGCGAGCTCGCGCGCTTCCTTTTGGATGGCCTCGAGGTCCTCGTCGGTGATCGTCTCGGGCGCCGCCTTCTTCGCAGCCTTGATCTCCCGTTCGAGCTCCCGGATCCGCGCCTGGAGCGCCTTCGGATCAGACGCGGCCGCGCGCTGGACGACGTCGGCCATCTGTTTCCGAACCCTCTCAAGGTCCACATCGGCCACGGCTTTCGGCTCGACCCGCTTCTCACCGGGCTTGGGCGTCGCTCCTGAGTCGAACGTCTTGATCGGCGACACATGGACTCGCTGAAAGATTCCGTCCTTCGTGGGCCACCCAGGCGACCAAACCCATGCGTCTCCCACGGGCAGGGACGGCAGCGAGGCCTTCAGCGTCTTGCGCTCCTCGTCCGATCCGTGAACGTCGATCCATGCGTCGATCGCCTTCAGGTCCTGGGGTGAGATCGTGCGCAGCGCGATCAGGACCTCGATTTGAGTCAGGACGTTCTTGTTCAAGACCGCACTTCGCTGCGTGATCATCGTGCAGCCGATCCCGCGCTGACCGCCTCGCCGGACGATGTCCTCGGCCGCGCCGAGCATCCGAAGCTGATCCCCCTTCTCGTTCGGTTTCTGGGGCGCGATCGCGTCGGCCTCGTCGATCACCAGCATCACCGGGGTCCGGAACTTCTCTCGCGCCTTTAGCCGGTAGAGGGTTTCGAGGAAATCGGCCATGAACTTGCTGATGTCGGCTTTTCGGAAGAACGACAGATCGAGGAGAACGCTCACCCGCTCCTCGACCACGAGCTTTGCGACGAGCTCGCCGCCGGCCCTCTCAAGAGGCACATCTCCGCGCTCGCCGCCGAGGATCGTGATCGGTAGCCCGCTGCTCTTGCCTGTCGCAGAAGATCGGATCCCCCACCAGTCGCCTTTTGGGTCGACGATGACGACCTGGTGCCCGTTCTCGGAGAGCTGTTCGGTGAATCGCCGGGCGGTGTAGCTCTTGCCCGCGCGACGTTTCGCGAGGATCCCGATCGTCTGGGTGACGATCTCATCGGGGAAGGTCAGTTTCTTCGCTAGCTGGATCATGCTTCGTGGTCTCCAGTCCCAAAGTCGAGCTCCGGGTGTCGACGCTCGTAGATCGTGAACGCCCGAATCCGATAGCCACAGCCGAACGTCACGCCGCGGACGCCGACGAACGAGCATCCGGGAGGGGGATTCGGGACGAAGAAATGAAGGATTCCGATCCGCCCGCCGGGCTCGACGACGCGCGATGCCTCGGCCAGAAGGTGAGAGGGCCTCGGGTAGCCCGTCCCGTATAGCTCGGCCGCGTATTCCTCGGAGTAGGGCGGGTCGAGCATCACGGCCCGGAACGAGGCAGCGCGGAACGGAAGCGCCCGGCAGTCCGCGACCACATCCGGCCGCATCGACGGGCGAACATCCACGCGGCAGCGCCCGACGCCGGTCGGCAGTCCACCCGAGCAGAGATGCAGGACCTCGCGTGGCCGCGCGTTCAACTGAGGCGCCGCCCACGCGACGAAGCCGCGCGGATAGCCGCCCATGACGCCCTCGGATTCGCCGTCTCCAATGAACGTGTCCGGCGCGCCCCATAGCGCTGGCGCGCGCGGCGCCGCGCCAGCTCTTCGGCGTCGCCATTCCCCGGCGAGATTCCCAGCGCGCTTGTCACCGGGCGTCGTCAGGACCTCGGACTCGCTCACGACGTGCACCCGGTCGCGAACGAGATCAGCCGAGCGTAGGTGCCCTGTAGGCGCCTCAGGAAAACGTAGGTGCCTGGAATCGTTGACGAATTGACGCGCGATCCCCGGTTCGAATCCGGGCGCCGCCTCCA
>JAJFJD010000029.1 GCA_021774335.1 Alphaproteobacteria bacterium
CAACGTTCGGGGCAAGCTCATAAAGAACGGGCAATGCCGCCTCAGCCCGGTCCAGCGTTGGGGGCAAGCTCAAAGCGGGAACCGCGTGAGGGACCAACGCCAACGCAATCCGCGTTTATTTGGCGGCAGCCAACGCGGCGACACCCGCAGTAATACGCGCTACGCTGCGGTACAGGAGGATGACATGCGAAAGCTGTGCGGTTTTGTGGGTGCGGCATTGCTAATGATTTTGGCAATGCCAGCGAGCGCAAAAGAAACAACGGTTGGAGAACTTCGCGGTTATTGCTTACAAGCCGAAAAGGCCATGGATGAACGCCGCGAATACGACAGTTTCGGCGCCGGAATGTGCATCGGCCTTATCACAGGTTTTACCGCAGGTTGGGAAAACGCATTCTTTGTTTTGGACAAGAACTATGATGACCAGGCAGGTTGGTGCGAGCCGAATGGCGTTGATGTCAAACAACGCATTAAGGTCTTTCTAAGTTTCGCAGACAAGACACCAGCGCTTTGGCAGGTCCATTGGGTTATTGGGTTTTATAGGTCTCTATCTGAAGCTTGGCGCTGCAAGAAATAAAGGGCGATCGATCATTGGCAGGAAGTTTCGGGGTGAGGGTGCTGGTCATAAGCAACAATTTATTCGCATGGCTGGATTCCTTCCATTGCGGCGGTGAAACCGTATGAATGTTTCCGCTCGGTAACGCGGTCTATGCTCATACGCAAAAAGCGGCAGGAGGCTACGGGGTGGCTAAATGTTGGCTCCTGGTTCCGTTCAAGTCAGACTGTCGCGGCTTCTTCGAGGACGAACGCCTTCAATTTCTCCGCAGCGCAGGCACCGACGCCGAACCGACCGCGTAAAGCATTCGTCAATTGCGGACGCGACAACCCGACAAGCCGCGCTAAATCGACTTGGCGCAAATTTCGTCGCTGTATTTCATATATAACGCCTGCACGGAGGCCAGGCGGAATATGACCACCACGCCACGACGAAACCTCGACACCTGGCACACGGACGGGCTTGGGGAACAGGTCGCCCTGGTCAGGGAGGGGTAGGACGAACCCGACCACCCCGGCCATATGTGGAACCATTTGTTCATAACCCTTTGAGATTGAACGCGGAAATACCGAACAAAATGCTGCATCCATTTCCTCGCGGACGCGCTCTTCATAACGCTCTGGTGTCACGAAACTGTCGTGGATTGGCAGCACGACAACACCTTCTGCCAGCATTTTCTTCATAACGCGCTCGGCCATGTCGCTGTCTTGACGCTGTAGCCGCAGGCCTTTACCGGAATGGAAATACCGTTCGATTGGTCGGTGTCGTCGCTTGAGTTCGGCGATCAGTTGCTTGGCCTTTTGCCTTGCGCCGACGCCGCCGATCTCGTTGACGACGGCACGCACAGCGGCTTGATAGCTTTCAGCGTTAATCAGGATATTGAACGCCTTCTTGACCAGCAAACGCTTCCAGCCGTCCAAAGTGTAGGCGTCACCCTCAAGGCAGGCCCCGGCCATAGCGTACAACATGCGCGGGTGCAGTTGCGCGTAGTCCGGCTCGGCAACAGGTTCGTCGTTTATTGTCATGTAAGCTCGGTCAGCCTTACGGGCCTGTTGCCACCACGGACCATAAAATCGGCCGCCAAGCGTGAATCTCTCCCGGTTGAAGACGCGGTGAATCGTCTGCATCGCCGGGTAGAGCGTTAGCTCGCCAGAATGCAGCGTATCGCCGTCGCGGACGATGTCGGGTGCTTCCAGATCAACGCGGGTTGCCGCCAAGGCTTCGTTGAACTCCTCTAGGAAACGCCGCGCCGCCTCGGTGAATGCTGTATCGCGGTAATCAGCCAAGTGCCGGTCCTTGTCCTTCAGCCGTATCAGTTCCAGGGGCACATGCAGCACAGGCAGCGGCAAGGTTATGCTTTCCAGCAGAGTTGGCGTGGCGCGGAAACGTGACTGCCATCCGAGATTTCCCGGGGATTTCTTGTCGTTCTCAAGCAGGCCAAGGTCACTGAGTTGATCGATTGCAGGCGGCACTGTGCTGTATTTGTAGTCGATGCCACGATATCGCTGCTGACCCGCGTAAAAATCCTTACGACGGCTGTAGCTGATCCAACGATGCGGCTCTGCGCGGCCGACGACGGCAGCTTCGGTTAGAATGGATGCGCGCGCTCTTTCCACCTTGGCGGATGGTGCGGCTGGCAGACCCAGCCCATTCAGCCAGCCATCATCAAGGCACTTCCAATAAAAGCTTAACGGTTTGTCGCGTTCGAACTTCGACCCATTTGCAGCAGCCGGACCCGTCATTCGCGACCGCCTGCCCGAACCAGGCGATCAGACGCGGATAACTTGGTTTCACGAGAGGATCGCCCCGGCGTTTCCGATGGCTCACCGTCCTGTTTGCATTTCCACTCCTGAAAAGTCTCTGGGAGGTGGTCCAGAGCGTCCTGGGCAGCCGGAGTGAGGGTAACTCCCTTCTCACGCAATACGCGCTCCAGGACCACCTTATTTGAGGCGATGTAGGCGACCCCGTGCCATTTGGGCGGTCTATAGCGTTCGACGATCCATTGGAGATTGTCGGCGGAAAGCGCCCAACGTTTATTGAAGCGAATGATGTGTCGTGTCATCTGCTGTGCGTCCGCATACCGCACAACTGCAGACCGGCCCACATTCGGATCGGCATGTACCGTCCAACGACGGTTAGCCAATCGTCATGTAAGCCATCCAGAAACGGTGGGGTTGGACCGCTGCTTACGAACGAAACACGAATGTTGCCCCGTATTTGCCCCACTATCTGGTGCAATCCGGATGCCTGTTCCTGCAACGTTCGCAAATCGCAATTCTTGCGAAATCGCGCAAATGTCTTGGATATAATTAGAAATTCTGGTGCCGCCGAGTGGAATTGAACCACTGGCCTCGCCCTTACCAAGGGCGCGCTCTACCCCTGAGCTACGGCGGCATTGGGGGTGGACCCCGGTAAACCAGGGTGAACCGCCGCCTTATGCCATAGGGGATTGGGCCGCGCAAGCGGTGGCGTCGTCCGCCCTTGGGCGGTGCGGCTCCGATGAGGTCGAAATGCTCTTGCCTCGGCCCGGTTGGGCGTCGTATCCCTGATCCGCGACTCAGGGCGTCGAAAGGGGTGATATGCGCGATAAAACGGCCCATGAAGGCCCGGATTCGGGGGAAAAAGCCGAGGACTCCGCAACCGCACGCCGCCGCCGTCAGGCCGAGCAATTGCGCCGTAACCTGTTGAAACGCAAAGAACAAGGCCGCGGCCGGGCCGATGAAGGTGCGTCTGTGCCGGACGGGGGCGACGATCCGGCCCAAGGCTGACCTTGCGGCGGCCTTGTGATCGCCATACTCATTGTTTAGTCATGCGCGCAATTTCGGCATATCCGGCAGTTTTGCCGGGGCGGCGCGGCATATATCCCCTGATACCGAATGACCGTTCGGGGGTGGAGCAGGCGACGCGAAGAGAGGGAAGCCATGGGCGTGATGCCTGATACCTGGATCCGCGACAAGGCGCGGGCCGATGGAATGATCGAACCGTTCGTCGACCGGCAGAGCCGGGACGGCGCGATTTCCTTTGGGCTGTCGTCCTATGGATACGACGCGCGGGTTTCGCCCGAGTTCAAGATTTTCACCAACGTGGACAACGCCATCGTCGACCCGAAGGAGTTTTCCGATCAAAGCTTCGTCGAGCGCGAGACCGATGTCTGCATCATCCCGCCGAACAGCTTCGTGTTGGCGCGGACCGTCGAGTATTTTCGCATCCCGCGCGACGTCCTGGTGATCTGCCTCGGCAAGTCGACCTACGCGCGCTGCGGCATCATCGTCAACGTCACGCCGCTGGAGCCCGAGTGGGAAGGCCATGTGACGCTGGAATTCTCCAACACCACGCCGCTGCCGGCGAAGGTCTATGCGAACGAAGGTGCGTGCCAGTTCCTGTTCCTGAAGGGCGAGGGCGCGCCGGAAGTTTCCTATGCGGACCGCGCCGGCAAGTATATGGGCCAGCGCGGCGTCACCCTGCCCAAAGTATAAGGATCGAGAATGGTTGCACCGGACACGGGCGCCCGCGCGCCCCTGAGCGAGCATTTGCCAAGGACGACTGGTATGGACCGAATTCTTATTCGCGGCGGCAACCGGCTGTCGGGTACGATCCCGATCAGCGGGGCGAAGAATGCCGCCCTGCCGTTGATGGCCGCCGCCTTGCTGACCGAAAAGACGCTGCGGCTGACCAACCTGCCCTATCTCGCCGATATCACCAGCATGGCGAACCTGTTGATCCAGTTCGGGGTCGAGGTTTCCATCGACGGCGACAACAACGGCGAAAATGGCCGCGCCATCGACATGACCGCGGCGCAAATCCTGGACACCACTGCGCCCTATGATTTGGTGCGCAAGATGCGGGCGAGCGTACTCGTCCTCGGCCCATTGGTCGCGCGCTTCGGCAATGCCGAGGTTTCGTTGCCCGGCGGCTGCGCCATTGGTACCCGGCCGATCGATTTGCATCTTGGTGGGCTGGAAACACTGGGTGCTGAGATCGAATTGGAAGGCGGCTATGTCCGCGTGACCGCGCCCAAAGGACTGACCGGCGCGCGGGTCGAATTCCCCAAGGTGTCGGTAGGCGCCACCGAGAATCTGATGATGGCCGCCTGCCTCGCCAAGGGCGAAACCGAATTGGTCAACGCCGCGCGCGAACCGGAGATCGTCGACCTGGCGAATTGCCTGACCGCGATGGGGGCCAAGATCGGCGGCGTCGGCACCGATACGCTGACGATCCAGGGCGTGGATGAATTGGGGGCGGCGGAACACCGCATTCTGCCCGACCGCATCGAGACCGGCACCTATGCGGTGGCGGCGGCGATTACCGGCGGCGATGTGGAACTGCGCAACACCGACTATGCGCTGATCGCGGCGCTGGCCGAGAAGATGGAAGAGGGCGGCATTTCCGTCACCGCGACCGAGGGCGGCGTGAAGGTGGCCTGCCCGAACGGGCGCGTGGACGGCGTGGATGTGAAGACCGAACCCTATCCCGGATTTCCGACCGACCTGCAGGCGCAGTACATGGCGCTGATGACGATGGCGCGCGGTGCCTCGATGATCACCGAGACGATCTTCGAGAACCGTTTCATGCATGTGCCCGAGCTGGTGCGCATGGGCGCCAATATCAACGTGCACGACTCCTCGGCCATGGTGCGCGGGGTCAAGCGGCTGACCGGTGCGCCCGTCATGGCGACCGATTTGCGCGCGTCCGTGTCGCTGGTTCTCGCCGGACTAGCCGCGGAGGGTGAAACGATCGTCAATCGCGTGTATCATCTGGACAGAGGCTACGAGCGGCTGGAGCAGAAGTTAGCGGCTTGCGGCGTGGATATTGAACGGCTCAAAACGTAATGATGGCAGATGACGGGACAGAAAATGCCGTCCGGCTACGGGCCGGCAGCGTGGAAGATTTGTCCGTCATCGCCTCGCTCGTCCAGGACGCGATCGTGCCGCTGGGCGATATTGCCTTCCTCGAGGAAGACAGTTCCTTCGTCATGGTTCTCAACCGTTTCCGGTGGGAGGACGACGGCACGGCCGACCTGCGCGAGCGGGTGCATGCAGGGCTGCGCTTCGACACGGTGCAGAGCGTGCGCTACCGCAACGTCGACACACGGGACCGCTCGCAGTTTCTCTCGCTGCTGACGCTCACCTTCGACGAGAACGTGGTGTCGCTTCATTTCGCGGGCGGCGGCGCGATCCGGCTCGAGGTCGAGACGTTGGCCTGCGCGCTGGAAGATCTCAGCGAGCCGTGGCCGACCGCCCGCGTGCCGCAACACGATCCCGACTGAAACGCCGCGCGTTTGGCGGGAATCGATCGCCGCGGGTACACTTCCTTTGCACAAGAAACACGCCCCGCCGCGAGCGGCTGCGGGCAGAGGGAGAAGCTCGTGACCATCACCGCCGACCTTGTCGATAAACTACGCGCAACACGGCTGGAAGATATCCCCGCTGAGGCGCTCGACGTTGCCAAACAGGTCACGCTTGATGGCCTCGGCGTCATGGTCGCCGGCGCCGGCGAGCCGCTAGGGCTTGGCCGCATCACCATCGACTACACCAAGGCACTCGGTGGACCGGCGGACGCCACCGTCATCGCAGGCGGGTTCAAGACCTCGGCTTTCAACGCCGCTTATGCCAACGGCACCTTCGGGCATGCGCTTGATTTCGACAACACCTGGTGGCCGCTGAATCACCCGACATCGCCGACACTGCCGGCGATGATGGCGATCGCCGAGCGCGATGGTCTGCCCGGAAGCGCCGTATTGCGCGCCATCGTGCTGGCCTTCGAGGTGCAGGGTCGGATGCGCGTGGCCTCGGCCCGGGTCGATGCCGGGCAGGGTTTTCATAAGCCGGGCGTCTCGGGGTTGATGGGCGCCACCACCGGGGCCGGTGCGCTGCTGGGCTTGGACGCGCTGCAGTTCCGTCGGGCGTACGGGCTGGCTGGCTCGCGGGCCGGATCGATTTCGGCCAACACCGGCACCATGACGAAGTCGAGCCATAGCGGCCATGCAGCGCGCATGGGCGTGGAATGCGCGACTCTCGCCAAGCTCGGCTGGACCGCCACCGAGGACGTCTTCGGCGTCGGGCGGTTCTTCGAGATGTTCTACGGCGAAGACCGGATCGAGCCGGAGCTGTTTCTGAAGGACTTCGGCGATCCGTACCGAATGATCGACCCCGGCGTTGGTTTCAAGAAACATCCGGCGAACTACTTCACGCATCGTCCGATCGACGCGGCGCTCGAACTGGCCGCGGAACATGATATCGATCCGGCGGCGATCGATCATGTGGTCGTGGATTTCCCGCGCTTCGATTACGTCAACCGGCCGGTCCCGGAAAGCGGGCTCGACGGCAAGTTCAGCGTGCAATACGCGACCACGGTGGCCTTGCTCGATCGCAAGGTGAAGGTGGCAAGTTTTTCCGACGCGCGACGGTTTGCGCCCGACGTGGAGGCGCTGCTACCCAAGGTCACACTGAACATACGCGACGATATCCCGCGCAGCTTTCAGGACTGCTTCGCCATCGTGAAGGTCACGATGCAGGACGGCCGGGAACTTGAACAGCGCTGCGACCGCCCGCGCGGAATGTGGGGTGTGCCGCTGACCCGCGACGAGCGGCTGGCGAAATTTCGTGATTGCTGCGAGGGCGCCCTCGACGACGGAAAAGTCGAAACGATCGTCGGGCATGTCGAGGCATTGGAGACGGCGGACACGGTCGCGCCGATCATGGATATTCTGCGCGGTGCGACGCCGGCAATGCCGGATGCGTAAGCGTTTCGACTAGGGAGAACCAGAACAACATGGCTCAGACACGGGAACTCGCGGCCTATGCCGCTGGCCTCCGATACGAAGATCTACCTGACGATGTCCGCGACCGGGCGCGCGAGTGCATCCAGGACACGGTGGGGATTTCAGTCTTCGGCGCGAATCTGCCCTGGGGTAAATTCGCCATCGACTACGCGCGCCGCAATGCTGCGGTCGGGGACTGCGCCTTACTCGGCGTGCCCGGCGTCAAGATCAGCGCGCCCTTCGCCGCGCTGGCCAACGGCGTACTGACCCACGCCTTCGAAATGGACAGCCTGCGCAAGCCAGGCACCGGCGTGCATCCCGGCGGGATCGTCCCGGCCGCGTTGGCGGTGGCGCAGCAGGAAGGCGCGACCGGCCGCGACCTGATCACGGCCTTCGTCGCCGGGATGGAGGTGACCACCCGAATCGGCCTGTCGACGCGCCATTCGAGCGAGGAGAAGGGGTTCCATGCACCCGGATTGACCGGCGTTTTCGGTGCCACGGTCGCGGCGGGGTCCCTGTTGAAACTGGATGCGGACCAGATGTGCAACGCGATGGGCGTTGCCGGGTCGCTCTGTTCGGGCCTACTCGAATTCGCGAAAAGCGGCAGCGGCGGCATGGTCAAGCGGCTGCATATCGGCCGGGCCGCGGAGGGCGGGGTGCTGGCGGCGTCGCTTGCCAAAGACGGATATGAGGGACCGGCGTCCGTGCTCGAGGGAAAATTCGGCTTCCTGAATGCCTACACCAACGACCCGCTGACGGAGAAGTTGACCGACGGATTGGGCTCTAACTGGGAAACGCGGACCATCTGTTTCAAGCGATGCGCGTGTCATGCCACCGCGCATACGCCGGTTCAGGCCTTCGAGGAATTGCGGGCGGATATGGGATTTACCGCTGCGGATGTGGACAGCATTTCCATAGGATCGAGCCGCAAGGTCCTTGCCAATCACGACATTCCTGAACCGCAGGACCTTATGGCGGCGCAATACAGTGTTCCGTTCTCGGTAGCTTTATCCTTCTTCCATGACCCGATGGATCCGACGTCGTTCCTCGGCGCTGACTTGTCCGACCCCGCCATCCTGGCGCTGAGCCGCAAGATCAAGCTGGAGCTTTTCGACGAGACGACAAAACCGGGGCAGGCGTGGGCGTGCCGCGCGCGGGTCACGTTGCGGGACGGTCGTGAGGGTGAAAAAATCCTGAGCGATTTCCGCGGATCGCCGACGCAGCCGATGAGCACGGATGAATTCGACGGTAAGTTCCGGGCGGCAACGCGCGCGCTAGGGGAAGCGGCGGCCGAAGCCTTGTTGTCCCGGCTCAAAATGCTCGAAGATAATGAGGATGTTGGGAACCTGGCACCGTAGCATCCGGCGGTGGATCCATATAAAAGGCAAAAACAAAAAGCCCGCCTAAGTGCCGGCGGGCTTGTCTTGACGGTGTGCCGGCCGCTAAAGGGCCGCCAACCTGTCTATGACTGCGACGACTTTTGAGTGTGCTCGGAGATGCTGTGCAGCAGCGCGCGGAAGCGTTTTTGAACCTCGGGCGGGCATGTGCCGATGTTGCGCACCAATTCCAGTGTCTCGCGTTTGGTCCGGAATTCTTCCAGGCGATCGGTGTCGTCATCGATGCCCATAAAGAACCATGCAATGGGAACGTCCAGAATTTGCGCGATTTGCCATAGGCGGCTGGCGGAAATCCGATTCGCGCCGCTTTCGTACTTCTGGAGCTGTTGGAAGGTTAAGCCCAACTGTTCGGCGAGCGCCGTCTGGCTCAAACCGCATAAGACCCGGCGAATACGGACACGTCGTCCGACATGAATGTCGACGGGGTTGGGACCCTTCTTACCTGGAGCTTTTGTTACTTGATCTTGCGTCACTGATCTGAAATTCCTCTAATTGATATGATCCTGGGGCCACGGGATCGAACTATTTGTCGATTGAATGGGATATCACTCGAAAAGTGCTAGGATTGTATACTATACAATTTATAATAAACAACATTATAAAAGCACAACGTTGAGCTTTCCTGTGGTACTAACCCAGGTGAATTGTGTTTTTCCGTTGGTTTTACAATAACTACGCGTATAACATATAACGAGTCCGCAGTCCGTATCAAGGTGCTGACTAGCGTTTTGAGAAAGAGGATCGAAGATGGGTTATCCGCTCGAAACATCGTTCGATACATCGGGTGATAACATCCAGCGCCGCGAATTATACTCGATGAGTGAATTCGCAGATGCCGAGCCGCCGGGCAGCACCAACTGGTTGCTGTACAAGTGTTGGAAAACGCTTAGCCTTGGCGGGCGCATTCCGTTGGAACAAGACGTCCTCACCGACAACACGAACACGATGCGTCTCGATGGGCAGTCCACGCTGATCGACGTAAGCGATCCGAACCCGTGGAACTTCGTATTCGTGGCCCATTGGCACACACCTTATCCAAATCTTGGCAGCGAGCTCACCAATACCCGGGTCAGCCAGTATCCGTGCATGATGCATGCGAAGGCGCTGATGTCGGAATACTTCATTGCGCGTGAGAGCGCGGCGCCGGTGTACCATGAGATCGAGCAACTGATTTTCGGGATTTCCCGACACTACCGGCGGCTGATCCTGCCCTTGTCGGATACCGATAATCGCGTCAACAAGCTGCTTGTCGGGGTTCGTTCCGTGCGTCCGCCGTTCGAAGTGAAACAGAACGCGGACATGGCGCTAATTCACTAGACGCCGCTTTTCCTCGGGCATCGGTAGCGCCACCTGTTCGTCAGGCGCCGGCAGGGTTTCCTGCTTCTCCGCAGCTTCCAACGCATTCTCCTCGGCTGCTTCCAAATTATCCTGCTTGATCCGCCGCATCATCTCGTCGCGGTGCATGTAGCTCATCTGCATGTCGTAGGGTCGTCCGTAGGGTGGGTAAAACCCCCGCGTGATCGACACGCTATTCGAGATGTCATAGGTGTTGTGGATCATTGCTTTGCGTCGCGGTGTATCGCGGACCAGCGAGACGTGCCAATCGATACCGTAATGCCGGACGGCCAGCATGCGGGTAACGCGAGCGACGATGTTGGTCAATTTGGACCCACGCAGTTTGGGATGAACCCAAAATCCACCGGCGAGCCCGACCATGCCCCCAATGACGGGTAGCTTGTCAGGCTCAACCAACTCTACGGGTCGGAAATCGAGGATTGGTTTGCGGTCGAAGAACAAGCGCTGGGTCCGAATCTCCTCGGCGATATTGTCCGTTTCGACGATTCTATAACAGAGGCAGGCGACGATCGCCGGCTCGCGCCGCATTAACCGCGCCATCAACTTCTGATCGCGCTCGCGGATGATGACCCAGAACGCGTTTGCCGGATGAATGTAGGTTCTTGAGGGGTCGTGGGTGGAGGCAATATCGAGATCGCCGGGAATCCGCCGCATTAGGCGTACCCATTTCGATAGGTCGGAATCGACCTCGATGGTAAATCCGCGGCGATCCAACTCGGCGCGCGAACGGTCGATGAACTCCTGTATCACTAGGAACTCTTCATCCGTCAGCCGTGACATTGCATGCTCCCTCAATGCCGGGTTGTACGGTCATTTGCGACTTGGTGCCGCGCCCGTGGATTATCCACAGCTTTGTTAACCGTACGAATTAACCATAACCGCAGTTGTATTGAACGGACAAGTTATTAATTTTCCTAAAGGTTAACGCAATTGGCCGAATGGATTAACCATGGAAATTTACCAAAGTGCATAAACATGGGTTGAATTAACATTGATTGAAAACGCGCAGCAGGAGGGTCGAAAAATTGAAAAAGTTAACGCGATGCAATTTCATTTTGGGAATTTGTGGATAAAACAATGCGACGGACATTGTCCGGTCGTCGGCTTGTGTCAAAAGTCCTAGAGTATTTGAGTAATCCGAAATTTCCCACCGCTGTGGCGCCGCGGTTGATTTTTGATCGATTGGGCGCATTCGGTTATTTGGCTGCTTGGTATTCCGCCACTCGGTTGGGGGATAATCTAGAATGGCGCATGCAGACCTGACATCGCGTTATACAGGTTAAATTTCACCCAGCTACGGTCTGCCGGACGGCGCGGCCGCGTGATATAATTCATGGGGATTTGACGATCGGTGGACGGATCGATGCAGCAGAGTGTTCTCAACCATCAAATCGAAGAGCCGGTGGCATGGGTCGGCAGCGAGTTGGCGCCGACCGACGGGACCGTATCGTTGAGCGGTTCATGCATCGATGAACTGGATGTAGCCGCCAGGCTATTGCAGGACAATCCCATTCCGACGGAGGCAATCCGTCCTGACGATTTCGCTCTTTCGGCTTGCCGCGATCTGATGGCCGACGTGCGCCGGCAGCTTGACACGGGGCTTGGTTTCGCGCTGATCGATCGGTTGCCGGCTGAGCGTTACAGCCGGCGCGTCATGACCGGGCTGTACTGGCTGCTGACTTCGATGGTCGCCCGGCCGGTCAGTCAAAAATGGGAAGGCCGGATGATTTACGACGTGCACGACACGGGGAAAAAGCCCGGAAACGGCGTCCGGCCCGATATCACCAATGTCGAGCAGAACTTCCATACGGATAACAGCTATAATCTTTGCCCGCCTGAATTCGTCGCCCTGCTGTGCCAGCAAACCGCGATGGAGGGCGGGATCAGCCGCATCGTCAGTTTCCCTGCCGTGCATAATGAAATGCTGCGGCGTCATCCGGACCTATTGCCGCGCCTGTACCAAGGTTATTGGTTCGACCGGCAGCGCGAACATGCGTCGGACGATGATATGACGATCAGGCATCCGCTTTTCGAATATGACGGGAACCGGCTGCGTGCCCGATTGTCCCGGTTTCAGGTAATGAACGGCTATAAATTGGCCGGTGAGACATTGGATCCCGAGGGGGAGGCTGCGATCGAAGCCCTTGAGTCGATCATGGACAAGCCGGAATTCGGGAAGGAATTTTTCTTCGAGCCGGGTCAGATTCAGATCGTCGACAATCTGCGCTGCGGTCATAAGCGGACGGCCTTCCGCGATTACGATGAACCCGAGCGAAAACGCCATCTGGTTCGGCTTTGGCTACGCGATCGTGGCCGGGTCTTTTACAACGGGTAGAAGCCTTCCGGTGCGCCATTTCCTGTCCATGCGGGGGTGTGGTAATGCCCGGTGGCGTATGCGATAAGAGGCGCCGATTTACCGCAGGAGAGTGCCGTGCGTGCCAATGAACCGCTGATAATGGCTCTGCCGAAGGGGCGAATCCTTCGCGAGGTGATGCCATTGGTGCGCAGCGCTGGCATCGAACCGGAACCGGCATTCGATGACCCGAAGGCCCGTCAGCTCCGGTTTTCCACAAATATCAAGAATCTGGATATCATCCGGGTCCGTAGTTTTGATGTTGCGACTTTCATTGCCAACGGTGCCGCACATCTCGGCGTGGCCGGCAACGATGTGTTGATGGAATTCGATTATTCCGAAATCTATTCGCCGGTCGATCTCGATATCGGGCGTTGTCGCCTGTCAGTGGCCGCCCGGCCCGAGTTGCTGAAATCGGACGATCCGAGCCGCTGGAGTCATATCCGCATCGCCACGAAGTATCCCCACATCACGCGGCAGCATTTCGCGGCCCGTGGCGTGCAGGCGGAATGCATCAAATTGAATGGTGCGATGGAACTGGCGCCGACGTTGGGCTTATGCCGCCGTATCGTCGATCTGGTATCGACCGGACAGACGCTGAAGGAAAATGGCTTGGTCGAGGTCGAAACCATCGCGGAGGTCACGAGCCGATTCGTCGTCAACCGGACCGCACTCAAGACCCGCCCGGAGGAGCTCGGCCACTGGATCGACCGGTTCCACGAGGTGGCCGATGCCGCGTAGGCTAACCACATCCGATGCCGGGTTCGACGATGCCTTCGATGCTTTCCTTGCGCTGAAGCGCGATACGGAAGCGAATGTCGAGGGCGTCGTTGCGGATATTCTGTCGGCGGTCCGGACGCGCGGCGATGCGGCCGTTGCGGAATTTACCGAACGCTTCGATGGGGTTGATCTGTCGGTAGCGGGATTTCGGTTTTCCGCCGAAGAAATCGCAGGTGCCGCTGCACAATGCGAGCCGGCGACGCTCGATGCCTTGAAGTCGGCGGCGGATCGTATCGAGGATTATCATCGGCGCCAGATTCCGGATGACTCTCTGTATACCGACCCTGCCGGCGTCACGCTGGGCGCGAAGTGGACGCCGATAGCCTCCGTTGGGCTTTATGTTCCCGGTGGCCTGGCGGCCTATCCCAGTTCGGTTTTGATGAACGCGGTGCCGGCCCGGGTGGCCGGCGTCCCGCGCGTCGCTATGGTCGTGCCGACACCGGGCGGCGAGATCAATCCGCTGGTCCTGGCGGCCGCACATATCGCCGGCGTTGAGGAAATTCACCGGATTGGTGGTGCGCAGGCAGTGGCAGCACTGGCATACGGCACCGACTCCGTTGGCGCGGTCGACAAGATTGTCGGGCCGGGCAATGCCTATGTGGCAACGGCGAAGAGGCAGGTGTTTGGCCGCGTCGGAATCGACCTGATTGCCGGTCCGTCGGAAATCCTCGTTGTGGCGGATTCGGAAAACAATCCGGAATGGATCGCGGCCGACCTGATGTCGCAGGCCGAGCATGACACGGCGGCGCAATCGGTTCTCATCACCGACGATGCCGGATTTGCGGACGCCGTTGGGGCGGCGGTCGACGCCCTGTTGCAGCGGCTGAAGCGTCGCGAGATCGCTGCCGAGAGCTGGCGCGAACATGGCGGCATCATCGTGGTGCGGGATTGGGACGAGGCGGTTCGGCTTGTGGACCGGATTGCACCGGAACATCTTGAGCTGGCCGTGGCCGAGCCTGCCGCCCTAGCGGAAAAGGTTCAGCACGCCGGGGCGATCTTCCTTGGCCGTTACACGCCCGAAGCGGTCGGCGACTATGTTGCGGGGCCGAATCATGTGCTGCCGACATCCGGCAGTGCCCGGTTTTTTTCGGGACTCAGCGTGCTCGATTTTATGAAGCGGACATCGCTTGTCGGCTGCGATGCCGAAAGCCTGTCGCGGATCGGTCCGCTGGCGGTTACCCTGGCAACGGCGGAAGGGCTCGAGGCGCACGCTCTTTCCGTTTCGATCCGACTTGACCAGGAGAGCTCCGGCTGAAGTGGCATGTCTAAAAATTGTATCGTCGATATCTCTCTCGACGACCGGACCGTGGTGCGGCGCAGCCCGGAGATTGAGCACGAACTCAATGTGGCGATCTACGATATTCTGGAGCGCAATGAATTTGCGCCGCTTGGAAAATATCAGGGGCCGTTCCACGTCTACCTGAGCGTCGAGGACCGACGCCGCCTGGTCTTCCAAATCAGTGGCACCAACGGCGGCCAGCAGGGCCGCGTCACGCTTCCCTTGGTGCCGTTCCGGCGTCTCGTCCGGGACTATTTCCAGATTTGCGAAAGTTATTACGACGCGATCAAACGCTTGTCGCCTTCGCATATCGAAACGATCGATATGGCCCGCCGTGCGATGCACGATGAAGGGTCCGAATTGCTGATCGAGCGGTTGGTCGGAAAGATCGATGTGGACGAAGAGACGGCACGGCGTCTTTTCACGCTCATCTGCGTTCTCCATATCCGGGCCTAAGCGAGGCCGGCGTCATGGTCGATCGCATTCCCGGCTCCGTTCTGTTCGCCTGTACCGAGAACGCATTGCGGTCGCCGATGGCCGAGGCGATGCTCAAGCACTTGCACGGACATCAGGTCTACGTTGATTCTGTCGGAGTCCGGGCCGGCGATGTTGACGGGTTTGCAATCGAGGTGATGGCGGATATCGGCATCGAGATTGGTGGCCATACGCCCAAATCTTTTGCCGACCTCGAGGACACGTCCTTCGATATCATCATCAGTTTGTCACCCGAGGCGCAGCATGGCGCGGTCGAATTGACCCGGCATTCGGCGGCTGATCTGGAGTATTGGAGGATATTCGATCCCAGCATGATCGAGGGCAGTCGCGAGACCCGTCTTGAGTCCTACCGCCAGGTCCGGGATGAGCTGTTCGCGCGTATACGGGAACGGTTTCCCGTTGCCTCGGTTTCCGATACTTGACGTATGGTGAAACGCCGGGTCCTATCGCGCCATGACTGACGGCGAAAAATCTCGACCCACACTGATCCTTGCATCGGCGTCGCCGCGCCGCCTCGACCTGTTGGCGCAGATCGGCATCGCGCCTGACATGATCGACCCGGCGGATGTCGACGAGACGCCGGTGGCGCGCGAATTGCCCCGGCCGCACGCGGCACGCCTGGCAAAGGCAAAGGCGCTGGCCGTGTCGGCCCGCCATATAGGTTCTCTTGTGATTGGCGCGGATACAGTCGTTGCCTGCGGCCGGCGGATACTACCGAAGCCGGCGGATGCAGAGGAGGCAAGGCGTTGCCTGATCCGGTTGTCGGGCCGGCGGCATCGCGTCTATGGCGGCGTGTCGCTTGTTGCGCCGGACGGCAGCGTGCGAAATCGTCTCGTTCAGACCGCTGTGATATTCAATCGATTGGGCGAGCAGGAAATCGCCCAATATCTTGACTCCGGTGAATGGGAAGGCAAAGCCGGTGGCTACGCGATCCAGGGATTGGCTGCCGCCTTCGTCCGTTCGATCAACGGCTCCTATAGCAATGTGGTCGGTCTTCCACTGTTCGAAACCGCACAACTCCTGAAGGGGATCGGCTACCGATGACCGGCCGCGTACATGACATTCTCATCGAGTGTTCTCCTGGCGAAACGCGAGCGGCGATGCTCGATGAGGACGGCGCACTGCTTGAGCTGCTCATCGAGCGGCTTGGAGAGACGAGCCTCGTCGGGACAATCTGCCGTGGGCGGGTAACGCGTCTCGAAAAGGCGACGCAGGGGGCGTTTGTGAACATCGGCCTTGCGGACCCGGCGTTCCTGCCGCGGGCCAAGGGGTTGAACGAAGGCCAGAGCCTGATCGTTCAGGTCACGCGAGACGGCTGGGGGGAAAAGGGTCCCGCGGTCGGGCGGTCGTTTTCGTTGTCCGGCCGCTATCTCGTGCACCGGCCCGGCGAGACGACGGTGCGCTGGCCGCGGTCGACTTCCAATCGGGTCAAGACGGAACTGGAACCCGCGGTTAGCGCCGCCGTGCGCGACGGTGAAGGGTTCACGGTGCGCCGCAACGCAGTGCTGGCGTCGCCGGAGGGTTTGGCGGCGGAGGCGGAAATGCTTCGCGTCCGCTGGCGTGAAATAGAGGCCATGGCGGATGCGCCGGCGGTTCTGCTGCAGGAGGCGGGGCTGGTCGATCGAATCCTTCGCGACTATGCCCCCATGGGCGACATCATTCTGGACGACCGGCGTCAGGTCGCCGATGCCGCGGCCAAGGCGGGCACGATTGCACCGGACCTCGCCGGCCAAATCGCGTTTCACGACGATCCGGCCCCCTTGTTCGAGGCCTTTGGCGCCGAGGATCAGATCGACGAAGCGTTGTCCCGGACCGTGGCCCTACCGCGTGGTGGTACGGCAGTCTTCGACGAGGTCGAGGCGTTGACGGCAATCGACGTCAATATGGGAACGGCGGGGGGCGGACGCCGCGGCGAGGATGCCGTCCTGTCCGTTAACCGAACGGCAGCGGAAATCGTCGCCCGTCAGATCATGCTGCGCAATATCGCTGGGCTGATCGTCATCGACTTCGTGACAATGCGCAGTAAGGCCAATAATCGGAAACTGGTCGAATCGGTCCGCCGCGCCTTTGCCCGCGACCGGGTGACTGTGGATATCCTCGGCATGACACCGGCGGGCCTGGTGGAGGTGACGCGGCAGCGCCGTGGCGTCGCACTTTCCGGCTTGATGCTGGAGGCACAGCGGAGAGAAGCACCAATGCGGCCAGGCGCCCAGGCCTGCGCAGCCCTGCGAGCCGTCCTGCGGCAGCTCGGTGCCGGCCGTCCCGTGCTGCGCTGTGCGCCCGGTGTGGCGACGGCGTTGGAAGGGCCACTGAAAGCTGCGCTCGACGAGACGGTGCGGCGGCTCGGTCAGCCGCTGGAATTGCGGGCCGATCCGGCCTGTGTGGGGTTCGAAGTATTGCGTGAGGGGAGGTCGTAATGGCAGAGAAGAAATGTTTGGTCTGCGGAAAGCCGCGGGAGCAAGAATTCAGACCGTTTTGTTCGAAGCGTTGTGCCGATCTCGACCTCGGCCGCTGGTTCAACGAATCCTACCGCGTTCCCACGGACGAACCGCCGGATTCCGCCGATATCGTCCCGTTCGAGCGTAATGAGGATGGCGAATAACGCCGATTGCGGTACACTTGGCGGTGGACACGCGACCGGGATTTGACTATGAAATGCGGTCCGCGCGTTCAGCGCCGTGCCCAGGTAGCTCAGTTGGTAGAGCAGTGGACTGAAAATCCGCGTGTCGGCTGTTCGAGTCAGCCCCTGGGCACCATTATTTCAGCAACTTAGATGAAATCTATCCGTGCCGAAGCGTTCGGATGTGTAATTTCTGTGTAACCGCGACAAAATTTTCGAAATTTGGGCGTGGTTGTCGCGTATGTATCCGTTGATTTAAACGCGTTGGTGCTATGCACGAAAATCCTTTATGCAGATGAACGCATAAGCTGTTAGCATTTTCCCCTAGAATGGATTCTAAGACGCGATCGGAAGAACACGTAAAGGATGCGGGTACTCTTATCCAATATTTTGGGCTTGTCCGTGCTGTTGTCGACAGTCTCGGCGCTGTATCCGAGCATTGGATTTGGACAAGCTAAGACCGAGGAAGACAAAGCGCTTGAGCGGATTATCGGCAAAGAGCGCGATATCGATCTTCCGACAAAACCGCAGGACAAAGGCATCGGCGGGTTCGGGTCCGGAAAGGCTGACCCCAAGAAACCCGATTCAAAAGTCGATCCCAAAAACCGCGAGCGGATCAGGACCTACGAGGGCCTGATAAATTCGGCACCGTCGCAAAAGGTCAGTAAAGAGGACAAGTTCAAGGCGACGGCTCATCTCTCCAAGGAACTCAAGCAGCAGCTCAAGAAACTCGAAGGTAAAGTCGCCGTCGACGAGATTGACCAATATCTCGTCTTCAAACCCAGCCCGGAGGCCGCATCCCGTCCCGAGTTGAAGGAGTGGGAAAAGAAGCAGTGGGAAGGTTTAATTCGGGAGTATCGGTCAAAGAAGTTGCAGGCGAACTTGATCGGCGATATCGACTCCCTCGCAAAGAAGGGGACGCGGGGCGGGCAATCGCAGTCGCCCGGCAAGGTCGGTAATGCGTCGAAACCCGGGCAGGGCGGATTGGGCCAAGGTTCGGCAAAAGGTTCCGCGTCAAAACCCGGCGCCAATGCGGGCCAACAATCCCAATCCGGAACCGGCGGCAACCGCAAGACCGGCCAATCCGGCACGTCTCAGGGACAGCGGCAGGGTTCCGCTGCCGGCCAACCCGGGGCGACTGCGTCCGCGGTGCCGCAGGGAACGGCTGGATCGACCGTGCGAGGCAAGACCGGGACGTCCCAGGCAACCGCTCCCGGATCGCCCTCGTTGACTGGTAAAGGAGGCGGGAGTTCGGCGGCGAGCCAAGCCTTTCGCCGCATGATGTCGGGCGTCCTCGGGAGCGGTGACAGCGGCGGTACGCAGGGTCAATCGACAAGTTCGACGTCTACGGGTGCACGCCCTGCTGGCCGCCGAACGAAAGCTGACGCGCGGTCTCCGTCGAGCGCCTCGGGACAAGCGGTTGCTTCGGGCCAGCGTGGATCTACAAAGGGAACCGGGAAAACACCGACTTCGACGGGAACGCAGGTTGCGAGCGCGCCGGCGACCGGCGTCAATCCGGCCGGCAATACCGGGACGCACCAGGGCTCGACTCAGGCAAGCGGCAAGGCCACCGGACGGCCCAGTACTGCCGCAGTTTCGGCGGCCAGGACGAGAGGC
>JAJFJD010000030.1 GCA_021774335.1 Alphaproteobacteria bacterium
CGTCATCCGCCTGCTTCAATACGAACGCGATCTGCTGCTCCGAAAATCTCGACTTCTTCATCGTCTTTCCCCGCTAATGCCAGCCAAAACATTACGAGAAAATTCTCACCTCAAGCGGTCCAAGTTTTGGGGATCAGGTCATTGTGAGCTTGGCCCGCGAAGACGCTCGGCGTCAATTGGCGGCATGAAGCTCGCATCATGCGGCATTTCGGAGACTGGTTCGCATTAGACTGACACCATCCCTCCCGGACTTGTCGGCCGCTAAGCCGCCGGGCCTTCAAAGTCACGAGTAGTTGCTGACCAGGCAATTAATTGCTTCTGCGCTTGGAGCTGTCTCCCTTTAATGCGTGTCGTGCCATTCATCTGGGAGCACCCGCATGAGTCCGAGCAACATCCAGTTAGCGCAAGACCGTCGATCGCTCTCTATTGAATGGGGCGACGGAAGTGAGCACACCGTGACGGCTGCCGTCTTACGGGCGCATTGCCCGTCTTCCCGCGCCCGGCGCGACCGTTTGGACGGCATGGAAGCGCCGGCCTCCGACGGAATTACCATCGCGATGATTCAGCCGATAGGGCGGTATGCGATCAACCTCGCCTTTTCGGACGGCCACGATCGGGGAATCTACCCGTGGTCGCTTCTGCGGGACCTCGCAAGTCGAGGCAATTAATTGCTCTACGGCACGCTGCCTCACGGGCAAGCTTCTCACCACAACGGCGTAATGCCGTCGACATTGATGACCCTTGGGCCAGGAGACAGAAGATATGGACGACATTAAGTCCGGCACCGAATCCTTCGATTGCGATGTCCTTGTTATCGGCGGCGGAACCGCAGGGCCCATGGCCGCCTACAAGGCAAAGGTCAAGAATCCCGAAGCCACGGTGGTCTTGTTAGAAAAAGCCAACGTGAAGCGCAGCGGGGCGATCTCCATGGGAATGGACGGTCTCAACAATTCGGTCATCCCGGGCCACGCCACGCCGGAGCAATACACCAAGGAAATCACCGTTGCGAACGACGGCATCGTAAACCAGAAGGCAGTCTATAAATACGCGGAGAACTGCTACTCGATCATCCAGGAGTTGGATTCCTTCGGCATCCGGTTCCAGAAGGACGAGAACGGCGACTTCGACGTCAAGAAGGTGCACCATATGGGCACCTACGTGCTGCCGATGCCGAATGGCGACACGGTGAAGAAAGCGCTGTATCGGCAGCTCCGCCGGGCGCGCATCCTGATCTCCAACCGTTTTATGGCAACCCGTCTGCTCACCGGTACGGATGGGCGGATCGCCGGGGCGATTGCGGTCAACACACGCGACGCCACCTTCCTGAAAATTCGCGCAAAGACGGTGATCCTGTGCATGGGGGCGGCTGGCCGGCTCGGCCTGCCGACGTCGGGCTACCTCTACGGTACATACGAAAATGCCGCCAACAGCGGTGACGGCTATGCCATGGCCTACCACGCAGGGGCCGAGCTCTCGAACCTGGAATGCTATCAGATCAATCCGCTGATCAAGGATTACAACGGCCCCGCCTGCGCCTACGTGGCCGGCCCTTTCGGCGGCTTTACCGCGAACAACGAGGGCATGCGCTTCATCGAATGCGACTATTGGAGCGGTCAGATGATGCAAGAGTTCTATAACGAACTGCAGAGCGGCAAGGGACCGGTCTTCCTGAAGTTGGACCATCTGCACAATGAGACGGTCGATGAGATCGAGGAGATCCTGCACCGGGTGGAGCGGCCGTCGCGCGAACGGTTCCATGGTGGCCGCGGCACTGATTACCACCACCAAATGATCGAGATGCACATATCGGAAATTGGTTTCTGCTCGGGGCACAGCGCGTCCGGCGTGTTCGTTGACGAGTTCGCGCGGACAACGGTGCAGGGCCTTTACGCCGCCGGCGACATGGCGAGCGTACCTCATAACTACATGCTGGGCGCCTTTACCAATGGCGCCACAGCCGGGGAAGATGCGATCGATTTTGCTGGCGAAGTGGATTTCGCCGAATTCGATGAGGAGCAGGTCGTCCGCGAAATGGAGCGCGTGCTTGCGCCTACGAAACGCGAAGATGGCATTCCGCCGAACCAAATCGAATTCAAGACCCGGCGATTGGTGAACGACTACCTCCAGCCGCCGAAGGTGACACGGAAGATGCAACTGGCCCAGGATCGCCTCAATGAGGTGCGCGAGGATATGAACCATATGGTCGCCCGCGATGCGCACGAACTTATGCGGGCAATGGAGGCCTATTCGATCCTCGACTGTGCGGACATGGCGGCGTTCGCCTCGTTGTTCCGAACAGAAAGCCGTTGGGGACTCTATCACAACCGCGTCGACTATCCCGAGCGCGATAACGAGAACTGGTTCTGCTTCAGTCAACTCAGCAAGGATGCCGATGGCCGCATGACCGCGAGCAAGCGTCCCGTCGATCCCTATATCGTCGAAATCGACGAGTCCGAGCGCAATGCATATGACAATCAGCGAATCGGTACCGGCGACTGACCGCGAAGATCTAGAGAAAAGGAACAGAAAATGCCTTTAGCGAACACTCCAACCACAGTGCCGGTCGTCGTCGACGAAGGGAAATGCATTGCCGAAAAGGGCTGTACCGTGTGCGTCGACGTTTGTCCGTTGGACGTTCTGCGCATCAGCGAGGAGTCGGGTAAGGCTTACATGAAATACGACGAATGCTGGTACTGCATGCCCTGTGAGGCCGACTGCCCGACCGGCGCGGTGACCGTCAACATTCCTTTCCTGTTGCGGTGACGCCATGTCTGTCTTCGATCCTTTCGAGAGCTTTGCCGAGATCGACGACATCGTCGAACGGCTTTCGTCCGACGATGCCTCGGTCCGCCGGATCGCCGTGATGGAACTCGGCGAATCGGCAGATCAGTCGGCCGTACCGCATATTGTGTCGGCGCTGCAGGACACGGACAGCGGGGTCCGGCTGCAATCCGCACAGGCGTTGGAGGAATTCGACGGACCGGCGGCGGCCGCCGCCCTGGCTGCTGCGCTGGCTGATCCGGATAGGGCGGTGGCGCAAGCTGCTGCGGACAGCCTGGCCGAGTTCAAGGATCCGTCCTGCGCAATGCCGGTACTCGAGCATGCGGCCCATGGCGATCCCTTCGTCCGCGGTGCGGTCTTCCGTGGCGTCAAGGAACTGCGCAACCCCGACTCACTCGGCGCTGCCCTGGCGGGGCTGGAAGATCCGGAGGCGGATGTTCGGACGCAGGCGGTCGGCGTGGTTGGCTATCTTAAGTCTGAGGAAGCGCTGCCGGCGTTGATCGCCATGACTAGGGATTCCGATTCCGCCGTTCGCCGCGCTGCGGTCGGGGCGCTTGGTTTCAGCCGGACCGCCCGCGCGGTGGAAGCGCTGATGGCCGGGCTCGACGACGCCGAGTGGAGAGTGCGCGAGATTGCGGCGGAGACGATGGGCAAGATTGGTCTCGCGGACGGCATCGACAAGCTGATCAACGCCATGGATGACGATTATTGGCAGGTCCGTGTGCAGGCGGCGCGAAGTCTCGGCAAGTTGAAAGTCGTGCGGGCGGTGCCGGTGCTTGCGCCCGCGCTGGAGCATCCTATCAGCAACTTGCGAAAAGATGCGGCCGCGGCGCTGGGCGAGATTGCGCATCCCAATGGCCTGCCCTTCCTGCAGAGGGCCGCAGAGGATGCAGACCCCGACGTGCGCAAGAACGTCCGCTGGGCGATTGCGCAAATCAAGGCGGCGTAATCGACGGAGACAAGGTGAGGCGGATATGACCGCTGAGAGCGCGAAGCAGAAACTGGCACGGAAACGCCGTGGTGGCCCCGTGGTGCCGCGTTACCGAATCATCCGCAACGCCCTTCGGCGTCAAATTCTGCAAGGGGAGTACGGCGTCGACGACCGTCTTCCGTCCGAGAATCAGCTTATGGCGGCCTTCGACGTCAGCCGTGTCACCGTCCGCCAAGCCCTGCACCAGTTGCAGCGCGAAAATTTAATCGTCAGCCAACACGGCAAAGGGTATTTCGTGACCCGACCAAAGACCATACAGGACTTGGGCCGGTTGCTTGGGCTTGGTGAGTCGATGGCGGACAGCGGCCTGGAAACCTCATCCACCGTCGTCGAGGTGGGCGATTGTCCGGCCGATCGGCATGTCGCCGCCGCGCTCGACCTGGAGCCGGGGCAATTAGTCACCCGGCTGCGTCGCATACGCCGCATCAATCAGCAGCCCGTCTCCGAAGATGTCAGTTTTTTTCCCATCGAAATCGGACATGCTTTGCAGCGCCAGGACCTAGCCGGCACCGATGTGTTCGTTCTGTTGGAAAGACAGTTGGGTATTCCTCTCGGTATAGCCGACCTAACGATTGATGTGGATACGGCAGACGAGGCCTTGGCCGAAAGCCTGGACACGGTTCCCGGCGCGCCGATCCTGCAGATCGAACGGCTGACCTCGGACGATCAGGGCAGGCCCATCGATTTCGAATACATTCGAGGACGCGGTGACTCATATCAGTTTCGCATCCGTGTGCCGCGATGGTGAGCCGCCGGATCTTTGCGCTCTGTTGCGGTGCGGCAGTTGGCGTGGTGTTAACGTGGCAAGCACTCGCCAACGCGAAAAACCTAGTCGAGATGCCGATCAAACCGCCGGTCCCGGCGCTCCGCCTGGAGGATTTGAACGGCCGGCTGCACGACATCGCGCGCTACAGGGGAAAGGTGGTCGTGGTCAATTTCTGGGCCACATGGTGCGCCCCCTGCCGCCGCGAATTGCCGTCGTTGCAGCGCGCCTGGTCGAAATTGAAACCGCATGGTGTGGAACTGTTCGCCGTCAGCATGGGCGACAGAAAGGAAAAGGTTACCCAATTCCTTAAGCGCTATCCGGCCGACATCCCGATCCTGTTGGATGAAGGATCAAGTCTCCGTGGCAGTTGGCAGCTGCAGGGCATGCCGACCACCTATGTCGTCACACCCGGCGGTCTGATCCATTTCGGCGCAATTGGCGAACGGGAATGGGACGATCCGGCCATCCTGGACCAAATCCTATCCCTCGTCGCGCCGGCCGAGGACATCCCGCGGCCCCGCTGACCGCGGGTTCCCTTTTCCCGCTTGTATTAGATTCCTGCCGAAGCCGATGTTCGCTTTCTGTGCAGCGGTTTTGAATCTGCCCAGCATTCGCGCAAATCAGATATTTTTTTTCGGAAATTGCTGCGATGCAGCATTAATTAATTGTTAATTTTCAATCTACTGAAAGTTTTCTTCGCAATTGCACGAGAATGGCACGGAAATCGCTCCGTATAGGGGGGAAATAACACAAGTGGTGATTTAACAAGGAGGCACGAAGATGCGAATGCACCGGGTAGCAATCGGGGCGATTAGCGCCCTTGCGTTGGTCGGAAGCGCCAACGCCAAGACCATCAAGGTCGGCATCGGCCACCAGAGTATGTGCACCGACACCTATACGGCCGGTATCATCGTCAAAGAGTTGGGACTGTTCGAGAAGCATTTGTCGAAGAGCGACAAATACAAGGACGCCGACGTCAAGATTCGATGGGCGGACTACAGCTCTGGCGGTCCCATCACCAACCAGATGCTGGCGAACAAGCTGAACATTGGCGTGATGGGCGATTATCCTCTCATCGTCAACGGCGCGAAGTTCCAGGCGACCAAGAGTCTGCGCACCCTCTACGTGGCCGGGACCGGTTACAACCTGAAGGGATCGGGCAACGCGGTCGTCGTGCCGGTGAATTCCGAGATTCAGGAATTCAAGCAGCTCAAGGGGAAGTCGATCTCGGTGCCGGTCGGCAGCGCGGCATGGGGAATGACGCTGAAGGCGCTCCAGGACGCGGGCATTTCCACATCCGAGATAACGCTGAAGAACCAGAGCCCGGCGGTTGGCGCGGCGAACATCGCGCAAGGCAAGATCGACGCCCATGCGGATTTCTGCCCCTGGTCCGAGCTCATGGAATTCCGCGGGACGGGTCGTAAGATCTACGACGGCAGCGAAACTAAGATTCCCTATCTCCACGGCGTCGTGGTGCGCCAGGAGTTGGCGGAAGAGCATCCTGGGGTCGTCGTCGCGTTTCTGAAGGCAGTGATCGATGCAGGCAAGTGGGTCGATGCGGACCCGATGCGGGCTGCCGAATCGCTCGAGAAATGGACTGGCGTGGAGAAGGAGGTGCAGTACCTCTACTTCAGCAAGGGTGGTCATCTGACACTGGAGCCCACGATCAAGGACAAGTGGGTCGAGGCGCTCGAGTTCAATCACGGGGTCCTTGCGCGTGAGAAGAAGATCCCGCCGCTCGATTTCAATGCCTGGATCACCGACAAATACATTCGTCAGGCCTTCGCCGAAGCCGGCATGGACTACGACAAGCAACTCAAGCACATCCACGATCCCAAGGTCGCGCACGCGGACCTGCCGATGGAAGTGTGGCACGCCAAGGAAGGCATCAAGACCTATAAGGACCTGCCGTCCTTCCTGGCTGCGGTCGCCAAGTTCCAGTCGGTCGGCCAGAAGCTCAATGCAACCTACGTTTACGATGAAGTAACCGGGCTCAAGCTGTTCGGAAAGATGGCCTATTACGTGAAGGGCAAGGACGGGAGTGTGAAAACCTTCCTGCGTAAGCCCGATGCCGTGACCTTCGCCACCAAGAGCGGCGGGTCCGTTGTCGACTTCAAACAGGCCGTTGCTACGGCGGCGAGCTAACGCGGGCTAACCCCGCCCGTCGCGCGCCGTCCCGGAGGGTCATATTTGATCCTCTGGGACGGACGCCGACCAACGAGAAGGGGACGGCAATGTCGCTGGAGACCGTTAGTACCGAAATCAAATTGCGCCCCGAGGCGCGCGAGGCGCGGTCCAAGACGCCGGCAGTGGAAGTGCCGGCGATTTCGGGAGACACCGCGACGCCCCAGGACGTCTCTGCCGTGGCCGGCGGATCGGGTGCAGCGCAGCGCCCGTCGCTCGCTGCGCCCGGTCCGCGTTTCGAAATCCCGGAGCGGGTTCTTCGCTGGTCTATCCGTTTCGCGGCCATCGCCGTCGCGGTCGGTATCTGGCACTACCTGACCGAGATCGACTTCAACTATGTAATGAATTTCGAGAATGTGCCCGAGCCGTTTATTGTGGCCGGACACTTCCTGCAGCATCTGCAGACCTCGGAGTTCTATATCCATATCGCGGTCAGCATGAAGCGGATTTTGATCGGCTACTTCTTCGCCGTGACGCTTGGCATTCTGGTTGGCCTGCTGATGGGCCGGTCGAAAATGGCCGAGGATTTCTTCGTTCCCTATATCGAGGTGTTGCGCCCGATTCCCGCGGTCGCCTGGATTCCATTGGCGATCCTGATGTGGCCGACAGAGGAATCGAGCATCATCTTCATTACCTTCCTCGGCGCGTTCTTTCCCATCGTGATCAACACGGTGCACGGGGCCGAGCAGACGCCACAGGTGTTGGTGCGCGCGGCACAGTCGCTCGGTGCCAGCCGCATGGAAATCTTCTGGCACGTGGTCATTCCGGCGGCGCTTCCGAGCATTGCCGCGGGCCTCGCCATCGGGATGGGCGTGTCCTGGTTCTCGCTGCTCGCCGGCGAGATCATCAGCGGGCAATACGGCATCGGCTACTTCACTTGGGACGCCTATTCGCTGATCCAGTATCCGGACATCGTGGTCGGGATGTTGGTGATCGGCGGACTCGGCACATTGTCCACCTATCTGGTGCGGCTCGCCACGCGACCGTTCTTGCGCTGGCAGAAATCGGAGAAGACATGATGACCGCCCTTCGACACGTCATAGGCCGGACCATCGCGGAGCGTTTCCCGCTCTGGCTGGCGATCCTGGTCGGTTTCGTCGCGGTTTACCAGCTTCTGTTGCTGGCGGCGCTGGTGGTCCGTTTCGAGAACATTCCCAACTACGTCACGGCCTACAACTATCCCGCCAACGTATACGAGATCCTGGTCAGCACGCCGGCGCTCTCGGACGCCTGGGACATCATCGCCGAAGAGTGGCTGCTCGAGATCGGTTACATGAACTACGACTACGGCAACGGCATTTCGGAATGGAGCCTGACGCTGTGGCCGACCAAACTCGTTCAGCTCACCGTGGTTGGGGCGTTGCTCGCGACCTGCATCATCCTGTTGCTGCCGGGTCGGAGCGGCGCCTGTCCGGCGGTCGGCGACCGGCGCGCCCTGTTCGGCGCAGGGGGTGGCGCGGCGCTGGTTGGTATGAGCAGCGCAACGCTAAGCTGGGTCGTCTGCTGCGCTACGCCGACCTGGGTGGTCAGCCTTGCCATGCTCGGCATGAGCGCGTCGCTTGCACTCTGGCTCGAACCGCTCGGCGATTTCATCACCATAAGCGGCTTTTTCCTGCTGATCGGTTGCGTCATCTACTTGGCGCACCGGCGGCGGTCGGCTGAAGCGTCGCCGGGCGACGGCCGCACCATCCGGGCCCGGCCGGCAGTATCCGTTGGCAGCGCATAGGAGGGAAAGATGTTGCAAGCAGCCCAGACGATCGAACCGGCCGCAAAGTCAGGGTCGCCGCGTCGCGAGCCGGAGACCGGCCACGTAATAATCAATGACGTCAGCGTGGTTTTCGGCAAGGGCGATACGGCGCATTTGGCGGTCGACCAGGCATCGTTGGAGATCCCCCCAGGCGAATTCGTTTGCATCCTGGGACCGTCCGGATGCGGAAAGTCGACCTTGCTCAACGCGGTCGCGGGTTATGTCGCGCCGACCGCGGGCAGCATTTCTGTCGACGGCGATGCGATAGACAAGCCAGGGCCCGACCGGGGCATGGTGTTCCAACAGTATTCGTTGTTCCCGTGGAAGACGATCCGCGAAAACGTGGCCTTTGGGCCGCTTCGGACGGGCAAGACCCGGTCGACCGCGCTCAGCACCGCCAACACATTCCTCTCGATGGTCGGACTCTCGGCCTTCGCCGGACGTTACCCGGAAGAGCTGTCCGGCGGCATGAAGCAGCGCGTCGGTATTGCCCGGGCGTTGGCCAATTACCCCCGCGTGCTGTTGATGGACGAGCCGTTCGGGGCACTGGACGCGCAGACCCGCGCGATGATGCAGGAGAGTTTGCTGAGTATTTGGGCCGAGTTCCGCAACACCGTCTTGTTCGTCACGCATGATATCGATGAAGCGGTCTTCCTCGCCGACCGGGTCGTCATCATGAGCGCTGCGCCCGGCAAGATCATCGCCGATCTGACCGTCCCGCTCGACCGGCCGCGCGACCACGATATCGCGACCGATCCCGAATTCGTTGCCCTCAAAAAGCAATGCATCGAGGCAATCCGCGCCGAAAGCCTGCGGGCCTTCGAGATGCAGAATCCGGAGGTGAAAGGATGAGCCGCCGCCTTACTTTCTGGCCTGCGCTGGCGCTGCTTCTGGCAGCGCCGTTCGTCGGATACGCCTTGGCCTATATGGGCGGGGCGCTCGGCCCCAACGCGGACGGCGCCCTGCCGCCCCCACCGGCGCTGATCGAGAAGGCGGTGATCGCTGAACCCGTGCCGGTCGGGTCCTTCCAACTCACCGATAATCGCGGCGCCCGATTCGATGCGGGCGCCTTCGAAGGAAAGTGGAGCTTCGTATTGTTCGGCTATACCCAGTGTCCGGACGTATGTCCTCTCACCCTGAGCCACCTTGCCGATATCCGCGAGGCGATGGCGGCATCGATACCCGCATCGGAACTGCCGCAATTCGTCTTTATTTCCGTGGACCCGGCGCGCGACCGTCCCGAGGACCTCAACGGTTACGTCACCTATTTCAATCCGGCCTTTCGGGCAGCCACCGGCGGCGTGGCGGAGATCGACCGATTGGTCGACCGGATCGGTGCTTTTTACCGGCACGAGCGTAAACGGTCCGACGGCGAATACGAAGTGACCCACAGTGCGGAGATATTCGTCTTTGATCCCGAGGCGCGGCATTTCGCAACGCTGCACCCGCCTTTCGATCCCAAGAAGATCGTTGACCGGTTCCGCGCGCTGGCCGCGCATTTCGCGGCAACCGGCGCGACACGGTCCTAACGGCGCGTGAGGAGCATTGAAATGACACCCATTCTCCAGCGACTTCGCGTGGCTATTCTTTTCGGCCTCGCCGCTTCAGCGCTGCCCGCCGGTCCGTTGGCCGCCGGCGAGAAGATGCCCATGGTGATGGACCCCTGGGTACGCGAAGCGCCGCCCGCCATGAAGATGCACGCCGCCTATCTGGTGCTGACGAATCCGGGCCCAACGCCGCTAAGCCTCGTGGCAGTGGAGAGCCCGGAATACAAGATGGCCGAACTACATCTCTCCAAGGTCCAAGGCGGAATTGCGACGATGACGAAGCAGGACCAGATCACTATCCCCGCGAACGGCAAACTGGTCATGGCGCCCGGCGGGTTCCACGTCATGCTGAGGCATCCAAAGGCGCCGATGAAGGTGGGCGCGACGGTGGAGATTACCTTCAAATTCGCCGACGGCCGCGCCATGAGTGTCGACGCACCTGTCAGGAAGGCGGCCGGTGGGCAGCACAACGGCATGGGATCCATGGACCACAGCAAACATAAGATGAATTAGGCGATGCCGAGCGCGCGCATGATTCCGATCTTGGGCCTCTGCCTGACCGCCGCATCGGTATCGGCAGATATGATCGATACCTCCGGACTCAAGTCCTGGGAGCATTGCGCGCTTTGTCATGGCGTGGACGGCAACAGTCGGGTGGCGAAATTCCCCAAACTGGCCGGCCAGCGGTACGGCTACCTCGTTAAGCAACTTAAGGACTTCAAGTCGGAAACGCGCCAGAACGATGGCGGCCCGATGCTAGGGATGAGCGATCAGCTCTCCCTTGCCGCGCTATCGTCGGCGGCACGCTACTACAGCGAGTTGACGCCGCCGCGCCCGGCGGACGATGTGATCGCACCGGCCGTCCGCGCATTGGGCGAGCGGATTTTTCATTATGGACTGCCGGCGAAGGAGGTTCCCGCCTGTGTGTCTTGTCACGGCGATGCGGTCGCCGATGGGACGAACTTCCCACGGCTCGAAGCCCAGCACGCAGGCTATCTGGAGAAACAGCTAGACGATTTTCGCCGAGCCGATCGGGACAACGATCCCGGCGGCGTCATGCGCCGAATTGCTGTCGGCCTGTCCCAGACAGAGCGGCAAGCGGTGGTGGCCTATCTTGCCGGGAAACCACGCAGCGCGGAGGGCGGACAATGACCGATTTCACCGAGACCCGGATTTTCGAGTCCGCCGGCCACTTCGCGCCGAAACCCGCGTCGGCCGCCAAACCACCGGCGCTGCTGTTGGCGGAGACGTCGGTGGAGGTTGGCGGACGTGCCGCTTTCCTGTCGCATCTCAACGGCGAAGAATACCGGCTCGTGCGCGAGGCTGGCTCAGCCATGACGATCCGGGCCGGCGAGTCCGTGTTCTGTCAGGGGGATCCGCATGATGGAATATTCTTGATCGAATCCGGGTCGGTCCGCACCTTTTATACCGGCCCGTCCGGGCGCGAAATCACGCTGGCCTACTGGACTCCCGGACATTTCGTCGGCGGTCCGGAGATTTTTGGCGGCGGCACTCATGTCTGGTCGGGCGTGGCGGTGCAGAAAAGCGGCCTACTGTATCTGCGGGGATCGGATTTGCGCCGCCTGATGGAGCGGATTCCGGGCCTTGCCATGGGCGTGGTCGAGGGACTCGTCCAGAAAGGAAAATGCTATTCGGCGTTGGTCCAGATGCTGGGAACGCGTTCGGTCGTTGAGCGGCTTGCGCAACTTCTGCTGATCATGGCCGATAAGGACGGGCATACCAGCAGTGGTCGGGTCGTCATACGGCGTGTCCTGACACATGAGGAATTGGCCAACATGGTTGGTTCGACGCGGCAATGGGTCACCGCGAGCCTCAAGAAATTCGAACAGCGAGGTCTGCTCGAGATCGGAGATAGCCGCATTACGATCTTGGATTTGCCACGGTTGCGAGCGGTCGCAGGATTAATCTGAATTCTCGCCGACGGGGTGTGTTTCCGAACGCAGACTTGGGTTTGGCGGTTCCGCGCGCTGTAGGATTCGGAGGCGGGAATTCGCCGAGCCACATTTGCCTATTTAATATACACCATAAATAAAACGATCAAAAATAAGGCAATCCGGTCGGTGCTCTACGATCGAATTGCCTGGAAGCGGCGATGCGTTCACGGGAAAATTCTATATATAACAAATTGTTGTGACAGTTTCGGTTTCTGTCATGACTGGTTGGCACAGGCATTGCGAATTCTCCTAACAGTTCTACTAACCGCTGTTGGGAGTTTCGATGTTTTCAGGATTTAAGAGAAAGAAAAACCTGGTCGCGACGGCGCTGCTCGCCGCAACCATGATGTACGGCGCGGCCGCTCAGGCGGCGGAGACGATCAAGGTCGGCGTGTTGCATTCGCTGTCCGGAACGATGGCGATTTCCGAGACGACTCTCAAAGACGTCATGCTGATGTTGATCGAGGAGCAGAACAAGAAAGGCGGGTTACTGGGGAAGAAGCTCGAACCCGTCGTCGTCGATCCTGCTTCCAATTGGCCGTTGTTCGCGGAAAAGGCGCGTGAACTGATTTCGAAGGAGAAAGTCGCTGCCGTGTTCGGAGCCTGGACGTCGGTATCCCGCAAGTCCGTCCTGCCGGTCTTCGAAGAGCTGAATGGGCTGCTGTTCTACCCCGTCCAATATGAGGGCGAGGAAAGTCAGCGCAACGTCTTCTACACGGGCGCCGCACCGAACCAGCAAGCGATCCCGGCGGTCGACTACCTGATGAAAGAGGAAGAGGTAAAGCGTTGGGTTCTCGCCGGGACCGACTATGTCTATCCGCGCACCACCAATAAGATCCTCGAAGCCTATCTCATCGCCAAAGGCGTGGCCAAAGAAGACATCATGATCAACTACACGCCGTTCGGCCATTCGGATTGGCAGACCATTGTGTCGGAGATCAAGAAGTTCGGGTCCGCGGGTAAAAAGACCGCCGTCGTCTCGACCATCAACGGCGATGCCAACGTTCCCTTCTACAAGGAGCTTGGGAACCAGGGCGTCAAGGCTGAGGATATCCCCGTCGTCGCCTTCTCCGTTGGCGAGGAGGAACTGGCCGGTATCGATACGAAACCACTGGTCGGACACCTCGCCGCCTGGAACTATTTCCAGAGCGTCGACAGCCCGGCGAATGTGGAATTCGTCAAGAAGTGGAAGGCCTTCACCAAAAACCCGAAACGCGTGAGCAACGATCCGATGGAAGCGCATGTGATTGGGTTCAACATGTGGGTCAAAGCGGTCGAAAAGGCAGGAACGACAGACGCCGACAAGGTGATTGATTCAATCATCGGGGTGACAGTTCCTAACCTGACTGGCGGAATGTCGACAATGCTGCCGAACCATCACATCACAAAGCCCGTCCTCATTGGTGAGGTCCAAGCCGACGGCCAGTTCGAAGTCGTCTGGAAGACCAAGGGACTGGTGCCGGGCGATGCGTGGTCCGACCACTTGCCAGGATCCAAAGACCTAAAGGCCGATTGGGTTGGCAGGAAATGCGGCAATTTCAACGAAAAAACTGGGAAGTGCGGCGGCGACAGCAGCTGACACGTACCCGCCAGCCGCAAGGTTGGAAAATAAGGCTGGGTGTCCCGGGAGATCGCGAGGCGGTCTCCCGGTTGCCGGGAAAGCAAAAAGAGTACCGGGAGGTTCTAATGTTTTGGTCGGAAGGGACGGTGCGTCTGCCGCGCATCCTTGCAAGCGCCCTTCTCGTTTTGGCACTGGCGCTGCCCGTTTCGCCGGCATACGCCGCCGGTTTAGCGGAGACCGTGCAAAAACTTGCTAGCGGCGGGTTCTCGAAGAAGGCGCGCATCGTCGGTGCGATTGCCGAGACCAAGCACTCCCGCGCCATCCCCGTCATCGAAGCCTTGCGCGATGGACGGCTATATCTGCGGAAGAAGGATAAACGGGTTTTCATCGTTCGCCGTGACGGTGAAACCGCATCGTTGATCGATCCGGAAACGGGGAAGTCTGCCGGCACGGTTGACGCCCGCACCCTCAAGAAAATTCGCGTGAACAACAAACTGCGCCGGGCCATTCGCGCGGCGCTCGGCAGTTTGACGCTCGCCAGTCCGGACGTTGCGAAACGACTTGCCGCCGCGGATTCCATATTCAAGTCGCAGGATGCCGGTGCGTTGCCAGCATTGGCCGCAGCGATCAAGGCTGAACAGGACCCGACGGTCCTGCGCGCGTTCCGCGAGGCGAAGGCGGCCGCCACCTTGGCCGGACCGGGGGACGACAGCGCGAAGCTATCGGCTGTGGCCGTGCTGCTCGACCGTGGCGACCGCGATGCCCTGGTCTTGTTGACGCAAACGGCGGCGGCTGGCGACGGCCCGTTACACAAGGCAGCCGGTATGGCCGCCGCACAGATCGAAAGTGCGCTCGCGGCCTGGGGTGGTGCACAGAATGTCATGTACGGCCTCAGCCTCGGATCCGTGTTGTTGCTCGCCGCGATCGGGCTTGCCATCACGTTCGGTGTGATGGGCGTGATCAACATGGCGCATGGCGAAATGGTCATGATCGGCGCCTACACGACCTTCGTCGTCCAGGACGTGATCCGGAGTTCCGCGCCGAATCTATTCGACTACTCTTTGTTGATCGCCTTGCCGCTCGCATTTCTGATCGCGGGTGGGGTTGGGATCGCGATCGAGCGCGGCATCATTCGCTGGCTTTACGGCCGCCCGCTTGAAACGTTGTTGGCGACGTGGGGGCTGAGCCTGGTGTTGCAGCAGGCAGTGCGATCCATCTTCGGCCCCACCAATCGAGAAGTCGGTAATCCGAGTTGGATGGAGGGCGCGGCCGCCATCGGCGGCCTGACGATCACCTATAATCGCCTCTGGATCATCCTATTCGCGTTGGTGGTATTTGCCGTATTGCTGATCTTCCTGAAGCGCACCACCTTCGGTCTTCAGATGCGTGCGGTCACTCAGAACCGCCAGATGGCCGGCGCCATGGGTATCCGGACCGGCAGGATCGACGCGCTCACATTCGGACTAGGGTCCGGGATCGCCGGAATCGCCGGGGTCGCCTTGAGCCAGATCGATAATGTCAGCCCGAACCTGGGGCAGAGTTATATCATCGACAGTTTCATGGTCGTCGTTTTCGGCGGGGTCGGAAACCTTTGGGGCACCTTGGTCGGCGCCATGACGCTCGGCGTCGCCAACAAGTTCCTCGAACCGTATGCGGGCGCAGTGCTCGCCAAGATCCTCGTTCTCGTTTTCATCATCCTGTTCATTCAGAAAAAGCCCCGCGGATTGTTCGCGCTCAAGGGGCGAGCGGTGGAGACATGATCGCCGCCGGCCTCATGCGTGCCCTCGATCGGCACACCATCCTGTTTTTGGTGCTGGTTGCCGCGGTCGGGGTTACCGTGCCGGTATTGAATTTGGCGGTCCCGCCGGACAGCGTCTTTCATGTGCCGACCTATGTTGTCGCATTGCTCGGAAAGTATCTTTGCTACGCGCTGTTGGCGCTGAGCGTTGACTTGATTTGGGGATTCTGCGGCATCCTGAGCCTCGGCCACGGTGCGTTCTTCGCAATCGGTGGGTACGCAATGGGCATGTATCTGATGCGTCAGGTAGGCCCCCGGGGCGTTTATGGCGATCCGGTATTGCCGGACTTCATGGTTTTCCTCAATTGGAAGGAATTGCCCTGGTACTGGTACGGGTTTGACCAATTCTGGTTTGCTATGGCGATAGTGGTTATCGCACCCGGCCTGCTGGCGTTCGTGTTCGGCTGGTTCGCATTCCGGTCACGGGTTACCGGCGTTTATTTCTCGATCATTACCCAGGCACTGACTTTCGCCTTGATGCTCGCCTTCTTCCGTAACGACATGGGCTTCGGCGGCAACAATGGGCTGACGGATTTCAAGGACCTGCTCGGTTTCAGCTTACAGTCGGATCAAACGCGCGCTGGATTGCTCGCCGCGTCGGCAATTTCCCTGGGGCTAGGGTATTTGATTTGCCGTCTGGTCGTGACGTCCCGGCTGGGCAAGGTCTTGGTCGCGGTGCGTGACGCGGAAAGCCGGACGCGATTTTTGGGCTATCGGGTCGAGCGGTACAAGCTGTTCGTCTTTACGCTTTCGGCGTGCCTGGCGGGCGTCGCCGGTGCGCTCTACGTGCCTCAGGTGGGGATCATCAATCCCAGCGAATTCACACCGGCCCAGTCGATCGAGATCGTCATATGGGTTGCAGTCGGCGGTCGCGGCCTTCTGGTCGGTGCGGTTCTGGGGGCAATTCTTGTGAATTTCGCCAAGACCTGGTTGACCGGCACGGCCCCCGAAATTTGGTTGTTCGCCTTGGGTGGTTTGTTCATCGCGGTCACCTTATTCCTGCCAAAGGGCATAATGGGGTTGATCCACGAAAAATTGCCCCTGTTGCGACGCCGGGCGCGCGGCGTTGGTAGTGCCAGCGTTGCGGCACCCTCAACGGCTGCGGAGTAGAGCCATGGCCCCGCCGATCGAAAACGCGATCCTGTATCTTGACGGTGTTACCGTCAGCTTCGATGGTTTCCGCGCCCTCAACAGCCTTTCCATGATTATCAAGAAGGGTGAGATGCGCGCGATCATTGGTCCTAACGGTGCCGGCAAGACCACGATGATGGATGTGGTAACGGGCAAGGTGCGGCCCGATACCGGCACCATTTTATTCGATAACGAGGTGGACCTGACGGTGCACGACGAAGCGGAGATTGCCGAACTGGGCATCGGGCGTAAATTCCAAAAGCCGACGGTATTCGACCAGCATACGGTCGTCGGCAATATCGAACTTGCCCTCAAGAGCGATCGTCGTGTCCGGTCGGCACTGTTTTGGCGTCAGTCCGCCGCGGAGAAAGCGCGCGTTCAGGAAATTCTCGATACGGTTCGTCTCGCCACGCATCGCGATGAATTGGCCGGCTCCTTGTCCCACGGTCAAAAGCAGTGGCTGGAAATCGGGATGCTCTTGGCACAGGACCCAAAACTATTGCTGATCGACGAACCGGCTGCGGGCATGACCGATGCGGAAACCGCGGAGACTGCGGTTCTTTTGCGCCAAATAGCCAAAACGCGCTCGGTTGTGGTGGTCGAACATGACATGGGATTCGTCCGCGACCTCGATGTGAAAGTGACGGTGCTGCACGAGGGCTCCGTCCTGGCGGAAGGATCGCTCGACGCGGTGAGTTCGGACGATAGCGTCGTCGAAAGCTATTTGGGGCGGTGATCATGCTGACGGTGAACAATGTCGATCTTTACTACGGCGCCGCGCAAGCGCTGCGCGGTGTGTCGCTGACGGCCGAGATCGGCAAGGTCACCTGCCTGATGGGGCGGAACGGCGTGGGCAAGACGAGCCTGTTGCGCGCCATAGTCGGGCAATTGCCGGTCGCCGCTGGTTCTATTGAATGGCAAAACGCGACGATTACATCGTTGACGCCGCCGGAACGCGCACGTTGTGGCATCGCGTATATCCCGCAGGGGCGGGAGATATTCCCATTGTTAACGGTCAAAGAAAATCTCGAAACCGGATATGCGCCTCTACCGCGCGCCGAGCGCTCTATCCCTGATGAAATTTTCGACCTGTTTCCCGTCCTCGACGAGATGCTCGGGCGGCGTGGCGGCGATCTCTCCGGCGGCCAGCAACAGCAACTCGCCATCGCACGGGCATTGGTTATCCGGCCAAAACTGTTGGTACTGGATGAGCCGACCGAAGGCATTCAGCCGTCGATCATCAAGGATATAGAGAAGGTCATCGCCTACCTCCGGGAAAAGGGGGAAATGGCGATCCTGCTCGTCGAGCAATATTTCGAGTTCGCGCAACGCCTGGCCAACAACTTCGCCGTCATGGATCGGGGCGAAATCGTTCTGGCAGGCGCGATGGACGATGTGCCGGAAGACCGTATCAAAAGCCATCTGATGGTCTAGGAGACGAAAGTTGGCGGAACCGACCCTACAGACGTCGAAGAGGCAAGCCGCGCGGACTGGACCGGATGGTGCCAAAATTTCTACTGTGCCGATCCGGTATGCCGCAGAGGTAGTACCGCTGCAACGCAGCGCGGGCAGCGCCCAGGTCGGCTTTAAGGCGAGAGGGCCGCACACCGTCTTGGATACGGTTCACCAAGAAGGCTGCTGCAAGCTGCGTTTCCCTCGGCCCGAGCCTGGCAACGTGCCAGAGGCGGTGTTGATCAATACCGCCGGCGGCTTAACAGATTCGGATGTTCTGACCGTCGAAGCGGTGTGGCTGCGCGGTACTTGCGCATCGTTATCGTCGCAGGCAGCCGAACGAATTTACAGATCGCGCGGAGAACCGGCACGGATATCCAACAGGTTGCGCGTCGATTCCGGCGCGACGGGCTTGTGGTTGCCGCAGGAGTCGATCCTATTTGATGGCGGACGGCTCTCCCGGCGCTTGACCGCATCGGTCGAAGACGGCGGACAATTGCTTGCTTGCGAAAGTACGATTTTCGGGCGAGGAGCGATGGGCGAAACCGTGCAGCGCGGGTCCTTGATGGACAGCTGGCGGATTCGGTTCGATGGACGGTTGGTATTCGCGGACGCGTTCGAAATCGACGGGCCGATTGCCGATCGCTTGAACCGGCCCGCGGTTGCCAACGGGGCGAACGCTGTCGCCAGTATTCTTTATGTCGGCGCCGCGGCCGAGCGGTTGTTGACGATCTTTCGGGATGCCGCTGAGCGCCTAGGTGCAATGGCCGCGGGCTCCGTGATCGGGCCAGTGCTGCACATTCGATTGCTTGCCGAAACCGGTGCGGTCTTGCGTCAGGATCTTGCCTCGGTGTTGACGCAGTTGCTGAGCCAGCTCGAGACGGGTGGACCCGGACCGACCGCGGTGTTGCCGCGCGTTTGGTCTTGCTGACGCATAACGAACAGGGAGGCTGGTGGTGAATCTCACTCCGCGGGAAAAAGACAAACTGTTGGTGTCGATGGCGGCGATGGTCGCGCGACGTCGCCTGGAACGGGGCGTGAAATTGAACCATCCGGAGGCCATTGCCCTGATAACGGACTTCGTCGTCGAGGGCGCGCGTGATGGTCATTCCGTGGCCGATTTGATGCGCGATGGCGCTCAGGTATTGCGCCGCGAGCAGGTCATGGATGGCATTGCCGAAATGATCCATGACGTTCAAGTCGAAGCCACATTCCCGGACGGAACGAAGCTCGTGACCGTTCATGAACCCATTCGATAGGGAGGAAGAGCATGACATCGAAACTTGCAATGACCGGTTTGGTCGCCGCGATGGCGACGGCATATTCGCTGTCTGCGACTGCGCATGAGACTGTTGTTGGCCATGGCCATCCGCATGGATCGCCGGATGTCGTGGAAATGGCAATTGTGGCCGCCGGATTGGTTGGCATCCTCGTCATCGCGAGCGTCCTGACCGCCCAGTACGTCCGGAACCGGCGATGATACCCGGCGAACTCCTGCCGGCCGCAGGCGATATAGATCTCAATACCGATGCGGAGACGGTTACGCTGAGGGTTGCGAACACCGGCGACCGGCCCGTGCAGGTCGGCAGCCACTATCATTTCTATGAGACCAACAGCGCGCTTTCCTTCGACCGGGAGAAAGCGCGCGGGATGCGCCTCGATATTGCGTCAGGGACCGCAGTTCGGTTCGAGCCGGGGCAGTCGCGCGACGTTACGCTGGTGCCTTATGCCGGTGGTCGTGCGGTTTACGGCTTCAACCAGCAGATTATGGGAGACCTGGACTGATGCCGGCAAAGATCACCCGTGCCGCATACGCCGCCATGTATGGCCCGACTGTGGGCGACCGGGTGCGCCTCGCGGATACGGAGCTGTTCATCGAGGTGGAGCGCGACCACACCACCTACGGCGAGGAGGTGAAGTTCGGCGGCGGCAAGGTAATCCGCGACGGCATGGGCCAGTCGCAGGCGTCGCGCGCCGATGGCGCGGTCGATACGGTCATCACCAATGCGTTGATCGTTGACACCTGGGGCATCGTCAAGGCCGACGTCGGCTTGCGGGACGGAAGGATCGCGGCGATTGGCAAAGCCGGCAATCCGGACACGCAGCCCGGTGTCGATATCGTGGTGGGGCCGTCGACCGAAGCGATTGCGGGTGAGGGCAAGATCCTGACCGCCGGCGGATTCGACGCGCATATTCATTTCATTTGCCCGCAGCAGATCGAAGAAGCGCTCATGTCCGGCGTTACCACGATGCTCGGCGGCGGCACCGGGCCGGCCACGGGCACGAACGCCACCACCTGCACGCCCGGCGCCTGGCATATCGGCCGGATGCTGCAAGCCGCGGATGCTTTTCCCATGAACCTGGCCTTTGCCGGCAAGGGCAACGCTTCGCAGCCGGAAGGATTGATCGAACAGGTAGAGGGCGGCGCCTGTGCCCTTAAACTGCATGAAGACTGGGGTACGACGCCGGCCGCGATCGATTGTTGTCTCTCGGTGGCTGACGACATGGATGTTCAGGTGATGATTCATACGGACACGCTGAACGAGTCCGGCTTTGTCGAGAATACGATCTCTGCATTCAAGGATCGCACGATCCACGCCTTTCATACGGAAGGAGCAGGTGGCGGTCATGCGCCGGACATCATTAAGGTGTGCGGTCAGTCGAATGTCTTGCCGTCGTCGACGAATCCGACGCGGCCGTATACCGTCAACACGATCGACGAACATCTCGACATGTTGATGGTATGTCACCATCTCGACGCCTCGATCCCCGAAGACATCGCCTTCGCCGAGAGCCGCATCCGTAAGGAAACAATTGCGGCAGAGGATATCTTGCACGACCTGGGCGCCTTTTCGATCATCGCATCGGACAGTCAGGCAATGGGTCGGGTCGGCGAAGTCCTGATCCGAACCTGGCAAACCGCTGACAAGATGAAGCGGCAGCGTGGCCGGCTGCCGGAAGAAATTGGCGAAAACGATAACTTTCGCGTCAAGCGCTATATCGCGAAATACACCATCAATCCGGCGATCGCGCACGGCATGGCCGATCATATCGGGTCGGTTGAAGTGGGGAAACTTGCGGATTTGGTGCTGTGGTCGCCCGCCTTTTTCGGCGTGAAGCCCGATATGATCATCAAGATGGGCATGATCGCGGCGGCGCCCATGGGCGATCCCAATGCGTCGATACCAACGCCGCAGCCGGTCCACTACCGACCCATGTTTGGGGCGTTCGGAAAAGCCCGCACGGAAAGCGCCGTCAGTTTCGTATCCGCTGCCGCGCTTGAGGCGGGGGTCGGCGACACTCTCGGTTTGGCCAAGTCACTGGTGGCGGTCGCGAATACGCGCGGCGGCATTTCCAAGGCCGACATGGTGTTGAACGCGGCAACGCCGGATATCGATGTCGATCCGGAAACCTATGAGGTGCGCGCCGACGGCGATCTGCTGACATGCGAGCCGGCGGAAGAACTCGCCATGGCGCAGCGCTATTTCTTGTTCTAAAGGAGAAAAGCAATGGCGGGCTCCCTGCCACGTGTCGTCGATGTATTAGCCAAATCCGATTGGACGGGCGAACCGGTGGATCGCGTGGCGCTCGACTATGACGACCGGTTTCGACGCCGGATCGTACTCACCGGTGAGACGGGATTGCGGTTCCTGCTCGAATTACCGGAACCTCGCCTGTTGCGGGACGGCGACGGGTTGCGGCTCGATAACGGCGGGACCGTTGCGGTGACCGCGGCGCCCGAAAGGCTTGCGGAAATCATTTGCTCCGATGACCATCATCTGGTGCGCGTTGCTTGGCATTTGGGTAACCGACATTTGCCGACTCAAATACTCGACGGCCGCCTACGGGTTCGCGAAGACCATGTGATCATCGACATGGTCGAGAAACTTGGCGCGACCGTACGATTGATCGATGCGCCGTTCGAGCCCGAGGGCGGAGCCTACGGCCATGGTCAAGTCCACAGTCACGACCATCCACATGCGCATGTTTCGGGGAACGGACACGATCATGTTCACGGTCCCACCCATGCTCATACTCATGGACCGCATAACCATGGCTGACGCCAGCGCTCTCTATCGGTTGTTGGCGTGGCTCTCGCCCGGCTATCCGGTTGGCGCCTATACCTACAGCCACGGGTTGGAATACGCCGTCGAAATTGGTTTGATCGACAACGCCGGTTCGGCAGGGAATTGGATTGCCGATGTCGTCGAATGCGGCACCGGTTTTTCTGACACCGCATTTCTAGCGCATGCGCACGCGGCAACCGAGAAGGCTGATATCGCGCGCTTATCTGACGTCGCGGAACTGGCGGCTGCATTCAACGCTACGCGCGAACTGGCGCTGGAAAGCCACGCACAAGGCCGTGCCTTTCTCGATATCACCGCTAACGCTTGGTCAACACCGGCTCTCGGCATGCTGCAGTCGGCGTGGGACGGTCCCTATACGTATCCTGTCGCCGTGGGCTGCGCCGCGGCCGGGCACGGAATCGGCTCTGCCGAAACGGCGGTGGGGTACCTGCACGCCTTTGCAGCGAATCTCGTTTCCGCCGCCGTCCGGCTCATTCCGTTGGGTCAAACGGACGGCCAGAGGATCACGGCCGACTGCGAACCCGCGGTCAACGCTACCGTTGGCCGCGCACTACAGACGGAACTCGGCGACGTCGCGTCGGCATCGTTGATGACCGATATCTGCTCTATGAAACACGAAACGCAATATACGAGGTTATTTCGGTCATGATGGACTTTGGTCACGGCCCATTGCGGGTTGGAATCGGCGGACCGGTGGGGACTGGCAAGACAGCGCTCACTGATGCTTTGTGCAAGGCGATGCGCGACCGTTTCTCCGTCGCGGTCATCACCAACGACATCTACACCAAAGAAGACGCTCAGTTCCTGACGCGGTCGGGGGCCTTGCCGCCGGAACGTATCCTGGGTGTGGAGACGGGCGGATGTCCGCATACGGCGATCCGCGAGGATGCGTCGATCAACCTTGCCGCAATCGCGGAAATGCGGTCCTTGTTTACGGACCTCGACCTGATCTTTATCGAGTCCGGTGGCGACAACCTTGCCGCCACCTTCTCGCCTGAGCTCGCCGATATCACCATTTACGTCATTGATGTTTCGGCGGGGGACAAGATTCCACGCAAGGGAGGGCCCGGCATTACTCGTTCGGACCTATTGGTGATTAACAAGATTGACCTCGCGCCCTTGGTCGGCGCCGACCTCGGCGTCATGGATCGCGACGCAAAGAAAATGCGTGGTGAACGCCCGTTTTGCTTTGCCAATATCAAGGGCGGCGTCGGTGTCAAAGAGATAGTCTCCTTCGTCGAGCGGACGGGTGGCCTTGAGACAAAGGCAGCGTGAGATCGGCGTATCCCGATTCAATTTAAACTGTTCAACTTTTGGTCATTAGCGGAAATCGATCGCTGGCGTTGGAATGTCCGCTAATAGCGGTGGCCCTTCCGGTGAAAGCTAGCAACGTCAGATTTCTGGATCGGTTCAGACTGAGCAGGGGGAAATTTGCCTTTTTGTGTCCCGGTTCGTCATGTTGACTCGATAATTCTGGGATGAATATCGCGAGCATGAAAGAGCAAATTAAGGTGGTTGCGTGCCCCCGCAACCAAATATCACTCAGATACAATGACTTAAAAAGCCCCTCTCACGAGGGGCTTTCTCATGTCCGCACTGTGTCCGGAAAAGGCCGCCCTTTCAGGAAATAGCTGGCTGTGCACACTCTTGTGGCAGGTGCAATTTGGTTTGGCAAAGCCATTTGGCCGGACGGGTGAGGCGGGCGGCTCGAAAATCCGGTTCTCGCGCACTCGTTATTTCAAAATTCTGACTGGTAGGCCGCGGCGTTCGCGCAACGCTCGACACACCGCATCCCAATCAAGTCTATCTTCCAAGGGGCCGACCTTGGCGTGGATCATGGGTTTCGCATTTCGGCAAGCAGTTCCATCATCGTGACGTGATACCATGCCTTGTGATTCGATGGTGTCTAACTCGTCTACTGTCCGATGCGCCTCGAGATATAGGATGCCGTCGGACCACCCGAGCTTTACCGGTTGGTCGATGACATTGACCCGGACGCCAAGCGGGACCTCGGCGAACAGTTTTTCGATGTCTTCCGGATAAAGCCTGATGCAGCCGTGGGTCACGCGACGTCCGATGCCGTCCGGTTTGTTGGTGCCATGGATTAGAAAACCGCGCCATCCCAAATCCAAAGCATATTCCCCGAGTGGGTTGGATGGCCCGGCGGGGACGTGATCCGGCAAGTCGGGCCGTTCTGCGCGAAGGGATGGCGGCGGAGTCCAGGTCGGTTGCGTCCGTTTGCGAATGACCGTTGTCGTTCCCCGCGGAATAGGGCATCCGGCTCTTGGTGTCCCCAGTGGGAATGTCAGTACGGTCGACGGTGCGCGCCGGAAGAAATACAGCCGTTGTTCGGGTAGGTTTACCACGATCCCGATCCGTTCGACGTCGGGAAGCACATGTGCCGTAGGCAGTGTAAGCCGCGTTCCGGGCGCGGGGAGCCACACGTCGGTCGTCGGGTTGGCGGCGCGCAACTCGACGAATCCCAGGTCAAACCGACGGGCGATATCGAGCAACGTATCCTGCCCTTCGATTATATATTCGCCAGCGATGCCGATGATTTCACCCCGGACCGTGAGATTCGCTGCTGAGCCAGGGCTCTGCGGGGCGGCGCATGCAAGCAAAAAGGCAACCGCTAGCGCGGCCCGACACGTCCTCCGTCGCCAGGCGGTGACATTGTGCGCACTCAGCAAGACGATTTGCGGTATGTCCCATCGTTCGCTCATTGACACATCATAGCTGCCCTATAATCCGGAGAAGGTTGACG
>JAJFJD010000004.1 GCA_021774335.1 Alphaproteobacteria bacterium
TCGTTCGTCCTTCTTCGTTACGCGCGCCGCCCATGGATGGCTCTCCTAGCGCGCCGTTTCTTGGCTTATCGATTTAGGCGTTAACCAAATTAGAAATACATCGTTAACAACTGGTTACCCGGTGTTCGCGAGTGCGGTAGATCATCCTGCGTGGATAGTGTCCATTAGATTGATGGATTGGTGTGACTGACTGCGGACCGCGACGCATGTCCCCGGTTTCCGTTCGATACCTACCTCTTCGCCCAAATTCGCAACGGAAATGCTTGCGCTGTTCCGTGGTGTGGGAGTATCGGCGGAATTTTCTTAAAAATTTATTTACTTTTTAGACGCGATAGATCGAATGCCGAATCGATGCGATGACCGGATGCCCGTTAATGAAATCGATCGTTGGCAGTTTTAGATACACGAGATTTTAAAATTTCAAATATATAAATAGGTTACGGGAACATTTTCTGAACTTCATGATTCTCTGTGGCGCCAGATAATGCTGTACAAACGCCGGTGAATATATTTTCTGCAGTATAAAAACTCTCTTTCTTGGTAAATTCATATTTTTATATGTCGAAAGAAATATTCCTTTTTTGTTTTCCAATTTTATCTAAATTTGATCGTTTGTAATAAAGTATTAATAGAAAATAATATTATATGAATATTGCGATTTCTAAATGTGTAAGTGTCCAAAATTTCAGGATTTTGAACCGCATTGATGACTTGATCGTAAGCTTGGCCGCGCGTCGGCGGTTAGACGGAGGCTGTGAGGGCGGACACAGAAAATTTCGATTTATACGTGTAATTTCTGACGCTAGATCGCGATTTTGGAATCTACTCCATTAACCATCGCTGGCAACGGCGAATTAAGGAACTACAGGATACTTCTACTATCTGGTGGTGTGGTCTGAACGCAGGCTGGATCAGATGGTGAACCACAAACATTCATTGGTTTGGTTTTTATGAGCGATACGACAAAACCTGACGATCCATCGACCGACGGAACAGCGCTGTCCGAGTTGCTGATTCCTGAAACGTCGCCGTCCGACGGCCGTGACGACCAACGGCAGGGTACCGGCGACGGGCCGCGTGGCGGCGAAGAGGAAATGGGTCGAGGTCAATCGCTCGTCAATGTCCATCAAGGGTCGCGGGAAGAGCCGGATCCGACCGCCGACGTCGTCGTTGACGCCACTGGCGCAGTACCAGCAGCTCCACCGGCGGAAGGCGATCCGGCCAGTATAGGGTTTCCGGTTTTTGTGCCGGCATTGCCGGAGGCCGTCCCCGGTGTTTCGGTTGTCGTTCGAATCACTCAGGTGCCGGACTCGGTCATTCTTTCTGCAGGTACTGCAAAAGGCGGTGGTGTCGTTGAGCTGACGCCGGATGAACTTCCCGGACTTTTTGCGCTGCCGGCGGACGGTTCGTCGCTAATCGAACCGCAGCCGTTTGGGGTGGAGATTGTTCTCACCAATACGGAGACCGGTGAGCAGGAGATTATCTCCAGCACGATTGGCGTGGTGCAGGATAGCGACGCGGCAACGAACCAGGTGATGGAAGGCGCGGCGAACGGCACTGCGGTGGGCCTCACCGCGGTCGCGCTGGATCCCGATGCGGCGGATACGGTCACGTACAGCTTGACTGACGATGCCGGCGGCCGGTTTGCAATCGATCCGAATACGGGCGTGATTACTGTCGCCGACACGTCGTTGCTGGATTCCAGCGTGGCCCCCAGCCATGCGGTGACGATCCAGGCCACGAGTTCGGATGGATCCACGTCCGCCGAGACTTTCACAATTAATGTTACGAATGGCACGCCGATCGGTCCGGTGACGGATAGCGACGGCACGGCCAATACGATCTCCGAGAGTGTCGCGAACGGCGCTGCCGTTGGCCTCACGGGGCTGGCGACGGACGCGGATGCCGCCGATACCGTCACGTACAGCCTGACGAACAATGCCGGCGGCCGCTTCGCGATCGACACCAACACCGGTGTCGTCACGGTTGCGGATACGTCGCTGTTGGATTTCGAGACGGCAACCAGTCACACGGTCACGGTCCAGGCGACCTCGACGGATGGATCGACCTCAACCGAGACGTTCACGATCAATCTGACGGACGATACGTCGGAGGCCGCCGTTGGTCCCGTCACCGATAGCGACGGCACGGCTAATACGATCAGTGAATCGGTTGCCAACGGTTCAGCGGTTGGCCTGACGGGTCTGGCGACGGACGCGGACGCCACCGACACGGTGACCTACAGCCTGTCCGACAACGCGGGCGGGCGCTTCGCTATCGACACGAACACCGGTGTCGTGACGGTTGCGGATACGTCGTTGCTCGACTTCGAGACGGCAACCAGTCACACCGTCACGGTGCAGGCGACCTCGACGGATGGGTCGACCTCGACCGAGACGTTCACCATCAACCTGACCGACGATACGTCGGAGGCCGCCGTTGGTCCGGTGACGGACAGCGACGGCACGGCCAATACGATCAGTGAATCCGTTGCGAATGGCAGCGCCGTCGGTCTTACGGGTCTGGCGACCGACGCGGACGCCACCGACACGGTGACCTACAGCCTGACTGACAACGCGGGCGGTCGCTTCGCGATCGATACGAACACCGGCGTCGTGACGGTTGCGGATACGTCGTTGCTCGACTTTGAGACGGCGACCAGCCACACCGTCACGGTGCAGGCCACTTCGACCGACGGGTCGACCAGCACCGAGACGTTCACAATTAATCTCACCGACGACACGTCGGAATCCGCCGTTGGTCCTGTTACCGATAGCGACGGTACGGCGAACACGATCTCTGAGAGTGTCGCGAACGGTTCAGCGGTCGGCCTCACGGGTCTAGCCACGGATGCGGATGCCACCGACACGGTGACTTACAGCCTGACCGACAATGCGGGTGGGCGTTTCTCCATCGATACCAACACCGGTGCTGTTACCGTCGCCGATACGTCATTGCTCGACTTCGAGACTGCGACGAGCCACACGGTGACGGTGCAAGCCACGTCGACGGATGGATCGACGAGTACCGAGACGTTCACGATCAATCTGACCGACGATACGTCGGAGGCGGTCGTCGGCCCGGTGACGGACAGTGACGGCACGGCGAACACGATCAGTGAGAG
>JAJFJD010000031.1 GCA_021774335.1 Alphaproteobacteria bacterium
CAGATGCTGTTCTGGTTTGCCGGGCTCATGGTCTTCGCCCTGCTGGTCTATCTGCTGCGCGAGATTCTGCTGCCGTTCGTGGCCGGCATGGCGGTCGCCTATCTGTTCGATCCCATCGCCGACAAGCTCGAAAACATGGGCCTCTCGCGGACCATGGCGACGGCGGTCATCACCGTCCTGTTCATGGCCGTGACCCTGGGCGCGCTGATCCTGCTGGTGCCGGTTCTCTATCATCAGGCAATCGAACTCGTGACCCGTGCGCCACAGATCGTGGGTTCCTTGCGGGATTCGGCCCTGTCCCTGTCCGATCGTTTCTTCGAGACTTTGGCGCCGGACCAGATCGAGCGCGCGCGCGAGGCCCTGGCCGGATTCGCAGACAATCTCGTCGGCTGGGCGCTGGGCATGGGCGAGGGGCTGGTGCGTTCGGGCCTGGCCCTGGTCAATATCATCGCCCTGCTGTTCATCACCCCCATCGTGACCTTCTACCTGCTGCGCGATTGGGACCATATGGTTGCCCGCGCCGATCAATTGCTGCCGCGCCGCCATGCCGCCGTGATCCGCGAGCAACTCATCCTGATCAACCAGACCCTGGCCGGTTTCGTGCGCGGCCAAGGCCTGGTCTGCCTGACCCTGGCATTGTTCTACGCCGTCGGTCTGACCATCGCCGGCCTCGATTTCGGGCTTATCGTCGGGCTTGGGGCGGGGGCGCTTTCCTTCATTCCCTATGTCGGGGCCATCACCGGTTTCCTGGTCGGGGTGATCCTCGCCTTCCTGCAGTTCGACGAGGCCCTGCGCATCGGCGCCGTGGCCCTGGTATTCGCCCTGGGCCAAGTGCTCGAAGGCAACTTTCTGTCGCCCAAGCTGGTCGGTGAACGGGTCGGACTGCATCCGGTCTGGGTGATCTTCGGGGCCTTCGCCGGGGCCGCCCTGTTCGGCGTCGTCGGTGTGCTTCTCGCCGTGCCGGTGACGGCGGTGATCGGCGTTCTCGTGCGTTTCGCCATCCAGCGCTATGAGGCGAGCGCCTTCTATCACGGCGGTGAGGACGGGACTTCGTGAGCCAGCTTGCCCTGGAGTTCGGCCATCGCACCGCCCTCGACGCCGAGGATTTCCTGGTCACTCCCTGTAACCGGGACGCCGTGCTGTGGCTCGACCGCTGGCCCGACTGGCCCGCCCCGGCCCTGGTCATCCATGGCGCGCCGGGCTGTGGCAAGACCCATCTCGCCCATGTCTGGCAGGCGCGAAGCGGCGCCCTGGACATAGCGCCCGCCGCGTTGGGCGACGAACCGCCGGATGTGCTGCTCGGCGACGCCCGATACGGGGTCATCGACGGCATCGATGATATCGCGAATGAGCAGGCCCTGTTCCATCTCTACAACATGGCGGCGGTGCGCGGCGGCGCCCTGCTGATGACGGCGCGCACGCCGCCGGCGCGCATGGCCATTGCCCTCGCCGACCTGCGCTCGCGGCTGGTGGCGGCGCCGGCGGTGGCGGTGGCGCCGCCGGACGACGGCCTCATCGGCGCCCTGCTGCTGAAGATCCTCCATGACCGCCAGCTTCGTGTCGGCGACGGGGTCGTGGATTTCCTGATGCCGCGCATCGAGCGTTCCTTCGCGGCGGTGGGCTGTATTGTCGATGAACTCGACCGCGCCGCCCTTGCCGGACGGCGCAACATCACCGTACCCCTGGCGCGCCGCGTGCTGGCGCAAATCGAGCACTCAACAGACGGAGACTAAAATGGAACTCGGATTGAACGGGAAGAAGGCCATCATCTGCGCATCCTCCAAGGGCCTGGGCCGGGCCTGCGCCATGTCCCTGGCCCGCGAAGGCGCGCAGGTTCTCATCAACGGCCGCAACAGCGAGACCCTGGAAGCCGCCGCCGCCGACATCCGCGCTGCCACCGGCGCCACGGTTGCGACCCTGGCCATTGACGTGACCACGCCGGAGGGACGCGCCGCCCTGATCGCCGCTTGCCCCGACCCCGATATCCTGGTCAATAACGCGGGCGGTCCGCCGCCGGGCGATTTCCGCGACTGGGATCGCGACGACTGGATCAAGGCGATCGATGCCAACATGCTGACGGCGATTTTCCTGATCAAGGCCACCGTCGACGGCATGATCGACCGGAAGTTCGGTCGCGTCGTCAACATCACTTCGGCGGCGGTTAAGGCGCCGATCGACATCCTCGGCCTGTCCAACGGCGCCCGGGCGGGTTTGACCGGCTTCGTCGCCGGGCTGTCTCGGAAGACCGTAGCCCACAATGTCACGATCAATGGATTGTTGCCGGGGCCGTTTGCGACCGACCGGTATTTCGCAAACATCCATTTTCAGGCGGAGAAGTCCGGCAAGCCCTATGAAGAGGTCCTGGCCGCGCGCGAAGCGGCCAATCCGGCGGGACGGTCTGGTGACCCCGCGGAATTCGGTGATGCCTGCGCGTTTCTGTGCAGCGCCGGCGCAGGGTTTATCACGGGTCAGAATCTGTTGATGGACGGCGGGAGTTATCCCGGGACCCTATAAGTCGTCTCTGAACAGCCGTTTCGTTACGCAAATATGAAAATATTGTGACGGTTCGGTTTCGTTGTTTCCGAATACGCGTGTTTATGGCTTCCTATCCCTACAGGGAGATTTGATTGGCACCGTGGTATGCAGGAAGAGACAGAGCTAAAGCTGTCCTTACCGTTTGATCAGGCGGACAGGCTAAAACGACACCCGATCATCCGAGATTTGAAGTCCGGACGCGCGCGTACGCGGCGGATGATGGGAACCTATTTCGATACGGAAGACCTGTTCCTGAAGAAGCGAGACCTATCGTTGCGGGTCCGCGAGTCCGATAACCGGCATATTCAAACCCTGAAACGTGTTGGGTCGGCGAGCGGTGGCCTCTTCGTGCGCGACGAATGGGAGCATGAAGTGCCGGGCGCCACGCCGGACGTAATGCTGATCGAGGACGATGACGTTCGGAAAAGCCTGGCCAAGCTTAATGGAACTGCGGCTCTACAACCGATCTTTGAAACTGACATAAAGCGCACCGCCTGGGACCTTGCCGACGGTGAGACGACGATTGAGCTGGTCCTCGACATCGGTGAGGTCCGGTCGCCCGACGGCGCCAGCGAGATGATCTGCGAGGTGGAGCTTGAGCTCAAGTCAGGCGACCCGAAACGTATTTTCGATATTGCATTGGCGCTGAACGAGCGGATCGACTGCACGGTCGGGCACGTTTCCAAGTCCGATCGGGGCTATGCGCTTTGCAACCGTACGCCGCCCGCTGCGGCGAAGGCAGAACCGGTGATACTGTCGCGCCGCATGACGGTCTGGGAGGGTTTCGTCGAAATCTGCAACGGATGCCTGGCTCAACTGCGCGCAAACGAAAGTATTGCGCGGGACGCCCAGGATCCGGAAGGCATTCACCAGACACGGGTCGCCATTCGCCGGCTGCGTGCCGCGTTCAATATCTTTCGCAAGGTGTTGCCGGAATCCGATCGGCGTTACTTCGCCCAGGAACTGCGCTGGCTGCAGCAGGAACTCGGGAAAGCGCGGGACTTGGATGTCTTTATCCTCGAGACGGTCGAACCGCTGTGCTTCCGATTGCCGGACGATAACTCTCTGGCCGATTTGGCGAAACGCGCCCAGGCCGGCCGCCGGACGGCATCCCGTCGCGCCCAAAAGGTACTGCGGAGCCGCCGGTATGGCCGGTTCCTCCTGATGCTGGAACGATGGTGCCTGTTTCCGGATCACGAATTTGCGGTAACGGGTTTGGACAGATCGATCGGCCGGTTTGCAAAACACTCGGTCCGAAGGTCCGAAAAGAAGCTTCTGGCGTTCGGCAAGCATCTGGACTTGGTCGACGACGCACAACTTCACGCGGTTCGGATCCAAGGAAAGCAGACGCGGTATTGCGTGGAATTTTTCGCCAGCCTGTACCCGAAGCCGGCGGTTCGGAAGCACATCAAAGCACTTTCCGCGCTGCAAGACTGCCTGGGCGGATTGAATGATGGGGTGGTCGCGGACAAGCTTCTCGCGCGGTTCGGCAGAGGCCGCAATCCCATCGATGACAGCGCGCGCGCCTATGTGGTCGGGTGGTATGCAGCGCGAATTTGCGGGGAACGGCGTCAACTCGGGAAAATCTGGCCGAGGTTGGTCAAACAGGACCAATACTGGGATTAAAGCCGCGCGGCCTTGAGTTATGCCAACGAGCGTGGTGGTACGAAGCGCACCACATCGCCGGTGCGAGGGCCGACGTCGGGCCAGCCTTGGTTCTCGAAATTCAATTCGGTCAACGCGGCAGTCGGGTACTTCTCGGCCGGAACCCGTTCTCCACCGGGTGCCGCCATTGAAAGCGCGAGGTCATGCAGGCCCGGGTTGTGGCCGATCAACATGACGGAGTCCGGCCCGTCGCCCAACCGCCGCAGACGTTCCAGCAATGTCTCGGCGCTTGCCAGATAGAGGTCTTCTTCGATCTCGATAGTGGGTTCGTCATCAAGCGATGTAAGAATCAGTTCAAGGGTTTCTCGGGCGCGGATGGCGGCGGAACAGAGGATTAGGTCTGGCTGAATGCCATGCTGCTGCATGTAGTGTCCCATGGCGGGTGCGGCCTTTCGCCCGCGTGCGTTGATAGGCCGGTGAAAATCATCCAGACCGTCGGTTTTCCAGGAGGATTTAGCGTGACGGACGATGTACAGGCGGACCATAGGGCCTCCGTTCAGTGGCGGCTTTTACCGTAATAATTCGGTTATACTTTTATTGTACGATTTGAAAAGGAATCTGGCGGGACTCATACGATTTCGTGACAGTTTAGCCAGGGAGGGACGATGGTAGCGACAGTCAAGGCGAGTCAGGACGACAGGATTACCATGGACAGCAACGCGCGGTTCCTGAACCGCGAACTGTCGTGGTTGAGCTTCAACTCGCGTGTTCTGGAAGAAGCATACAACACCAGCCATCCCTTGCTTGAGCGGCTGCGTTTCCTCGCAATATCCGCAAGCAATCTCGACGAATTCTACATGGTGCGCGTGGCGGGTCTGAAAGGGCAGGTCGCAGCCGGCGTGGCCACGCCCAGCGATGACGGTCTAACGCCAAAGCAGCAACTGAGCGCAATTTCCAACGAAGTGGGGATGCTGCTGACCGAGCAACAGAAATGTTGGAGCAAGCTTCGCAAGGATCTTGAAGGGGCCGACATCTCCGTTCTGCCGACCGCAAAACTGTCCAATGAAGAATTGAAGTGGTTGGACACGTGGTTCGCCGACCAATTGTTCCCGGTATTGACGCCGTTTGCCGTCGATCCGTCTCATCCTTTTCCGTTCATTTTAAACAAAGGTCTCGTCCTCATTGTCGCCTTGCGTCGGCCGTCGGATGACAGAGTGATCACCGGGCTGATCTCAATCGGTCATATGGAGCGCTTCGTGCGCTTGCCGGGTGAAGAAGTCCGTTTCGTCGCGTTGGAGCATGTGATTGCGCGGTATTTCGATCGTTTGTTCCCAGGGTTTGAGGTGACCGGCCAAGGCATCTTCCGGGTGATCCGCGACAGCGAAGTTGAGATCGACGAAGAGGCGGAAGATCTGGTCCGAACCTTCGAATCCGCCCTGAAACAGCGCCGCCGCGGACATGTCATTCGACTGACCGTGGATGGCGGGATGCCGGATGATCTGCGCCGCTTCGTCGAGGAGCAGCTTGGTGTCGAACCCGACGATTGTATCGCGCTGGAAGAATTTCTTGGGCTGAGCGACGTCAGCGCCATGATCGTCGACGAGCGCAAGGATTTGCAGTTCAAGAGTTACAGCGCACGCTTTCCCGAACGGATCCGCGACTACGGTGGTGATTGTTTTGCCGGAATTCGGGCGAAGGACATCATCGTGCATCATCCGTATGAAAGCTTCGACGTGGTGGTGCAGTTTCTCAAACAGGCGGCTCGCGATCCTGCGGTGGTCGCCATTAAACAGACGCTGTATCGGACGTCGGACAATTCGCCCATCGTGCGTGAGTTGATCGAAGCCGCTGAAGCCGGAAAGGCGGTCACGGCCTTGGTCGAACTGAAGGCGCGCTTCGACGAAGCGGCGAACATTCGCTGGGCGCGGGATTTAGAACGGGCCGGCGCGCAGGTGGTATACGGATTCCTCGATTTGAAGACGCACGCGAAGGTGTCCCTGGTGGTGCGCCGCGAAGGCCAGAACCTGAATACCTATGTTCATTTCGGCACCGGTAACTATCATCCGATCACCGCGCGGATTTATACCGACCTTAGCTTTTTCTCCTGCGACCCGGCGCTTGGGCGCGACGCAGCGAAAGTATTCAACTATATGACCGGCTATGCCACGCCCGATGCGATGGAGAAATTGGCGATCGCGCCGCTTACGCTCCGCAGCACCCTGCAGCGGCATATCGAAGAGGAGATTGAGCACGCCAAAGCGGGGCGTCCGACGCAGATTTGGGCGAAGATGAACTCGCTGGTCGACTCGGATGTTATCGACGCCCTCTATATGGCGAGTCAGGCGGGGGTAGAGATCGATCTAGTGGTGCGCGGAATATGCTGCCTGCGCCCTGGAATTCCGGGGCTGTCGGAAAATATCAGGGTCAAAAGCATAGTTGGCCGTTTTCTTGAGCACAGTCGGATCGTATGTTTCGGCGCGGGTCGCGCATTGCCGTCGGCACAAGCCAAGGTCTTTATCTCCTCGGCCGACTGGATGTCGCGCAACCTGAACCGCCGGGTGGAGACACTAGTTCCGATCGATAATCCGACGGTCAAAAAACAGGTGCTCGAACAGATTATGGTGGCCAACTTGAACGACGAAGCACAGAGTTGGGAAATGCTGCCGGATGGCGCGTTCCAACGGCTGAAAGCGACGGCGGATAGCTTCAACGCACACACCTATTTCATGACCAATCCGAGCCTGTCCGGCCGCGGCAGCGCGTTGGAACAGTCGCTTCCCGTCCGTCCCCTAAAGCTAAGGCGGACCTGACCGCGTGCCGGGTATTCTTACCCGAGGACGGAAGTTTGGAGCGGAAAACGGAACGACGCCAGTTGCTGTCGTCGACATCGGCTCAAACTCGATCCGGCTTGTGGTCTTCGAAGGCCCGCAACGGACACCGACGCCTGTCTTCAACGAAAAAGTTCTGTGCGGCCTCGCCCGCGGTCTGAACAAGACCGGCAAGCTATCGGCCGAGGGCGTCGAATTGGCGCTGGCCAGTATCGCCCGGTTTCGCGCCCTGACCGATGCCATGGCGGTCGAGCGGGTTGATGTGGTCGCCACCGCAGCGGTGCGGGATGCCGATAACGGACCTCAATTCGTCGAGGACGTCCGCGAGCGCTGCAACTTCGATGTTCGGGTCCTGTCGGGCGAGGAGGAAGCCCGGATCTCCGCAATGGGCGTCTTGTCCGGAATTCCGGAAGCGCGGGGCCTGATGGGCGACCTGGGCGGTGGAAGTGTCGAACTTGTGCGCATCAACAAAGGGGAAAGCAGTGTTTACAATACGCTGCCCCTGGGGCCGCTTCGGCTTGCGGATATGGCGGACGGGAATGTCGCGAAAGCCCGCAAGATCATAGACAAGAAGCTGGAAACAATCTCGTGGCTGGGCAAGGCAAAGGGGCAGCGCTTCTATCCCGTGGGCGGGGCGTGGCGTGCTTTGGCGCGGGTGCATATGGAGCAGTCGGACTACCCGTTGCATGTGATCCATCAATACACATTGTCGGCCGCCGATGCGGTCGAGTTCACACGGTTCGTGGCGAAACTCAGCCCGAGCACGTTGCGGAAGATTCCCGGCGTCGCGCGTCAGCGCATCGACGGCGTGCCTTATGCCGCCTATCTGATGCAGCGACTGGTCGAGGAATCCAAAGTCGACGAAGTCGTCTTTTCGGCCTACGGGCTGCGCGAAGGGTGTCTTTACGATCGCCTGCCCGAAAAGACCCGCAAGGTCGATCCGCTGCTGGCCAGCTGTCGGCGCGAAGCCGAGCGGATGGGCCGCGCGACGGCAGATGGCGAGGCACTTTTTGACTGGATGGCACCGCTGTTTCCCGACGAGAGTGAGCGTCACAAGCGATTGCGGCTGGCGGCGTGTCACTTGGCGGATATTGGCTGGTCGGAGCATCCGGACTACCGGGGAGAAATGGTCTTCGAACGTATTCTGCGCCATCCCAGCGTTGGCACCGACCATCCCGGCCGGGTTTTCATGGCACTCAGCGTCGCCTCGCGGCATTCCGTACTCGACAAGCGGTTATTGCGACGCGAGGCCGGCGCGTTGCTGGACCGGGAGGCGGCAAACGACGCCCGAGCGATCGGTCTCGCGATGCGGTTGGGGTACACATTATCCGGTGGCGTGATTTCGCTGCTTCAAACGGCGCAGCTCCACCGGTCCAAGGACCGGATCACGCTCACATTGCCGCAGCATGCGGATATACTCGTCGGCGATGTGGTCCAACGGCGGTTCATGTCGTTGGCCAAGTCGCTCGATTGCGACGCTGAAGTCGACTATTTCGAGCGTGACGACGCGGAGAAGGCTTCGGGCTAAAGGTCAGCTCTCGCCATCGTCGCCTTCAGCTTTGATGACGATGATCTGATCGCCTTTCGCGGACAGGGCCAGTCGGCCATGCTTCAGGTCCAGCGCCTGCTTGCCGAACAGTTCGAACCGCCAGCCGGCCATGGCCGGTACGTCGGCATTGTCGTCGGCGGCGATTCTTGCCAGGTCGTCGGAATTCGCAATGATGCGGCTCGCGACATCATGCTTCTCGCACTCATGCTTCAGCAGGACCTTCAGCAGGTCCGTAAGCGGCCCGATCCCCGGGGGCAGGCGGTCGCGTTTCGGACGCCGTGGAATTTTTTCATCCGGTAGCTCCAGACCTGCCTTCACGGCCTGCACCAAGCCTTTGCCCATCTTGCCTTCGACGAACCCTTTCGAGAGGCCACGCGTGCGCGCCAACGCTTCGGGCGTCTGCGGCGCGTGGGCGGCGATGTCCATCAGCGAGTCGTCGCGCAGAATACGGTTGCGCGGAATGTCCCGCGTCTGCGCCGCTTCCTCGCGCCAGGCCGCCACGGTCTGAAGGACCCCGTAGAAACGCTTGTTGCCGCCGCGGGTCTTGATGCGCCGCCACGCTTCTTGCGGATCCAGGCGATAGGTGGATGGATGCTCCAGGGTGGCCATTTCCTCTTCGAGCCAAGGGGCCCGGCCGGAATCGTTGAGTTGGCGGGCCAGTTCCTCATAAGCCGGCCGCAGATGCACGACATCCGCCAGGGCATAGTCGAGCTGTTTTGGCGTCAGAGGTCGCTTCGACCAGTCAGCGAAGCGGGACATCTTGTCGAGCGGCGCGCCAACGATCTTGTTCACGATGGTTTCGTAGCCGACCTGATCGCCGAACCCACACACCATTGCGGCGACCTGGGTATCGAAGATTGGGGTCGGGACCTCGCCGATCTTCTGAAAAAAGATCTCGAGATCCTGACGGGCGGCGTGGAAGACCTTCAAGATATTGGGATCAATCAATAAATCATATAACGGCGCCATATCGAGATTGTCGGCCATCGCGTCGATTACCACCGCATCTTCCGGGCCTGCGACCTGGACGAGGCACAGAATAGGCCAGTAGGTCTTGTCGCGCAGGAACTCGGTGTCGACGGTGATATAGGGAGCGGAGCTTTGGCGCCGACAGAAGTCGTTCAACTCGGCGCTGTCTGTTATTGGAATTATCGCCATATCTCTTGAAATACACGCAAATCGGAATCGGGGAAAGGCCTGCTGTAGCACAACCGGCCGGCAGGGTGGAATGGGCTTGCAACAGGCCGCCGACGGGTCGCTAACTATCGCGGATGCCTTGACAAACCGCCCGAATCCATGGCCTTTGCGCGGCGACCGTATACGCCCCTGATCTCTGGATAATTCATGCATCAATATCGCACCCATACCTGTGGCCAACTCCGAGTCGAGCATGCCGGCGAGGTCGTCCGGCTTTCCGGCTGGGTCCATCGCACGCGCGACCATGGCAATCTGATGTTCATCGACCTGCGGGACCACTACGGCATCACGCAATGCGTCGTGGATATTTCCAGCCCGGTCTTCGCGTCCGTCGAAAATCTGAGCAATGAATCGGTCATCACCGTTCAAGGCCCGGTGGCGCGGCGCACCGACGATACGATCAACGCGACGATCCCGACCGGAGAAATTGAACTCCGAATCGAGGAAGTCACGGTCCAGGCGGTCGCCGACCCGTTGCCGATGCCGGTCAATCAAGATGCGGGTTATCCGGAAGACATTCGTCTGCGGTACCGTTTCCTGGACCTGCGCCGTGAGGAGCTTCATCGGAATATTATATTGCGGTCGCAGGTCATCTCATCGATCCGGCGGCGGATGACGGACTCCGGGTTTACGGAATTCCAGACGCCGATCCTGACGTCGTCCTCGCCCGAAGGCGCGCGCGATTTTCTCGTGCCTAGCCGCCTCCATCCGGGCCAGTTCTACGCGCTGCCGCAGGCGCCGCAGCAGTTCAAGCAGTTGACGATGATCGCCGGCTTCGACCGGTACTTCCAAATCGCCCCGTGTTTCCGAGATGAGGACGCCCGTGCGGACCGCTCGCCGGGTGAGTTCTACCAACTCGATTTGGAGATGTCCTTCGTCACCCAGGAAGATGTTTTCGACGCCCTTGAGCCGGTCCTCGCCGGTGTATTCGAGGAATTCGCCGAGGGCCGAAGCGTCACCAAACCGCCGTTCCCGCGCATTCCCTTCGACGAAGCCATGATGAAATACGGCAGCGACAAGCCGGACCTGCGAATTCCGTTCGAGATCAGCGATGTCACGGAAGCCTTCCGCGGGTCAAATTTCGGGATTTTTGCCAAAGCGGTCGAGGGCGGGGCGGTTGTGCGGGCGGTCCCGGCACCGGGTGCGGGTGGTCAGCCGCGGAGTTACTTCGACAAGTTGAACGATTGGGCGCGCGAGCAGGGTGCTGCGGGCCTCGGCTATATCGTCTTCGAGGAGGGCGGCGGCAAGGGGCCGATCGCGCGCAATTTAGAGGACGAACGTGTTGCGGCCATCAAGGAGGCCACCGGCCTCGGCGATGGCGATGCAGTGTTCTTCGCTTGCGACAAGCCCAGCGCGGCGGCGTCGTTTGCCGGCGTCGTCCGGCAGAAGGTCGGCGAAGACCTCGATATGGTCGAGAAGGACTGTTTCAAATTCTGCTGGATCGTCGACTATCCAATGTATGAGATGGACGAAGATACCGGACGCATCGAATTCAGTCATAATCCGTTCTCGATGCCGCAGGGTGGGCTCGAGGCGCTGGAGTCTATGAACCCGTTGGATATCAAGGCATATCAATATGATATCGTCTGCAACGGGGTCGAGCTTTCCTCCGGGGCGATCCGAAATCATCTTCCGGAAATCATGTATAAGGCATTCGACATCGCCGGCTATGACAAGGACGCGGTGGAGTCCCGGTTCGGGGGCATGATCAACGCGCTCAAGTTCGGGGCACCGCCGCATGGCGGCTCCGCACCGGGGATCGACCGGATCGTCATGCTGATCGCCGACGAGCCCAATCTTCGCGAGGTCGTGGCATTCCCGATGAACCAGCAGGCGCAGGACCTGATGATGGGGGCGCCGAACGACGTGGACGCCGAACGGCTTCGGGAATTGCATATCCGGGTAAGCCTGCCGCCGGAAAAGAAAGACTGAACAGAGCGCAGTAACATTGTCGTCATGGAACGACCCGCGATCACCGACGATTGTGGTAGAACGCCTACACCGGCACCATATAGTTGGTCACGGAGGCTTATAAGACTGTGCGAAACATGCGAATGAACGCTGCTGGATTGCGAGCGGGTTTAACCGGCTTGGTCGTGGCTTGTGCTGTGCCGTGGTTGCCGACGAATGTTGCGGCCGCCGACAAAAGCGACATTGTTCCTCATCGCGCTGGTTATGAACTGCGCCTGGACAAGGCGCGGTCCGGAAGCGGTGTGGTCGATGTGTCCGGGGTCCTCAGCTACGATTGGGCCGACAGTTGCGACGGCTGGATCATCGAGCAACGCTATGTCATGCAGGTCATTCGCGGCGATGGATCGCCGGTGCAGATTTCCGCGAGCTATGCGAATTGGGAATCGAAAGACGGCCTTCGGTACCGTTTCTATGTCAAACGATCCACGACCGGCGGCGAGGCGCAGGAGGACGGTGAAGTCGAAGGCAAGGCGACCCTCGAGCGGATTGGTGGTCCCGGCGTCGCCGTTTTCGAAAAGCCCGGAAAGAAGACGATCAAACTGCCGGCCGGTACATCCTTTCCCACTGCCCATACGCTGGACCTGATGCGCAAGGCCGTGGCTGGCGAGAAGTTCGACCGCCGGCCCGTTTTCGATGGTGCTGAAGTGAAGGGACCGTCGATGATGAGCGCGTTCATTCTGCCGCAACGGCCCCTACCACCGGGTGGCAATCCAAAGGTTCTGCCGACGGCGCAGCCGGTTTGGCCGGTCAGTATTGCCGTGTTCCCGCAAGAGGAAAAAGCGGCGATGCCGGAATTCGAGATGTCGATCTATCTCCAGAAGAATGGCGTCGTGCCGGAACTGACAATGAATTATGGCGACTTCACCGTTCGTGGGCGGCTAAAACTCTTTGAGCCGCTGAAAAAGGCCAAGTGCTGATCGCCTTCATGCGGACAAGCCTATGTCGCGTGCCGGCCGCGGCGGACGACACCCTTTCCTAACTTCTCTTCCACGGCGTGCAGGGCCTTTTCCGTCTTGTTTCCGTCCAATGTATCCGTGGAGAAGAGGTCCGGCAGGTCCGCTTCGTGCGGATCAGTGAGATCCGCGGCACCGATGCCGATCAGTCGGAAGAGCCTCCCGTCCGCTTCTCTTTCGATCAGGGGCAGAGCGGTCTGATACAGGGCCTCGGCGCGCTGGGTCGGTTCGCGAATGCGCCGGCTTCGGGTGATGATCTGGAAATCGGCGCTTTTCAGTTTCAGCGTGACCGTTTGCCCTGCGAGCCGCTTGGTCACCAGCCGATCGGCCACCTTCTGGCACAGCGGCCAAACCCGCTCGGCCAACTCGCTCGCTTCCGCCATATCGACACCGAATGTGGTTTCCGCCGAGATGCTCTTAGTCGGCGAGTTGGGCGTGACCTTACGGTCGTCCTCGCCCCGGGAGAAGTGGTACAGCCGACTGCCGATCGAGCCATAGCGCGCCACGAGATCGGGCTCTTCCCGCTGTTGGAGCTGGCCGATGGTTGTAATGCCGTCCCGGCGCAATTTCGACTGCAGCGACTTTCCGACCCCCCATAGGATTCCCACTTTTTGCGGGGCGAGGAACGCCAGGGCCTGTTCGCGGCCGATCACGGCGAATCCTTTTGGCTTGTTTAGGTCCGATGCAATCTTAGCCAGGAACTTGTTGTAGCTGAGGCCGATGCTGGCAGTGACGCCGGCTTCTCCCTCAATCCGCAGGACGAGCCGCGCCAGGGTCAGGGCAGGGCTGCCATGGTGCAATGTTTCCGTGCCGGTGAGATCGAGAAAGGCCTCGTCGATCGACAATGGCTGCACCAGCGGCGTGACGCTTCGCATCAGTTCGCGAATCTGCATCCCGGCCTCGCGGTACTTCGCCATGTCCGGGCGAATCACCACGGCGTCCGGACAGGCCTGGAGCGCCTTGAACATGGGCATCGCCGACCGGACGCCGTAGAGCCGGGCCACATAGCAGGCCGCCGCGACAACGCCGCGCCGACCGCCGCCGACGATAACCGGTTTATTCGTCAGGGCCGGATTATCCCGCTTTTCCACTGATGCATAGAAGGCGTCGCAGTCGATATGGGCCATCGACAGATCATGCAGTTCCGGATGGCCGATGATCCGCGGCGAGCCGCATTCGCCGCAGCGCCGCACCGGCGCAGCGTCTTCGGGTTCGTCGAAGGTGGCGAGACAATCGCGGCAGATATACGGGATCTCGCTCATCCGGCGGTCTCGGCATCATCGGGCCATAGCCATGCCGCGCCTCGAACGCCGCTCGAATCGCCGAATGTCGGGGGAACGAGACGGGTTTCGACCCGGTCCGAGAAGACCCAGTCGACCCAGCGCTCCGGTACGGTTGCGTAGAGGTCGGACACGTTCGACATGCCACCGCCGAGAACGATGACGTCCGGGTCCAGCACGTTGATGATGCTGGCGAGCGCCCGCGCCAGTCTGTCCTGGTATTGGTCCAAACTCGTGCGGGCGGCTTCGTCGCCCTGGGCCGCAAGGTCGACAATTTCCTGGGCGGCCAGCGCCAAGCCGGTTGCCGCGTTGTGATGGCCCGCGAATCCGGTGCCGGAGAGGTAAGTCTCGATACAGCCGGTCTTACCGCAGCTACAAGATCGGGCGGGCTGATCCAGCGCGCCGAGCCACGGCAGCGGATTATGACCCCATTCGCCCGCGATGGCGTTGAGGCCGCGGACGGGTCGGCCGTTGATGACGATTCCGCCACCACATCCAGTGCCGAGAATGACCCCGAAGACCACGTCCGCGCCGGCGGCCGCGCCGTCGATCGCTTCGGATAGGGCGAAGCAATTGGCATCGTTCATCATGCGAATGGGCCGCCCAAGGCGATCTTCGATATCCCGATCGAGTGGTTGTCCGTTGAAGGGAGAGTTATAAGCGTTCTTCACGACGCCCGTGGCGGGCGAAATCGTTCCCGGAATGCCGAACCCTGCCGGTGACTGTTCACCGATTTCGGTTTCGACGGACCGGACGAGGCCAACGATGCTGTCGAGGGCAGCGGGGTAGTCGTTTTGCGGCGTCGCTATTCGTCGCCGAACGGCAAATGCGCCGTTTCGGTCAAGCGCGGCGGCCTCGATTTTCGTGCCACCGATATCTACGCCAATGCGAAACTTGGACATGTCTTGCGGCAGCCTATCACAGCGGTATCGGGTCCAGCCATCGGTGCGGCAAGGTCTCCTGCCATTTCAAAATGCAGGCCTTGCCCATTGCGCCGGTTTTGCCGGGCGAGTAATACATATGGCTATGCACCGTGAAATTATGTGCAAAGGCATATTTGATGGCTAAGTCGATCCTCGTTGTCGAAGATAATGAACTCAATATGAAGCTCTTTCACGATTTGTTGGAAGCGCAAGGGTATGACGTGTTGCAATCGCAGGATGGCATGGAGGCGCTCAAGTTGGCGCGGATACATCGGCCTGACTTGATCCTGATGGATATTCAACTTCCGGAAGTTTCCGGTCTTGAGGTCACGAAGTGGTTGAAGGAAGACGAGGAACTTCGGTCCATCCCGGTTATCGCGGTAACGGCATTCGCCATGAAAGGCGACGAGGAGAAAATCCGGGAAGGCGGGTGCGAGGCTTACATCTCGAAACCGATTTCGGTCGCCAGCTTCCTGGAGACGGTTGAGAAATACCTGAACTAAGCCCTGTCGGCCTACATCCACCCATCAAAAAAGGCCGCCGAATGGGCGGCCTTATGGCAATTCGCCAAAAACGAGGCGGCTACTTGATGCGCCCTTCCTTGAACACGACATGTTTGCGCGCCACCGGATCGTATTTCTTGAATTCCATCTTTTCGGTCTGATTCCGCGGGTTTTTCTTGGTCACGTAATAGTAGCCCGTGTCGGCGGTGCTCACTAATTTGACCAGGATGGTGTTCGATTTAGCCATGGTAAATACCCGTTAACACAAGGAAATTGGACGATATTCTATGCGCTAAATGGCAGGTGACGCGCGGCAAGTCAAGCCTATTCATCACGCAGTATGATTTCGCCGGGTTCGTATTGAGTGAACATGGGCGAGGGGCGGCTTGCGTCCGGTTTGGGCCGGTCATGCCAGTAATCGCATGCCGCATTCAGGACAATCGCCGTCACGTTGATGATGTGCAGATCCAACGCGTCTTCGATGCTATGCCAGGTCACATGCTCCAATTCCGGGCGCGGCTCAAGGCGGCCCTGCGCCTGTCCGGCGTCGACAATGAAGAACCGGGTATTGAAGCGGATCGGCAGATAGGGCGGGGTGACGGCGCGCATGAGATAGTCGAGACCCGTCAGGTCGGGCGCCAGTCCGGCGGTGTCATAGGCGCTTAGAGTCTCACAGCTGCCCGGATTATGCGCCGGGCCGGGCGCACCCAATAATATACCGGTCTCTTCCCAGGTTTCGCGGACGGCGGCCCAGGCGAGCGCGCGCGCCAGCGGTTCTTCGCTTTGCCGCGCCATCCGTTCGACGACGTGGCCGGGCAACGGGAATTCGGTCTCCAGCTTGTAGTCGTCTTCCTCGACGCCGCCGCCGGGAAAGACATACACGCCCGGCATGAAGCGGGAAGCGTCAGGCCGTTTGCCCATCAAGACTTCGGGGCCGCGTGCACCGTCGCGAAGCAGCACAAGACTAGCCGCGTCACGGGGTGTCACTGCTTCCTGGGACTGTTTTTCGCCGGGGGATGAACCGTCAGAGACCATTCGCCGTGCGTGCTAGATGGATCGTTCGCATATAGCTTTTCTGCACGGTTAGAAGCATCCTGGCAACCTTCAGATCGATATTGCCTTGGCGGCTTGCGGCCGCCGGGCAGTATGACGTCAACAATTTGCGGTCGGCGACGCTCGCCTTTTGATACGTCCGGCGGATCGACAACATTTGGTGTGAAGGACTGCTTTCGGCCACCAGCGCGCGCTGCACGAGATCTTCGGCGCTGCCCTTTTTCGTGGTGCAGATGGTGGGAACGACTCCAAGGCCGTTCATGCTGTATCCGGACGGGGCGTAGAGCCGGGCCCAGGTTAGGACGAGTTCGCCGTCGTTGGGCATCCGCAGGACCGTCTGCACGGTCCCTTTACCGTAGCTGGTGGTTCCGATCAGGATCGCGCGCTTATTGTCCTGCAACGCGGCGGCAAGAATTTCGGCGGCGGATGCGGAATAGCCGTTCAGCAGGACCGCCATTGGCAGGTTATTGGCGATATCGCCCGGTGTCGCATCGAAATACTGCAGGCTGTCGCGATGCCGTCCGCGCGTCGAGACGATCCGGCCCTGTTCGATAAAGAGATCCGCGATCCGCACCGCCTGATGCAGCAGGCCGCCAGGATTGTCGCGCAGATCCAGCACGAGACCGCGCAGATTGACGCCCTTTTGATGCCGGGCGCGGAAGACGGACTGTGCTACGGATGACGCGGTTTCGGAGTTGAAACTGGTGATTTCGATAACCGCGACGTCTTCCTCCAGGCGGTAGAAGACCGATTGCGGCGTGATATGGGTGCGCGGCACTGACATCTGCAGGGATGCCGGATTATTCTTGCGTCGCACGGCTAGCTCAACCGAGCGCCCGACCGGACCTTGTAGAAGCCGTGCGATTCGCCGTAGCCCAAAGCTCGAGATTCCATGGCCATTGATCGACAGGATGCGGTCGCCGCGCTGCAGGCCGGCGCGATCGGCCGGCAGGCCGCTGACAACTTTCGTGATTTCCACACCGTCGGTATGCGGCACGATGGTGACCCCGATTCCGCCGAAGCCGTCACGGCTGGCACGGTTGTCCTGCGCCTCGTCGGCCCCCGAATAGCGGGAATAGGGATCGAGATTGGTCGCGAGGCTATCGAAAAGCGCGGTATAGATTTCCTCGGTTCGGGCCTGCCCCAGCTTTGGTGACAGTTTGCGGCCGTCGTCCATCAATTTCGACACAATAGTGGCCCAGGCATACGGATCGTTGTCTTTCGGCATATGGGCAAAGCCGGCGACGTTGTCGCCACGGCGGATGCTCACCAGGTCGGACTTCCGGACGATGTCCACGTCCGGGTCGATCTTCCGCAAGCCGCGGAGTCCCGCGATGGCAAGATCGGCGACCTTCGGTTCATCGATGTAGATTTGTTGGATGTCCGAAAAACCGGCGCGCAGCATCTCCTCAGAGCTGACTTGAGAAAATTGGGCTAAGGTGCTGTCCGGGGCTGAACAACCCAGCAGCAAGGCCATCGTCATCGTGCCTGCGAAGGCCCGGATGGCCGCCAGCGACCGCGTTGCCGGCGCGGAAAACGTCCGCCCATCCGGCTTGGCGGCGAGCGAAGATAACTTCGGATCGCGCCGTTTCATGCCTGACCGTTGACCCCTGCCAACATATATTTACGTCGGCTTTTTGCCGATCTAAAGACAGGTTAGCGGGATATCGCGCTGGTGTTAAGCTTGTCCGGATTATTTACCTCGTTTTCGCTGACCCTTGGCCTTTCGGGATGTCCGCCGACGGCGGGGCGGGCGGCCTTTCCCGGTCGTTCTTTCGGTCTTTTGTCCGTTTTCACCGATGATGGTGAAGGCAAGGCTGCCGGTGGCGACATCTGCTTCGGCCAGTTCGACGGTAACCGTCTCGCCGAGGACATAAGTCATACCGGATTTTTCGCCGACCAATCGGTGGCCCACTTCGTCGTGTTCGTACCAATCTGACGGTAGTGCGCGCATTGGGACGAGGCCGTCGGCGCCGGTTTCGTCGAGCCGGACGAACAGGCCGAACCGTGCCACTCCGGAAATCCGGGCGCTGAATTGGGCACCTACTTTATCGGCGAGGTATGCCGTGGTTAGCCGGTCGACCGTGTCGCGTTCGGCATAGGCGGCGCGGCGCTCGGTCATCGAGATATGCTCGGATGTTTCGTCGATCCGATCGATATCTGTCTCGCTGAGACCGCCGTCGCCGAGTTTCAGCGCCGAGACGAGCGCCCGGTGAACCAGAACGTCTGCATAGCGGCGGATCGGCGACGTGAAGTGGCAATAGCGCCGCAACGCTAGGCCAAAGTGACCTTCGTCGTCCGCACCGTAGAAGGCCTGGGTCTGACTGCGCAACACCAGGTCGTTGACCATGGCGGCGAAATCCGTGCCGGCGGCCTGTTCCAGGATACCCGCGAAGAGCGCCGGTTTTACGACCGCGCCTTTCGCCAAACGAATGCCGAACCCATCGAGCGACTGGCGCAATGCTTCGAGCGCTTCGGAGTTCGGTTCTTGGTGGATGCGGCGGGGGACGGGTATCTCCGCTTTTTGCAGCGTTTCGGCGGCGGCCACGTTGGCGGCGATCATCAACTCCTCGATCAGCCGGTGGCTGTCGAGTCGGGCGCGCGGCACGATGGCCGAGACATGGCCGTCGTCGTCCAGCACGATGCGCCGTTCGGGCAAATCGAGATCCAACGTTCCTCGGGATTTGCGCGCCTTAAGCAAGGCCGCGTAGACGCCGAACAGCGGCTTGACGACGGTATCCAGGATCGGCTTGGTCGTATCGTCGGTAACGCCGTCAATTGCACTCTGGACTTGCTCATAGGTCAGACGCGCGGCGGACCGCATCAGCCCGCGCACGAATTTGTGTCGAATTACCTTGCCGTTCGCGTCGATCCACAGGTGGACGGCTAAGCAGGCGCGTTCCTCGTTCGGACGCAGCGAACACAAGCCATTCGATAGCCGTTCCGGCAGCATCGGTACGACGCGGTCGGGGAAGTAAATCGAATTGCCGCGGTCGCGTGCCGAGCGGTCCAGCGGATCGCCGGGACGGACATACCAAGTCACGTCGGCGATGGCGACGATCGCGTGCCAGCCGCCTTTGTTCTTCGCGCCGTCGTCCGGTTCGGCCCAGACCGCGTCGTCGAAATCGCGTGCGTCCGCACCGTCGATGGTAATCAACGGAACCTCGCGCAGGTCGGTCCGTTTGCCGAGCGGTGGCGCCTTCAGGCCCTCCGATTGGGTGACCGCGTCGGCCGGGAAGTCGATTGGGATATCCCGGCTGTGCAATGCGACAAGGCTGAAAACCTTGGGGTCACGGCCAGGGCCGAGGCGTTCGATCACGCGCGCGGCGCGGCGATGTCCGCCGCCCAATGCTTCCGCCCGGACATAGTCGCCGTCCTCGGCGTTCTCGCTGTTCCGCGTGGACACTTCGTAGACCGTTCGGATACGCCGGTCGACCGGACGCACGCTGCCGTGCCGCCCGCTGCCTTCATAGACGCCGATGAATTCGCTGGGTCCGCTGCCGAGTTTGCGGATGGTGCGGGCGTCATAAACGTTCTTCGCGATGCGGGTCAGCCGCGCGAGCACCCGGTCGCCGACGCCGGCGGTTGCCGGCCGGCCGCGGTCGCCCCGCAATCGGATTGTGATTTCTTCGGTTTGGGTATCGCCGTCACCGTCGCCGTCTTCATTTGTGGCGGTAGGCCGGCAGAATACGTCGCCGTCGTCGTCCACATGGGTGACTTCGATTACGGCGACCGGCGGCAGCCGGCCTGGCGGACCGACGCGTTTGCCGCGTTTGCGTTCAATCTGTCCGTCGTCTTCGAGTTCCTTGAGTGTTGTGCGCAACCAAGAACGATCGGACGCGTGCAGGCGAAAGGCCCGCGCGATTTCGCGACGGCTTGGATTGCCAGAATTTTCAGCTATGAATTCAATGAGTTGCCGCTTTGTAGGACGCGGCCGATCCTTAATAATCTTCTTTGCCAATGGCTTTAACTAGTGACTTCGGCGGGCGTATCGGCGTCAATCGCCGGCTCCGCATCTGCCTTCTCCTTCGTAGATTTCTTGGTCTTTTTTGCTGGTTTCTTCTTTTTCGCTGCGCCCGCTTTCTTCTTGGGGGCAGCCTTCGCCGTCTTCTTTTTTGCGGCGGGAGTCTTTTTCGTTTTGCTCTTAGACACCTTTTCGGCCAGCAGGGCAAGCGCCTCGTCGAGCGTGATGGTCTCCGGTTCCCGGTCCTTGGGCACTGTCGCGTTCAAGCGGCCATGCTTGATATAGGGACCGTAGCGGCCCTTGCGAATGGAAATCGGTTTGCCGTCTTCTGGATGGTCGCCGAGTTCGATCGCGTTATGGCCTGGCGATTCTGCAATCAGCGAGACCGCGCGGTTCAGCCCGACGGTCAGGACGTCGTCTTCCTTAAGCGAGACATAGTTCGATCCGTGCTTCAGGTAAGGTCCGAACCGGCCGAGACCGGCCTGGATCATCGTGCCGGTTTCGGGATGTGCGCCGACGTCGCGGGGTAGGGATAACAGTCCAAGCGCTATTTCCAGGTCGACGCGGCCAGCCGTTATATCCTTCGGAATGGAGGCGCGCTTCGGTTTCGGTGGCGCTTTCTTGCCCTTTTCCTTGGGCGCCTCTTCACCGAGCTGCAGGTAAAGGCCGTACGGCCCCTTGCGCAGGGTGATGTCGATGCCATTTTCCGGATGCTTGCCGAGGAGTTTCGGCCCGGCGGCAAGCTCCGTGCCTTCTTCCATATCGGCGGTATCCGCGCCGCCAGCGTTCAGCCGATGGGTATAGCGGCAATCCGGATAGTTGTTGCAGCCGATGAAGGCGCCGAACTTTCCGAGTTTCAGATTCAAGCGGCCGCCTTCGCAAGCCGGGCATTGCCGCGCCACCTCGGTGTCGCCGTTCGGGCCGACCGGGAAGAAATGCGGACCCAGGTCCGCGTCGAGTGCGTCCAGGACGTGGGTGATGCGAAGCTCTTTGGTTTCGCCGACCGCTTCGGAGAAGGATTTCCAGAAATCCTCCAGCACTTTTTTCCAGTCAACGGAGCCCGCGGAGATATCGTCGAGCTGTTCTTCGAGCTGCGCCGTGAAATCGTATTCGATGTAGCGCTTGAAGAAGTTCGCGAGGAAGGCGGTGACCAGACGGCCCCGGTCCTCCGGAATGAATCGTTTCTTGTCGAGCTGGACGTAGTTCCGGTCCTGTAGGACCTTCAGCGTCGACGCATAGGTCGATGGCCGTCCGATACCAAGCTCTTCCATTTTCTTGACGAGGCTGGCTTCGGTATAGCGGGGCGGCGGCTGCGTGAAATGCTGGTCCGGCTTGATCTCATTAACGGCGGTCGGTTGGCCGGACTCCATTTCCGGCAGCCGACGGTCGTCTTCACCGTCGTCGTCCTTATCGTCCTGGCCTTCTTGATACAGCCTCAGGAAGCCGTCGAACTTGAGTACCGAGCCGGTCGCGCGCAATGTTACCGCCTCGTCTGGCGATTTCATGTCGACGCGGGCTTGATCGAGCAGAGCGCTCGACATTTCGCAGGCGACGGTCCGCTTCCAGATTAGCGTGTAGAGTTTGTGTTGGCTCTCGTCCAACAGGTCCTTGACGTCCTGCGGCCGGCGGAACATGTCGGTCGGGCGGATCGCCTCATGCGCTTCCTGCGCATTCTTGGATTTCGTCTTATAGATACGCGGTTTTTCTGGTTTGTAGGCAGCACCGTAGTCGCGATCGATCAGGCTGCGCGCCGAGTTGATCGCCTCGTTGCTCAGCGTGACGCTGTCCGTCCGCATATAGGTGATCAGGCCGACCGTCTCGCCGCCGATCGACATCCCTTCGTACAGCTTTTGTGCGACCTGCATCGTCCGCGACGCGCCGAAGCCAAGCTTACGGCTTGCTTCTTGTTGCAGCGTCGATGTGGTGAAGGGCGGTGCCGGATGGCGCTGCACGGTTTTCTTCTCGACGGACGCGACCTTGAATTCGCGGGATTGGATCGCGGCAACGGCTTCCTGCGCGGTTGCTTCGTTACCAATGCCGAGGCGGCCCAGCCGCTCGCCGTTGAAATGGGTCAGCCGCGCCATAAACGGATCGCCCGACGCGGCGGTCATGGCGACGTCGACGCTCCAGTACTCCTGCGGCAGAAAGACTTCGATTTCGGCTTCGCGCTCGCAGATGAGGCGAAGTGCCACCGATTGAACGCGCCCTGCTGACCGCGACCCCGGCAGCTTGCGCCACAAGACGGGGGATAGATTGAAGCCGACCAGATAGTCGAGCGCGCGGCGCGCCAGATAGGCCTCGACTAGTTCGTGATTGAGTTCGCGCGGATTCTCCATCGCGTCGAGCACCGCGGATTTGGTGATCTCGTGGAACACGACGCGCTTAACTTCGATGCCGTCCAGCTTCTTGCGTTCGTTCAGAACCTGCTGCACATGCCACGAAATGGCTTCGCCTTCACGATCCGGGTCAGTCGCGAGATACAAATGCTCCGCGCCTTCGATCGCTTTGGCGATATCGTCCATGCGTTTCTTGGAATCCGGGGCGACTTCCCAAGACATGGAAAAATCATCGTCGGGATTGACCGAGCCATCCTTGGCGGGCAGGTCGCGCACATGACCATAACTGGCAAGCACCTTGAATCCTGATCCAAGGTATTTGTTTATGGTTTTGGCCTTTGCTGGCGATTCGACGACCACCACGTCCATTAGTTCGGTCTTTCTATGGTCACTTAATTCTTAGCTTCGTCGCGCTGTTTTCGCGTCGGCGGGACGGACTTGCACCCGCGCGGCCGGTAGGAAGTGACACCGCGATTTACGTTCGTCAACCTTTAGGAGTCGTAAATTTAGGAACTCGAAACGTCGATTTCATGGCACTCCGAACGATTTTTTTATGATTCGGCTTGCTAAATCAATAGACGGGCGGGTTATCCGCCACGAACTTCACCCGGCGTTTCGCGCCATTTATCAAGCATGTCGGTGGCGCCGGCATCATCTAAACCGCTGAAATAATCCATCGCGTCGCAATACTCTTTCGATGCACGGTAGTCGTCGGCCGGTCGGACACCAGACAGATGGCAAAGAATTTCGCTGAACACCTCAGGCGCGATGCCGGCGGCTTTTGCCGCGATAGCGAGCGCTTCAAAATTCGAATCGTAAAGAATAACACCCATCGCCTGCACCGATAGGTTTAGGCGTCCGGCGAAGGCGCTTTCGAATGCAGAAATGTCTCCGGTGTTCAGGAAGCGAAGCAGCGCGTGCCCGCCGTCCTGATTATCCTCCGGCGCGGGCGATTTGATTTCGCTCAGCGTGGCGGTCGGCTTTGGCGCCGTGTCGTCCGGGGTGTCGCTTGCGGCATGGTTGAGCGAGTCGCTGACAGTGTCCGGATCGATTTGAAAGTTGTGAACGATGTAGTCCCGCAACGCGTCGCCGACCCAAACATACATCCGCTTCGCCAAGTTCGGCGTCATCTCTTTACGATGCGCCAGCGGTTCCCGATAGGCCTCGATTTCGAGGGACCGGTCTACGAGCGCTTGCATCGACGTGTCGCTGATCTCAGCGGTTTCGTTGCAGATCAGTGTGGTCAGGACTTCGGCTTCATCGAACTCAACCAATTTATCGGTGACGTCGCTGGAAATGTAGGGACGTATCGCGACCGCCTGACGATGGCGCGCGGATTGTTCGATGACGATCTTGAGAAGATCTTCCTCCTGCAGCAATTCGCTGTGCAGAATTATCGGATAGGCGACCGTGATCGCGTCATTCGCCAGAAACTGGATCAGATCTGCGGGGACGTCCTTCCGGTCGGCCAGGTAGTCCGCGATATGCCGGCGAATCTTGACTTCGACCTTGTCGACGAGGAGCCGCAGGATTTCGAAGGCGAGGGTCAGTTCGCGTTCGGTCAGGCCCGATTGAGAGGCAAGGCACATTTCGGCGATCGACGCCGCCAATCCGCCTTTTCCGTTCAATGCTCGCTGGTGGGCCAGTTCGAGCAGTTTTTCGTAGGGAGAGGATGCCATATCGTTTCGACAAATATTCCGGTTCTTATTGCGTCTGTCCCGCTCCCATTTCGCAAATCGCCGAAAGGTTTAGGGATTGTTTTTAAGTTCTTTGTCTGTTGTCGGCGACTTTTATAAGTAGTCAGCGATGGATATATTATCCAAGTCTTAGGAAGACACAAGCGTTGTTTAATTAATTCTGGTAAAATTTAAACAAATTATTAAGATGCTTGGTGACCTTTTGCGTAAAATTTGAATCAGTTACAAGTAGTTACTGATTAGATGAGTCAGGTCGCGAGTCGCGCAATCAAGTTGCCTGGTTGCCGTTCGATGTGGCCCGCCAGCTCCATTTCCAGCAAGACGCTCCACACCGTGTTGATCGGGAAGCCACTATCCCGGACGATATCGTCGATCGACAGCGGAGAAGGGCCGATCATCTGACCTATCCGATCACGGGCATTCGCCGGCGCTGTGTGATCCAGATCCGCGGCGACAGGGCTGCCGGCCGTTGGAGGCGGCGCAAGCGGCCGCTTCGTCTGGTGGCCGCGGACCGGAGCGAGTTCCGTCAACACGTCCTCCGCCGATTCGGTCAGCATCGCACCCTTGCGGATCAGGTCGTTGGTTCCTTTGCAGCGCGGGTCGAGGGGCGATCCGGGAACGGCGAAGACGTCGCGTCCCTGTTCGCCTGCCAGGCGTGCGGTAATAAGGGAGCCGGACCGAAGCGCCGCCTCCACGACGATCACGCCGAGCGACAGGCCCGAAATGATCCGGTTGCGGCGGGGAAAATGGCGTGCTTGCGGCTGGATACCGCACGGCACTTCGGAGACAAGCAGGCCCTTGTCCGCTATTGCGTCGTGTAGCGCTGCGTTCTCGCGCGGATACTTCACGTCCACGCCGCCGCCAAGGACGGCGACGGTTGCATGGTCCAAAGCGCCGGTATGCGCAGCGGCATCGATGCCGCGCGCGAGCCCTGAAATGACGGCAAGACCGGCCTCGCCGAGGTCGCTGGCAAGGCGGCGGGCGAAGTTACGGCCGTTTGTCGACGCGTTACGGGCGCCGACCACGGCGATACCGTCCCGGCCAAGCGATCTAATGTCACCGATGAGGCTGAGCACCATCGGCGCATCGTCGATCGCGGCCAGCGGCGCTGGATATGCGAGGTCGCCGAACACCAGATGGCGGCCGCCGATCGCGCTTAGTGTTTCCCGTTCGCGCTCGGCGGTTTCGGCAGAGCAAATCCGGAAACGCTTTTTCCGTCCACTTTTTGCCGCGAGTTCGGGCAACGCGTCCAACGCCGCCGAGGCGGTGCCATAGCGGCCGAGAAGTTGGCGGAAGGTGACGGGGCCGATCGTTTCGGTTCGCGCCAACCGTAGCCTATCGAACCGCTCCTGGTCGGACAGCGTGTCCTCAGGGTTCGCGTTTGACATGAACCCAGGATGGTCGGCGTTCTATCGATCGTCAACCATATGGTGGTTAGGCGGGGGCGGTGCCCTCGATTGTCGTCCGCCACATCAAGCGGCGTTGCGGCAGGGCGTAATCCTGAATGGCAAGGTGTTGGACAAGGCAGTTGTCCCACATCACCAAGTCGTTCACCTGCCAGTGGTGACTATAGGTATATTCCGGCCGCGTACACCGGGCTGCCAAATCGGATAGAAGCGGTTCCGCTTCTGTGTCCGCTAATCCAGAGATGCCCACGCATTCGCCGTCCACGACATAGATGCATTTCCGTCCGGTTTGGGCGTGGGTGCGAATAACCGGATGGTCGGTCGGCGGCAGGGCATCGCGTTCTTCCGCGCTGAGCGGTTTCCGGTTGCTCTTGCCCAACGCCGCGCGGCGGGCGTGTTTTCCCTCGTAGCTATGGGTGGTTCGCCGGCCGTCCAGCAGATCCTTCGTGGCTTGCGATAGATCGTCATAGGCGGCGCCGGTGCTGGCGAACAAGGTGTCGCCAAGCGGCGGTCCGTCCTGGACCGGGATCTCGCGGGCGTACAGGACCGACCCACGGGGCGGGACCTTCACATAGGACATATCCGTGTGCCAGGTCGCGCCGGCGTCGGCGAGGCCGATGTTCCGATCTTCCTCGACAATGTTCGAGATCAGTAACATTTCCGGATGATCTGGGTGTGCATAATGGGTGCGCAAATATCGCTCGATATCGCCGAAGCGCCGCGTGAACGCGATCATCTGCTCCGGTGTCAGCGCTTGGTCGCGAAAGATGAGAACGGCATGTGCGGCATACGCTGCTTCGATTTGCGCGAATGTTGCGTCGTCCAGCGCCGTCGACAGGTCGACGTTTTCAACGACCGCGCCAACGGGCGCCGATGATGGGACGATCCTCAGATCTGACATTGCTGGTCCTTTAGGTCGGATTTGCCCGGAATTGTCCGAGTTCGGCTTTTATTCTAACGAAAACCGCAATTGGCCGCACATTCGAGGAAAATGGGATCGGTGGATGCCGTCAGATTTCCTCGTAATCTTCATCCATCATTTGGACGGCTTTTGGCGCTACCGGCGCGGAATCGACCGGCCCAATCGGTTGGATATTCTCAAGCCCTTGCTGCATGTCGCGCAGGATAAAATCGACGCGTGCGGTCGGGTTTCCTGCGGTGGGGGACGGGAAATTGATGTTCCAGGCGTTCAGCTTCACAGTTATTGCGCAGAGAGCGCCGCCGATCTGGGTTTGATGCGAAAGGACAAGTTGTTCCATATCGCGGAAGCGTTCGTTCGAAAGGTCCTTCCAAAGATCCGCCGTCCGCGTCCGGAATGAATTCAGGACGTCGTTGACCTCCTGGAACACCAACATCAGTTTTTCTTCGATCACGGTGCAGCTTCGCTGAAATGATGCGTCGGAGCGGAATCGTGGTTCCCCCTTCAGCGTTCGCATTTCCGCAAGGAAGCGCTTCAATCTCGGTGCGTTGTCTTCGAGGCAGAATTGATAGTAGGCGAGCGACAGATAAACGTCGCCGTAGTCCTCCAGGAAGCTAGGAATTTGGCTGATATCGATGTTTAAGGTGGTCGACAGGCGGCGCAGGTTGTTGCGCGCCTGTTCGAGGTCGGGCGTCGTGAACAGCGCGACGATATCGTGTAAGGAGCGAGCCTCGGCTTCCGTCGATCCGTAGATCGTGGCGATGAGCGGTCGGGTGAACACCCGCATGTGCCCTTCGAGTTGTCCGGCTTTCGCATCGGAGAGCTTCAGGCTGTCGTGATCCTCGACGGCGATGCCGAGTTTCCGCAGATTGATCCGCAGACTGTAGACGTCGAAGCTCGGCAAGGCGCAGAGGGACCGAATGATATCGATATCCTGTCGGCCCGTTCCGGACATATCGAAGACAAGGCGCAGGTCATGCGGCTCGATTTGGCCGCTGCCGCTGCTGCTCTCGTTGAACAGTTCGACGACACCTTGGAGGTGCGTATTCTTGATCAGGCGAGTGTCGCGGAGAGCTTGCGTCTCCAAAGGGATTTGCGAGAGCGGAAGGATGTGCAACGCATCCTTGTCCGTTTCTATTGGTGCAGCTTTCCGTGCCATGCGTCCGTGCCTCGCGGGCGTGTTGGCCGATTAAAGACTGTTTATGAGAGCGAGTATTACAATTGCGGATAGGGATATAGCACGTTTTCAGGAAGTAAGTGCAATACTAATCAGCCTATCCGCGCAGTAATGACCTTATCGGATGTGGTATTCGGTACAAGGAAAGTAATGAAGATTGCTTGCTTCGCCGAGTCCAACAACAGGCTCTGGTCAATATCTAGCGCAGAAAAATTACTGCTCCGCGTCTGACTTTTGGCCGATTTTCGGTTCTTCGCCCCTGAGGAGGCGACGAATATTCGTGTGATGGCGCAGCCAAACCAACGCGGCGATCACGGCCACGAATATCGCCTGCGTTTCGTCCAGATAGTAAAGAGCGAGCAGCGGCGTCGACGCGACCGAGACAAGCCCGGCAAGCGAGGAATACCGAAACAGGGCCGCGACCAGGAACCAGATCGCTGCACTGATGACGCCGACCGGCCATGCAAGCGCGAACAGCGCACCGCCCGCTGTGGCGACGCCCTTGCCGCCTTTGAACTTCAGCCAAACCGGGAACAAATGTCCGATAACGGCCGCGAGCGCCGCCGCGGCAGGCAAGAGCGCAGCATCCGGCCAAATTATTCGCACGGCCACAACCGCGACCGCGCCTTTGAGGAGGTCGCAAAGCAATGTCAGCAGGGCGACGGTCTTGTTGCCTGTTCGGAGGACATTGGTCGCGCCGATACTGCCCGAGCCGATCGACCGGATGTCGCCAAAGCCGGCGAGCGATGCCAACAGCAGCCCGAACGGGATCGATCCCAGGACATAACTGCCCAACAGTGCGATCGTATATGTCACGCCATCCTCCATCGTGCACTCGGTCAGGCGCTGTAGGCGGTCCGGCCGTTGACAACGGTTCGGACGGCGCGCCCCTGGACCGGACGCGCATCATAGGGTGTATTCTTCGACTTGCTGCGCAGTTTCTCTTCGGCGATTTGCCAGGGCGTGTCGAGATCGATCAACACGATGTCCGCCGGCGCGCCGCGTGTTAACCGGCCACACGGCAGGCCCATGAGCTCGGCCGGTGCGCGGCTAACCTTGGCGAGCGCGGACAGCAGGTCGAGATGCCCGTTATGGACCAATTCGAGCGTTAGCGGGAGCAACGTCTCCAAGCCAATTGCACCGCACTCCGCCTGATGGAATGGCAGGCGTTTCGAGTCCTGGTCGTGGGGCGCGTGGTCGCTTGCGATGGCGTCGATCGTACCGTCCGCGAGACCGTCCACGATGGCGCGCCGGTCGTCCTCGCTGCGGAGGGGCGGCGAGACTTTGGCGAAGGTCCGGTAGTCGCCGACGGCGGTTTCGTTCAAGGCAAAATAATGCGGGGCCGTATCGCAGGTGACTGGCAGTCCGCGTTTCTTAGCCGACCGGATCGCCTCGACTGCGCTGGCCGTCGATAGATGCGCAGCGTGATACCGCGCGCCGGTCAGCTCGACGAGCCGCAGGTCGCGTTCGATCATGATGACTTCGGCCTGTGTCGGGATACCGCCTAGCCCGAGCCGTGTCGCGATCTCGCCTTCGTTCATGACGCCGTCGCCGGCGAGGGACGGGTCTTCCGGATGCTGGATGATCAGTAGGCCGAAACCTTTTGCATAGCTGAGAGCACGGCGCATGACGAGCGCGTCGGCGACGGGCTTGATCCCGTCGGTAAAGGCGACTGCACCGGCTTCCGACAATAATCCCATTTCGGTCAACTCAGCGCCTTTGAGGCCGCGCGTCACCGAGCCGTAACACTTTATTTTTACACGGTTCGCGTCTTGCGCGCGCCGGGCGATGAACTCGACGACTGACACATCGTCGATAACCGGATGAGTGTTGGGCAGGCAGATCATCGTCGTGACGCCGCCGGTGGCCGCGGCGTCGCCGGCCGTTTCGATGGTTTCCTTGTGCTCTTCGCCCGGTTCGCGGAGCTGAACCCGCATATCGACCAAACCGGGCGTTAGACAGAGCCCCTTGCAGTCGATGACCTGGCTGACTGAGGGCGCGCCGTCCTTAAAAAGATCCGGGCCGAAATCGGCGATGTGGCCGTCCTGCGTGAGGAGTGCGCCCGGCGTGTCCAACCCGGACTCCGGATCAAGCAGTCGGGCGTTGAGATAGGCGATCCGTTCTTCGCTCACGGCTCGTTTCCGGGATTGTCGCGCGTCAGCAGGTCGAAACAGGCCATCCGGACGGCGACGCCCATTTCCACCTGTTCGCGGATCAGCGAGCGGTCGATATCGTCCGCCAATTCGGAATCGATCTCGACGCCACGGTTCATCGGACCGGGATGCATGACCAGTGCGTCCGGCTTCGCGAAGGCGAGTTTCTCGGCGGTAAGGCCGAAGAAATGGAAATACTCGCGGATCGACGGGACGAACATGCCTTTCATGCGTTCCTGCTGGAGCCGCAGCATCATCACGATGTCGCAGCCGGCGATGCCGTCCTTGATGTTGTTGAACACCTCGACGCCATAGCGGTCGACGGCGGCGGGCAACAGGGTCGGCGGTGCGACGAGGCGCACGCGAGCGCCCATGGTCGACAGCAGGTGCATGTTCGAGCGCGCGACCCGGCTGTGCAGGATATCGCCGCAGATGGCGACCGTAAGACCGGCGATCTTGCCTTTTCGGCGGCGGATCGTCTGCGCGTCCAGCAGCGCCTGCGTCGGATGCTCATGCGTGCCGTCACCACCGTTGACGACCGCGCAATTGACCTTCTCGCTCAGTAGTTTCACCGCGCCCGAATCGCCGTGCCGCACGCACAATACGTCCGGGTGCATGGCGTTCAGCGTCATCGCCGTATCCATCAGCGTCTCGCCCTTTTTGATCGAGCTGGTGGAGACGGACATGTTGATGACGTCGGCGCCGAGCCGTTTGCCGGCGAGTTCGAAGGAGGTGCGTGTCCGGGTCGAGTCTTCGAAGAACAGGTTGATGAGCGTGCGACCGCGCAGCACGTCGCTTTTCTTATTGGGCTGTCGGTTTTGCTCGACGTAGGAATCCGCCAGATCGAGGATCAGTTCGATCTCTTCCGCCGACAATCCCTCAATACCGAGGAGATGCCGGTGGGGGAAGCGATAGACCGCCTCCGGCGTGGATTTTTTCTTGGATTTGCGCGTTGCGCTCATTAAAGCGGGACTTTAAGCACCCTGTGGTGGGGCGCGCAAGTGGAACCGCAAGACTGGCGGATTTTCTGGCTTTCGAGGCGGGAAATGAAGGGGGCCCGCACAGCGCAAGCGACGGTCTGAGTCGCGGCGAGGAAGCTGCCGCTGGATCGCCACCGATGTCCGCGCTACTAAGGGTAGAATGAAGGGTGCGATTGCGGATCCAGACCACCCCGATGCAATCCTAAGGAGCGATGATGAACAGCACTTCTCCGAAACAGGCCGATTGGTATTTCGACTTTATTTCCCCATTCGCCTATTTCCAGTTTGCCCGGTTCCATCAGCTTCCGGCGCCGTTGGCCATCGATTGTAAGCCGGTGCTGTTTGCCGGCCTTCTCGGGCATTGGGAACACAAGGGACCAGCCGAGATTCCCGAGAAACGCCGTCATACCTACCGCTACTGCAAATGGTTTGCCGACCGGAACGGGATAGCCTTCACGATGCCGCCCGCCCATCCTTTCAATCCGTTGCCGGCGCTCCGGCTCGCCGTGGCGCTCGACGGGTCGCGCGAGGCGATCGCAACCATCTTCGACGTCATATTCGGGGAAGGCCGCGACGTGGCGGCCGAGGACGGCTGGGCTATGGCTACCGAACGGCTCGGGCTGAGCCAGGCCGAGGCGGCGGATCGCATTGCCGACCCTTCGGTCAAGGCGAGGTTGCGGACCAATACGGAGGAGGCGGTGTCGAAGGGCGTGTTCGGCGTGCCGACCTTCGCGGTCGATGGCGAGCTCTTCTGGGGGGTGGATTCCACGGAGATGCTGCTCGACTATCTCGCCGATCCAAGCCTTTTCACCACCGGCGACATGGCCCGAATTTCTGACCTGCCAATCGGACAGGCACGGAAACTGTAACTGGCGGACTTTCGATCGCCTGGCAGGACGTTGAAACCCGCCGTGGCGATCGCCTAGCGTGTCATGGCGTCCAGCGCGCCTTGCAGGATATACCCAGCGGCCATCGTATCGACCACCTGACCGCGCCGCTTTCGGGTCATGTCGACTTCATCGACGAGGATGCGTTCGACGGCCGCGGTCGACAGGCGCTCATCCCAAAAGCAGATCGGGATATCCGTCCGTTCGAGGATATTGGCGGCAAATTGGCGGGTGGACTGGCATCGCGGGCCTTCGCTGCCGTCCATATTGATTGGCAGGCCGATGACCAGGCCGCCGACGTTTCGCTCGGCAATCGCCGCCGACAATGCTTCGAAGTCTTTGGTGAATTTGGCGCGACGGATCGTGCCGATCGGACTCGCGACCATCATTCCCGGGTCCGATATCGCCAATCCGATGGTCTTCGCGCCGAGGTCGAGCCCCAGTAGCCGAGTGCCCGAGGGCAGCAGCGTCTTGATCTCGTGCGGAGTGCAAATAGCCATGGCCACCGGGCAGGTTTTGAAGAGGCTGTTCGCCGCCGTGAGCGTCTATGGACAGGCCACTAGATCGCAAACGATATTGGCGCCGCCGCCGTGGCGTTGACGTGATCGGGCAATGAGGACCGCACGATGCGCTCCGGCGGAAACGATACGGCGACCCTTGTACCGACATTCGGCGTGCTGTGGAAGGTAATCGTCGCATCATGCTGATCGATCAGCCGTTTCACGATGTTCAGTCCAAGGCCGGTTCCCTCGCGGCACTTGACGAGTGGGCTCTCACCGCGCTGGAACGGCTCTAGGATCTTGTCCATGTCTTCGGCTGCGATACCGATCCCCGTGTCCTCAACGATCAAAGTAAACGGACCGTCGGACGGGCAATCGGCGGAAATCGTGACACTGCCGCCGCGCTTATTGTATTTGATCGCATTGGTTAGCAGATTGATGACAATCTTGTTCATTGCCGGCTCATCGACGAGCAGGCGAGGCAATGCCGCCGGGAAATCTTCGATGATCGAGACGCCTGCACTGCGGACGGCGGGTTCGACGATCGGCAGGACGGACTCGAAGATTTGTGGGATGCGGCACGGTTTGAACCGCAATTCGTCGGTGCCGGTTTCGATTTTTTCGATCTCTAGATAATCGCCGACCAATTCGTCGAGTAAAGTGGCACTGCGATGGATCGTCCCAAGGTATTCCTTGTACTTGTCGTTGCCGATCGGACCGTACATTTCCTGTTCGATTATCTGCGAAAACCCAATAATCGCATTGAGCGGTGTCCGCAGCTCGTGACTTAGATTGGCAAGAAAAGCCGATTTATTGCCGGTCGCCTCGTGCGCGATCGCGCGGGTGTGGATGATTTCGGATTCCAGTTTGACGCGGCGTTCTACCTCCATCTCGTAGCGCCGCCACTGGCGCCAGGACAACCAGGAGAATCCTGATAGAGCGATAATGATCACGAGGGGCAATTCGTCTATTTCATAAGCCTCGTTGCGGTGCGCGAATTCCGAGAAAGTTTCAAAAAGATCCAGGTCTCCCATAACGATGATCGCGAAGAATATTGCCAGCAGAAAACTCGCGATGATGAGGTCTCTGAATCCCAATCTCCGCAATAAGTGAACCCGGGGATGGTCGTTGGCTTTCTCGATGCGTCGCTTCTGTCGCACTACAAACCATGTCAAACCGGTAAGGCACAGGAATGCAGTGATCACGAGTTCGTCGTAATGAATGCCGTGATGGACTCCGATGAGACCCGGAACGTACATGTTGAGACAGAAATCCACAGCATGCAGAGCGACGAAAAGGAGAAGCGGTGTACCGCAGACGATAAGTAAATCGCGAATGTTCGATCGGTGCGGCGAAATCAATGTTCGGATGCGATGGGCGCTGGTGGTATGGGGGCCGTCGGTCTCGCCAGATATTGTTCCGAGTGACGGTTCAGAATTTTGAGTCATTGAATGCGATACGATCGAAATGTTGTTGGTTTTGAACGCGCCGGTACTTAGACCAGAAACAAGCTAATTCACAGTTAAAGATCGTGGCGGTGAGCGAATTATCTATCAAGGGTTGTTTTAGATTCCGCGATCATCCCTCCTAGAGGAGGGCGCAACCTACAGTCTTGCCGTTGTCGAAGGCCGATGATAGCGTCCGCGCGGCCTCTGGAATGGAGGCGAACAGGAGTTTCGTCAAGTTATGCCCATCGACAAAGCGACCGTCGCAAACATTGCCACATTGGCCCGCATAAGGGTCCCGGAAGAAGACCAGGAAGCGCTTGCGGGCGAGCTATCCAATATCCTGGGATGGGTCGAGCAGCTTGGCGAAGTCGATACCGATAACGTGCCGCCGATGACGTCGGTGGTCGAAGCGGTTTCGCCGAAGCGGGAAGATGTTGTGACCGACGGCGGCTACCGGGATCGCGTGACCGCCAACGCACCGGCTGCGACGAAAGGTTTCTTCACCGTGCCGAAGGTCGTCGAGTGATGGCGGACATGCTCGACCTCACGATCGCGGACGCCCGTGACGCCATGCGCAAGGGCGATTTGGCGCCCACCGAATTCGTCGGGACCTACATCAAGGCCGTCGAGGCGGCACGGCCCTTGAACGCCTATATCACCGAGACGCCGGACAAGGCGATGGAATCCGCAAAGGCTTCCGAAGATCGGCTGGCGAAAGGCGAGGGCGGCGCGCTTGAAGGAATACCGCTCGGCATCAAGGACTTGTTCTGCACCGAAGGCGTGCTGTCGACGGCGGGCAGCCACATTCTCGATGGTTTCGAGCCAACCTATGAATCCACCGTGTCCAGCCAGCTGTTCTCGGCGGGCGCCGCCATGCTCGGCAAATGCAACATGGACGAGTTCGCGATGGGCTCGGCCAACATGAGCAGTTACTACGGACCGGTCGAAAATCCGTGGCATGCGTCGGACGCGCCGGACAAGAAACTCGTGCCGGGCGGGTCGTCTGGCGGGTCGGCCGCCGCGGTGGCGGCGCATGCGGCGCTTGGCGCGACCGGGACGGATACCGGCGGGTCGATCCGGCAACCGGCGGCCTTCACCGGCTTGGTCGGTATGAAGCCGACCTATGGGCGTTGTTCGCGCTGGGGCATCATCGCCTTCGCATCGTCGCTCGATCAGGCGGGACCGCTGACGCGTACTGTGCGTGACACGGCGATCATGCTCGGGGCAATGGCAGGCTATGACCCCAAGGATTCGACCAGCGTGGATCTGCCGGTTCCCGATTATGAGGCGGCGCTAGGCGGCGATGTGCGCAATCTCAAGATCGGCGTGCCGAAAGAATACCGGCTGGACGGCATGCCGGATGAGATCGAAAAGCTATGGCAGCAAGGCATCGCCTGGCTCAAGGATGCTGGGGCGCAGATCGTCGATATCAGCTTGCCGCACACGAAATACGCCCTGCCGGCCTACTATATCGTCGCGCCGGCGGAAGCGTCGTCAAACCTTGCGCGCTATGACGGCGTCCGCTTCGGCCTGCGGGTCGACGGCGATACGCTGCAGGAGATGTACGAGAACACGCGGGGCGAAGGGTTCGGCGACGAGGTCAAGCGGCGCGTGCTGATCGGCACCTACGTTCTGTCGGCGGGGTATTACGATGCGTATTACCTGCAGGCGCAAAAGGTGCGGACCCGGATTGCCGACGACTTCCGCAAGGCGTGGGAGAAAGTCGACGCCGTGCTGACGCCGACCGCGCCGAGCGCTGCCTTTGCCCAAGGCGAAAAGATGGACGATCCGATCGCCATGTATCTCAATGATATCTTCACCGTGCCGGCGAGCATGGCGGGGCTTCCCGCGATATCGGTGCCTGCTGGGTTGTCGGCGCAGGGCTTGCCGCTCGGCTTGCACTTGATCGGCAAGCCGTTCGACGAGGAGACGGTGCTGCATGTCGCAGACGTTATCGAACAGGCGGCGGGGTTCGACGCCAAGCCGTCATTCCTGGCGGGATAGGCGCGGCAGGCGCTAAGGAAAGGATGAGAGACATGGCCAGTCTCATGAAGGGCCGGACGGGGGATTGGGAAATCGTGATTGGGCTGGAGGTACACGCCCAGGTCACGGCGGACGCGAAGCTGTTTTCCGGCGCGTCCACGGCCTTTGGCGCCGATCCCAACACGCAAGTCAGTCTCGTCGATGCGGCGATGCCGGGCATGCTGCCGGTGGTCAACGAGAAGAGCATTGAGCAGGCGGTGCGTACGGGGCTCGCGTTGAATGCTCAGGTGAACCTGCATTCGGTTTTCGCGCGCAAGAACTATTTCTATCCGGACCTGCCGCAGGGTTATCAGATTTCGCAATACGAAGAACCGATCATCGGTGAGGGCGAAATCGTCATCGATTTGCCGGAAGGCGACAGCAAGACCGTGGGCATCGAACGCCTGCATTTGGAGCAGGACGCCGGGAAGTCGCTGCACGATCAGCACCCGTCGCAGTCCTATATCGATCTCAACCGCTCCGGCGTGACCTTGATGGAAATCGTATCCAAGCCGGATATGCGCTCCGCCGACGAAGCCACCGCCTATATCGAGAAAATCCGGTCGATCCTACGCTATATCGGGTCCTGCGACGGCAACATGCAAGAAGGCTCGATGCGGGCCGACGTGAACGTGTCAGTGCGCCGGCCGGGCGAGGCGCTGGGCACGCGATGCGAGATCAAGAACGTCAACTCGATCCGCTTCGTGCGCCAGGCGATCGACCATGAAGCCGCGCGCCAGATCGAGATCATCGAGGACGGCGGCGAGATCGATCAGGAAACGCGTCTTTACGATCCGGATCGTGGCGAGACGCGCTCCATGCGTTCGAAGGAAGACGCGCATGACTACCGCTATTTTCCGGACCCGGACCTTCTGCCGATCGATTTGGACCAGGGTTTCGTCGATCAACTGAAGCAGACTCTCCCGGAACTCCCGGATCAGAAGAAGATCCGGTTCACCGACGACTACGGCCTGTCGCCCTATGACGCGAGCGTGTTGGTTGCCGAGCGCGAGACGGCGGAATTCTATGAGACGGTGGCGAAGGGACGGGACGCCAAGCTCGCGGCCAACTGGGTCATGTCCGAACTGTTCGGCCGCCTCAACAAGGCCGATACCGCGATCGCCGCCTCTCCGGTTTCGGCGGAGGCATTGGGCGGGCTGATCGATTTGATTACCGATGACACGATCTCCGGCCGCATCGCCAAGGATGTCTTCAACGAGATGTTCGAGACCGGCAAAGATGCCGCCGCGATCGTCGAGGAAAAGGGCCTGAAGCAGATCACCGACACCGGCGAAATCGAAGGCATCATCGACACGATCATCGCCGACAGCCCGGACAATGTCGCGCAATATCAGGGCGGCAACATGAAGGTCATCGGCTGGTTCGTCGGACAGGTGATGAAGGCGAGCCAGGGCAAGGCTAACCCCAAACTGGTCAACGAATTGTTGCGCATGAAGCTCGACGCCTGACATGATGTAGCATCATGACCGCCGGGAGCAGACGGCCCTCAACGCCCTTTTTGATCGCCGCCGTCTGCTCCGCGCAGACGCTTGCACAGGTCGGCGCGTTCACCTTCGCCGCATTGCTGCCGACATTTTTCCGAGAATGGAATCTGACGCATACCGACGCCGGGTGGCTCTCCGGGGTGATCTTTGGCGCTTATGCGATGGCCGTGATATTGATCTTGCCCATCACAGATCGGGTCGATCCGAAGCGTGTCTATCTTTGCGCTGTCACGCTGACGACCGCGTCGCATCTCGGAATGGCTCTGATGGCCAATGAGTTCTGGAGCGGGCTGCTGTTCCGGACGTTGGCGGGAATCGGCTGGGCCGGGACATACATGGTCGGCCTGAAGGTCCTGGCGGATCTCATCGAAGGGCCGGCGCAATCGCGCGCCGTCGCGTTTCACGCGGCCAGCATCGGTGCGGGCGGATCACTGTCTTTTGTCATCGCGGGTGGGGCGGCTACCTGGTTCGACTGGCACGGTGCCTTCCTGATTTCCGCGGCGGGCAGCTTTTGCGCGCTGCTGATCATGGCTTTGCTCGTGCCGTCGCGCCCGCCGGCGCCCATGGCCGAGGAAGTCCGCGTGATGGATTTCGCTCCGGTTCTCCGCAACAAGTCGACGATGGCCTACGCCATCGGCTACTGCGTGCACACCTGGGAGATGTTCACCGTGCGCTCCTGGGTGGTGACCTTCCTGGTCTTCACCGCGGCGCAAGGCGACGGTCCGCCGAATTTCCTGGTGCCGACCGTTGTCGCGATGCTGATGGAGCTGTTCGGGACAGCCAGCAGCGTGATCGGCAACGAGATGGCAATCCGGCTCGGCCGTAAGCGCTGGATCATGATTGTCATGACGATGTCGATGTCCGTGGCGCTGGTCGTCGGGTTCAGCGCGGGGCTGGGGTATGGCGTCGCGGCGGGTATCTGTTTGTTCTACAACATCGTGATTTACGCGGACTCGTCGTCATTAACGGCCGGCAGCGTCGGCAGTGCGGTGCCGGGCAAGCGGGGCGCGACCCTCGCGGTGCATGCGGTCATGGGCTACAGCGGCGGTTTCATCGGCCCGCTGGTGCTCGGCGTCCTGTTGGATCTGTTGGGCGGGGAAACGGTGATGAACTGGGGCTTCGCCTTCGGCCATATCGCCATCATTATGATGATCGGACCGCTGGCGATCGCCATCCTGAAGCCGCGAGCGTTGGCCGGGGATCGGGATGCGCCACCGCCGCAGGTGGATCACGAAGCCAAATCCTGACATCTACGTCGTGGTGAAGGTGGATTGCGATATCCGATACAACACGTGCAACGCCAGTGGATGATCCGCGGCGAGCGCCGGGTGCAGAAAACTGCCATCGGTATCCTGCGTCATGCCGATTCGCGACATCACGGCGCGGGAGCGTTGATTCGCCTCCGCGGTGAAGGACACGACCTCTTCCAGGCCAAGCGTGCCGAAAGCATAGTCGAGCCATGCCACTGCTGCTTCGCTGGCATACCCCTTGCCCCAGCAGGCCATTGGCAGGCGCCAACCGACCTCGACAGCGGGGGCGAAGGGCGCGTCGAAGGCAACCTGGGTGAGGCCGACAAAGCCTGCGAAACGGCCTGACGTCTTTTCCTCGATCGGTTGGAAATGAAATCCGACCTGCGCGACTCTTTCTTGGGCCCGCTCGACACTTACGCCGCTTTCTTCAAGCGTCAGCACCGACGGAAAATACTCCATCACCCGGGCGTCGGCGTTCATGGCGGCGAAGGGCGCGATATCCCGCTCTTCCCAGCCGCGCAGGATCAGCCGCTCGGTCTCGAGACGGATCATTGGTCGGCACCCGGTTGTGGCGGTCGGGCTACTCCTTGAACCCGGGGTCCAGACGCTCCGCGAGCCGCATCACCGCGGGCCAGTCCTTATTGCCGGCTGCGTGCTCCAAATTCTCGATCTGGTCGCGGGCGAACAGGCAGACGTCGCGCGGTATGGTTTTGTAGTTGCCGTCGCCCGCAGACAACGCCGCGATCTGGCCCTGGCACGCCATATCCAGCATGTGATGCAGCGTAAAGGCTTCCTTCAGCGTGCGGCCGCAGATTAGCGCGCCGTGGTTGCGCAGGATCGCGACATGAGCCTTGCCGAGGTCCTTCATCAGCGGGGCTCGCATATCCATATCGAACTCGAACCCGCCGAAGTCGTGGTACACGATCCGCTCGAAGAAGCGCATGGCGTGCTGATTGATTGGCAGCAGGCCGTCCTTATGCGCCGACACGCCCATCACGGCGGGTGTGTGCGTGTGGAAAACGGCATCGATGTCGTCACGCGCCTTCAGGATACCGGCATGGATGACGAGGCCGCCGCCGCGCAGCGGCTTATCGCGGCCATCTGCAGGTTCACCGTCGAACGTGAACTTGTTGAGGCTGGACGCGGTCACTTCCTCAAAAATAAAGTCCGCCGGCTTGATCAGCAGTTTGTCCGGCTCGCCGGGCACACGGAGCGACAGATGGTTGTATGTCAGGTCGGCGACCCCGTAATAGGCGAGACCGCGATGCGCCGCGGCCAAGTCGACCCGGGCCTGCCATTCCGCTTCGCTGACCTGGTCGCGGACTGACGACGAAGACTTCAGTTGCGTGACACTCATGCTTTCCTCTCCTTGGCTCGGCCCGCCTTATGCGTCGGCGGTAATTTTATCGAGGATCGGGGCGATCGCCTTCTCGGCGATGTCCTTCAATTCCTCGGCGGTCCGATTTTGAATCGGGTGCGGTACATAGACGATGCCCGGCATGAAGCCGATAGCGGTGCCTTGCTTGTTCGCCGCATCTTCGAATTCTGTGGTGGCGATCATCGCGCCGGGAATGCCACGTCCGTCCAGGTCCTTCATGTCATGCAAACTGCACGACGTGCAGGAGCCTCAATCGGCCAACGCTTCGACCACGAGGTCGCATTCGGTTGCCAGGCTCTGCAGCACCTCAACGGGGGCGGGCTTAGCGTTGGTCGGTTTGGCGTAGCGTTTCACCGTGTGGCCGCGTTCCGTCAGAATCGCATCGACGGAATCGAGGAATTCATCGCTGCGGGTCTTGCCGATATCCAACAGGCCGATGGTCAGGCCGTCCAGGGATTCCGGGGGCCGGACGCGTTCCCGCTGGACCGGGGCAGCTTCCCCGGTCGGGTCGCGCATCGTGAAAGCGTTGCTCATGTTTTGATCTCCATGGTTACGGGGCGGACGTCGTCGTGGAAACGTCCGGCGATCCATCCGCTGATAATAGCCGAAAAAAGCCCTGCGTCGCCTCCCGCGCGCACAACCAGCAATCCGTGGTCTTCCCAGAACTTTGGCACCATCTCGTCGGCGCGGCTCGGGTCGATGCCTTCGGCAAGACCATGCGCGCCTTTGACTAGGTCTTTGCCCGGCCGTGTGGTGGCCGCGTGCAGACCTTCCAGGACGCGGCGGCGGTCCCAGCCGGCATCGCGGAAGATGGCGTAATGTTCGGGCGTCAGCACCAGAATGGCGTTTGGACCCTGCACGACTTTGCTGTGGCCGACCACATTGAGCGAGGTCGCAAAGGACCGGCAGAGCTCTTCCGGCGTGCGCGAGCCATGATCCATGAACGGCTGGACGCCGTCGCCATGGAAAAGCGTGACGGTCGATGCGTCCGGCTCGAACCCGCGCCAGACCGACAGCGGTTCCCACTCCGGATCGGATTCGTCCTCGGCGAAACAGAAGGACAGTTTGCCAGGATTGCCCAGTGCCGAGCGGTCGATCTCGCCGGGCAAGCCGCCGCCCACGTTGCGGATGATCAACTGTAGCGTCCGGCCGATGGTCAGGTTGGCGCGGTTGCCCTGACCCAGGGCGTTGAGGCCCGAATTCATGCCGATCCGTGTCGTGATCGGGCCGTTGACGATGACCACCGGACCGGAGAAATAGGTGGTGCAGAGTAGGCCGTGCATCGAGAAATCCGGATGCAGGGCCGTTTCGACGGCGGCCAGCACGACCGGCATGTATTCCGGCTTGCAGCCGGCCATGACCGCGTTGATCGCGACTTTCTCCACCGTGCATTCGATCAGGTTCGGCGGAATCAGGCCGACGACTTCCTGCGGGTCCCGGTCCGTGCCCGACAGCATGCGGATGATCCGTTCATCGGTCGGCGGGATGACCGGAAGTCCGTCGCTCCAGCCGCGCTCGAAACACACTTCCATCGGGTCTTCCAGCGGCGAGACCTCGACCAGGCGGGCGGCCAGCATGTCGCCATACTTGGCCTGCAGTTTTTCCGGCATGCCGGGATCGGTGCTCTTGGACCCGCAGCCCGGTTGTTGCTCCGGCAGGTCGGCACCGAGTGCTTCCAGGCCGGTCAATTCCTGCCATTCGCCACGATGCCAGCCGATGCGCCGTTCGACCTCCGCGCCGTCGCGCAGGCGGATGAGTGTCGGAACGATCTCGATGCTGTGGCGGAAGGAAGTTTCCAGCGCTGTGTCGTCGATGACGCCGTCGATCCCGGCCGGAAAACTCGGGTCGTCCTGCGTGTACACGGCGCAAGCTTCGCCGCCGCCCGCGATCTGCTGCAGCACGGGTTCGATCAACGTACATGTCGGACAATCGCGTTTTACGATGACGATCAGGCCATCGGTTGGTGCAGTCATGTGGGCTCGGTCTCCGGGGATTTGTGTTGTTATCAGCTGAATTGGCGGAATCAGTCGCCGGTCATCACCTGGATCATCTTGGCGCGGGTCGCGGCATCGGGCAAGCGGCCGTGGCCGGCGCCCAGGTTGTCGACGGCGTATTTCACCTTTCCGGTGCCGGGGATCACGCAGGTCACGGCGGGATTGGACAGGATGTATTTGAGGAAGAACTGCCCCCAACTCGCGATGCCGAACTCCGCCGCCCATTCGGGCAGGGTTTCGCCCCGCACAGCACGGAACGCACCGCCGCCCTCATAGGGCCGGTTGACGATGACCGCGACGCCTTTGTCCGCCGCCAGCGGCAGGAGGCGTTCCTCGGCATCACGTACCCGGATCGAGTAGGCCATTTGTACGAAATCGATCGGTTCCGACCGCATCACCTCCATGAGGTCGTTCAGCGCGGCGTCCGTATAGTGGGTGATGCCGATATAGCGGAAGCGCTTCTGCTCCTTCCAGGCCCGCAGAGTCTTCAGATGGGTCCGCCAATCGACGAGGTTATGGATCTGCATCAGGTCGATCGTGTCGGTCTTGAACCGTGTCATCGACTGTTCCATTTGCCCGACGCCCTGATCGCGGCCCCAGGTCCAGACCTTGGTAGCGAGGAAGGCCTTGTCGCGTGCGCCCATCTTGGCCAACAGGTCGCCGACAACGCCTTCGGATCGCCCATACATCGGCGAGGAGTCGATGAGTTTGCCGCCGGCCTCGAACAGCAGCCGAAGGACGTCTTCGCGCTCGGCCCGGGCGGTCGGATTGTCGCCGATATCGAAGGTTTGCCAGGTTCCGAACCCGACAATGGGTAGTGGTTCACCGCTGCTGGGGATCGGGCGCGTGTCGAGCTTGGGCAGGCTGGCCATGGCATTGCTCCCGGCGCCGACCAAGGTGGACCCGGCGGCCGCTGCCGACAGCTTGAGAAAGGTCTTTCGGGTGATGGGCCGCAAGGGGGCGTTGGTCGGGCGATCTGTCATATTCGGACTGTAGCAAACCAGCTCCGGTCCGGGCAGGGGGATCAGCCCCGCAGCGTGCCGATGTGAACGAATTTGAAAATCCGGCCGTCCACCGCTGCCAACCCGGCGAAAATCAGGGACATGCCGAGCATCGCGCTCCATGTCAGTGTTTCGTCGAGAATGAGGATACCGAGGGTCAGGGCGCTAACCGGCACCAAGAAGGTAACCAGCAGGACATTGGTCGCTCCGGCCACCCGCAAAATTCTGAAATAGAGGATATAGGCCAGGCCTGTGCTGAAGACCGCCATGAAGATGATGGCGGCGAGCGTCTTCATACTCGGCAGGGCGGTGACCGGTGGATCGACCATCAAGGTTACGGGGAACAGCAATACCGTGCTTGCGATCAGCATGCCTGCAGCCGCAACGGGGCTGGATAAATGTTTGAGGCGTTTTCCATGAATACCGGCGAACGCATAGGACAAAGCCCCAACGAGGACCGCGCCTTGCGCAAGCCCGTCGACCCCGAGACCGCTGAGCGTGGCCGGTCCGATCAAGGCGACAACGCCGGCCAGACCGATCAGGACGCCGAGCAGTTTCGCCGGTGTCATGCGTTCGTCGCGCGTCAGGACATGCGCCAGCAGGACGGTGAAGAAGGGGGTGGTCGCGTTCAGGATCGACGCGAGGCCGCTATCGATGTGGCCTTGCCCCCAGGAGATAACGGTGAACGGGATTGCATTATTGAGCAGGCCCATACCCGCAAGCAGTTTCCAATCGGACAACCGGGTCGGGAGCCGGTCACCCGCGATATGGACGAGGATGACCATAACGATGGCGGCAATTCCGACCCGCGCCAGCACCACGGTTAGCGGCGGTAACTCCGCGACCGCAACAGCGACGCAGAAGAAAGAGCCGCCCCAGAGGATCGAGAGGAGGCCGAGTTGGAGCCAAACAATTGGACGCATGCGGGCGGTGTTTCCTGATGGTGGGGCGGCGAATAGGGCCCATATTGCGCATGGCTGAGACGCCGTCGTCGACCCGATTCTTGCTCTCGGCCGGGGAAAGAGCTAGGTGGCTGAATTGAGCGGTTTTCGGCGGGGCCGCGGCAGGGTATTGTACGCGGCACGGTTCAAGGCCCAAGGCCTCGTTCCGTGAAAAAAAGACGATGTGACAAGACGATACGCTCCGGGATGAAGACGTGGTGTTGTTCGCGCGAGAGGCGACGCACCCACGTGCGCCGGCTCATGGCCTTGTGCAACAGATTAGGTTGAGTTGGTTATGGACGACAGCATCTCCCAAGCGCCGTATTCGGTGAGCCGGCCCACTGGTGTGCCGGAAATATCCATTGTCATTCCCACGTTTAACGAAAAGGAAAATGTCCAGGAACTCGTCCGGTTGGTCGCGTCGGCGATGGCGGGCGTCCATTGGGAATTGATATTCGTAGACGACAACTCCCCGGACGGCACCGCGCGCGTGGTCCGTGATCTGGCCGCAACCGATGGCCGGGTCCGATGCATCCAACGCCTCGGTCGCCGCGGCCTGTCTTCCGCTTGTATCGAGGGCATGCTGTCGAGTTCCGCCAAGTATCTGGCGGTCATGGATGGCGACCTGCAGCATGACGAGGCGCTGCTGCCGAAGATGTTCGACACCCTTCAATCCGGCGATGTCGATGTCGTCGTCGCGTCGCGCTATGCGAACGGCGGTGGAACCGGCGACTGGGACGAGCGCCGCGCGCAATTGAGCCGTGCTTCGACGGGATTGGCGAAGAGAGTTCTGCATGTCGAGTTGAGCGATCCGATGAGCGGATTCTTCGCGATCGAGCGCGAGACTTTTCTCCGTCTTGCGCCAGAGTTATCGGGCGTGGGTTTCAAAATATTGCTGGATCTCTTTGCGTCGGCGGACCCGCCGTTGCGGTTTCGCGAGATTCCGTATGAATTCAGGTCGCGCCGGGCTGGGGAGACCAAGGTTGACGGCATGGTGGCGTTGGATTTCGCGACCATGCTGCTGCAGAAGCGGATCGGCCGCGTTGTGCCGCCAAAGTTCGTGTATTTTTGCCTGATCGGCGGTGGTGGCCTTGTCGTTCACATGTTGGTCCTTTGGGTCCTGTTTGATATGGCGGGCGTTGCCTTTGCCGCCAGTCAGGCGATCGCGACCGGCGTTGCGATGGTGGGCAACTTTACGCTCAACAACCTGATTACCTATCGTGAAAGCAAGCTATCCGGGTTGGCGTGGTTCCGCGGGTTGTTCCTGTTCTGTCTGGCCTGCAGCGTTGGTGCCATAGCGAATGTGGGCGTCGCCTCATATTTGTTCAGCGAGGGCACGCGTTGGGTTCTCTCCGCTTTGGCGGGCGTGTTGGTCAGCACGGTCTGGAACTACGCCGCGACTGCCTTCTACGTTTGGCGTGTTCCTAACACCGCACGCTGAGGCTAAGCGCCGTCGACGGCTTCCTTGTAACGCCGGATGGCGTCGATTTGCGCATCGGGGCCCTTCAAGTCGGCGCGCATCGTATTGACCGATAGATGGGTCGCGCCGATGCCCTTCCAGCGGTCGTGGACGGCGATCCAATCCTCCGGCGTTTGCCCGGCAATCGACGACCGCCCTTCGATGCCGATATCGGCAGGGTCGCGCCCGGCGTCACGAGCATAATCGTGCATCCGCGCGATGAGATCTTCCGGTGGTTCGTGCCGTCGCGGCTGTGACCCCGTTCGAGACAGGACCGGGTCCATCGATGGGAATTGCGGCAGCCAGCCGTCGCCCATCCGGCCGATGCGCTTGATGACAGGCTCGGCGCCGCCGCCGATCCAGATCGGGATTGGACGCTGCACCGGTAGAGGATTGATCCCGGCGTCGATGATCTTGTGCCATTCGCCGTCAAAGGTGACGAGTTCCTCGGTCCAAAGCTTCCGCAGTAGCGTGATCTGTTCTTCGATGCGGCGGCCGCGGTTGCGGAAATTCTCGCCCATGCCCGCGAACTCGTCGGCGTTCCAGCCGATGCCGACGCCGAGCCGGAGGCGGCCCCCACTTAGGACATCGACCTGGGCCGCCTGTTTTGCGACCAACGGTGTTTGCCGTTGCGGCAGCACGATGATGCCGGTCAGGAATCCGATACGCTCCGTTTGTCCCGCTAGGTAGCCAAACAGCACGAAGGGTTCGTGAAACATATCCTGGTGGTCGTAGTAGCCCTTCCAGCCGGGACGGGTTGCCGCGTTCATGCCCAAGACATGGTCGAAGGCGAGGATATGCGCGTATCCCAATGCCTCCGCGGCTTGGGCGTAGTCGCGTATTGCGATCGGATCGGCACCGATGTCGAGCTGCGGGAAAACCACGCCGAGTTTCATCTTCCGTTTCCTCCGATGTCCGCCTGCGAAGGGGGAGTCAGCTTTTCACAAGGCCGATCTTGTTGCCGGCCGGATCTTCGAAGATCGCCATCGTGACGGCGCCGGGAATATCGGTCACCGGCAGGACGGTTCGGCCGCCCGCCGCCTCGATTCGGTCGAGATGCGCCTGCGGATCGTCGACCTGAACGTAGATCAGCACCGCCGGCGCCATGTCACTTGCGCAAACGCCGCCGCCGATGCCCGATCCGTCCGCGTTGGTATCGACAAGGCCGTAGTTCATTGGATTGTCGGCATCGATGTGCCAGTCGAACACCGAAGAATAGAAATCAGAAATCGCGGCGGAATCACCGCCGTGAATCTCAAAATGAACGACCGGTGAACCCATTGCCGTCGCCTCCTTCGCGTTGCCCGGTTGCCGCGCGCCAAGTGTAATGCGTTTCGCGTTACGGAACCACGACCAGGAGCGCGCGAGTTAACGGTGCGCTACGGAGTGTGCTCGGGGCCGAGCGGCGTCAGGCGAATGCCGGACCGGAGGTTCTTGTAGTCCAGTTGCATGTGATCTGCGACGTTCGGGCCCGGTGCGACGACGACGAGAATATCGCTGGCGAGCTTGTGAAAATCGGCGCGGAAATGAACCGAACTCTTCAGTGCAATGATCTTCAGCGGTTCCAGTTCAATCCCGGTGTTCCGGATGATCGACTGATCGTTTACCTGCGTCTTGCCGCTGGTGACGATGACCTGGACGCCGCCGATCCGCAGGACGGCCGTTGGTCCCATGCGGAAGCGGACGCCGCGCTTCATCGGGCCGGTCCCGGTGAACTGCCCGTCGGTCAGTGTCTCCACCACGAATTCGCCTTTGAAGGGCTGGTGTCCCGGCATGCCGGAGGTGGCGCCGATGGCAAGGTTGACCGTCGCCCCGACACCGGCCGCGTGGGCGGCCTTTGCGGCATCGGGGTCGTAGACCGTTGCGAAGACCGCATCTTGTGCATCGTTGCGGACCAGCGCCTCGAGTATTCCGACGGTGTCGGATGGTCCGCCGGCGCCCGGGTTGTCCTGCGTATCCGCCAGGACGATCGGCTTGCCGTTGTACAGTTTCTTCGCTTCCAGGACGGCTGCATCGGGGGCGAACAGGGTTCCGTCGAAATCGCCTTCCGCGTTGGTGACCATGCGGCATAACTCGTCCGCTGCTTCATCGGCGACTTGCGGCGACGTGCCGTAGGCCAGCACGGCGGGGCCGCATTCGGCGATGTCGGCCGCGGGGAAACCCGGCGTGAAGGACAACGAGGGCAGGGACGGATTCACGCGTTCCATGGCGCGCATCCGTTCGTAGATCGACGCCGCCGGTTCCATCATGGAGCACTGCCAGACCAACGGAATCAGGAAGGGCGGCCGGCGAAAGGATTTCGACGGCAACGTCTGTTCCTTGAGAATATGGTCGAGCATGATCGCCGCACGCTGGCCGGTTTCCGCCTGGTCCACATGCGGATAGGTCCGGTAGGCAATCAGCACCGACGCCAGATCGACCATTTGCTGGGTCGTGTTGCTGTGCAGGTCGAGCGAGCCGACGATCGGGATGTTCGGCCCGACCGTCTCGCGAACGCGGCGCAGGATTTCGCCTTCGCCATCCTCATAGCTCTCTGTCACCATCGCGCCGTGCAGGCAAAGATAGACTCCGTCAAGCGATCCGGCGGCCTTGATATCTTCGACGATCCGTCCGGTGAGGGTGTCGAAGGCGCGGTCCGTGACATGGGCGGACGGTGTCGCCGACGCCCAAAGCGACGGGATCAGTTCATGTCCCTGCTTCCGTGCTTCGTCGATGAAGCCGCTGATCGAGGTGTTCAACCCTTCCATTTCTTCGAAGACTTGGTTGCCGCGCGGCACCTGCGGTGCGCCGGCGATATTTTCGAATTCTTCCAGGTCAGCTTTGACCGGTGCGAATGTGTTCGTTTCGTGCTGGAAACCAGCAATTCCAATGCGTGCCATGGCGTCTGTCTCGCTCCCCATTCCCTTTCCGTGTTAGAAAATCTAGCATAATTGTAAACACGGTCCCGCAAATTCGACGCAGGGTTTCAGGGCGGCCGACACGCGACGCCGAAGGAGGTCAGGATGCCGTATGCGGAAGCGCAGGGCGCGAAGCTTTGTTTCGAGGAAGCCGGCAGCGGGTTCCCGATTGTATTCGTCCATGAGTTCGCCGGCGATGCGCGGAGCTGGGAGCCGCAGGTGCGGTATTTCTCGCGGCTATATCGCTGTATCACCTACAACGCGCGTGGCTATCCGCCGTCCGATGTGCCGGAAGACCGGTCGCTCTACAGCCAGGACATTGCGACTGACGATATCGCGGCAGTCATGCGATCGGCCGGGGTCGATAAGGCGCATGTCATCGGGTTGAGCATGGGCGGATTCGCGGCGGCGCATTTCGGTATGCGCTATCCCGAGATGGCGGCGAGCCTAGTGATCGCCGGCTGCGGATACGGCGCGAACAGGGATCATCGCGATCAATTTAAGTCGGAAACGGAAGCCGCCGCGGACAAGTTGGAGCGGGACGGCATGGAAGCCATGGGTAAGGTCTATGGCGCCGGGCCGACACGCGTGCAATTCGAGAACAAGGACCCGCGCGGCTATGCGGAATTTATGGAACAGCTTTGCTCGCATTCGGCGACCGGGTCAGCGAATACATTGCGCGGCGTTCAGGCGGTGCGGCCGTCGCTTTATGATCTGGAGCCGCAACTTCGCGAGATGACCACACCGTCTCTGTTGGTGACCGGCGACGAAGATGAACCATGCCTCGACGCGAATCTCTATCTCAAGCGTGTGATCCCGGGGGCGGGGCTGGTCGTCATTCCCAAGACCGGACATGCCTGCAATCTGGAGGAACCGGATGCCTTCAACGGCGCGGTACGTGAATTCCTGGCGAAGGTGGAGCAGGGCACCTGGTCCGTCCGGGATCCGCGGTCGGTATCTGACACGCTGTTCCCGGGCCGCGACTAAAACGATCTTCTAACCGGGCGCCGGCGACCGGCGTTTGGCAAGCTGTCGCATGCGGCGCATCGACCGGCGCAGGCTCTTGCGGTAGGGCACGACCTCTTCTTCGATCGTGTGGCGCGGCGAGGCTTTGTAGGTTCGCCGCACCCACTGTTTTTGATCGTCGATGGCTGTGCGCATCTCGTTGGGGGATGGCAACGCAGCGTCGCCCAATTCGATGTCGCGGATCCAGCGCGCCTGGTATTCGAAGATCATGTTGAGCGCGGTATTCGTGTTGAACATGCCCATGAAATACAGGCCCGGCCAGTCCGGCGGTGCAATCCGCTGATACAGATCGATGCTGTTGTCGTTGATCTGCACCACGTCGTCGGACAGGAAGGGCAGGTCGATCAGGTATCCGGTCGCCGCGATAAGTGTGTCGAACTCGTCTGACGTGCCATCCACGAAATAGATCCGCTTGCCGTCGATCTTCTCGATGCCTTGTTTCACCTCGATCCGGCGATAGGCGATGTGATTGACGACCGTCGCGTTGCTTGTGACATGCGCGCGCGCGTCCGGCGGTTTGAAGCCGAGCTTCTGCATGTCGCCGTGGACGATCCAGGTCATAAAACGGATCAGCGGCGTGCGTAGCCAATCGGGAATCCAACTGCGTTGCAGTTCGTTGGTGATGTCGGTGAAGGGACGGCCGAGAAACAGTTTTGGCAGGACCAACACGCCCGACCGAGCAACCAGAATCGTTCGAGGCGACGTGACGCAGACGTCGCTGACGATATCGCAGCCGCTGTTGCCGACTCCGACGACGCAGATTCGTTTGCCGACGAAATCTTCCGGCTCGCGATAGTAGTGGGAATGCACATAGTCGCCGCCGAAGTCGTCCCGGAACATCGGGACGTGCAGTGGCTTTGTAAGATGTCCCGTACAGACGATCGCTGAATCGAACTGTCGGAATTCGCCAGATGCGGTCTCGATTTCCCATAGCGGGGCGTCGCGGCCCGGCGTGAAAATTGGTCGCAGGTTGGTTACCGCCGTTTCGAATTGTATCCGAGGGGTCACCTCGAAGTTGTCGGCATACCGGACGAGGTAGGCATGCATATCCCGATGATCCGGGAAGGCCTGCACCGACTCGTCGAAGTCGAAGTCGTGAAAATGGGTTACGCCGCGCGACGTGTTGATATGCAATGTGCGGTAACAGGATGACCGGCCGTTATCGTTTTGGTAACACCACAGGCCGCCGATCTGGGTACCGATCTCGAAGATCGTGACGTCGAAACCCGCATCCAGAAGGTACTTTGCGGCGCAGATCCCCGATGCGCCCGCACCGATAATCGCGATTCGCCGCTGTGTTGGATTTTTATGTTTTCCCATATGGTTACGTTGATATTTTGACTCTTGAATTCGATCAATCTATCGGGAAACGAGGCGGGTGGAGAATCTGTCTTCACCGTCGGACGCGCGCGCGGCAGTCGTGACCCAATCGGATACATGGTGCGTGTGCTGTCGGCAACACTTCTGCGCCAATGTAGCGCTGTATTGCCCGGCCGTCTTGACCACATGGCGGGCGGATGAGGAAACTATGCCTGTTCCGATCGTGTTGGAGACGAATCAAGAAGGTTAAAAAGCGCGTTTGGGGCAAATCACATGGATGGCGGCGTTCCGAACCGTTAGCCCAATTTCGACGGCGCCAACCCGCATTTGCCTCTTCCGCCACGGGAACTGCTTCGGCACTATGACAACGATCGTAGTAGCGGAAGGATTTCGTCGAGGGGACTGCTTCGTAAAACCTCTGGGTTCGCTAAGGATCGGAGAAGGACCATCGCTCCAGGGAGGCACACGGCAGCGGTGGCTCATTGCTGGTACCGGGATTGGATGCAAAAACAAGTTTTCGGCTTGCGGTGATTACGAAGAAGAGAGTGAGACGGAGAGGCTAAATGCTGAACACGACAGCGCAGTTTCAGATCGGGCAGATTGTCTGCCACAAGAAGTATGGATTCCGGGGCATCGTTTTCGATGTCGATCCGGAGTTTGGTAACACAGAAGAATGGTACGAAAGCATCCCGCAGGAATCCCGGCCTCGGAAAGATCAGCCGTTCTATCACCTGTTGGCTGAGAGTCAGGATAAGACGACCTACATCGCCTATGTCTCTGAGCAGAACCTGCTGACCGACGACAGCGACGAGCCGATCATGCATCCGGGGATCAGCGAGTATTTCGATGGCGTTCAGAACGGCTACTATGTCAGCCGAACCAAATCGAACTGAGAATCGTGCCGCCGCGCGCGGCTAATCTTTCCATGAAAATCTGCAAGCGGTTCGACCGGCACTGAATTGCCCGGTAGGCGCATTTGCATGCGCCCATGCGATATCCGTTAGAATGGCCCATAAGAAAAACAGTCGGTGAGGACACAATGCCAGAATCGTCGGTGCCGGGATCGCGCGGCTATCTCGATTTGCAGCAACATATGGCGGCGTTGGACGAAGCAGGACTGCTCGTCCGGGTCGATCGGCCCATCGACAAGGATGCGCATATGCATGCGCTGGTGCGCTGGCAGTTTCGCGGAGGGATACCTGAATCCGAGCGCAAGGCTTTCCTGTTCACCAATATCATCGACGCTAAAGGGCGAGCTTTCGATCTTCCGGTGCTGGTTGGCGGCCTCGCGGCCAACCCCGCGATCTATTGCCTCGGTATGCGGGCCGAACGCGACGAAATCGGACCGCTGTGGGACAAGGCGATCGCCAACCCGATCGCGCCGCGCGAGGTTGAGACGGCGGCTTGCCACGATGTCGTTCTGACCGGCGACGACCTTGTCGGACTCGAGAAGGGGATGGATGGATTGCCGATCCCCATTTCCACGCCGGGATTCGATTCTGCGCCGTACCTGACGATGACGGCTTGCATCACGCAGGATCCGGATTCCGGGACCCAGAATATGGGAACCTATCGGGTGGCGCTGAAGGCGCCCGACCGCTGCGTCGTCCGAATGGCGACCCGCCCCGGCGGTGCCGAAGGATACCTGCATTGGCAAAAATACCAGGAACGCGGCGAACCGATGCCCATTGCCATCGTCGTGGGGGCGCCGCCCGCGGTGGTCTACACGGCGCCGCAGAAGCTCCGCATCGGACAAGAAGAGATGGCGGTCGCCGGCGGGTTGGTCGGGGAGCCGATCAATATGGTCAAGGCGCGGACGGTCGACCTGTTCGTGCCGGCGGAGTCGGAACTGGTCGTCGAAGGTTTGATCGACACTGAATATCTCGAGCCGGAAGCGCCGTTCGGCGAATCGCACGGCCATGTCGCGCTCGAGGCCTATAACATGCGTATGCAGGTGACGGCGATTACGCGGCGGGAGAAGGCGATCATTCCGTCGATCATTTCGCAGGTCACGCCCAGCGAATCCAGCGTGATCAAGCGAGTCGCCTATGAGCCGCTGTTTCTGTCGCATCTCCGAGACGCGCTTTCCATCAAGGGCGTCAAGAAGGTCTCGATGCACGAACCGCTGACCAATATCCGCAAGGTGCTGATGATTCAGTTCGAGCGCGGTGTGCCGCGCACCGAAATCTGGCGCGCCTTGACCGGCGCATCGATGCTGCAGTCGGCGGTCGGGAAATACGTCATCGCGGTCAACGAGGATATCGACCCGGATAATGGCGATGCCGTGTTTTGGGCTTTGGCCCATCGCGCCAATCCGGGAATGGATGTGCAGATCCTGCCGCATCGCATCCTTGGTCACGGCCCGAAGTCCGAGCGTGGCGGCGGCGAGGATGCGACCATGTTGATCGACGCGACCCTGAAAGAGGATATGCCGCCCATTGCCCTGCCGAAACGCCAGTTCATGGAGGAAGCGAAGGGCATCTGGGAGGAATTGGGCTTGCCGAGGCTGACGCCGCAGGAGCCATGGCACGGCTACTCACTGGGCGACTGGACCGACGGTTGGGATGAAACCGCGGCCCGCGCGGTGGCCGGCGATTATCTGGAGAATGGCCGACGGTCGGACCAGAAGAAACGCGCCGGACTGAAACCGGAAACCCAGATCCGCACAGTCGAGGACTAGCGCCAGCGTTCAGCGGTTCTCAAGCGACTACGAAGGGCTCGTCGGTCGACATCTTGTCCGATATGAGGTGTGGACCGTCCGGCCGGACCACAATCATATCCTGGATATGCCAGTAGCCGATGTGCGGTTCGAGCGCCAGCACCATGCCGTCCTCCAATACGATGTCGCTGCCCCGTCTCAGGATCGGCTCTTGCTGGTGCCACCACGCGCCAACGCTGTGGCCGATCAACAGCGATTCAAATTTCCAGCCGCCGTCGGTGAAGGCTTTGACCGTCGCGTCGTAGATGTCGCCGACCCGCGCGCCGGGCCGGCATTGGTCGATCGAGCCACGGTAGATGTCGCGGATCGCGCGGTATTCGTCCCGTTGTGCCTGCGTCGGGTCGCCGAAGACGAGATTACGCGATTGGTGGCCCGGATACCCGTCGAGATAGGCGACATAATCCGTGCGCATGACGTCACCGGCCTGAAACACGACGTCGCTTTCCCCGGCGTAAGGGATCGTATTGGGACTGGCATTCAGGATGCCGTGCGCCCAGTTGCAGCCGCGGTCTAGACACCCGGCGATGATCCGGCTGTGGGCCGACCGTTCGCTGTCGCCGACCCGTAGTTGCGGAAATACATCGAGGTAAACGTCATCCAGCAAATCGGCGCCGCGTTTAAGCCGCTCGATTTCCCCATCGGTCTTGATCCACCGTACGCGGTCCATGATCGCGGTGCAGTCGACCATGTCGAGGCCGGGCACCGAATCCTGCACCAGGGACCAGTCCCGCGCGCTGACATAGTCATGCTCGAAGCCGACGCGCGCGTTAGCGAATCCCTCCTGCCGCAATACCTCAGCCAGCCGCGCGTAGGGCGACTCCACATAGCCTTCGTAAAGGACTTGGCGTTCGATCCACGAATCGCGTGCGGCCAGCCCCGCGGCGGTTGCGTTTACGATGAGTACTGGCTCGCCCTCGCGCGGCCAGAGCACCATAACGCCGCGGTCGGAATCCGTAAGGTCCATCAGCCGCGCTAAAGTGCCCGGATAGGCGAGCCCCGAGAGGTAGGTGAAGTTGCGTCCCGACCGGGCCACCACGGCGGCGAGGTCGTTCTCGTCCATCAACCGGTTCAATCGGTCGACGTTGGCGATGATTTTGTCCGACATGCTGCTCCCCTTTTGGGCTTTCGCGCCACGGAGGCGAAAACAGTAGCCCGTATCAGACGACGCTAATCTCGTCGCCGTCGGGCAAACAGCCGGAAACAGTGTGAGCGATAGATGCCGGCGTCAGCCGGCCTTGCGGCCTTTGCCCTCTTCGCGGAGTTTCAGTTTCATGCCCGCGATCTTGTAGACATCCAACCCCGTAAGGTTGGCGATTTCTTCGATCGGCATCGAAGTTTCCGTCAGCAGCACATGCGCGTGCCGGTGCGGGTTCATGCGCTGTTGGCTCCGGGAAGTCTGCCAATTCCGGATCGGCTTAGGAGCAGTCTTCGTCGGATGCGGTTCCAGCTTCAGCCCGCGCTCCACTGCGCGCTCGGTCGCCTCGGCGATGCGGGCTTTATCGAGCTGGATCTGGTAGTCCATCAGATGGACCACACGCGCCAGTTCGCGCTCTTGCGCGACGTTCGGGCTCTGCCGGTCGTATTCGGGACGCGGCGCCTGCATGCCGCCGGCCGCGGCATCCTCGATTGTCATGCCATGGCGTTTGGCCAACCGCTCGGCGGCGGCCATCGCGTTGTCGCGTTCCCCTTGGTACGCGCTGCTGTTCGCGAGTTCGAGCAGGTTGCGGAAGCGCTGCTGCTCGTCCTCGGTGAAGGGCTTAGTGATGGAACTTCCCCTCGGAAAGGTTAGGCACGAACTCCCGAGACTACACCAGGCGGTTCGGCGGGTGAATTGTTATGCGACAAATATCTCATGCTCATCCAGTGCACACGTCGGCGGCATCGCCTTAGGAAAATGTTCCAATCTATTGATATTTTGGATCATTCGGCCTTCAACTGAACCTCGTCTGGCAGCGCCATATAGTGTTTAGCGATTTCGCCGGGACGGGTTAGCCAAATCTCCGATTTTCGAGTCTGTATGTGTTCCAGCACCCGCCGCAGATGCCCGAGTCGGAAGGGCTGGCCGACGATGAAGCTGTGCAGCGAGATCACGCAGACGGTCGAAAAGGACTTCGCGCCGCGGATATGCTCGTCGACATGATCGATCGACATTTCGGCAAAGTCGCGGGGCCGGTCACGTCGGTAAATCATCGCCGGCTGATCGTTCAACTCGATGGTATAGGGCACGCTCAACAGCGGTCCGGCGCGCGTGCGGGACCAGAAAGGTTGATCATCGCACAGGCCCCAATCGAGGAAATAGGTGTAGCCCGCTTCCTTTAGCAGGTCGGGCGTCACGTTCGACGGCATGAGGTACGGGCTGAGCCAGCCGAGCGGCATCGCGCCTTCGGCGTCGGTAATGATCTTCGTCGCCTCGGCGATCATCGCGCTTTCCTCGGCTTCCTCCATTTCCGACTGCGGCTTGGAGTTCGTCTTGCCGTGGCCGATCACTTCGTCGCCGCGGGCGCGGAAGGCGTCCATCACGTCCGGGCAATGTTCGTAGATCGCACTGTTGGCGATCACGCCCATGGGGATTTCCAATTCGTCGAACAGGTCCAGCAGCCGCCAGATGCCGACCCGATTGCCGTATTCGCGCCACAGGTAGCTGCGGTGGTTGGGCGGTGCGGTGTCGCGGTCCAGGTTGACCCCGCCGCCGCCGAAGATGAAATGTTCGAGATTGATAGCGATATGGACGGCGACCCGCTTACCGCCGGGCCAGGTGAAATCGGGACGTTCGCGGATCGGCGAGTAGGGAAATCGGTCGAGGGACGGCAGCATGGGTTTTCTCCTGGCAAGTCTAATTTGATACATGTTCGCCGGATCACATTCCGTGGTGCGCGCTTGTACAAGGTCCGGCGATGAAGAAGTATATCCCAGAATTCGCCGCGCACCGTCTTGACCAGGGAAGAGGGTACCCATGATCGACGTTTACACATGGCCGACGCCGAACGGACATAAGGTCCACATCATGCTGGAGGAGGTGGGACTCGACTACACCGTGCACCCCATTGCCATCGGCAGGGGCGAACAATTTCAGGAGCATTTCCTGAAGATCAACCCGAATCACCGGATTCCGGCGATCATCGATCAGGACGGGCCCGGCGGTGGGCCGATGAGCCTGTTCGAAAGCGGGGCGATCCTGTTCTATCTTGCCGAGAAGACCGGCAGCGATCTTCTGCCGACCGCCGCGGAACCGCGCTATCACGCGATGCAATGGCTGATGTTCCAGATGGGTGGCGTCGGGCCGATGTTCGGGCAGGCCAATCATTTCCGTGGCTACTCTGAAGAGCAACACGCCTATGCGGTCGAACGCTATACGAAGGAGGCGGGCCGGCTGCTCAGCGTGCTCAACAAGCGGCTCGGCGAGGCGGATTATCTGGCGGGCGATGCGTACACCATCGCTGACATCGCGACCTGGCCATGGCTGCGCAATTTGCATAAGCAGGGGCAGGACATTAATGATTTTGCGAATGTCAAACGGTGGTTCGATACGGTGGCTGACCGCCCGGCGGTACAGCGCGGCGCCGAAGTGCTTGTCGAACATCAACGGCCAGCCAACGCCGGGATGACCGACGAAGAGAAAAAATGGATGTTCGGCGACGCACAATATAAGGCCCATCAGAACGCCTAGCGGCGCATTACGGAGGAACGGAATGACCAAAAAGACGGCGCGCAACGTCGCGGAAAAATTGATCGAAGCACATCTCGTATCCGGCGAAATGACGCCGGGCACCGAAATCGGTCTGCGTGTCGACCAGGGCTTGCTGCAGGACGCGTTGGGTACGCTCAGTATGCTTGCGTTGGAGGCGATGGAGATCGACCGGGTGCGCACCGATGCCGCCTGTCAGTATGTGGATCACAACCTGCTGCAGACCGATACAAAGAACGCGGATGACCATACCTTCCTGCGGACGGCGTCGGCGCGGTTCGGGATGTATTTCAGCCCGCCCGGCAACGGTATCAGTCACCCGGTGCATATGGAGCGCCTCGGCAAGCCGGGCGCCCTATTGCTCGGCTCGGACAGCCATAGCTGCGCCGCCGGGTCGCTCGGGATGTTCGGCATGGGTACCGGCAGCATCGAGGTCGCCATGTCGCTCGCCGGGATGCCGGTCTACATCCGCATGCCGGAAGTCTGGGGCGTAAAACTGACGGGCAGCCTGCCCGACTGGGTCAGCGCCAAGGATGTGATTCTGGAAATGCTGCGCCGCCATGGTGTGACCGGCGGTCTGGGCCGGGTGATCGAGTATTACGGGCCGGGCCTCGACGGACTGAGCGCCATGGACCGGCACGTCATCGCCAATATGGGCGCGGAACTGGGCGCCACCACCAGCGTTTTCCCGTCCGACGGCGCCGCGCTGGAATTTTTGCGGCTGGTCGGGCGTGAGGAGGATTGGACCGAAATTCTTGCCGACGAAGGCGCGACCTATGACGTGCACGAGGAAATCGATCTCTCGACCCTGGAGCCGCTGATCGCCAAGCCATCCAGCCCCGGCAATGTGGTGCCGGTGCGTGAGGTTGCCGGCCAGCCGGTCTATCAGGCCTATATCGGATCGTCCGCCAACCCGGGATACCGGGATTTCGCTGTCGCCGCGCAGATGTTCGAGGGGCGCCAGGTCGCGACCGGGGTGTCCTTCGACATCAACCCGAGTTCGCGCGAGATGCTGGCAAACCTGATGAACGAAGGACTGCTCGCCAATCTCATTCAGGCGGGCGCGCGCTTGCATCAGGCCGGCTGCAATGGTTGCCATGGCATGGGGCAGTCGCCGGCGGCGGGCAAGAACTCGCTGCGGACGACGCCGCGCAACTTCGACGGCCGGTCCGGCGTGAAAGAGGATTTGGTCTTCCTGTGCAGTCCGGAAACGGCGGCCGCCGCGGCGCTGACCGGGGTTATCACCGACCCGCGCGATCTGGATATGCCCTATCCCAAGGTCATGCCGCCGAAAGACCCGATCCGCCTCGACAAGGCGCTGATTGCACCGCCGCCGCTCGACGAAGCGCGCTCGGTTACAATCGAAAAAGGATCGCACACATCTTCGCTGCCGTTGATCGACCCGTATCCCGATGCCGTCGCGGCGCCGATCTTGATCAAGCTCGGCGACGATGTCTCTACCGATGCCATCGCGCCGGCGGGCGCGCAGATCCTGCCCTATCGCAGCAATGTGCAGAAGACCGCCGAATTCACCCTCATGCGCGACGACGAGACTTTTGCCGAGCGCGCCATGGCGGTGAAGGACACATCGGGGCATGTCATCCTGGGCAGCGAAAATTTCGGTCAGGGGTCAAGCCGGGTCCACGCGGTGCTATGCCCGCAATATCTCGGCGCGAAGATCGTGCTCGCCAAAAGCTTCGCGCGGATTTACTGGCAGAACCTGATCAATGCGGGAATTTTGCCGTTGACCTTCGCCGATCCGGCCGACTACGACCGTTTGGAGCAAGGCGACGTTCTCGTGCTGGACGGCGTGCATGACATGCTTCCGGATCGTCAGAACCTGACGCTCGCCATTGAGGGCAAAGGTGGAATCGCCGTGGAGCACGCACTGACCCCGCGGCAGATCGAGATATTGATCGCGGGCGGATTGATCAACTGGGGCCGGGACAAGCTGCCGCGCGGTGACGACACGGAAACCGCGGTCGCGTGAACCCATAGCCATGCTGCTCCCCGTCTTCGACCGGAATCCGCTGCGCATCATCCCGTTTCAGTTCATGACGATCGGAATCATGGTCGTAACCGTGTTGGTCTTCCTATGGCAGGCCAGTCTGTCGTCCGTCATGGTGGAGCGCGCTGTGCTGGTCTACGGGGTGATTCCGTCGGTGCTGGTCGGGCCGGACAATCTGGACCCGAAGCTGTTCCCGATCATGCCGGAGCTGACGTTGCTGACGTCGATATTCCTGCATGCCGACTGGTGGCATTTGCTGGGCAACATGCTGTTTCTGTGGGTCTTCGGCGACAATATCGAAGACTCGATGGGGCACTGGAAGTTTCTGCTGTTCTATCTTCTCTGCGGTGCGGCGGCGGGTTTCGCGCATGCGTTCATGTTGCCCGATCTCCAGACGCCGACGATCGGCGCGAGCGGGGCGGTGGCCGGCGTTCTTGGCGCCTATATGGTGCTGCACCCGCGGGTGAAGGTGCTGGTGATCGTGTTGAAATGGTTCCCGCTCTATGTGTCGGCTTATTTCGTGCTGGCGCTGTGGTTGGGTTTCCAGATTTTCAGCGTCTGGGTCGGCGGCGGCGGACAGGTCGCCTGGTGGGCGCATATCGGCGGTTTCGCGGCCGGCGCGATCCTGATCATCCCCTTTCGCGATTCGCGCGTGCCTCTGTTCGACGAGGGCACGCCGCATTAAATCACGACGATCTTCAAATCCCTTCGACGAAGATCATGTCGCCGTCGGCGGCGTCGGTGCGGTACTTGATGATCGCCTGATAGTCCTCTGAGTCGTACCAATTTTTCAGCGTTGCCATGTTGGGGAATTCCAGCACGACCATGCGGTCGGGCGTCCAATTCCCTTCCTGCGGGGTCACGTCGCCGCCGCGCACCAGATATCTGCCGCCGTGCCGTTCGATCGTCGCTGGCACTTCCGCCTGATATTTCTTGAACGTGTCGAGATCGTGAATCCTGATCTGCGCGATCAAATATGCTGCCATGATGGTGCCTCCCGCACTGTCGGTTTCTTCTGTGTACTGTAGCATCGTCGGCGCACGCGGCGGCAACCGATCAAACGCATTTGTGATGTCGATTGCCGCAACATTTCCGTGTAATATTTTTTTGCTAAAGATCGAACTGCCCGGTTGCGGGTTAGGGAAACACTTCCAATTTAAAATTGGCAGGTGTCATCCGCGATGCATGAAGGGGCTACCCCGGCAGCTTACGATCTCATCAATGGGCAATTGGGAGCACAACAATGACGCTACAAATTGGCGAAACCGCGCCTGATTTTCAGGCCGAGACGACGGACGGCACGATTGGTTTCCACGATTGGGTCGGCGATTCCTGGGCGGTGCTGTTTTCGCACCCGAAGGATTTCACCCCGGTCTGCACCACCGAACTTGGATACATGGCGAAGATGAAGCCGGAATTCGAGAAGCGCGGCTGCAAGATCATGGGCCTCAGCGTCGATCCGGTCGGTGACCATGAGCGCTGGGTGCAGGATATCGAGGACGCGACCGGCCATCGGCCGAACTACCCGCTGATCGGCGACAAGGATCTGGCCGTGGCCAAGGCCTATGGCATGCTGCCGGCCGATGCCGGCGCGAGTTCCGAGGGCCGCACGGCGGGCGACAACCAGACAGTGCGCAATGTCTTCATCGTCGGGCCGGACAAGAAGGTGAAGCTCGTCATCTCCTACCCGATGGCGACGGGCCGCAACTTCGACGAAATCCTCCGCGTTCTGGACTCCGTGCAGCTCACCGCGAAGCACGCGGTCGCGACGCCGGTGAACTGGAACCAGGGAGAGGACGTGATCATCGTCCCGACCGTGTCCGACGAGGACGCGAAAAAGAAATATCCCGACGGCTGGAAAGCGCCGAAACCGTATATGCGGTTCGTGGCGCAGCCGCAGGACTAGTTGGCTAAACGGTTCGGGCGCGCGGCGAAAAACTGCGCGCCCTTATCTTTTCCGGCAGTCCGGTGTGGGCGTTAGCTCGTCCTCTGTTTGCCGAGCATCAACGTCAACACGATCCCCATGATCGGCACCGCCACCATGATCAGGAAACTGTTCTGGAAGGCGACCAGCAGCGCTTGCCGCGACAGTTCATTGTCCAGCGCCGCGAGCCCGCGCAGGGATTCGATGTTCCACAGGATCGACGTGGTCGGGTCCCGAAGCACCTCGCGCAGGGGCGTGACGAAACCGACCAGATCGCTGCGTGTCACCTGGGAGGAACGGGTCAGTACGGCGATGAGCAACGCCACCGCCATGGCGCCGCTCATGCCGCGCGTCAGGTTGAACAGGGCGGCGGCTTCCGGCCGCTGCGTCGGGGTCAGCGTCGAGTAGGCGATGGCGCTGAGCGGCACCATTGTGAAGCCCATGCCGAATCCCTGGCCGAAGGACGCGATGATCACGTCCCACATGCCGACCTCGGTGCCGAAAACCGCGACCGCATAGTTCGACGCGACCAAGATCAAAAACCCGAAGATCATCAACACCCGCGTGTCCATCCGCGTGGTCAGCCATCCCGCCATCGCCATAGAGATGATCGTGGCGAACCCGCGCGGCGCCATGATGATGCCGGTGGTCATGATCGGATAGCCATACACCACCTGCACCAGGATAGGCATGATCAGCACGGTCGCGAACTGCGTCGGCCCCGACAGCGCCACCAGCATCAGCCCGGCTAGGTAGTTCTTGTTCCGCAAAAGCGTCAGGTTGAGAAACGGTTGCTTGGCGAAGCTCGTGTGCACGATGAACATGTAGATGCCGGCGATCGAAAGCGCGGCATAGACGATGATCTCCGCCGAATCGAACCAGTCTTCGCGCTCGCCCCGGTTGATCATGAGCTGCAGCGCGCCGACCGACAGGGTGAGCAGGAAGAAGCCCAGGAAATCGAACCGCCGTTCCTGCCGTTCGCCCTCGGGCAGCAACGGCAGCATGATCAGGAAGGACACGAATCCGAACGGCATCACCGCATAGAAGGCGTAGCGCCAGCTATAGACCTCCGCCATGTAGCCGGCCATGAGCGGGGCGATGGCCGGCCCGAGCGTGGTCGCCACACCCCACAGGCCGAGCGCGATGCCGTGCTTCTCGCGCGGGTAGATGTCCAGCATCGCCGCTTGCGACAGCGGCACCAGGATCGCGCCGCACAGGCCCAGGACCACGCGGACCGGGATGAGCTGTTCCAGGCTTTCTGTCAGACCGCAGATCGCCGATAGGATGCCGTAGACCAAGACACCGAACAGCAGCATACGCCGCCGTCCGATATAGCCCGCCAGCCAGCCAGCGAGCGGCATGAACATCGCCGCCGTGACCAGATATGCGGTGGCAACCCAGGAAATCTGGTCGCGCGTTGCCGACAGGCTGCCTTGCATGTGGTTCAGCACGATGGCCACCACCGTGCCGTCCATGAACTGCAGCCCGGTGGCCAGCATCAGCCCCACCGTCAGGACGAAACGGCGGCCAGGCGTAATGGCGTCAGGTCCGGCGGCGTCCATGCCCTTGTCCGGCGGTGGCGGGACCGACGCGTTTGGTCCGGTTTCTGCGCGTGTCCACGGCCTGTGCCCTATGCAGTGCGGTGTGCCGCGCAATCATAGGCGTCGGGGACTCGCGGCGCATGGATTTTCCCTGTTTGAAATAGGTGGGGGAAGGCGGCGGCCTGCCGTTCCGGCAGGGCGATGCGGCGGGCCGGCAATTGCGCTAAACAACCAGAAATCCGTATCATGGGCTACTGAATAAACAAATGGCAGGAGGAACGGCGATGACCGTCACTATACGCCCGATGGACGCGCCGATTGGTGCCGAGGTTCAAAACGTCGATCTGGCGCAGGACTTGGACGGTGAATCCTTCCGGACGATCGAGGCTGCGTTGGCCGAACATTCGGTGCTGGTGTTCCGCGACCAGAACCTCACCGAGGATCAGCAGTTGCGCTTCAGCCGCCGTTTCGGCGACCTCGAGGCGCATGTCCTCAGCCAGTACAATCACCCAAAACATCCGGAAATCCTGATCGTTTCCAACGTGAAGGAAAACGGTGAGCATATCGGCATCTACGATGCCGGACGCTACTGGCACACCGACCTGTCTTACATGGCGGTGCCGAGCAAGGGCTCGATCCTCTACGCCATCGAGATTCCGCATAAGGACGGCGAACCGCTGGGCGATACCCTGTTCGCCAGCAGTGCCGCGGCCTATGACGCGCTGCCCGATGACACCAAGGCGCGCATAGACGGCCTTTCGGCGCTCTACAGCCTCGACCACCGGCACAAGAAGCTGGTCGCCGACGGCGACGCGGAGGCAGTGCTGTCCGACGAGGCCAAGACAAAGGCGCCGGAATGCGTGCACCACATCGTGCAGCGCCACCCGGTGACCGGCCGCAAAATTCTTTATGTGAACGAGGGGCAGACCGCCGGAATCCTCGACATGCCGGCGGAGGAGGGGCAGGCGCTGCTAAAGGAGCTGTTGTCCTATTGCAGCGACGCGTCGCGGGTCTACCGCCACAAATGGCGGGTCGGCGACGTGGTCATGTGGGATAACCTGCCGACCCAGCATCTCGCCATCGCCGATTACGAACTGCCGGACCGGAGATACCTCTGGCGCACCACGCTGCGCGGCCAGCCGATGGGGTAGGCTCGATCGGGAGAGAATGGCGGAAATAGCGGAAAAACCGCCGATTTTCGGCCCGTGACCAACACCGATCATTGACAGGAACGGGGCGGCGCGTTACATCGCTTGCCCACTGGCCCCGCCGCCGTCCTGGCGGCCGGACATCCTGCGGAGGGATGGCAGAGCGGTAATGCAGCGGATTGCTAATCCGTCAACGGTTAACACCGTTGCGGGGGTTCGATTCCCCCTCCCTCCGCCATTTTTGTTAATAAAAACGTTTTATGTCAATTTATTGATAAATTATTTTCTCTACTAGCCCCCCAATTAGCCCCCATATAAAAGCGATTTCAGGGTGTTTTAACCCGTCGCACGTCAATTGCTTCTTTTTGTGAGTTCCGCCAGCAAGGCTTTTGTCGGTAGGTGCTCTAGGTCCCGGCTGCGTTCACCAATTGCAGCAAATGCTTTGCGCACGTCATAATGCCGCAAGTTCCCATATGAGTTATAAGTCGTCATGGCGTGGTCGTGGCCCAGACTCTGGCTGAGCGCCTTAAATTGAAGCTGGGAGCAGTTCTCCAGGCCCCAAATTGTGATGGTATTGCGAACCGTGTGAGGTTGGCATTTCGGCAATCCTGCGGCGACGAACGCTTTGTGGAAGATTTCACGCACAGGCGTTGCGTTGGCCCAGTGGTTCGTCGAGAGACCACAAGCTTCAAACGTCAACTTGACCGGATTGTTTACCACCCGTTGCTTAGGAAAAAGCGGTTCGTCCGGTTTCATACCGAGCTCGTCCCGTGAATAGGCGAGCCATTGCAGTACGATTTCGGTGGCGAAGCTATCAATGGGGATGAACTGAGACGTAATGCCTTTGCGGTTCTTGGTTTTGACGTGCTTTGGGTCTTGCCATACTTCCCTTTTGTCCAAATCCACATCTTTGTGTTTGAGGCTGATCAACGCGCCATCTCGTACGCCGGTGATTAGAATGAACGCGATTATAGCCCGGTCGCGTTTTTCAACGTCGGTTTCATGGGGCATGGTTTCCAGAACGCTTCGCACTTCATTTACGGTCGGCGGAATTTTCTCACGGGTCGCCCGCCCGGCGCGGTCTTCGTTATCGGACAGACGCAGATAATCGATTCCACGGCCATCGACCCTTTTTGTGTATTGCGGATGCGTCACCAACCAGGAAAAGAAGTCCCTGATATTTGCCAAGGTCGAACGGACGGTGGACAGACTGAGCGGTTGACCCTTGGCGCTATTCTGTTTGGTGAGCCAACGCTTAAACCCCTTGGCCTGTTCCGTGCCGAAACTTTTGAAGCTTGCTTGATCTGTGAATTGTTCGAACAGATTTATTGCCTTCCAAACTGCTTCCACGGTCCGGGGTGCGCGGTGTCGGCCATGCAGAAGGGCTTCTTCGTATTGCTTTTTGACACGCTCATTTTCAGGGTTGTATCCGGTCATATCTATCGTCCTATTCCAGGTGAACATTCAGGAGGCTAGGAGCGCACTCCACTATGTTGCTCTGGCGCATCGCGAAGAAGAGCGGCAAGCGGGTGATTAATTGACCAGTCTGCGCGGCTTATCGTCTTCATTATCTTGCCCGCACAGGTGGCGCATTCCGCCCTGAAACGGAGTGCCGTATTCGGTAAAAGCTCGACAGTTCCCGTTCCCGGTTGTGGAGCTCGAGGAAGGCGGCAGCGGAGACAAAAAACCTCATTCGGGGCGCAGGGGTGCCGCCGTGCATTTTGGCGGCGTTCAAGGAACGTTTTGATTTCGCTGCTGTGGACCAGGTAAGGCCGCACCCTAGGTATACGCTTTAGACCATCGACC
>JAJFJD010000032.1 GCA_021774335.1 Alphaproteobacteria bacterium
GAAGTCGAGGAGCGTGGTATCCGCCACTGTCACAACACCGGTGTTCGTATCGATCGCGAAGCGTCCACCGGCGTTGTCGGTCAGGCTGTAGGTCACCGTGTCGGTCGCATCCGCGTCTGTCGCCAGACCCGTAAGGCCAACCGACGTACCGTCCGCAACACTCTCGGAGATCGTGTTCGCCGTACCGTCGCTGTCCGTCACCGGCCCGACCGCCGCTTCCGACGTGTCGTCGGTGAGGTTGATCGTGAAAGTCTCGGTGCTCGTCGATCCGTCGGTCGAGACCGCCTGCACTGTCACCGTATGATTGGTCGCCGTCTCGAAGTCGAGCAACGAGGTGTCTGCCACCGTTACAACGCCGGTATTAGTATCGATAGTGAAGCGACCGCCGGCATTGTCCGTCAACGAGTAAGTCACCGTGTCAGTCGCATCCGCGTCCGTCGCCAGGCCTGTCAGGCCGACCGCCGTACCGTCCGCAACACTCTCGGAGATCGTGTTCGCCGTACCGTCGCTATCGGTGACCGGACCAACCGCCGCTTCCGACGTATCGTCGGTTAGGTTGATCGTGAAGGTCTCGATCGAGGTGGACCCGTCCGTCGAGGTGGCCTGGACCGTGACGGCATGACTGGTCGCCGTCTCGAAGTCGAGCAGCGACGTATCGGCAACCGTCACGACACCGGTGTTGGTATCGATCGCGAACCGACCTCCCGCGTTGTCGGTCAGGCTGTAGGTGACTGTATCGGTGGCATCGGCATCCGTCGCCAGGCCCGTAAGGCCGACCGCCGTGCCGTCGGCAACCGATTCACTGATCACATTCGCCGTGCCGTCGCTGTCCGTCACCGGACCGACCGCCGCCTCCGACGTATCGTCCGTCAGATTGATCGTGAACGTCTCGGTGCTTGTCGATCCGTCGGTCGAGGTCGCCTGCACCGTCACCGTGTGGCTCGTCGCCGTCTCGAAATCGAGCAGCGATGTATCCGCAACCGTCACGACACCCGTATTGGTATCGATGGCGAAGCGACCGCCCGCGTTGTCCGTCAGACTATAGGTAACGGTGTCAGTCGCATCGGCATCCGTCGCCAGACCTGTGAGACCAACGGACGCACCGTCCGCAACACTCTCGGAAATCGTGTTTGCCGTGCCGTCGCTGTCGGTCACCGGACCGACCGCAGCTTCCGACGTATCGTCGGTGAGGTTGATCGTAAACGTCTCGGTCGAGGTCGACCCGTCCGTCGAGGTCGCCTGCACTGTGACCGTATGGCTCGTCGCCGTCTCGAAATCCAACAAGGACGTATCCGCGACGGTAACAACACCCGAGTTCGTATCGATGGCAAAACGGCCGCCCGCGTTGTCCGTCAGACTATAGGTAACGGTGTCAGTCGCATCCGCATCCGTCGCCAGACCCGTCAGGCCAACCGCTGAACCGTTGGCAACCGATTCACTGATCGTGTTCGCCGTGCCGTCGCTGTCCGTCACCGGACCGACCGCCGCCTCCGACGTGTCGTCGGTCAGATTGATGGTGAACGTCTCGGTGCTCGTCGACCCGTCCGTGGACATGGCCTGCACCGTCACGGTGTGGCTCGTCGCAGTCTCGAAGTCGAGCAGCGACGTATCCGCAACTGTCACGACGCCCGTGTTCGTGTCGATGGCGAAGCGTCCACCGGCGTTGTCGGTCAGGCTATAGGTCACCGTGTCGGTCGCATCCGCGTCCGTCGCCAGGCCCGTGAGGCCAACGGCCGCGCCATTCGCAACCGATTCACTGATCGTATTAGCCGTGCCGTCGCTGTCCGTCACCGGACCGACCGCCGCCTCCGACGAATCGTCCGTCAGATTGATCGTGAACGTCTCGGTACTGGTTGACCCGTCCGTCGAGGTCGCCTGCACTGTGACCGTATGGCTCGTCGCCGTCTCGAAATCCAACAAGGACGTATCCGCGACGGTAACAACACCAGTGTTCATGTCGATCGCGAAACGCCCGCCCGCATTATCTGTCAGGCTGTAGGTCACCGTGTCGGTCGCATCGGCGTCCGTTGCCAGCCCCGTGAGACCAACGGCGCTGCCGTTCGCAATAGATTCACTGATCGTATTCGCGATACCGTCGCTGTCGGTCACCGGACCGACCGCGGCTTCCGATGTATCGTCCGTCAGGTTGATGGTGAACGTCTCGGTGCTTGTCGATCCGTCGGTCGAGGTCGCCTGGACCGTCACCGTATGGCTCGTCGCCGTCTCGAAATCGAGCAGCGACGTATCCGCGACGGTAACAACACCCGTGTTCGTATCGATGGCAAAACGGCCGCCCGCGTTATCCGTCAGGCTATAGGTCACCGTGTCAGTCGCATCCGCATCCGTCGCCAAACCCGTGAGGCCAACCGACGTCCCATCGGCAACACTCTCGGAGATCGTGTTCGCCGTGCCGTCGCTGTCCGTCACCGGACCAACGACGGCCTCCGACGTATCGTCGGTGAGGTTGATCGTGAAGGTCTCGGTCGACGTCGACCCGTCCGTCGAGGTGGCCTGGACGGTGACCGTGTGACTGGTTGCCGTCTCGAAATCG